>CAMDFO010000006.1 GCA_945897515.1 Rhodoplanes serenus | reverse complement strand
GACGCCGCCGCCTGGTCGGGGACGCTTGCGGCGTTCTCGTCGCCGAAGAACTTCACATAGCCGCCCAACGGGATGGCGGCGATCTTCCAGCGGGTGCCGTGACGGTCGGTAAAGCCGAACAGTTCAGGTCCGAACCCGACTGAAAATGTCAGCACCCGAACGCCGCACCAGCGGGCAACCAGGAAGTGGCCCAACTCGTGAAAGAACACCACGACGCTCAGCGCGAAAAGGAAGGGAATGATCCATCCCGTCCAGCCGGCACCCCAAAGGCCGAAATTGCTCAGAATGTCCATTTGGACCCTTGTCCCCTTGCGTAATCCACGAACCCTGGAGGCTCTTATGATGCCTTTGCGGCTATTTCAGGCAAAAGCTCTAGCGCCAGCGTCCTTGCCATATGGTCAACGGCGAGCGCCTCTTCCACATTTTGCGGCTCATTCCGCAGGCCGCCGCGCTCCGCGGCATCAATTGTGGCGGCCACCAGGGCTGCGATCCCGGTAAAGCCGAGCCGGTGGGTCACAAACGCCTCAACGGCGATCTCGTTGGCCCCATTGAGCACAGTCGGACCCGCGCCCCCGCCTTCAAGCACGCTGCGGGCGATCGCCAGCGCCGGAAACCGCACCGGATCTGGCGCCTCGAAGCTCAGGTTCGCGATCCGAGCCAGGTCAAGCCGTGCCGCGGCCCCATCGATGCGATCCGGCCAGGCCAGGCAATAGGCAATCGGGATCCGCATGTCGGGTGCGCCGAGCTGCGCCACCACCGAGCCGTCGCGGAACTCTATGAGTCCGTGCACGATCGATTGCGGATGGACCAGCACATCGAGCTTGGACGGCTCCAGCGCAAACAGATGGTGCGCCTCGATCAGCTCCAGGCCCTTGTTCATCAGGGTCGCGGAATCGATCGTCACTTTGGCTCCCATCGACCAGTTCGGATGGCGCAGCGCCTGTTCGGGAGTGGCTGCGCGCATCGCTTCCATCGACCAGGTGCGAAATGGACCGCCGGAGGCGGTCAGGATCGCACGCTGGACATCCTCGCGGCGGCCGGCGGTCAGCGCCTGGAACAGCGCGTTGTGCTCGGAATCGACCGGCAGCACGTTGGCGCCAGCGGCCGCGGCGCTGCGCATGAACAGGCCGCCGGCGCAGACCAGGCACTCCTTGTTGGCGAGCGCAATGGTGGCCCCGCGCTTGGCGGCAGCCAAAGTGGATTTGAGCCCGGCGGAGCCGCTGATCGCGGCCATCACCCACTCGGCCGGGCGCTCGGCCGCTTCGATCAAGGCGTCTTCGCCGGCTGCAGCCACAATGCCGGAGCCCGACAACGCATCCTTGAGTTCGGCATAAGCGGAAGGATTGGCGACCGCGGCGAAGCGCACGTTCAACTCGCGTGAGAGGCGGGCCAGCGCCGCCGCATTGTTGTTGGCGGTCACCGCCTCGACGCGGTAGCGGCTACCGCCGCGCTTGATCAGGTCAATCGTGCTGCCGCCCACCGAACCGGTGGCGCCGAGCAGCGTCAGGCTCCGGGGAGCCGAAACCGGCTGCGGTTCCGAGCGAACTTTTGGGCTACCGAGCGCCATGGCTCACCACACCAGCAGGCCGCGCGCGGGGGCGTCCAGCCCCCCGCGCACGATGCCGATCACGGCAGCCACCACCACGGCGACCGCAAAACCGTCGAGCCGATCCATCAAGCCGCCATGACCGGGAAGCAGGCCGCCGGAATCCTTGGCGCCGAATTGGCGTTTGAGTGCCGATTCCATGAGGTCTCCCGCCTGCGAAACGAACGACAGCACCAGGGCAACGAGCGCAATCGCGCCAAGGTTGCGCAGTCCCGCAAGCCAGGCCACCACGACCGCGGCGGCGACGCCGGCGAACGTTCCTCCGAGCGCACCCGACCAGGTCTTCTTCGGGCTGACACGCGGCATCAGCTTCGGTCCGCCGAAGGTGCGACCGGCGAAATACGCGGCGATGTCGGTGCCCCACACCACCGCAAACAGGAACAGGATGGCGACGAGGCCCGTGGAATCGTCGGCCCGCAGAACACACGCGGCCATCATGAGGGCAGCCGCATAGATCAGTCCGGCGCACACCCAAAGCGAGGTCCGCATGTCCAAGGCCCTGGGCGAGGCGGAGCCAACCGTCAACTTCGTCCATTCGTACACGATCAGGAGCGCAGCGATTCCCCAGAACAGATTGAACGCCCAGCCGCCGAGCCAGGCGACGAACAGCGCCAGCGGTATCAGCACCAGCGACGACAGAACGCGCAGCGCCAGATTGCTGCGTCCAGCCGACACGGGCTGCGCGTTGTTGCGATCGGCCGCCGGATCGGTGCCTGCCACGATCAGGACCCGGCCTGCGCGACGAGGCCGCCGAACCGGCGCTCTCGCCGCCGGTATTCGCCGATCGCGTCTTCGAGCGCGGAGCGATCGAAATCGGGCCAGTAGATCGGCACGAACACCAGCTCGCTGTAGGCCGCCTGCCAGAGCAGAAAATTCGAAAGGCGCTGCTCTCCGCTGGTGCGGATGATCAGGTCGGGGTCGGGCAGATCCGGCGCGTCGAGATGGCGCGCGATCAGGTCCGCCGTCACCGCCTCGGGGGCTAGCCGTCCCGCCGCGACTTCGCTTGCGATCCGCTCGGCCGCGCGTGCGATCTCCTGGCGGGCGCCATAGTTGAACGCCACCACCAGCGTGAGGCCGTCGTTGTCGCGCGTCAGTTCCTCGGCTTCTTCCAGCAGGCGCCTGATGTCGTCGGCGAGATCGTTGCGCTGCCCGATCACGCGCACGCGGACGCGGCTTTGGTGCAACTCAGCAAGATCGTTCCGGATGAACCGGCGCAGCAGCCCCATCAGGTCGCGGATCTCCGATGCCGGCCGCGACCAGTTCTCCGAGCTGAACGAAAAAATCGTAAGAAACGAGATGCCGAGCTCGCCCGCCGCCCGCACTGTCTTGCGCAGCGCCTCGACGCCGCGGCGATGGCCTTCGGTGCGCGGCAGTCCGCGCGCGGCCGCCCAGCGCCCGTTGCCATCCATGATGATGGCGACGTGACGGGGAACGACGAACGGCTCGCTTGGATCGATCAGCGGCGCTTCGGCCTTGGACATTGTGGGTTAAGCTTTCTCTGACTTCCTCTGTTCGCTCCTCAAACCGTCATGATTTCCTTTTCCTTGGCGGTCAGAATCTGGTCGACCTCGGCGATCGACTGATCGGTCGCCTTCTGCACGTCGCCGTCCATCCGCTTGTGGTCGTCCTGGCTGATGTCGCCATCCTTTTCCAACTTCTTGAGGACGTCCATGCCGTCGCGCCGGACGTGCCGAACCGCGATCCGCGCGGTCTCGGCATATTTGTGCGCGATCTTGACCAGCTCCTTGCGCCGCTCCTCGTTCAGTTCGGGGATGCGCAGGTGCAGCACCTGACCTTCGGTCGAAGGATTGAGCCCCAGGTTGGCGGCCTTGATCGCCTTCTCGACCGCCACCACCATCGACTTGTCCCACACCTGCACGCTGAGCATGCGCGGCTGTGGCACGCTCACCGTTGCAAGCTGGTTGAGCGGCATGTTCTGGCCGTAGGCCTCGACGTGGATCGGGTCGAGCAGATGCGCGGAGGCCCGTCCAGTGCGCAAGCCGCTCAACTCGGTCTTGAGCACGCTGAGCGCCGCCGCCATGCGCCGCTTGATGTCGTTGAGATCATGTGTTGCCGCTGCCATGGGACCCTCCCGCCGGCGGCCGGCCGCCGCCGTTTCGCATCTTGATCTCGGCGCCCAATCCCGGCGCAAAGTTCATCGCATCAGCCGCCGACGGTGGTGAAACGTCCCTCGCCGCGCAGCGTAGTTTCGATCGCGCCGGGCTTCCGGATCGAAAACACGATGATAGGCATGGCGTTCTCCCGGGCAAGCGCGAAGGCGGTGGCATCCAGAACCTTGAGGTCACGATCGAACGCCTCTTTGAGGCTGAGACGCTCGTAGCGCTCCGCCTTGGGGTCCTTCTTGGGATCGGCGCTGTACACCCCGTCGACGTCGGTGGCCTTGAGCACCGCGTCGCAACCCATTTCGGCCGCGCGCAGCACCGCGGTGGTATCGGTTGTGAAGAACGGATTGCCGGTGCCGCCGGCGAACACCACCACGCGGTTCTCGTCGAAATGGCGCAATGCCCGCTGCCGCTCATAGGTCTCGCAGACCTGCGGCATGGCGAGCGCGGTCATGGCGCGCGCCGGCGCGCCGAGCCGCTCGATCGCGGCCTCCAGCACCAGCCCGTTCATCACGGTCGCCAGCATGCCCATCGCGTCGGCGGTCGGGCGCGACAGGCTCTCGCTCGACATCTTGACGCCGCGAAGGATGTTGCCGCCGCCGACCACCACGCCGAGCTGGACGCCAAGCTTGCGCGCCGCCACCAGATCGGCGGCGATGCGGTCGATGGTTGGCTGGTGGATGCCGAAACCGTCGGGGCCGCTGAGCGCTTCGCCGGAAACCTTGACGATGACGCGACGATAGGTGGCTTTGGATGCAGACCCAGACTTAGCAGACTTGGACTTAGAAGCGGCCATCGTCTTGCCTCCCCCGGCGGCGGCGGCGATCCGTCAGTTCGGCTTGGTTCCGGCTTGCGCTGCCACTTCGGCGGCGAAATCCGACTCCTGCTTCTCGATACCTTCGCCGAGCGCGTAGCGCACGAAGCCCTTGATCTTGATCGGTCCGCCGACCTTGCCTTCGGCTTCCTTGAGCGCCTGCGCGACGGTCTTGGACGGGTCGTGGATATACGGCTGCTCGAGCAGCGTGACCTCCTTGTAGAAGGTCTTCAGTCCCGACTCGACGATCTTCTCGATCATCGCGGCGGGCTTGCCCTGCGCCTTGAACTTGTCGGCGAGCACGTCCTTTTCGCGCGCCACCACGGCCGGATCGAGACCCGCCGCCTCGACCGCCTGCGGGCTGGAAGCGGCGACGTGCATCGCGACCATCCGGCCGAGCGCCGTCAGCTCGTCGGCCTGCCCGCTCGACTCCAGCGCGACGATCACGCCGATCTTGCCCAGGCCGTCGATTACCGAATTGTGCATATAGCTCGCGACCACACCCTGGCCGACCGACAGCTCGGCGGCGCGGCGCAGCGTCATGTTCTCGCCGATCTTGGCGATGGTCTCGGAGATCGCGTCGGCGATCGTGGCGTGGCCGACCTTGGCAGCCTTGATCTTCTCGACATCGGCGCCGACGTCGAGTGCGACGTCTGCGGTCATTCGCACCAGACCCTGAAACATGTCGTTGCGGGCGACGAAGTCGGTCTCGGAATTCACCTCGACCACGACGCCCTTGGTGCCCTTTCGTGCGACGCCGATCAGGCCTTCCGCGGCGACGCGGCCGGCCTTCTTCGCGGCCTTGGACAAGCCCTTCTTGCGCAGCCAGTCGACCGCGGCCTCGATGTCGCCGCCGGTTTCGCCGAGCGCGCCTTTGCAGTCCATCATGCCCGCGCCGGTGAGCTCGCGCAGGTCCTTGACCATTTGTGCGGTGATATTTGCCATCGTGTCGTTCCGTTGCGGCTAGAAGCGGCAGAACAAGCGGCGCGAGCGAAAAGCTCGCGCCCCGGTTACTCGGCCGTCAGTTCCTTGGCCTTGGCGACCCAGCCCTGGACGCGGCCGGGCAATCCGACCTCTTCGCCGACGTTGTGGGCGGCCTCGGCGCTGAGCTCGGCGATCTGCGAATAATGAAAGAGGCCGAGGTCGTTGAGCTTCTTCTCGATCACGCCTGAGACGCCGGTGAGCTTCTTGAGGTCGTCGGCGACGCCGCGCGGACCGGGCAGCGGCTCGAAGCCAAGCCCGACTTCGGCCGGCTTCGGCAGCTCTTCCACGATCGGCTTCTCGGCGGCGCCGAGATCCACGCCCATGCCGCCCTGTGCGCGCGAGATGCCGTCGATCGCGGCGCGCGCGATCAGATCGCAGTACAGCGTGATGGCGCGGGCGGCGTCATCGTTGCCGGGCACCACGTAGGTGATGCCGTCGGGATCGCAATTGGTGTCGACCACCGCGGCGATCGGGATTTTGAGCCGGCGGGCCTCGCTGATCGCGATGTCTTCCTTGTTGGTGTCGATCACGAACAGCATGTCCGGCACGCCGCCCATGTCCTTGATGCCGCCGAGCGAGCGGTTGAGCTTGTCGCGCTCGCGGGTCAGGTCGAGGCGTTCTTTCTTGGTGTAGCCGCCGGCCTCGTTGGAGGCGAGCATCTCCTCGAGCTTGCGCAGCCGCGAGATCGATCCCGAGATCGTCTTCCAGTTGGTCAGCGTGCCGCCGAGCCAGCGCGAGTTGACGTAGTACTGCGCACAGCGCTTGGCGGCGTCGGCGATGGCGTCCTGCGCCTGCCGCTTGGTGGCGACGAACAGGATGCGGCCGCCCTTGGCGACGGTGTCGCTCACGGCCTGCAGCGCCTGATGCATCGCCGGCACGCTCTGGGCCAGATCGATGATGTGGATGTTGTTGCGGGTGCCGAAGATGTAATTCCCCATCTTCGGGTTCCAGCGGTGGGCCTGAGGGCCGAAGTGAACGCCAGCTTCCAAAAGCTGACGCATGCTGTAATCGGGCAGCGCCATGGTCATTCTCCGGTTGTTCCGCGGCGGACGTGTGAGCCCAAACCTTGCGGTTTAGGGCCACCGGACGGCCTTTTGGGCCAGTGTCCGCCTGTGAGATGGTGCGGCTTATATAGGTGCGATCCGGCGGAAGCAACTGAGGTTTTGGGCATTTTCGCCGTTTTGGGCTCTCCCTTCACCCTCCCGGCGCCCAATGGCCTCGTGCGGCGCTCCGTGCGTTGGCACCTTTGTGCGTTCGGCCGCCTTCTCGCGCGAGAAGGAATCGAGAGGCCGAACCGTGAAGACAAAACCCAAAAAACCCCGCTGGCCTACCCCGCAATTCATGTTGAGCCTAGCGGCGGTCATTTACGCGCTGGCGTATTTAATAGAGGTCTGCCGTGGCTGACCTGCAACACGGTGCGCAACTTACCTACCGCCCCCCGGCGTCAGCTTCAGCTCACCGCAGCCGCATCCCGCAAACTGTCGAACAGCGCGGCCCGCCGCATATACGCCTTGGCGGTGTCGTCGTTCTCCGCGGTCTTCCGCAGCTCGTCGAAATTCTTCTGCCGCGACGCGGGATCGCGCTCCTCCATGATCCGTTTGTTGGCGATCGACTGGGCCTGGACGTATTTCACCGCGGCGTGGCGGCGCTGCCGGCTGTAGAGATCGAGCAGGCTGTCGCCGGCCTCGCCGTGCAGCACCTTGGCGAGTTTCTCCGCGAGGTTGATGCCGTCGTGCATGCCGCCGTTCATGCCCATGCCGCCGATCGGATTGTTGACGTGGGCGCTATCGCCCGCGAGCAGCACCCGGCCCTTGCGGAAGGTCGCGGCCACGCGCTGGTGCACGGCGTAGATGTTGACGTACTCGACGTAGTAGCGGCCTGCCTTGGGGAAGAATTTCTGCAACCGCGCTTCGACCCGGTCTGGGGACAGTGCGGTGGATTCGTCCTCGTCCTGGGCGACCGGAAAGATCGCGCGCCACAGTCCGGGCGGACCCTTGCCGCGAACCTTGAACAGGTTGGCCCATTCGTCCGGGTCGGAGAAATAATTGCGCAGGCATAGGTTCGGAACCACGGTCTCGAAATCGAACGGCGTCGCGATCTTGATGAACCGCTCCGGATAGGTGAAGCCCTCGAAGTCGATGTCGGCTAGCTTGCGCACCGTGCTGCGGCCGCCGTCGCAACCGATCACATAGGCCGCCGTCATGCGCTCGATTCCGGCCGGCGACTGGATTTCCAGCTCGACGCCGTCGGCGGTCTGGGTCAGCCCGATAACATTGTGCGAGAACCGCACGTCGAAGTCGCCGGCGTTGGCGAATTCGTCGGCGATGGAGGCGGTCAGCTTGTATTGCTCGTATTGCAACACGAACGGATAGCGGATCTCGTCCTTGAGTCGGCCGAGGTCGAACTCGGCGACCACCTTGCCGCCCGGCCGGTCGTGGATGCGGTAGGTCTGCGAGACCAGTCCGAGCGGCATGATCTTCTGCGTCACGCCGAGCGCGTCCAGCATTTCCAGCGTCGGCGGGTGGATGGTCGCCGCGCGCTGGTCCTCGACCGGCGCGGGCTCGATTTCGAACACGGTGACCGGAATGCCCTGCCGGTTGAGCGCGAGCGCGCAGACCATGCCGACCGGTCCTGCCCCGACCACGACGACGCGCTGGTTTGCCTTCGATCCTGTCATGCTGAACGATGCCGGGCGCGACTGTTACGCCGCGTCCTTGGCTTTCGGCGCGGGCGTCACGTCCTTGACCGCGCCCTTCCAGCCGCTCTCGGTGACGTCGAAGATGAAGCCTTCCGGCGTCGCGTATTTCACCTCGTAATAGACGTTCGGACCGGTCTCCTTGCGGCCGGTGACATACTTGCCGCCGGCGGCCTTGATCGCCTTGTCGGACTCCTCGACGCTGTCGACCCACATCCCGAAATGGATGAGGCCCTGCACGCCGGGCTGGTTCTCGAAGCCCGCGATCTTCTCTTCGCCGAAGTTGAGCAGCGCGACGTTGAAGATGCCGTCGGTCATGTAGACCCCGCGCTGGGCGTTGCCGGCGCGTGTCATGCCGAAGGCGCTCTCGAAGAACTTGGCGGCGGCCTCAGGATCGCGGACCGAGATGGCGATGTGGCGCAACTTGCTGGCCATGGCGGGCTCCTCATGGGGAAAGATCGCGGCCACTATCGCCGTCGCCTGCCCACCCGGTCAACCGCCGGGAACGCGCCGGCTCGATGCGAATGGCGCAGGCCGGGCCGCCGTTAGAGCGTCTGGACCTCGACCACGCCGGGCACCGCCTTGAGCGCACCGGCGATCTGCGGCGAGACCTTGAAACGGCCGGGCAGCTTGACCTCGACCTCCGCGCCGCCGCCCAGTTGCAGCACGATGCTGACCTCGCCGTCGCCCTTGCCTTCGAGCCGCTTGGCCACCGGTTCGATCGGCGCCGGGTCGCGCAGGAATACGCGCAGGCCCTTCTGCAGCTTGGCTGCCGCCTGGTCGAGCGGCTCGGCCGACTGGATGCGGGCGCGCACCTCGTCGCCTTGCGCCTCGGCGCTCAGAAACAGCAGCACCGCGCGGCCCGGCTCAAGCTGATCGCGGAACTGCTGCAACCCTTCGGCGAACAGGATCGCCTCGTAGTGTCCCGACGGGTCCGACAGGCCGATGATCCCCATCTTGTTGCCGGTCTTGGTGCGCCGTTCCGTCCGCGAAACCACGGTGGCGGCGACGCGCCCCGCGCTGGCGCCTGATTTGATCGAGCGGGAAAACTCCGCCCAGGATTGCAGCTTCAGCTTCGTCATCAGCTCGGTGTAGTCGTCGAGCGGATGACCGGAGAGGAAGAAGCCGATCGCCTCGTATTCGCGCCGCAGCTTGTCGGCCGGCAGCCAGGGCTCGGCGGCCGGAATTCGGAGCTGCTCTTTGTTCGCGCCGCCGCCGAACGAGAATTCGAGCGCGCCGGTGGTGACCGTCTCGTGCTGCCGCTGCGCTTCGCTCATCATCGCATCGACGGCTGCATGCGCGCGCGCGCGGCTCGGCTCGATCTGGTCGAAGGCGCCGGCTGAGGCGAGGCTTTCCAGCACGCGCTTGTTGACGGCACGCGGATTGATCCGCCGGGCGAAGTCGGCCAAATCCGCGAACGGCCGCGCGCCGCGCGCGGCGACGATCGATTCCACCGCCTGCGCGCCGACGCCCTTGAGCGCGGCAAGCGCGTAATGGATGGTGTTGCCCTCGACGTCGAACGCCGCGCCCGAACGATTGACCGACGGCGGCTCGACCTTGATGCCGAGCCGGTTGGCCTCGGCGCGAAACTCCGAAAGCTTGTCGGTGTTGCCCATATCGAGGGTCATCGACGCCGCCAGGAACTCGACCGGATAATTCGCCTTCATGTAGGCGGTCTGGTAGGCGACCAGCGCGTAGGCCGCCGCATGGCTCTTGTTGAAGCCGTATTCGGCGAAGCGCTCCAGCAGATCGAAGATCGCGTCGGCGTGCGAGCGGTCGATGTCGCGTTCGGTCGCGCCTTTGACGAAGTCCTTGCGCTGCGCGGCCATTTCCGAGCGGATCTTCTTGCCCATGGCGCGGCGCAGCAGGTCGGCCTGTCCGAGCGTATAGCCGGCCAGGATCTGCGCCGCCTGCATCACCTGTTCCTGGTAGACGATGACGCCGTAGGTCTCGCGCAGCACCGGTTCGAGCTTGGGGTGGATGTACTCCGGCTTCTCCATGTTGTGCTTGCGCGCGCAGTAGGTCGGGATGTTGGCCATCGGACCCGGCCGGTAGAGCGCGACCAGCGCGATTATGTCCTCGAAACGGTCCGGGCGCATGTCGAGCAGCGCGCGCCGCATGCCCTGGCTTTCCAGTTGGAAGATGCCCACCGCCTCGGCGCGCGCCAGCAGGTCGTAGGTCTTCTTGTCGTCAAGCGGGATTGCCGACAGATCGAGCTCGACGTCGCGCTGGTTGAGCAGCTTCACGGCGGTCTGAAGCACCGTCAGCGTCTTCAAGCCCAGGAAATCGAACTTCACCAGGCCCGCCGCCTCCACCCATTTCATGTTGAACTGGGTGACCGGCATGTCGGATTTAGGATCGCGGTAGAGCGGCACAAGCTCCGACAGCGGCCGGTCGCCGATCACGATGCCGGCGGCGTGGGTCGAGGCATGGCGGTAAAGACCTTCGAGTTTGAGCGCGATGTCGAAAGCGCGTTTCACGCGAGGGTCGGAATCGCGCTCGGCTTGCAATCGCGGCTCGCCCTCGATCGCCTTGGCGAGCGTGACCGGAGCGGCCGGATTCTGCGGCACCAGCTTGCACAGCTTGTCGACGTGACCGTAGGGCATTTCCAGCACGCGTCCGACATCGCGCAGCACCCCCCTCGCCTGCAACGTGCCGAAGGTGATGATCTGCGCCACCTGCTCGCGGCCGTAGCGGTTCTGTACGTAGCGGATCACCTCGTCGCGGCGGTCCTGGCAGAAGTCGATGTCGAAGTCCGGCATCGACACGCGCTCGGGATTGAGGAAGCGTTCGAACAGCAGATCGAAACGCAGCGGATCGAGGTCGGTGATGGTGAGCGCGTAGGACGCGAGCGAGCCCGCGCCCGAGCCGCGGCCCGGCCCGACCGGAATGCCCTGCTCCTTCGCCCACTGGATGAAGTCGGACACGATCAAGAAGTAGCCGGGGTATTTCATGCCGGCGATGACCTTCAATTCGAAAGCCAGCCGCTCGCGGTATTCCTCGATGGTGCGGTTGGGCGCCATGCCGTGCGCAGCGATGCGCCGCTCAAGGCCGGCCTCGGCGCGCACGCGAAGCTCCTCGGCCTCGTCCACGGTGCAGTCGCCGACCGAGAATCGCGGCAGGATCGGGTGATGCGTCTGCGGCCGGAACGCGCAGCGTTGCGCGATCTCGACCGTGGAGGCCAGCGCCTCCGGCAGATCGGAGAACAGCGCCGCCATCTCGGCGCGACTCTTGAAATAGTGCTCGGAGGTGAGTTGACGCCGCTCGGTGTCGGCGACGATCCGGCCTTCGGCGATGCAGATCAGCGCGTCATGGGCCTCGTAGTCTTCGCGCCGCGCGAAGAACGGCTCATTGGTGGCGACCAGCGCGATCTCCTTGGCGTAGGCCAGTTCGAGCAGGACCGGCTCGGTGGCGCGCTCGGCCGCGGTGCCATGGCGCTGCAACTCCACGTACAGCCGGTCGCCGAACAATTTGTGCAGCATGTCGCAACGCGCGGAGGCGAGTTCGGTCTGGCCCGCGGCGATCGCGGTATCGAGCGGACCGCATGGGCCGCCGGTGAGCGCGATCAGGCCATCGACTTGGCCTTGCAGCCAGTCGAGCTTCAGATGCGGCTTCTCGTTGGACGGGGTTTCGAGGAACGCCCGCGAATTGAGCCGGATCAGGCTGCGATAGCCTTCCTCGCGCGCCGCGATCAGCACGACGCGCGGCAGCGCGCGCACGCGGTTGATCTGCCGCGGGTCGCGGGTCTCGTCGCCGAAATCCAGCGCCAGCGCGCAGCCGACGATCGGCTGAATGCCCGAGGACGCCAGTTTCTCGGAGAATTCCAGCGCGCCGAACATGTTGTCGGTGTCGGTGAGTGCGAGCGCAGGCTGCTTGTCCGCCTTGGCGAAGTCGGCGAGCTTGCCGATCGTCATCGCGCCCTCGAGCAGCGAATAGGCGGAATGGACGTGCAGATGCACGAAGCCGGGGTCGGCGGTCACGGAGGGCCTCAGAATTCGGTCGCTGGGCAACTGGCTTAACGCGATTCTCCCTGACAGGAGTGAGGTCCGATCTCTGCCCGAGCTTTTATACCGGCAATCCTCAGGCTCGCCTGTAGCCGGGCGGAACTCGTCCCCGCGCCATGGCGACGGAGCCCGGGCAAGCCCAGAGTTCCGATGCCATCCACGTCCGATGCGGGGGTGAGGCCAGGACGGGGATGCCCGCTCCACGGGCATGACGACGGGGGACCGAGGGGGTGCTCGGTTACGCGTTACGCAACAAACCAACTCACAGGCAGCCAAGCTTGGCGGGCAGAAAAACTCACAGGGCAGCGAAGACTTGAGCCCAGATGGCGATCATGCCCAGGAACAGGCTGATCGAAGTCAGTGCGGCGGCTTCCTCCACAACAGCGCGAAACATGATGTCCTCCCTAGAACGAACAGAGAACATAGTTCATTGTTTGTTCCAGAGTCAAGCGCCATTTTTGCGAGTGCAAGAACCGAGATTTTGCCGCCGTTCGCACCTGTTTCCAGGTAAGCGGCGATGTCGGCCAAGCTCCCACGCATCCCCTGCGAGACGGCGTCCCTGCCAAAAAATAATCCTGCCCAAAAGCGGACGGCACAGCTTTGCTCAGTTCCCATTCATCCAAAGCGGTGTTTGATGACGGCTCAGGAGGAAACTGCAGATGCAAAAGATATTGATGGCTCTTTGTCTGTTCGTCGGACTGATCACGGCCAGCCACGCCGGCCCGTGGAGCGGTGCCGCCGACATCGGTTCGGCAATCGAAA
This sequence comes from Rhodoplanes serenus, assembly GCA_945897515.1. Taxonomy (GTDB): domain Bacteria; phylum Pseudomonadota; class Alphaproteobacteria; order Rhizobiales; family Xanthobacteraceae; genus Z2-YC6860. Next base: position 91,854 of record CAMDFO010000006.1, on the reverse strand, counting down.
TGAATGCACCCATCGTCAAGGTTGCGTGCGATCACAACGAGTTCTACTGCCGCCGCGGGTCGCAGCGGATTTGCCGGGGCGGCCGGTGCGAGTGCGTGCCCTGCGGCGGGCGGCCCTACTCGCGCTACGACGGCCCGCCGCCTCGCGCCGTGCCCTATGGCTACGACCGCCCCCGTCACAGGCGTGCGGTCTGTCCGCCGCGCTATACGATGCAAAACGGCGTCTGCAAGCCGTACCGCGGATACTGAAATCTAAAACGACGATGAAGCCGCCCCCGGTCGGGGCGGCTTTGTCTGTTTCGATTTTGCATTCCGGTTGTGCCCCGCCAAGCCGCGCACCAACCTGAATAAATATTCAACTTTAAATTCAAAGACTTGCGCTGGGGTGCGGAACTTAAAAGCCGTGCTCGCGGTTGTCATTGCGAGACTGTTTGTCAATCCAGGAGGTTTCGATGAAAAAGCTCATGTTCGCCGCGCTGGCGGCGGGAGCGATCTTGGCCACCGGCGGCGCGGCGTCTGCGCAGTCGTTCTACTTCGGGGTGGGGCCGGGCTACGACGGGCCGCGCTACGTCTACCGGGACCGTTACGACGGGCCGCGGTATCGCCGCTACTACCGGGAGCCGCGAGGCTATCGGGCCTACGGCCGCTACTACGGAGGGCGAAGCAGCAGCAATCTGTGTCCGCCGCATTACACGGTGCAGAGCGGCGTTTGTAAGCCGTATCGCGGCTTCTAAGACGTCAAAATGTGAAACCGAGAGGCCGCCTCCGGGCGGCCTCTTCGTTTGAGCGTGCCCCTATTTCAGCTCGACCACCAGCCCGTCCCGCAACGTCACTCGCCGGTCCATGCGGGCGGCGAGATCCATGTTGTGGGTCGCCAGCATGACGGTGAGGCCGGAGGCGCGCACCAGTTGCGCGAGCGCGCGGAACACGTGCTCGGAGGTGTGCGGGTCGAGGTTTCCGGTGGGCTCGTCGGCAAACAGGATGCGCGGCGCATTGGCGACAGCGCGCGCAATCGCGACGCGTTGCTGCTCGCCGCCTGACAATTCCGCCGGACGGTGGGTTAGGCGTTCCGCCAGACCCAGATAGCCCAGCAGCTCGCTGGCGCGCTTCCTCGCCTCGGCCTTGGATAGGCCGCGGATCATCTGCGGCAGCATCACGTTTTCGACCGCCGAGAATTCCGGCAGCAGGTGGTGCGCCTGGTAGACGAACCCGACCTCGGTTCGGCGTAGCCGCGTGCGCTCGGCGTCGCTCAGGCCCGAGGTCGGAACGCCGTCGAGATAGACCTCGCCGGCGTCGGGATGCTCGAGCAGGCCGGCGATGTGCAGCAGCGTCGACTTGCCGGCGCCGGACGGGGCGACCAGCGCCACGGTCTGGCCCGGCCAGATCGCCATCTCCGCACCTTTGAGGATTTCGAGCACGGCGTCGCCCTGGTGGTAGCGCCGCTCGACCTTGTGCAGGAAGACGACCGGGTTCTCCGTCTCGGCCATCGTCGGCTACTCGTACCGCAGCGCTTCGACGGGATCGAGCCGCGCCGCGCGCCATGACGGGTAGAGCGTGGCCAGCAGCGACAGCGCCAGCGCCATCACCACCACGGCGGCGGTCTCGCCGACGTCCAATTCGGCGGGCAGCCGGGACAGGAAATAAAGCTCCGGCGAGAACAGCTCGGTGTTGGTGAGCCACGACATGAACTGCCGAATCGATTCGATGTTCAGACACACGAGCAGGCCGAGCCCGAAGCCCATCAGGTCGCCGACCAGCCCGATGGAGAAGCCGACGATCAGGAACACCCGCATGACCGAGCCTTGCGTCGCGCCCATGGTGCGCAGAATGCCGATGTCGCGGCCCTTGTCCTTGACCAGCATGATCAGGCTCGACGCGATGTTGAATGCCGCCACCAGCACGATCAGCGTCAGGATCAGGAACATCACGTTGCGCTCGACCTGGAGCGCGTTGAAGAAGGTGGCGTTGCGCTGCCGCCAGTCGATCATGAAGATCGGGCGCTGCGCCGCATCGCTCACGAGCTGCCGGTAATTTTGGATCTTGTCCGGATTGTCGGTGTAGACCTCGATCGCGGTGACGTCGCCGTTGCGGTTGAAGTAGGCCTGCGCCTCGTTGAGCGGCATGAACACGATCGACGTGTCGTATTCCGACATGCCGATCTCGAACACGGCCGCAACCTTGTAGGCCTTGATCCGCGGCGTGGTGCCCATCGGCGTCACCGCACCGCGCGGCGCCACGAGCGACACGGAATCGCCGGCCCGCACCGTGAGCTGGTCGGCCATGCGCCGCCCGATCATCACGCCCTGCCCCTGGTCGAAACCGTCCATCGAGCCTTGCTTGATGTTCTTGGCGATCGAGGTGAGCTTGTTGAGATCGCCGGCGCGGACGCCGCGCACCAGCACGCCGGCGGCGTTGAACGGCGAGGATGCGAGCGCCTGGCCTTCGACGATAGGGGCAGCAAGCCGCACCCCCTGCACGCCCGCGATCCGTGCGGCCACCGCCTCGTAATCGGTGAGCGGCGATTCCAGCGGCTGCACCAGCAGGTGGCCGTTGAGGCCCAAAATCTTGTCGAGCAGCTCCTTTCGGAAGCCGTTCATCACCGCCATCACGATGATTAGGGTGGCGACGCCGAGCATGATGCCGAGGAAGGAAAACCCGGCGATCACCGAGATGAATCCTTCCTTGCGCCGCGCCCGCAGGTAGCGCAGCGACAACATCCACTCGAACGGTGCGAAGGGCCGTGTCCCGGTCGGTTCGGTCATCAATTGCTCTTAGACAGGAATTTCATCCGATTCTGGCGGTTTCAAGCCAGCACCGATGGCGCACCCAAGCCCATACACACAGATTAACGCGACAGCAGATCGACCGTGGCCGCCGGGCTGAGGTTCTCCCGGCTGCCGTCGGCGCGCTTCTTGACCTCCAGCGTGCCGGCGGCGAGCCCCTTGGGGCCGACTAGAACCTGGTACGGCACACCGATCAGGTCGGCGGTGGCGAACTTCGAGCCCGGCCGCTGGTCGAGATCGTCGTACAGCACGTCGACGCCCTTGGCGGTGAGCTCGCGGTAGATACTTTCGGACGCGCCGTCGGTCGCGGCGTCACCCTGCTTGAGGTTGAGGATCGACACTTTGAACGGCGCAACCTGCTCCGGCCACTTGATGCCGGCGTCATCGTGGAATGCTTCGATCAGCGCCGCCACCAGTCGCGTCGGACCGATGCCGTAGGAGCCCATGTGCACGGGCCGGTCGGCGCCATCGGGACCCGCCACGATCGCCTTCATCGGCTCGGAATACTTGGTGCCGAAATAGAAGATGTGCCCGACCTCGATGCCGCGCGCCGACACCTGCCGGTCGGCAGGCACCTGCGCGTAGGCCGCGGCGTCGTGCTTCTCGGAGGTGGCCGCATAGAGCGATGTCCACTTGTCGACGATGCCCTGCAAACCGGAGACATCGTCGAAATTCACGTCGGCGGCCGGCACCGGGAAATCGAGATAGTCCTTGTGGCAGAACACCTCAGACTCGCCGGTCGAGGCCAGGATGATGAACTCGTGGGAGAGGTTGCCGCCGATCGGGCCGGTGTCGGCGACCATCGGGATCGATTTCAGGCCAAGCCGCGCGAAGGTGCGCAGGTACGCCACGAACATCTTGTTGTAGGAGTGCCGGGCGCTGTCCTGGTCGATGTCGAACGAATAGGCGTCCTTCATCAGGAACTCGCGCCCGCGCATCAGGCCGAAGCGAGGCCGGACCTCGTCGCGGAATTTGAGCTGGAGATGGTACAGGTTGAGCGGCAGATCCTTATACGACCGCACGTAGGCGCGGAAGATCTCGGTGATCATTTCCTCGTTGGTCGGGCCGTAGAGCATGTCGCGCTCGTGGCGGTCCTTGATGCGCAGCATCTCCTTGCCGTAGTCCTCGTAGCGCCCGCTCTCGCGCCAGAGATCGGCCGACTGGATGGTGGGCATCAGGAGCTCAATCGCGCCGGAGCGGTTCTGCTCCTCGCGGACGATGGCGCAGACCTTGTTGAGCACGCGCAATCCCAGGGGCAGCAGCGTGTAGATGCCGGCGGACTGCTGGCGCAGCATGCCGGCGCGAAGCATCAGCCGGTGCGAGGCGATATCGGCCTCGCGCGGGGCCTCCTTCAGGATCGGCAGGAAGAACCGGGACAGGCGCATTGAACTCTCAAGATTAGGCAGGAAATCGCCAAGAATCGGAAGCTCGGCGGACGGCGGCAGTGAAACCGGATCGGGCGGGAAAACACAAGCGCCGCAAGGGGCTGCGGCCCGCCACAAAATCGCGCGCGGGCGGTAGCCCGCTGATGACACGGCCGTTGGGATGGGCTAGGTTGCGCCACCGTCGGGTTTCGCGAAACTTGGCCGGGGCTCAAGTTCTGGGGAGAAATCCAAAGCGCGTGTCCAACGCCGTCATCCGGGCAAAAGTACAGCGTCCTGGAGACTTGGATTAAAAACATCAGATTTCGGAGCAGGACCTTGGTCCTGCTCATTTTTTTGTGCAGACGGTTACGCCGGACCGGCGCTCCGCAACCATCGCTCCGGGCTGGCGGAATCGCTCCGGTCCGGGGTTAGTATCGAGCAGGGAACGGGGCAAACCGTCCACGCTCGGGAGCATCCATGCGAACCACATTGGCAGCCGCAGCCCTGCTGGCGGCAGTTTGCGCGAGCAGTCCGGCGACAGCGCAGGAATATCCCTGGTGTGCCGACTATTCCGAGGAGGTCGGGGGCGTCAATTGCGGCTTCGTCTCGTGGCAGCAATGTATGTGGACGGTGTCCGGCGTCGGCGGCTTCTGCCGGGAGAACGGCTTCTACCGCTCAGCACGCCCGCGGCCAACGAGCGCACGCGAACGCAAGCCGAAACGGCAACCCGATCGCTAGCGACTGAAATCCCGCGACATTCCCATGAGCGCCGCGAGATCGTCGAGCGTCACCAGCCGGTAGATGTAAAGAGTGGCGACCACGCCGAAGATGACGGTCGTCACGACCGTGGTCCAGATCAGCTTCGCCAGCAGCCGCGGCAACACCGGCGCGCCCGGATCGGTGCCCGGCACGGCCTCTCCGCCCTGCGCGCGCACGCCCCAGGGCAGCACAGCGAACAGCGTGAGCCACCAGATCAGGAAATAGATCGCGACCCCGGTCGATATCGCCATGTCACGCTTGTTCCAGCTCGACCAGCGTGCCGCAGAAATCCTTCGGATGCAGGAACAGCACCGGTTTGCCATGGGCGCCGGTCTTCGGCTCGCCGTCGCCGAGCACGCGCGCACCCTGCGCCTTCAGGCGGTCGCGCGCAGCCAGGATATCGTCGACCTCGTAGCAGACATGATGGATACCGCCGTCGGTGTTCTTCTCCAGGAATTTCAGGATCGGCGAGGCTTCGCCAAGCGGCTCCAGCAGCTCGATCTTGGTGTTGGGCAGATTGATGAACACGGTGGTGACGCCGTGCGTGGGCTGCGGCACCGCGGCGGACACCTCTGCCCCCAAGGTTTTGCGATAGACCTCCGACGCCTTGGCGATGTCGCGCACCGCGATGGCGACGTGGTTGAGCCGTCCGATCATGTCAGTTCACTCCTGCGGCCCGGCAGCCACTCTTCGTGGCGCATTCCATAGCGGGGTTGGGGTGGCAGGGCTAGCCGGACAGCAATCCAAGTTCATCGAGCACCGCGCAGCAACGCAGAGTGCAAATTTTTCAAGTAGGCCTCCCTGATGTTCGGGAGCTTACACCTCCAGCACCTGCACATAACACTGTGGTTTCTTGCGCCAGTGCTCGGCCACGGCCGCGCGGGCGCCGCGCCGCACCGCTTCGGCGACGGCGTCCGGATCGCGCCGGCGCGGCTTGGGCAGGTTGTCGAACGTCTCCACCACGGCCTGATAGACAATCTCCAGCATCGGCTTGCCGTCGGCGGTGGTGTCCGGGATTCCGACCAGCTCGACCTCCGGGTCGGCGGCGAGCTGGCCTTTTTCGGTCAATGCGAGCGCGATCATGACCACGCCGGTGGCGCTCAGCCGCTTGCGGTCGGCGATGGTGCGCGAGTCGGCCGCGACCATCAGCGCGCCGTCCTTGTATAGCCGCCCAGCCGGCACCTCGTCGATGATGCCTGGATTGCCGGGAGCGAGCTGAACGAGATCGCCGTTGCGGACGGTAACGACGTTGACGCCGAGCCGGCGGGCGAGCTTGGCGTGCTCGTGCAGATGCAGCGCCTCGCCGTGGACCGGGATAAGAGTTTTCGGCTTGACCCAGCCGATCATATCTTCGAGCTCGGCCTGACGGGGATGGCCGGACACATGCACGAGATGGGTGCGGTCGGTGATGACTTCGACGCCCTGCTCGATCAGACCGTTGATGACGCGGCCGACCGCCTTCTCGTTGCCAGGGATGGTGCGCGAGGAAAAGATCACGCGGTCGCCGCGGGTGAGCGTCACTTCGGGGTGCTCGTCCATCGCGATGCGCGACAGCGCCGCGCGCGGCTCGCCTTGGCTGCCGGTGCAGAGCGCCAGCACCTTGTCCGGTGGCAGGTAGCCGTAAGCGTCCTGCGAGCGGAAATCCTGCACCCCATCGAGATGGCCGGTCTCGCGCGCGACCTGCACCGTGCGCTCCATGGCGCGTCCGACCAGCACGACTTCGCGATCGGCCGCGCGTGCGGCGTCGGCGACGGCTTTGATGCGACCGACATTGGAAGCGAAGGTGGTGACGGCGACGCGGCCGCGGGCGCCGGCGATCAGCGCGGTCAGCGACTTCGCGACGTCACGCTCGGACGGCGAGCGGCCTTCGCGCACGGCATTCGTGGAGTCGCCGATCAATACGAGGCAACCCTCGTCGCCGAGCGCCCGTAACTTTTTCTCGTCGGTCGGGGGTCCGAGCACCGGCGTCGGGTCGATCTTCCAGTCGCCGGTGTGCAGCACGTTGCCGTGCGGCGTGCGGATGATAAGTGCGTTGGATTCCGGGATCGAATGGGCGACCGAGACCAGTTCGATGTCGAACGGTCCGACGTTGAAACGTGAATCGATCGGTACGATGTTGATCGGAATCTCGGGCGCGCCCGGCTGGCCCAGCCGCTTGGCCTGCAGCAGCGCCGCCGTGAACGGCGTCGCATAGATCGGCACCTTGAGCCTCGGCCACAGATCGAGCATCGCGCCGTAATGGTCTTCGTGCGCGTGGGTGAGCACGATGCCGGCGAGGTTCTTGCGTTCCTCGATGAGATATCGGATGTCCGGAAACACCAGATCGATGCCAGGAAGGTTCTCCTCCTGGGCAAACGACACACCGACGTCGACGATCAGCCAGGTGCGGCGGCGCTGGTCGCCGAGACCGTAGATCGACAGGTTCATGCCGATCTCGCCGACGCCGCCGAGCGGCGCGAACACCAGTTCGCCGAGGGGGTTGGCCATGGTTTACGCCGGCTCGCGGCGATCGGACGGAAGCATGACGTCGCCTGCGGTGATCGTTTCCAATGACCCGTCGGCCAGACGCAGCACCAGCCGGCCGCTCGGGTCCAGAGTTTCGAAATGGCCCACGCGCTCGCCTTCGGCAAGGGCCACCCGGATCGATTTGCCGAGCCCCGCGGCGCGATCGAGCCATCCGGCCCGGATCGCAACGAAGCCCGCTCCGCGATTCCATTCCGCTAGCCGGGCCACCATCGCAGCCGACAGCGCAGCGAACAGGCTTTCCGGCGTTGCGCGGACACCGGCCGCGGCGAGGTCGGTCGCCGGAAACGCGGTCCCGGCCGGATGGTGAGTGCAGTTCACGCCGATGCCGATTGCAACAGAAGTCCCCTCACCTTCGATCAGGATGCCGGCGAACTTGCAGCCGTCGATCAGGACGTCATTGGGCCATTTCAGCGCGAGGCGTTTGTCCAGGCCCGGAATTCGGCCGGAGGCCGCGTCATGAACCGCAAGCGCCGCGACGAATGAAAGTTCGGCCGAGCGTTCGGGCGGCGACGGATCGGTCAGCAGCAGGCTGGCGTAGAGATTGCCGGGCTCCGAGACCCAGAAACGGCCACGCCGTCCGCGTCCGGCACTCTGGCTGCGGGCTGTGACCCACAGCGGTCCGCGTTCGCCCCGGCGCGCGAGATTGAGCGCCTCGGTGTTGGTCGAGCCGACCGCGTCGTGGGTGATAAGCCCCACGCCGGCTGAAGCGGCGGAGGGATCGAGCTGCATCAAAACAACGACTTCGCGGCGGTGCTCGCGGCCTGAAGCAGCGGCGCGGGATAGACGAAGAACAACAGGTTGAACAGGCCGGTGACGCCGAGCACGAATTTCAACTCCGCAGGCATCGGCTGGAAGTTCGGCGCCGGCTCGTCGAAGTACATGATCTTGACGATCAGCAGGTAGTAGTAGGCGCCCACCACGCTCGCCAACACGCCGAGCACCGCGAGCGTGAACAGTCCGGACTGCATCGCGGCCAGGAACACGTAATATTTCGCGAAGAATCCGGCGAGCGGCGGAATGCCGGCGAGCGAGAACAGCAGCAGCGCCAGGAAAAATGCCATCGCCGGATTGGTGCGCGCCAGGCCCGACAGGTCGGAAATCTGCTCGACCGGTCCTTCGGCGCGGCGCATCGACAGGATGCAGGCGAAGGTGCCGAGCGTCATGGCGAGATAGATCGACATGTAGATCAGCACGCCCTGCACCCCGGTGGCGGAGCCGGCAGCGAGCCCGATCAGCGCGAAACCCATGTGGCCGATGGACGAATACGCCATCAGCCGCTTGATGTTGCGCTGCCCGATGGCCGCGAACGCGCCGAGCGTCATCGAGGCGATCGAGACGAATACCAGAATCTGCTGCCATTGCGGCACGATGCCCGGAAACGCCGTGATCGCGACCCGCACGAAGATCGCGATGCCGGCGACCTTGGGGGCGGCCGCGAAGAACGCGGTGACCGGTGTCGGCGCGCCCTCGTAGACGTCGGGCGTCCACATGTGGAATGGCACCGCCGAGACTTTGAAACAAAGTCCCGCGAACAAAAACACCAGGCCGAAGATCAGCCCGATGCCGGCGCCGGCTTGCGTCGCCTTGGCGATGCCGGCGAACGAAACCGTGCCGGTAAAACCGTAGATCAGCGAGCAGCCATAGAGCAGCATGCCGGACGACAGCGCGCCGAGGACAAAGTATTTCAGCCCGGCTTCGGAGGAGCGCACATCGTCGCGGCTGAACGCCGCCACCACGTAGAGCGCGAGGCTCATCAGTTCCAGGCCGACATAGAGCGCGATCAGGTCGGCGGCCGAGATCAGCATGCCCATGCCAACCGCCGAGAGCACGATCAGGATCGAATACTCGAAGCGCTGCTGCCGCTCGACCGGGTCGTAACTGAGCGACATCACGATGGCCGCGGCGGAGGCGACGAAAGCCAGCACCTTCAAGAGCCGCGCGAAATCGTCGAGCACGAAGCTGCCGCCGAACGTGGTCAGCGTGCCGCCGGGCAGCCAGAGCACCACAAAGGCCGCCAGGATCAGTAGCGCGACGGCGCCGAGGTCGACCAGGCTGGTGCTGCGCTTGCGATAGGCGCCGAGCATGAGCAGCGCCATGGCGCCGCAGGCCAGCACGATTTCCGGCAGAACCGGGTAGAGCGAAGGCAATTGCTGGTTCATGGCCGGCGCGCCCTCACTTCACCAGTCCGGCGGACTTGGTGCCGCCGACCGCCTTGTTGTAGTGCTCGACCAGGGCGGTGACCGAGGCCGACGACACGTCGAGCACCGGCTTGGGATAGAACCCGAACAGCAGCGTCAGGATCACCAGCGGCGCGAAGATGCCGATCTCGCGCCAGCTCATGTCCTTGATGCCCGCAAGCTGCGGCTTTTCCAGCCGTCCGAGCACCACCTTGCGGTAAAGCCACAGCGCGTAACCGGCCGACAGGATGACGCCGAGCGTCGCCAGTGTCGCGACCGGAATGTTGACCCTGAAGGTGCCGACCAGCGTCAGGAACTCGCCGACGAAGCCCGAGGTGCCGGGCAAGCCGACGTTGGCGAGCGTGAACAGCAGGAACACCACGGCATAGACCGGCATGCGCTCGACCAGTCCGCCATAGGTCGAAATCTCGCGGCTGTGCATGCGGTCGTAGACCACGCCGACGCAGAGGAATAGCGCGGCCGAGACGATGCCGTGCGACACCATCTGGAAGATGCCGCCGCCGATACCCTGGTCGGTCGCAGCGAAGATGCCCATGGTGACGAAGCCCATGTGCGCGACCGACGAGTAGGCGATCAGCTTCTTCATGTCCTCCTGCACTAGCGCCACCAGCGAGGTGTAGACGATGGCGATGACGGAGAGCGCGAACACCAGCGGCGCAAAATCCTGCGAGGCGACCGGGAACATCGGCAGCGAGAATCGAAGAAAGCCGTAGCCGCCCATTTTTAAGAGAATGGCGGCCAGGATCACCGAGCCCGCGGTCGGGGCCTCGACATGCGCGTCCGGCAGCCAGGTATGGACCGGCCACATCGGCATCTTGACGGCAAACGAGGCGAAGAACGCCAGCCACAGCCAGGGCTGCATCTCGCGCGGAAACGAATGTTTCAGCAGCACGACGATGTCGGTGGTGCCGGCCTGCCAGTACATCGCCATGATGGCGAGCAGCATCAGCACCGAGCCGAGCAGCGTGTAGAGGAAGAACTTGAAGCTTGCGTACACTCGCCGCGGGCCGCCCCAGACGCCGATGATCAAGAACATCGGGATCAGGCCGCCCTCGAAGAACAGATAGAACAGCACCAGATCGAGCGCCGAGAACGTGCCGATCATCAAAGTTTCGAGCACCAGAAACGCGATCATGTATTCCTTAACGCGGGTCTGGATGGCGCGCCAGCTTGCGACGATGCAGAGCGGCATGATCGCGGTTGTCAGAATGATGAGCGGCAGCGAGATGCCGTCAACGCCCATGTGGTAGGAGCCGGTGCCGCCGAGCCAGTCGAGCTTCTCGATGAACTGGAACTCGGACGACGAGGCGTCGAACCGCGACAGCACGATCAGCGACACCGCGAAGGTGACGAGCGTGGTCCAGAGCGCCACCCAGCGCGCATTGCTCTTGATGGCTTCGTCGTCGCCCCGCAATGCCGCGATGAACAGCACGCCGACAATCGGCAGGAAGGTCATGACCGAGAGGATGGGCCAGGAGGTCATCAGCGCACCCCGCCCGAAAACATGAACCAGGTGATCAGCGCGGCCGCGCCGATCAGCATGGCGAAGGCGTAGTGGTAGAGGTAGCCGGTCTGCAGCCGCACCACGTTGCGGGTGACGTCGAGGACGCGGGCGGACACGCCGTCAGGCCCGAGGCCGTCGATCAGCTTGCCGTCGCCGACCTTCCAGAGCACGCGGCCGATCCAGAGCGAGGGCCGCACGAACAGGAAATCGTAGATCTCATCGAAGTACCATTTGTTGAGCAGGAAGCGATACAGCACGTCGTGCTGGCGCGCCATGTTGGCCGGGATGTCCGGGCGCCACAGGTAGAAATAGGCGGATACCCCCAATCCCAGCAGCATCATCACGGTCGGCGTCAGCGCGACCCACAGCGGCACGTGATGGATGCCTTCGATCACGTCCTTACTCTGCTTGATCGACTCGCGGAAGAAATGCTCGACGTGATGACCGGCGAAATACTCCTTGAACGGGAATCCGGCGAGGATCGAGCCCACAGCCAGCACGCCGAGCGGAATCAGGATCACCGCCGGGCTCTCTTTCGCCTCGTCGTAGTGGTGCTGGTCGTGCGGTGTGCCGTGGAAGGTCTTGAAGATCAGCCGCCAGGAGTAGAACGCGGTCAGGCCCGCCGCGATCACCGTCAGGGCGAAGGCGTACATCGCGAACGGATTCTTGCCGGCAAACGCCGCCTCGATGATGGCGTCCTTGGAGAAATAGCCCGCGGTGAACGGGAAGCCGGTGAGCGCCAGCGTGCCGATCACCATGGTCCAGTAGGTGAACGGGATTTTCTTGCGCAGGCCGCCCATGTTGCGGATGTCCTGCTCGTGATGCATCGCCATGATCACCGAGCCGGAGCCTAAGAACAGCAGCGCCTTGAAGAAGGCGTGGGTGAACAGGTGGAACATGCCGACCGAATAGGCGCCGACACCCATGGCGACGAACATGTAGCCAAGCTGCGAGCAGGTCGAATAGGCGACGATGCGCTTGATGTCGTTCTGCACCAGGCCGACGGTTGCGGCAAAGAACGCCGTGGTCGCGCCGACCAACGTCACCACTGCAAGCGCGGTCGGGGAAAGCTCGAACAGCGGCGACAGCCGCGCCACCATGAACACGCCGGCGGTGACCATCGTGGCGGCGTGAATGAGGGCCGACACGGGGGTCGGACCTTCCATCGCGTCGGGCAGCCAGGTGTGCAGCAGGAACTGCGCCGACTTGCCCATCGCGCCCATGAACAGCAGCAGGCAAATGAGCGTCAGCGCATCGGCGTGCCAGCCGAAGAAGTTGATGGTCTTGCCGGTGAGCGACGGCGCCTGGGCGAAAATGGTGTCGAGGTCGATCGTCCCCATCATCATGAAGACGGCGAAAATGCCGAGCGCGAAGCCGAAGTCGCCGACCCGGTTGACGACGAACGCCTTGATCGCGGCGGCGTTGGCCTCCGGCTTGTGGTACCAAAAGCCGATCAGCAGATAGCTCGCAAGGCCTACGCCCTCCCAGCCGAAGAAAAGCTGGGCGAGGTTGTCCGACGTCACCAGCGACAGCATGGCGAAGGTGAAGAGCGAGAGGTAGGCCATGAACCGCGGCCGGTACGGGTCCTCGGCCATGTAGCCGATGGAATACAAATGCACGAGCCCGGAGACGGTGGTCACCACCACCAGCATGACGGCGGTCAGGCTGTCGATGCGCAGCGCCCAGTCGACCTTGAAGTCGCCGGAGATGATCCAGGTGAACAGCCGGACGCGTTCCTCCGCGCCGCCGAAACCGACACGCGCGAACGCGATCCATGACAGCACGCAGGCGATGGCGAGCAGCGATGTGGTGATGATCTCGGCCGCGCGCGAGCCTTCCGCTGCGGGCACGGCCGGCCCGTGGTCGTGGTCGTCGTGCGCGTCATGATCGGCGTGGGCCACAGCGTGGTGAGAGCCGTGATGGTCGTCGGATGGCTCGGCGCCGGGGAAGCGCCGGCGCGCGCCGACGATTGCGATCGCACCGGCGAGGATCGCACCGAGCAGCGGCAGGAGGACGATCGCGAGATACATCTCAACCCTTCATGAGGTTGATATCCTCGACCGCGATCGAGCCGCGGTTTCGGAAATAAACGACGAGGATGGCGAGACCGATCGCGGCTTCAGCCGCGGCCACGGTCAGCACCAGCATGGCGAACACCTGGCCGACGATGTCGCCGAGATGGGTGGAGAACGCGACGAGGTTGATGTTGACGGCCAGCAGGATCAGCTCGATCGACATCAGGATGACGATGACGTTCTTGCGGTTGATGAAGATGCCGAATATCCCGAGCGTGAACAGGATCGCGGCAACCGACAGGTAATGGCCGAGCCCGATGGTCATGACGATATCCCCACGCTGTCATTCCGGGGCGCGCGAAGCGCGAGTCCGGAATCCAGAGGCGGGTTCGGAATCTTGTTCTGGATTCCGGGCTCGCTCGCTTCGCTCACGCCCCGGAATGACGGGGATGGAATGATCGCCATCATCACAGTCCCTGCCCCGGCCGGACTTTGACGACTTCCATCGCGGTTTCTTTGTTGCGCGCGACTTGCGCGCCGATGTCCTGGCGCTTGACGCCAACCCGGTGGCGCAGCGTCAGCACGATCGCGCCGATCATGGCGACCAGCAGCACCAATCCGGCAGCCTGGAAGTAGTAGATGTACTGGGTGTAGAGCACGAGACCCAGCGCCTCGGTATTGGTGACCGTCGTCGGGATCGGCGCCGTAATCGTGGTCGGCATCGACGGGTTGATGACCCAGGCGCCGACCACCAGCAGCAACTCGCCCAACAGCACAAACGCGACCAGCGCGCCGAACGGCAGGTATTGCAGGAAGCCCTGGCGCAGCTCGGCGAAATCGACGTCGAGCATCATCACCACGAACAGGAACAGCACCGCGACTGCGCCGACATAGACCACGATCAGGATCATCGCCAGGAATTCTGCGCCCATCAGCACGAACAGGCCCGACGCGTTGACGAAGGCGAGGATCAGGAACAGTACCGAATGCACCGGATTCTTCGCCGCGATCACCATGAACGCGGATGCCACGCACACGCTGGCGAACAAATAGAAAAAGAGAGCGTGGATGAACATCTCGCGTTTGCCCTACCGGTACGGCGCGTCCAGCGCGATGTTCTTGGCCAGCTCGCGCTCCCAGCGGTCGCCGTTCGCCAGCAGTTTTTCCTTGTCGTAGTAGAGCTCCTCGCGCGTCTCGGTCGCGAACTCGAAGTTCGGGCCCTCGACGATGGCGTCGACCGGGCAGGCTTCCTGGCACAGGCCGCAATAGATGCATTTCACCATGTCGATGTCGTAGCGCGTGGTGCGCCGTGTACCGTCGTTACGACGGGGACCGGCCTCGATGGTGATGGCCTGCGCCGGGCAGATCGCCTCGCACAGCTTGCAGGCGATGCAGCGCTCCTCGCCGTTTGGATAGCGGCGCAACGCGTGCTCGCCGCGGAATCGCGGCGAGATCGGTCCCTTCTCGAACGGATAATCGAGCGTCGGCTTCGGCTTGAAGAAGTACTTCATGGCGAGAACGAACGCCGACACGAACTCCATCAAGAATATCGACCGCGCGGCCTGATCGAGCCTCATGGCATCCTCATTTCGGGGCCGGTTCTCATTTCGGAGCCAGCCCGCCGAATTGCAGCACTGCCGCGACGATGACCACCATCGCCAGCGAGATCGGCAGGAACACCTTCCAGCCCAACCGCATGAGCTGGTCGTAGCGGTAGCGCGGCACGATGGCTTTGGCCATCGCGAACATGAAGAACAGGAACAGGCATTTCAGCGTGAACCAGATCACGTCCGGCACCCATGTAAACGGCGCAATCGGCACCGGCGGCAGCCAGCCTCCCAGGAACAGGATGGTGCCCATGGCGCACATGGTGGCGATCGCCACGTACTCGCCGAGCATGAACATCATGTAGGGCGCGGAGCCGTATTCCACCATGAAGCCGGCGACCAGTTCGGACTCGGCCTCGACCAGGTCGAACGGCGGCCGGTTGGTTTCCGCCAGCGCCGACACGAAGAAGATCACGAACATCGGTAGCAGCGGCAGCCAATACCAGCCGAGCAGGCCCCACGACGTGTCCTGCGCGGCGACGATGGCCGAGAGCTTGAGCGAGCCGGCGCACAGCAACACTGTGATGATGACGAAGCCAATCGAGACCTCGTAGGACACCATCTGCGCCGCCGAGCGGATCGCCGAGAGGAAGGCGTATTTCGAGTTCGACGCCCAGCCGCCCATGATGATGCCGTAGACCATCAGCGACGAGATCGCGAAAATGTAGAGCACGCCGACGTTGATGTCGGCGATCACCCACCCGGCACTGACCGGGATCACCGCCCAGGCGCCGAGCGCCAGTGTGCAGGTCACCAGCGGGGCGAGCAGGAACACGCCCTTGTTCGAGCTCGACGGGATGACCGGCTCTTTCAGGATGAACTTCAGCAGGTCCGCAAAGGATTGCAGCAGCCCCCACGGCCCGACCACGTTGGGGCCGCGCCGGATCTGCACCGCCGCCCAGATCTTGCGGTCGGCCAACAGCACGTAGGCGATGGCGACCAGCAGGATGACGAGCAGCAGCAGCGACTGCGCCACCATGATGGCCAGCGGCCAGGCGTAGCTCCAGAAATAGATGGTGAGAGCTTCGACCATGCCCCTACTCCGCCGCGCTCAAGCTGCGGCCCTCGGCCAGCGTCGAGCATTCGGCCATCACCGCGGACGCGCGCGCGATCGGATTGGTGAAATAGAAATCCTCGACCGGCGAGCGGAACGGCGCTTTCTCGGACGCGCCACCCTGTCCCGCAAGCTTGCGGACATCGGCGGCATCGCCCGGGGCGATTTCGCCGATGCGTTGCAAATGCGGATGGGCCATGAACAGCGCCTGACGCAATTGGGCGAGCGAGTCATAGGGCAGCTTGTGGCCCAGCACGTCTGAAAGTGCGCGCAGGATCGCCCAATCCTCGCGCGCTTCGCCCGGCGGGAAGTTGGCGCGGCTGCCGATCTGCGGGCGGCCTTCGGTATTCACATAGAGCCCGGACTTTTCGGTGTAGGTCGCGCCCGGCAGAATGACGTCGGCGCGGTGTGCGCCCTGGTCGCCATGGGTGCCGATGTAGATGACGAACGCGCCGGGCGGTACGTCGATCTCGTCGGCGCCCAGCAGGAACAGCACGTCGCTCGCGCCGGCCTTGGTCATGTCGGCCGCGCTCTTGCCGCCCGCGCCCGGCACGAAGCCGATGTCGAGCGCGCCAACACGCGAAGCAGCCGTGTGCAGCACCGCGTAGCCGTTCCAGCCATCCTTCACGACGCCAAGTTCGGCTGCGGCTTTGGCCGCGAGCGCTGCCACTGCTGCACCATCGGGCCGCGCCAACGCACCCATACCGATCAGGATCATCGGGCGTTCAGCGTTCTTGAGCGTCTCAGCGAAGCCATGACGCCCCGCGGCAAGCTCGGCCAGCGTGTCGGAGCCTGCGCCGAGATAATCATAGGCGTAGGTGAGATCGGCATTCTCGCCGATCACCGCGATCGGGAATTTGCCCATGCGCCAGCGTTTGCGGATGCGGGCGTTGAGCACCGCCGCCTCGCGGCGCGGATTGGAGCCGACGATCAGAAGGGCATCCGCCTGCTCGATGCCGGCGACAGTCGGATTGAAGATATAGGACGCGCGGCCATTTTTCGGATCGAGCGCAGCGCCGTCCTGGCGGCAATCCAGGCTGGCGGCGCCGAGCCGCGTCATCAGGTCCTTCAGCGCGAACATTTCCTCGACCGCGGCGAGATCGCCCGCGACGGCGCCGATGCGCTCGGGGCGCGTCGCCTTGATTTTTGCGCTGATCGCTTCGAACGCGGCGGCCCACGATGCCGGCAGCAGCCGCCCGTTCTGGCGGATATAGGGCTGATCGAGCCGCTGCGTGCGCAGCCCATCGACCACATGCCGCGTTTTGTCGGAAATCCATTCCTCGTTCACGTCATCGTTGACGCGCGGGAGGATGCGCATGACCTCGCGGCCGCGAGTGTCGACGCGGATCGCGGAACCCAGCGCATCCATCACGTCGATGCTCTCGGTCTTGGTCAGCTCCCAGGGCCGCGCCGCGAATGCGTAGGGCTTCGAGGTGAGCGCGCCGACCGGGCAAAGATCGACCACGTTGCCCTGCAGCTCGGACGACATTGCCTGTTCGAGATAGGTGGTGATCTCCATGTCCTCGCCGCGCCCCGTGGCGCCAAGCTCGGGCACGCCGGCAACCTCGGCGGAGAACCGGATGCACCGCGTGCAATGGATGCAGCGGTTCATGATCGTCTTCACGAGAGGACCGATATACTTGTCCTCGACCGCGCGCTTGTTCTCGGCGTAGCGGCTGCTATCGACGCCGTAGGCCATCGCCTGGTCTTGCAGGTCGCACTCGCCGCCCTGGTCGCAGATCGGGCAATCCAGCGGATGGTTGATCAGCAGGAATTCCATCACGCCTTCGCGCGCCTTGCGCACCATCGGCGTTTTGGTCCGCACCTGCGGCGGCTCGCCGTTCGGCCCCGGCCGGCAGTCGCGAACGCCCCAGGCGCAGGACGCGATCGGCTTCGGCGCGCCGACCAGCTCGACGAGGCACATGCGGCAGTTGCCGGCGATCGACAGCCGCTCGTGATAGCAGAACCGCGGAATCTCGGAGCCGGCGGCTTCCGCTGCTTGGAGCAGCGTGTACTCCGGCGGTACGTCCACTTCGATGCCGTCGACGATGATTTTTGCCATCGCCCCTACTCCGCCGCCACCCGGATCGCGCCGTGCGCGTCCGAATTGCGCGTGTATTCGTCGATCCGCCGCTCGATCTCCGGCCGGAAGTGCCGGATCAGTCCCTGCACCGGCCACGCAGCGCCGTCGCCGAACGCGCAGATGGTGTGGCCTTCGATCTGCTTGGTGACGTCGAACAGCATGTCGATCTCGCGCTTCTCCGCGCGGCCGTCGGCCATCCGGGTCAGCACGCGCCACATCCAGCCCATGCCCTCGCGGCACGGCGTGCACTGGCCGCAGCTCTCGTGCTTGTAGAAATAGGCGATGCGGGCGAAGGCGCGGATGATGTCGGTCGACTTGTCCATCACGATCACGGCGGCGGTGCCGAGCGCCGACTTGTGCTTGGCGCAGCCGTCGAAATCCATCAGCAGGTCGTCGCAGCCGGAGGAACCTGCCGGGATGACGGGCATCGACGAGCCGCCGGGGATCACCGCCAGCAGGTTGTCCCAGCCGCCCCGCACGCCGCCGCAATGGGTGTCGATCAATTCGCGGAGCGGAATGCCCATCGCCTCTTCGACCGTGCAGGGCTTCTCGACGTGGCCGGAGATGCAGAACAGCTTGGTGCCGGTGTTGTTCGTCCGGCCGATGCCGGCGAACCAGGCTGCGCCACGCCGCATGATGTCCGGCACCACAGCGATACTCTCGACGTTGTTCACCGTGGTCGGGCAGCCGTAGAGGCCCATGTTGGCCGGGAACGGCGGCTTGAGCCGCGGCATGCCCTTCTTGCCTTCCAGGCTTTCGAGCAGTGCCATCTCTTCGCCGCAGATGTAGGCGCCGGCGCCGTGATGGACGTAGAGATCGAAGTCGTAGCCGTGGACGTTGTCCTTGCCGAGCAGCTTGGCATCGTAGGCTTGGTCGATCGCAGCCTGAAGTCTTTCACGTTCGCGGATGAACTCGCCGCGCACGTAGATGTAACCGGCGCGGCAATCCATGGCGCGGCCGGCGATCAGGCAGCCTTCGACGAGAAGGTGCGGATCGTTCCGCATGATCTCGCGGTCCTTGCACGTGCCCGGTTCGGACTCGTCGGCGTTGACCACGAGATAATGCGGCCGGTCTCCGACGGCCTTCGGCATGAACGACCATTTCACGCCGGTCGGGAAGCCCGCGCCGCCGCGTCCGCGCAGGCCGGAGGCCTTCACCTCGGCAACGATGGCATCGCGGCCCTTCTCGAGGATGGCCTTGGTGCCGTCCCACGAACCGCGCGAGCGTGCGCCTTCGAGACCGAAGTCGCCCTGACCGTAGAGGTTTTTGAAGATGCGGTCCTTGTCGTCGAGCATCTCAGGCCTTCACCGATTTCAACGTGGTCGGGCCGCCGACCGGCGCGGACATCTGCCGGTCGATCTGCGGGCCGGGCTTCACGGGCGCTCCCTTGGCGAAACCGTCGAGCACCTTCTCGATGCTTTCGGCCGTCAAATCCTCATAGGTGTCGTTCCAGATCAGCACCACCGGCGCATTCACGCAGGCGCCGAGACACTCGACCTCTTCCCACGAGAAGTCGCCGTCGGCAGAGACATGCAGTGGCTCGTGATGGATACGCTTGTGGCACACCTCGAAGATCGCATCGGCGCCGCGCAGCCGGCACGGCGTGGTGCCGCAGACCTGCACGTGAGCCTTCTTCCCGCACGGCTCGAGCAGGAACATGGTGTAGAAGGTCGCGACTTCGAGCGCGCGGATATGCGCCATACCCAGGAAATCGGCGACGGCGCGGATCGCGGCTTCGGGCAGCCAACCGCCGTTCTGCTCCTGCGCGCGCCACAGCAGCGGGATGATCGCCGATTGCTGGCGGCCTTCCGGATATTTGGTGACCTGCTTCTTTGCCCAATCGAGGTTCTCCGCCGTGAAGGCGAAGTCCTTGGGCTGAAGCTTTGGCGGGGCGACGCGACGGACGGCCATTAGCGGTCGACCTCCCCGAACACGATGTCGAGCGAGCCCAGCACCGCTGACACGTCGGCCAGCATGTGACCGCGGCAGAGGAAGTCCATCGCCTGCAGATGCGCGAAGCCCGGTGCACGGATCTTGCACTTGTACGGCTTGTTGGTGCCGTCGGACACGAGATAGACGCCGAACTCGCCCTTGGGCGCCTCGACCGCCGTATAGACCTCGCCGGCCGGCACGTGGAAGCCCTCGGTGTAGAGCTTGAAGTGATGGATCAGCGCTTCCATCGACTTCTTCATTTCGCCGCGCCTGGGCGGCACCACCTTGTTGTCCGCAACGCTGACCGGTCCCTGCCCTTCGGGATGACGGAGCTTTTCCAGGCACTGCTTCATGATGCGGATCGACTGGCGCATCTCTTCCATGCGGCAGTGATAACGGTCGTAGCAGTCGCCGTTCTTGCCGATCGGAATGTCGAAATCCAACTCGGAATAGCACTCGTAGGGCTGCGACTTGCGCAAGTCCCAGGCCGCGCCCGAGCCGCGCACCATCACGCCCGAAAAGCCCCAGGCCCAGGCGTCCTTCAGGCTGACGACGCCGATATCGACGTTGCGCTGCTTGAAGATGCGGTTGTCGGTGAGCAGGGTTTCGAGGTCGTCGCAGACTTTCAGGAACGGATCGCAGAAGTCCCAGATGTCGTCGAGCAGCTTGCCCGGCAGGTCCTGGTGCACGCCGCCGATGCGGAAATACGCCGCGTGCATGCGCGAGCCCGACGCGCGCTCGTAGAACACCATCAGCTTCTCGCGCTCCTCGAAGCCCCACAGCGGCGGGGTGAGCGCGCCGACATCCATCGCCTGGGTGGTGACATTGAGGATGTGCGACAGCAGCCGCCCGATCTCGCAGAACAGCACGCGGATGAGTTGCGCGCGTTTGGGGATGGTCAATTCCAGAAGCTTTTCCGCTGCCAGGCAGAACGCGTGCTCCTGGTTCATCGGCGCGACGTAATCGAGCCGATCGAAATACGGAATCGCCTGGAGGTAGGTCTTGGCCTCGATCAGTTTCTCGGTGCCGCGATGGAGCAATCCGATATGCGGATCGACGCGCTCAACCACCTCGCCGTCCAACTCAAGCACCAGGCGCAGCACGCCGTGCGCAGCCGGATGCTGCGGCCCGAAGTTGATCGTGAAGTTGCGAAGGTCTTTTGCGGGCTCGGTCATGAACGGACCTCGCAGCAAGCGCTGACGCTCAACATGCCACGGCGTCCCCTCCCCCCTTGTGGGGGAGGGAGCAGAGCGGAGTTCGCTGCTTCCGTCCGGATCAATATCAAGGTCTTCATCTCAAGACCCAGCCTTGGTGTCTTTGGCCTTCTCATCGCCGGGCAGGACGTAGTCGGTGCCCTCCCATGGCGAGAGAAAATCGAAATTGCGGAATTCCTGCGCGAGCCGGACCTTGTCGTAGACCACGCGCTTGACCTGGTCGTCGTAACGCACCTCGACGAAGCCGGTGAGCGGGAAATCCTTGCGCAGCGGATGGCCCTCGAAGCCGTAGTCGGTGAGGATGCGGCGCATGTCGGGGTGGCCGGTGAACAGCACGCCGTAGAGGTCGTAGACCTCGCGTTCGAACCAGTCGGCGCCTGGGAACACGCCGATGATCGAAGCGACAGGCGTGTCCTCGCCGGTCTCGATCTTGACGCGCACGCGCCGGTTCAGCTTGGGCGAAAGGAAATGATAGACCACATCGAAGCGCCATTCGCGGGCCGGCCAGTCGACGGCGGTGACGTCGATGAAGCTCACGAACTGGCAGCGCTCGTCGTCGCGCAGGAACGTCACAACCTTGACGATGTCGCTGCGCGCAGCCTCGATGGTGAGCTCGCCGTTCTTGACCCAATGACCGATCACCGCGCCGGCAAGCGCGCCCGCGATGGTCTCTCCGAGTTTTTCCAGCGACTCGTCCATCGGCTCTCAGCGCTCGATCGTTCCGGTGCGGCGGATTTTCTTCTGCAGCAGCAGGACGCCGTAAAGCAGAGCCTCCGCGGTCGGCGGGCAGCCCGGCACGTAGATGTCGACCGGCACGATGCGGTCGCAGCCGCGCACCACCGAATAGGAATAGTGGTAGTAGCCGCCGCCGTTGGCGCATGAGCCCATCGAGATGACGTAGCGCGGCTCCGGCATCTGGTCGTAGACCTTGCGCAGCGCGGGCGCCATCTTGTTGGTCAACGTGCCGGCGACGATCATCACGTCGGACTGCCGTGGCGACGCGCGCGGCGCAAACCCGAAGCGCTCCGCGTCGTAGCGCGGCATCGACATCTGCATCATCTCGACCGCGCAGCAGGCCAGCCCGAACGTCATCCACATCAGCGAGCCGGTGCGCGCCCAGACGATCAGGTCCTCGGTCGCGGTGATCAGGAAACCCTTGTCGGCGAGTTCGTTGTTCAGCCCGACATAGAACTGGTCGTCCGCACCCACGGGCTTGCCGGTGCGCGGATCGAGAATGCCCCTGGCAGGAGGTGCGACGAGCGTGCTCATGTCCCGATCAGCCTTGGTTCGCTCAATTCCATTCGAGCGCCCCCTTCTTCCACTCATAGATAAAGCCGATGGTTAGCACGGCAAGGAAAACCATCATCGACCAGAATCCGTAGGCGCCGAGGTCGCCGAATACGACGGCCCAGGGAAACAAGAAGGCGACTTCGAGGTCGAAGATGATGAACAGGATGGCGACGAGATAGAATCGCACGTCGAACTTCATGCGCGCGTCATCGAAGGCGTTGAAGCCGCATTCGTAGGCCGACAGCTTCTCGGGATCGGGCGACTTGTAGGCGACGATGAACGGGGCCACCAGCAAGGCCGAGCCGAGGCTGAGCGCCACCCCGATGAAAACCACGAGCGGCAGATAATCCTGCAAAAGCGCGCTCATCCCACGTCCTTGGCGTCTGTCCATCCGCGCTGGGTCGTCCCCAGCCAAATCACCGTCCTGGACCCCCGCCGGCACCCCTCAAGGTGCCGTAAGCCCTCACGAAATCGCCCCAGCCGAGTTCGGAAACGTTCCAAAGACAGTGGGTTGAGGCTTAGCGCAGCGCACAAAGGGTGGCAAGCCAGGAAGCCAATGGCTTCCCGGCCTCTCCACGACCCGTTTCAGGCGTAATTTCGACCTTCCAGACCGCCGGCCGATCGCCTCAGTTGAACCGCGCCTGGACCGCCTTGCCGCCTGGCGGGGTGATCTGCACCACGCCCTTGGGCGAGGCCGGCAGCGCGCCAGCCGCTTTTCCGGACAGCCGCGCAGCGCCGGCCGGTTCCAGCACGATCCGCTGGCTTTTGCCGTCGATGACCAGGATCGCCACGCCCTTGTGGCCGGACGCAGGGATCGCCTTGTTATTGTGGTCGGCCAAGAAGACATCGATCGTGCCGCCCTTGGCGACCATTTCGACGTGATACTCGCCAGCTTCGACCGCCCGCCCGCCATGTTGGGTTTTGATGTCGTGCGCTGTGGCCGGAATTGTCACGAAAAGGCCGATCATCAGGGCGGCCAGGATTCTCGAAGTCACGATCGTTCTCCTTGCGATGGGTTCAATAGGATTGAGCGGCGGACGCCGTCGCATCCGGTGCGGCGGGTTCGTTTCGAGCGGCGGATCGCAGGCGCTCGACCGCGTTGCGGCCGAACGCCAGCAGCAGCACCGGCGTGAGGAACGCATCCAGCAGCGTCGCGCTGATCAGTCCGCCGAAGATGGTTACGGCGACCGGATGCAGGATTTCCTTGCCGGGCGTCGTGGCGTCGATCATCAGCGGCACCAGGGCCACGCCTGCGGACAGCGCAGTCATCAGAACCGGCGTCAGCCGTTCCAGGCTGCCCCGCGCCACCAATTCGCGGCCCCACGGCATGCCTTCGTGCAGCGCGAGGTTGATGGTGTGGCTCACCTTCAGGATGCCGTTGCGGGCGGCGATTCCGGTGAGCGTGATGAAGCCGACCATGCTTGCGACCGACAGCGGTTGGCCCGCCAGCCACAGCGCCGCGACCGATCCGATCAAGGCCAGCGGCAGGCTGCCCATGATGATCAGCGCCAGCACGCCGGAGCGGTAGCGGCTGTAGAGAATGGAGAAGATCAATAGCAGTGAGACGATGGAAAGCATCCCGATGGTGCGGCTCGCCTGCTCCTGCGCCTGGAACGTCCCTTCGAGACTGGTGAACGAACCCTCGGGCAGCTTGACCGTACGCAGCTCGCCACGGATCGTCTCGACAATCGAACCGGCGTCGGCGCCGCCCGCGATATTGGCCTGCACCACCAGACGCCTCCGGCCGTTCTCGCGCAGAATCTGGTTCGGCCCGTCGGTTTCCTTGATGTCGGCGATCTGCCGCGCCGGAATCCAGCCGGACGGCGTTTCGATCAGCAGGTCGCCGAGCCGCTGCGGCGTGCGGAGCGAGTCCGGCAGCCGCATCACCACATCGAAGCGCCGATAGCCATCGACCACGCGCGAGACCACCCGCCCGCTGGCGAGCCGGCTGAGCTGGTCCACCACGGCCGCAGGCGGCACGCCGTAGAGCGCCGCGCGGCCGTAGTCGACGCGGATTTCGAGCTGCGGGATGCGGACCTGCTTCTCGACCTGGAGATCGGCGAGACCGGGGATGCGCGCAAGCCGCTGCCTGATGTCTTCCGCGGCGTTGCGCATCGCGTCCAGGTCATCGCCGAAAATCTTCAGCGCGATGTCGGCGCGGATGCCGGACAGCATATGGTCGAGCCGGTGCGAGATCGGCTGGCCGACGTTGATCGACAGCGGCAGCACCGCAAGCCGGGAACGAATGTCGGCGACGATATCGTTCTTGGAGCGGCCCGTGGTCTTCAGGTCGACTTCGAACTCGTTGGTATGGATGCCCTCGGCGTGCTCGTCGAGTTCGGCGCGGCCGGTGCGCCGGCCGACCGACTTGACCTCCGGCACCTTGATAAGGAGCCGCTCCGCGATCTGACCGACGCGGGCGGATTCGGCCAGCGACACGCCCGGATTGAACATCAAGCCGATGTTCAGCGTGCCCTCGTTGAACGGCGGCAGAAATGCGCGCGGCAGCAAGAACGCGCCCGTCCCCGCAATCATGACGGCGATCGCGGTCAATGCCATCAACGCCCGGCCATGGGCGAAAGCGCTGCCGAGTGCTGCGCCGTACAGCCGTTTGAGGATGCGGACCAGCCCGCTCTCGCGCTCGTTCAATCGCTTGAGGCCCGGCAACATGTAGTAGGCCATCACCGGCGTCAGCGTGATCGAGACCACCAGGCTGACCAGGATCGACACGATGTAGGCCTGGCCCAAAGGCGCAAACAACCGGCCTTCGATCCCGGACAGCGCGAACAGCGGTATGAACACCAGAACGATGATCGCGGTGGCATAGAGGATGCCGGAGCGGACCTCTTGCGAGGCCGAAACCACCACGTCGAACGTCGAACGCGGATTGCCGGCCGCGCGGTTCTCGCGCAGGCGGCGGAAGATATTCTCGACGTCGACCACCGCATCGTCGACCAACGCTCCGATCGCGATGGCAATCCCGCCGAGCGTCATGGTGTTGATCGACAGCCCCGCGAAATAGAAAATCGCGGCGGTGGCGAGGATCGAGACCGGAATGGCGGTCAACGAGATCGCAGTCGTCCGCCAGTTCAGCAGGAACGCGAACAGCACGACGGCGACCACAACCGCGGCCTCGATCAGCACGGTCTGCAGGTTGCCGATCGACGCCTCGATGAAATTGGCCTGCCGGAACACCACCTGGTCCGCCTTGATGCCGAGCGGCAGGCTGGGCCCCAATTCGGCGAGAGCCTCTTCGACTTTCTTGGTCAGCGCGACGGTATCGACGTTGGGCTGCTTCTCGACCGACACCAGGACCGCTGGCTTGCCCATATAGCCCGCGTCTCCGCGCTTGACCTTGGCCGCGAACTCCACGGCGGCGACCTGACGCAGATGGACCGGCCGGTCATTTACTTTGGCGACCACGATATTGCGCAGATCGTCGATGCTGATGGTGCGGCCGATGTTGCGGATCAGATATTCGCGGGAATTCACGTCGGTGAAGCCGCCGCCGGCGTTGCCGCCAAACTGCGCCAGCGCCTTCTCGACCTGATCGTAGGAGACGCCCAGTGCGCGCAGGGCCGAGGGTTGCGGGGCGACGCGATACTGCCGGACCTCGCCGCCCAATGGGATGACCTGCGCCACGCCGTGAATGCTCAGCAGCCGCGGACGGATGGTGAAGTCCGCCACCTCTCGCAGTTCCATCGGCGTGGCGCGATCGCTGGTCATCGCCACCATGAGGATCTGACCCATGATCGAGCTGATCGGCCCCATGTGCGGCTCGACATTGGGCGGCAGTTGATTGCGGACCTGGCCCAGACGCTCGCTGACGAGCTGCCGGTTGCGGTAGATGTCGGTGCCCCAGTCGAATTCGACATAGACCACGGAGAGCCCGATCCCCGAGACCGAGCGCACGCGGGTCACACCCGGCACGCCGTTCATCTGGGTTTCGATCGGAAAGCTGACCAGAAGCTCGACCTCCGGAGGCGCGAGCCCTTCGGCTTCAGTCATGATGGTGACGGTGGCCCGGTTCAGGTCCGGGAGCACGTCGACCGGCAGACGCGTGATGCTGAACGCGCCGAACAGCACCAGCACGACGCTGAGCGCCAGGATCAGCAGGCGATTGCGCAGCGACTGGGTGACGAGAAATGTGAACATGTTCGCCTCCCGGTCAGCGCACGTGATCGAGCAGTTCGGCGCCCTGCACGACGATCCGCTTGCCGGGTTCGAGGCCGGCCGCGATCAGCACCCGCTCACCATCCAGGGGCTCGGCACGAACCGGCCGTGGCTCGAACCGTTCCGCGCCGACGTGCTCGTAGACGATGTCCTGGCCTCCGGCGCTGCGCACCAGCGCGCTGCGCGGCAGTGCGAGACCGCGTTTGTGGTCATCGGTTTGCACGAACACGGTGACGAACTGTCCGGCGCGCAAGCCGTTCGCGTCGCCTTCGATCGCAAAATGGACCGGGATGGATTGATTGCGGTCGGTCAGTCCCGAACCGCGGAAAACCAGCGAAAGCGGCCGGCCGTTCGCCGTGACAACGGAAGCGTTGCGGACGCCGGTCATGGCTTCGAAGCTCAAGGCTTCGACCCATAGCCTGGCTGGATCGACGATGTGAAAGACGACGGCGTTGGACTGGGCGATCTGGCCCGCGATCGGCGTGCCGTCGGCGATCACGCCGCCGACCGGCGCCACCAGCGCTTCGGGCTCGCGCCGCGCTCGGTCGAGGGACGCGCGCCTGTCCCGCAGGCCGTCCAGTTCCAGCTTGGTCTCTTCGAGTTGAAAGCGCGCGACCGCACCGCTCGGTGCAAGCTGCTCATAGCGCGCTAGTCTGCGTTCGGTGATCGCGATCTGCTGATCGAGTTCGCCCTGGCGCTGCCGCATGTCGGAAATATCGATCGCCTGAAGCGGCGCCGTGACATAGGCCAGCACGTCGCCCTGGCGCACCGGCGTCCCCATGCGGGGGAAGCCGCCAGCCGGCGCCGACAGCCGTCCGCCGACTGCGGGTTGGACGTAGCCGCTGGCGTTCGGGTCGGGAATGATCCGGCCGGGCAGTTCCACGGTGCGCGGGTAGCTGCCGTTCTCGACCGATGCCGTGCGGAGCCCGAAGATGCGCTGGATGGGCTTTGGTACGAAGACCGCGCCGTCGTTTTGCCGGACTGCGCGTTCGCCGCCGCCGTTCGCGGGCGCGGCGGTGGCGTCGTGGGAATGCCCATCGTGCGCGATGGCGTCCACTGCGGGCATCGCCAATGCCCAACCCAGCAACAGTGCTACGACAATGGGTCGCCTGCGACGTCCAAACGCCATCAATACAATGCCCAACGCAAATCCAACGGCAGCGGCCGCCAGGATCGCAGGCTGGACCAATGCGCGAAGAGATGGCGGAACCTGCCAGCCTGCGAACTGCCAGGAGCGCGGCTCCGGCGTGGCCGCAGCCTGCTCCGGGATGTCGAGACTGAGCGGCAGGACATCGACACTGCCGCCGGCGGTCACCGTAACGATCAGGTCGATGTGTCCCGGCTTGTCGAGCCAGGGTGCCTTCAGGCGGTAGACCGCGCCATCCGGCGTCGCACTCTGCGATCCGGCCGGGGTTTCGACCTCAACGATCGCGCCTTCGATCGGTTCGTTGGTCGCGAACCGGTCCAGGTAGATCAGAAGCTCCGCACCCCGGGCGACCGCAACCAGCTCGAAATCCGGCGACGAGGCTTCGCCTCGCGGCGCCATGTTGGCGGGCGCGAGCGCCGCTTGCGGTCCATGATCATGGCCTTCATGGCCGAAGCCCACGCCGGTGCCCAGAACGACAAGCAGAACTGCCGCAAGAGCGGAAGCAGATCGGACGTGCATTGAAAAAAGTCCTTCGCGATTGAACGGGCTCGCTGTGACGCGCAACTCTGTGCGGTGTCACAACGCGGACAGCAGTTCAGCCGAAGGATCTGGGAGGTTTTCGCAACGCCTCGGGTGCGAGGCTGGAATGTGGCATCGTATCGCGAAGCGGAAGCGACGCGCTCAGCGCCGGTGGGATCGTCATGGTCAGGCCGGGAACGACGAAACCACAGCATCCCGTGCCGTGTCCGTTGGCGGAGCAGCCGCGATCGGCGCATGTCGTATCGTCTGCGGTGCTGCCGGGAGCCGGAGCGGATATCAGCTCCTGTACGGCGGCCGCTTCGCCGGCATGCTCGACCGGCGCAGCGGTCTTTTGGGCAGCGGTATCGGTCGCAACCGCGGCGTGCCCGGAATGCACATGACCGGCGTGCGCCTGCGCAGCCGAGGGCGCAAATGCAAAGGCGGCCAGAGCGGCAGCCAAGCCCAGGATGTACACGATTTGCCGTCCGAAGGTCATGGAATCACTTTTTAGCACAACGCAGTCACCGGCACAGATGGCTCCTGACTTAGGCTTAATGCAGGCATTGCGGCCACCCAACGTCTGTTTCCGGTAGCGCAACACCGGGGACGGCGTTTACGCTGTCGCCAAAAGGGGCGGAATGTGCCGTTCGGGATCGTTTCGAAGCCATTGCAGACATGGTTGAATGCCCTGCGATCGGCAGAGGATGGGGGAGCGTGTTCGATGCAACAGCTTAGCGCGGGTATCACCAAGGCCGGGACCGGGCTCGACGGCATCAGTTGGAACATCCTCGGCCAGACCTATGTGCCGAAATCGCTCAACGAGCACTCGTTCTCCTGGCACGCCACCTTCCCGGTGGGCACCTTCGTGCCGCCGCACATCCACCCGACCCAGGACGAGTACATCTACATGCTGGAAGGCCGGTTCGATCTGGTGATCGACGGCAAGGATTTCGTGGCGACCGCAGGCGACCTGATCAAGCTGCCGATGAATATTCCGCACGGCATCTTCAACAAGACCGACCAGACGGTGAAGTGCTTCTTCTGGGTCGCGCCGACGCGGCGGCTCTACGATCTGTTCTGGGGTATCCACTCCATGAAGGAGCAGAACCCGCCCGATGTGGTGGCGCTCTCGGCCAAGCACGAGGTCATGTTCCTGCCGCCGCCTCCCGGGGCATGACGACCGTCGTTGCCTCATAACTACTGTCATCGCCCGCGTAGGCGGGCGATCCAGCCTTCGGTGAATCTCGAAACAACCACGGTTACTGGGTGCCCCGCCTTCGCGGGGCATGACGCCGTTTGTTTTGCGAGAGGCGAGCCTTACGCCGCCTTGCCAGGCGGCTTGTTGACCTGCGCCTGCGCAAATCCCGCCGCCCCGGCATAGCCGCGCACGATCGCCTTGCGCTGCTCGAACGACAGCACGTCGTCGATGTTGGAAAAGCCATCCGGCGCGCGCGCCTCGACCGCGTCGATCACGCCCTCCGGTCCGCCGCTCCGGTTCATCCGCACGATCTGAGCGGTCGGCGGCAGGCGCTCCTGCTCGTAGGCCCACAGCGCCTGCACCGGATGATCGGCGGTCTTGAGCAAGTCCGCGAGACAGCGCGCATCGAGAATGGCCTGCGAGGCGCCGTTGGAGCCGACCGGATACATCGGGTGCGCGGCGTCGCCCAGCAGCGTGACCCGGCCGTGCGACCAGCGCGGCAGCGGGTCGCGGTCGCACATCGGATATTCCCAGAACTCCGGCGTGGCTTCGATCAGTGCCTGCGCATTGACGTACGGAATGCGGAAGCGCTGCACGTGCGGGATCAAATCCTCGAAACGCCCCGCCCGCGACCAGTCTTCCTTGTTCGGTGGTGCGCCGCCCTCGCCGACCTTCACCAGCACCGCCCAGTTGGTCAGCGGGCGATCATCCCGAGCGCCCTCGCCGATCGGATAGCAGACCAGCTTGGCGGCCATGCCGCCCGCGATCACCATGGAGCGGCCGGTGAGGAATTGCGGCCAGTCGAGTGCGCCGCGCCACAGCATCGAGCCGTTCCAGCGCGCCGGTCCCTCGTTCGGATAGAGCGCTTCGCGAACATGCGAATGGATGCCATCGGCTCCGATCAGCACATCGCCGCGCGCGGTATGACGATGCCCGCCGTTGCGATCAAAGAAATAGGCGGTGACGCCGCCATCGTCCTGGATGAACGAGCCAAGCCGGTGGCCGGTGTGGATTCGGCTCTCGCCCAATCGCGCGCGTGTCGCCTGGTAGATCACGGCCTGAAGGCGGCCGCGGTGAATGGAGAACTGCGGTACGTCGTAGCCGGCGTCCAGCCCGCGTGGCTCGCGCCAGATCTCCTGGCCGAAGCGATTGGTGTAGATCAGCTCATGGGTGCGGATCCCGACCGCGTCGAGGCGGTCCAGCAGGCCGAGCTGCGACAATTCCTTGATCGCGTGCGGCAGCGTGTTGATGCCAACACCAAGCTCGCGAACCGCCTCGGATTGCTCGAAGACCTCGCAATCGATGCCGCGGGCATGCAGCATCAGGGCTGTGGTGAGCCCGCCGATCCCGCCGCCGACAATGATGACCTTCACGGCAAATCCTTAACGCCAACCGGGCCGCAGCCTCTATAATGTCCCGGACGGGGTGAACTGCAACAACAACACCCGCATTTGGTTGACACCGAAGCGGCGCTAGGGAGTGGAGAATGGCACGCAAAGTGATGATTTCCTGCGCGGTGACGGGCTCGGCGGACACGCCTGGCCGCAACCCGGCGGTGCCGGTCACGCCCGAGCAGATCGCCAATTCCTGCCTCGACGCAGCCAAGGCTGGCGCCGCCATCGTGCACATCCACGTGCGCGATCCCAAGACCACCAAGCCCAGCATGGACAAGGCGCTCTACCGCGAGACGGTCGAGCGCATCCGCGAGAAGAACAGCGACGTCCTGATCAACCTGACGACCGGTCCCGGCGCGCGCTTCTTCCACGATGAAAAGGACCCATCGAAGCCGAGCGCCGATTCCGTGCTGCGCGGGCCTGCCGAGCGCGTCCAGCACGTCATGGAGCTCAAGCCGGAGATTTGCAGCCTCGACATGGGCTCTCTCAATATGGGCGACCGGGTGTTCATCAACACGCCGACGCATCTCAAGGCGATGGCGCTGGCGATCAAGGACGCCGGCGTGATGCCGGAGTTGGAAGTGTTCGAGACCGGCCATCTGCTGCTCGCCAAGCGCTTTCTCGAGGACGGGCTGGTGAAGGGGCCGGGCATGTTCCAGATCTGCCTGGGCATCTCGTGGGGCCAGCCGGCGACGCCGGAAGCGATGACCTACATGCGCAACCTGCTGCCACCCGGCTGCACCTGGTTCGCGTTCGGCATTTCGCTTTATCAATTCCCGATGGTGGCGCAGACCGTCCTGCTCGGTGGCCATCCGCGGGTCGGGATGGAGGACAACATCTATCTGGAGAAGGGCAAGCTCGCGCCGAGCAATGCCGCGCTGGTCGAGAAGGCCGGAAAGATCATCCAGATCCTCGGCGACGAGATCGCGACGCCGGCGGAGGCGCGCAAGATGCTAGGCATCGGCGCAAACGCGTAGCGCTGCTCTCCCATACCTCCACTTGTCATGCCCCGCGAAAGCGGGGCATCCAGTCTGCTTGATCCAGAAACTGGATCGCCCGCTTTCGCGGGCGATGACAGCCTTTGTTGTCGCCGGATGTTTGTCCGGAGCGATGCCCTATGACATCGCGGCAGCAGCTACTTCGCCGCCGGCGCGTACTTGCCGCCGGTCTGCGGCGTGTGCACGCCTTGTGCACCGCTTTCCTTGTGCTTGAGCCGCGTAATGCGCGCCCATTTCCGCTTCAGCGGGTCCTTCACCTTGATGTGGAGCGTGCCGAGCCCTTCGGTGGTCAGCTCGATCTTGTCGCCATCCATGAACGGGTTGAGGCCGCGGTGGTTGGTGCCGGTCGCGACGATATCGCCTGGCAGCAGCGTGTGGATTGCCGTGACCCATTCGATGCAGCGCGGGATCTTGTGCGCCATGTCGTCGGAGTTGAACTTCTGCATCACGACGCCGTTGTTGGTCAGCACGATCGGCAGCTTGTGCGGGTCCTTGATCTCGTCAGCGGTGACGATGTAGGGGCCGATCGGCGCAAACGTATCGCGCGACTTCATCTGGTAGAACACGTTGGTCGGCGGGACCACGCCGCGCGCCGAGCCGTCGATGAAGTTGGTGTAGCCGAACACGTATTTCATCGCGTCCTTGGCCTTCACGTTGGACGCCTTCTTGCCGATGACGACCGCGAATTCCGCTTCGCCCTCGAACACCGAAGCCGCCATGTCCGGCAGCACCATGGTGTCGCCGTCGCCGATGACCGCGCTCGGCGACTTCATGAAGGCATTGATCGGCGCGGGCTCCGGCAGCGTGCCGTCCTCCATGTAGTTCACCGCCATGCAGATGATATTTTCGGGCTTGGGCAGCGGCGACCGTAGCTTCACCTTCGACAGCGGCTTGCCCTTGCCCTTCTTGGCGGCGGCGGCGAGCTTGTCCTTCAGCTTGGGGTATTGCTCGATCACGCCGCGGATCACGTCTTGCGGCCCGAGCGCCTTGATGCCCTTCGCCACGGCCGAGACGTCGACGATCTTGTCGCCAACCACCACGCCCAATTTGTAATTGTCGAAAAACGCCAGCTTCATGTTCGCTCCCTATGGCCGCTCGCTTTGGCAGAATGAGGCAATCCGGCACCCCCCGGGGCGCGCGAGCGCAACAGAGACTACATCGGATCGCAGTGAATGGGGAATTGCTTGCTGATTGGGGCTGCGCAATAAAAAAGCCCGCCTTCGCTCAAGCTGCGGCGGGCAATCTTGCGCTGCTCCGCAGCGAAGATTGGCGGGAGCGAAGGGACTCGAACCCTCGGCCTCTGCCGTGACAGGGCAGCGCTCTAACCAACTGAGCTACGCCCCCGCGGGCGTGGTGAGAGGGACTTAAGGCCCGTCCCCCTCCAAGTCAAGAATAGCGCCCGAGGCTCTCAATCAGCGCGGGTTCCACCGGTCTTCCGCGATCTCACGGCTGCCGGCATAGGTCCACACTCCCTGCCAGGTGCCGTCGGACTGCCTCCCGTAAAGCGCGATGCCGGTTTGATTGCCGGAGCGATAGGAGACGGCGAGAAAATCGCGGCTGCCGATACCGGTGCCGGTAAAAATCGTTCCGCCGACGTTCCAGGTCACGCGGTAGGTATCGCCGGTGCGCTGGACCTCGACGGTGCCGGACCACGGCGCTCCGCCGCCTGGATTGGTGCCAGTCGAGGTGTAGCGCCCGACCGGATCGGCGAGGACCGCAAGCGTGCCAAGGGCGAGCACTACGGCAGCGGTGGCGAACCTGAGGATCATGGTCTTCAACTCCGGAAAGGTCGATATGGTGGGCGGTGACGGGATCGAACCGCCGACATCCTGCGTGTAAAGCAGGCGCTCTACCAGCTGAGCTAACCGCCCTCGCCGCTTTATCGCGCCAGTGCCCGGACGACGCAAGCCAAGCTCCAGACATGAAAGTGCCCTCGCGGCAGGAACCGCGAGGGCACTGGCAACAGACAACGCTCGCGCGTTACTTGTTGACCGCTTCCTTGAGACCCTTGCCGGCGGAGAAACGCGGGCGCTTCGCAGCCTTGATCTTGACCGGCGCGCCGGTCCGCGGATCGCGCCCTTCGCGCGCTGCACGCTTCACGACACGGAAATTACCGAACCCCATGATCTTCACTTCCCCGCCCTTCTTCAACGTCATGGTGATGGCGTCGAAGGTCGCATCGACCGCGGCGGACGCTGCAGTCTTCGTCATCTGGGCCTTGTCGGCCACCATTGCGATGAGCTCGTTCTTGGTCATCTGACCGATCCTTTCCCAATCGAATCAACGGTGCATTTCCGTTGAGCGCGCGGAGAGTTTGCCCAAAACCCCGCGATTGCAACGATTCGTTTACGAAGATCGCAGGAAACACGCTGAGTCGCGCGCGTTGCACATCCGTAAATTCAAGCAACACCTGAGTTTTCGGGCGCGGATTTCGATTCGGCTCGGCCGTTGCGGCAGGTATTGGCCTAGAAGAATTCAGCCGCCATCGGAGATCGCGCGATGCCACGCACTCGCTGGAGTCTTGCAGACGCGGCGATTCGGAAATGCAAAACGGCGGCGCCGAGCGCCGCCGTTTCTTTAGCTTCTACCGGCTGGATCAGTGAGCCGTGAGGCCGGAGCCGTCCTCTTCGACCACGGCGTCGACCGCGGTCTTCACAGGCTGAGCCGTCTCGTCCCATTGGATGGCCTCGGGCATCCGCACCAGCGCATACTTGAGCACCTCGTCCATGCGCGAGACCGGGATAATCTCCAACCCGCCCTTGATGCTGTCGCCGATCTCCGTGAGATCCTTGGCGTTCTCCTCGGGGATCATCACCGTCTTGATGCCGCCCCGGTGAGCCGCCAGCAGCTTCTCCTTGAGGCCGCCGATCGGCAGGATCCGGCCGCGCAGTGTGATCTCGCCGGTCATGGCGACATCCTTGCGCACCGCGATGCCGGTCATCACCGAAACGATGGCCGTGACCATGGCGACGCCGGCCGACGGGCCGTCCTTCGGGGTCGCCCCCTCCGGCACGTGCACGTGGATGTCGCGCGTGTCGAACATCGGCGGCTCGATGCCGAAGGCGATCGCCCGGGAGCGGACGTAGGACGCCGCCGCCGAGATCGACTCCTTCATCACGTCGCGGAGATTGCCCGTGACGGTCATCTTGCCCTTGCCGGGCATCATGACGCCTTCGATGGTCAGCAGCTCGCCGCCCACGTCGGTCCACGCCAGGCCGGTGACGACGCCGACCAGATCGTCGGCCTCGACCTCGCCGTAGCGATACTTCGGCACGCCGAGGAACCCCTCGAGCGTCTTGGCGTCGACCACCACCGTCTTCTTCTTGGTGATGGTGAGCTCCTTCACCGCCTTGCGGACCAGCGTCGAAAGCTCGCGCTCGAGGTTGCGCACGCCGGCTTCCCGCGTGTAGCGGCGAATGAGCGTGAGCAGCGCCTCGTCGTCGATCGACCATTCCTTGGAGTTGAGGCCGTGCTTGGTGATCGCGTTCGGGATCAGGTGCTTGCGCGCGATCTCGACCTTCTCATCCTCGGTGTAGCCGGCGATGCGGATGATCTCCATGCGGTCCATCAAGGGCGCAGGGATGTTCAAGGTGTTCGCCGTGGTGATGAACATCACGTTCGAGAGGTCGTAATCGACCTCCAGATAGTGATCGGCGAACGTGTGGTTCTGCTCCGGATCGAGCACTTCGAGCAAGGCCGACGACGGATCGCCGCGGAAATCCGCGCCCATCTTGTCGATCTCGTCCAGCAGGAACAGCGGGTTCGAAGACTTCGCCTTCTTCATCGACTGGATGACCTTGCCGGGCATCGAGCCGATGTAGGTGCGCCGGTGGCCCCTGATCTCGGCCTCGTCGCGCACGCCGCCGAGCGACACGCGCACGAAGTCACGGCCGGTCGCCTTGGCGATCGACTTGCCGAGCGAGGTCTTGCCGACGCCGGGAGGTCCGACCAGGCACAGGATCGGCCCGGTCAGCTTGTTGGCGCGCTGCTGCACGGCGAGATATTCGACGATACGCTCCTTGACCTTCTCCAGGCCGAAATGATCGTTGTCGAGGACCGCCTGCGCCGCCACCAGGTCCTTCTTGACCTTGGACTTCTTGTTCCACGGGATCGACAGCAACCAGTCGAGGTAGTTGCGCACGACCGTGGCCTCGGCGGACATCGGAGACATCTGCCGCAGCTTCTTCAGCTCATGGGTGGCCTTGTCGCGGGCTTCCTTCGAGAGCTTGGTCTTCTTGATCTTGTCCTCGATCTCGGCAAGTTCATCCTTGCCTTCCTCGTCGCCGAGCTCCTTCTGGATCGCCTTCATCTGTTCGTTGAGGTAGTACTCGCGCTGGGTCTTCTCCATCTGGCGCTTGACGCGCGTGCGGATGCGCTTCTCGACCTGCAGGACCGAGATTTCGCTTTCCATCAGCCCGAGCACCTTCTCCAGGCGCTCGGCGACCGTCATGTTCTCCAGGATCGCCTGCTTGTCGGAAATCTTGACCGCGAGATGCGACGCGACGGTGTCGGCGAGCTTGGCATAGTCCTCGATCTGCTGGACCACGCCGACGACCTCGGGCGACACCTTCTTGTTGAGCTTCACATAGCTCTCGAACTCGGTGATGACCGAGCGCGCCAGCGCCTCGACCTCGACCTTCTCGCCCATGACGTCTTCGAGCACGACGGCGTCGGCTTCGTAATAGTCGCTGCGGTCGGTGTACTTGAGCACCTTGCCGCGCTGCGCGCCCTCGACCAGAACCTTGACGGTGCCGTCGGGCAGCTTGAGCAGCTGCAGCACGCTCGCGAGCGTACCGATTTCGTAAATGGAGTTGGTCGCGGGATCGTCGTCGGAGGCGTTCTTCTGCGTGGCGAGCAGGATGAACGTATCCGAACGCATCACCTCTTCGAGCGCCTTGATGGACTTCTCGCGGCCGACGAACAGCGGCACGATCATATGTGGAAACACCACGATGTCGCGCAGCGGCAGAACCGGATAGGCCCGGACTTCACCGGGGGTCAGCGGCGGGCGAGGTTTTGCAAGCGTCATTCCCGTATTCCTTGTTGTTGTGCCCCTCCTCCGTGGTCCGCGAGATGCGCAACCTCGATGGAGTGCCGGTGGCCGGACAAGGGGAGCGCGACGCTTGAAGAACTTAGGAAACCGCCGCGGGGCCTCTTGATGGTGGGTCGGAAAACCCTGCCCGGAAAGTCAGTCAGGCGAATCTACCAACGCACATTCCTTCGCCCGCCATTAGGTGGATACCGGGGGGCGAGGTGTCAAGTAAGCCTGTAGATTCAAGCAAATGTACCATCCGACCCGCCGTCGGGCGAATCGCAGGATTGCTGTCCGTCAGGGAACCGAGGACCGTCTCGAACGACGCGATCTCAGGAGGCGGTTGCGCCGGCGTCGCCGGCCCGGTCCGCGTAAATATAGAGCGGCCGGGCGGTGCCTTCGACCACTTCCCTGGAAATGACGACCTCTTCGACGCCCTCGAGGCTCGGCAGGTCGAACATGGTGTCGAGCAGGATCTGCTCCATGATCGACCGCAGGCCGCGCGCGCCGGTCTTGCGCTCGATGGCCTTGCGAGAGATCGCGCCCAGCGCCTCCTCGGCCAGCGTCAGGTCGATCGACTCCATTTCGAACAACCGCTGGTATTGTTTCACCAGCGCGTTCTTCGGCTCGACCAGGATCTTCTTGAGCGAAGCCTCATCTAGGTCCTCAAGGGTCGCCACCACCGGCAGGCGGCCGACGAACTCGGGGATCAGGCCGTACTTGAGCAGGTCCTCCGGCTCGACCTCGCGGAAAATTTCGCCGGTCTTGCGGTCTTCCGGCGCACGAACCGTGGCGCCGAAGCCGATAGAAGTCGCGCGGCCGCGTGCGGAGATGATCTTGTCCAGGCCCGAGAACGCGCCGCCGCACACGAACAGGATGTTGGTGGTGTCGACCTGCAGGAACTCCTGCTGCGGATGCTTGCGGCCGCCCTGCGGCGGAACCGAAGCCACGGTGCCTTCCATGATCTTGAGCAGCGCCTGCTGGACGCCCTCGCCCGACACGTCGCGGGTGATCGACGGGTTGTCGGACTTGCGCGAAATCTTGTCGATCTCGTCGATGTAGACGATCCCGCGCTGCGCGCGCTCGACGTTGTAGTCGGCGGACTGCAGCAGCTTGAGGATGATGTTCTCGACATCCTCACCGACATAGCCGGCTTCGGTGAGCGTGGTGGCGTCGGCCATCGTGAACGGCACATCGAGAATGCGCGCCAGCGTCTGCGCCAGCAGCGTCTTGCCCGAGCCGGTCGGCCCGATCAGCAGGATGTTCGACTTTGCCAGCTCGACGTCGTTGTGCTTGGCCTGATGGTTGAGCCGCTTGTAGTGATTGTGGACGGCGACCGAGAGCACCTTCTTGGCGTGATCCTGGCCGATGACGTAGTCGTCGAGGACCTTGCGGATTTCCTTCGGCGTCGGGATGCCGTCGCGCGACTTGACCAGCGAGGATTTGTTCTCCTCGCGGATGATGTCCATGCACAGCTCGACGCACTCGTCGCAGATGAACACGGTGGGCCCGGCAATGAGCTTGCGCACCTCGTGCTGACTCTTGCCGCAGAACGAGCAGTAAAGCGTGTTCTTGGAATCGCTGCCGCCGACCTTGCTCATTCCTGTCTCCGTCGCCCCAGGCGCTTGGAGCTGACCTTCATAACGCCATCGGCGCTAAAAATCCGTAGCGCCCGTGTCACAGAACTTACCAACGCTTACAAACTATCCTCCAGATACTAGCGAAGCACGCTAGCCGAGGAATAATCAAGATTTCATTAACGATAACGCAGCCGGTTCCAATGGCTTTTTCAGGGCCATTATACCACTGGGTCGCCGTCATGCCGGCTTGGCGTTGGGATCCTCTGCCCGCTTCTCCAGCACCTTGTCGATCAGACCGAAGTCCTTGGCAGCTGAAGCCGTGAGGAACGTGTCGCGCTCCAGGGCGTCCTCGATCTTCTTGAGCGCCTGGCCGGTGTGTTTGACGTAGATCTCGTTCAGTCGCTTCTTCAGGTTCAGGATTTCCTGGGCGTGCAGCATGATATCGGTGGCTTGGCCCTGGAACCCGCCGGACGGCTGGTGAATCATCACCCGCGCGTTGGGCAGCGCAAACCGCAGGTCCTTGGCGCCCGCCGCCAGCAGCAGCGAACCCATGGACGCGGCCTGGCCGCAGCACAGCGTCGAGACCGGCGGCCGGATGAACTGCATCGTGTCGTAGATCGCCATTCCCGCAGTCACCAA
The DNA here is from genome assembly GCA_945897515.1 of Rhodoplanes serenus. GTDB lineage: Bacteria > Pseudomonadota > Alphaproteobacteria > Rhizobiales > Xanthobacteraceae > Z2-YC6860. The sequence continues at coordinate 52,846 of CAMDFO010000006.1, read as the reverse complement.
TCCGCCGGGCGAATTGATGTACATCGAGATTTCCTTCTTGGGATTCTCGGCCTCCAGGAACAGCATCTGCGCAACCACCAAGGTTGCCATTTGATCTTCGATGCCGCCGGTGATGAAGATGATGCGTTCCTTCAGCAGGCGCGAAAAAATATCGTAGGCGCGCTCGCCCCGGTTGGTCTGCTCGACCACCATCGGGACGAGGTTCATGTAGGTTTGAACGGGGTCTTTCATTTCGCCTCCTGCGGCGCGGCTTCTGGCCGAATCGCCGACTGCCCAGTTGAATATATAGGTCCGCACGCCGGTGATACGATGGCCCGGGAAAATACCAACACGCGCGAATGCGGCGGCGACGGCACGGCCCTGGCGGAGAGATGGCGTGGATCAAAGCCTAGCGGCCCGGTCCGCCATGCCCCCGAGCACCAAGTAATGCCGTCGCAACGCCTCGCAAGGCCCTCTCCGCCCCGGCAGGTGTCGCAGGGTCAGGCTTCGTCTTCCTTGTAGAGATCCTCGCGCGACACGGTCTTTTCGCTGACCTTGGCGAGTTCGACGATGTAGTCGATCACCTTGTCCTCGAAGATCGGTGCGCGGATGGCGGCAAGAGCGTCCGGGTTTTTGGCAAAGTGGTCCCAGACTTCCTGTTCCTTACCGGGGAACTGGCGTGCGCGTTCCATCAGTGCCCGCTTGAGCTCGTCCTCGGTGACCTGGATCTTGTTGCGCTCGCCGATCTCGGCGATGACCAGGCCGAGCCGCACTCGCCGTTCGGCAATGCCGCGATACTCTTCCTTGGCTTTTTCCTCGGTGGTGCCTTCGTCCTCGAAGGTGCGCTTCTGCTGCTCCAGGTCGCCGACGATCGCCTTCCAGACGTTGTTGAACTCGTCCTCGACCAGCGACGGCGGCGGCGTGAACTTATGGCGTGTGTCGAGTTCGTCGAGCAGCTTGCGCTTGAGCTTCTGGCGCGACATGCCGGCGTGATCGCGCTGCAGGCGCTCCTTGATGATGTCCTTCAGCTTGGCGAGCGACTCGAGCCCGAGCGATTTGGCGAAGTCCTCGTCGAGTTTGACCTCGCTCGGCGCTTCCACCGCCTTGGCGACGACCTCGAATTCGGCTTCCTTTCCGGCCAGGTTCTCGGCCGGATACGCCGTCGGGAACGTCACCTTCACGGTCCGGGTCTCGCCGGACGCGATCCCGATGAGCTGCTCCTCGAAGCCGGGGATAAACGTGTTCGATCCGATCATCACGGCGACGTCGCCGCCGGTGCCGCCTTCGAACGGCGTGCCGTCGATCTTGCCGCTGAAGTCCATCATGACGCGGTCGCCGTTCTCGGCCTTGGCGCCCTCGCCTTTGGCGCCGAACGCCCGGTTCTCTTGGGCAAGCTTGTTCAGGGCTTCGTCGGCTTCGGCGTCGGTGACCTGCGCATTGAGCCGTTCGAGCTGGATGCCCTTGAAATCGGCCAGCTCGATCGCCGGCATGATTTCGATTGCGACGGTATAGGTCAGGTCGGCCTTGCCCTCGAACATGCTTTCGACAGCACTCTGTTCGGAGGGCAGCGTCACTTGGGGTTCGCGGACCAGCTTGAAGCCGCCGTCGGTGACGATCTTTGCGTTGGCCTCGCGGACCATGCCCTCGATCGCTTCCGCCATGGCGGAGCGTCCATACAGGCGCTTGAGATGCCCCACCGGCACCTTGCCGGGACGAAATCCGTTGAGGCGGACCTGTCCCTTGAGCGCGTCGATCCGTTCGTCGGCTTTCGCCGCGAGATCGGCCGCAGGCACCACGACCTGGAATTCGCGCTTGAGGCCTTCGCTTACAGTCTCGGTCACTTGCATCACAAAGCTCTTTATCTTTCGTGGCCGCGACGCGCGGCGGATTCATATTGTCGGGAGCGGTGCGCCCCGGCGTGGTGCGGGCGGAGGGACTCGAACCCCCAAGACTTGCGTCACCGGAACCTAAATCCGGCGCGTCTACCAATTCCGCCACGCCCGCCCGCGGGCTTCGCGCAGCACCGCATTTTCGGCTGAGCGGCGCGGCTTATAGCATCTGGGTGCTCCAAGGCACCAACAATAAATCATAGGCCAGATGTGGGGCTGCAAGAAGGACCGATTGGCTGGGTTAGGGCCAAACGCCAAGATCGACGAACAGCCGCCGGTAAACCGCGCGTAGCGCCTCCGGCAAATCCTCGGCGATCAAGCCTGGACCGGCCTCGCCGCCGGCCTCGCCATGCAGCCATACGGCAGCGCTTGCCGCCTCGAACGCGGGCATGCCCTGGGCAAGCAGGCCGGTTGCAAAACCGGCCAGCACATCGCCGGAACCGGCGGTGGCAAGCCATGGCGGAGCGTTTTCGGCGATCGAAACACGACCGTCATGCGTCGAAGCCACCGTGTCAGGCCCCTTCAGCACAACGACGGCGCCGGATTCGACAGCCGCCGCCTGGACCCGCTCGTATTTTGGCGCCCCCGCAGGCCCGGAAACAGCCTTGAACAGGCGGCCGAATTCGCCCTCGTGTGGGGTGAGAATAGTCCCGCCTATCGGCCTTGCTTTAATTGCAGAAAATAGAACCTCGGGTTGGTCGGAAAAGCTGGTGATGGCGTCGGCGTCGAGCACCACGGCCCGCTCGCCTGAGAGCGCCGTCAGCACCATCTCGCGCATTCCCGGCCCGATCCCGCCACCCGGCCCCAGCAGCACGGCATTGATGCGCCGGTCCGCCAGGAGCGCGGACAGCGCGGCGGCATCGTCGGCCTGCCGCACCATGACCGAGAGGCTTCCGGCGGCGTTGACCGCGAGCGCGTCGTGTGGGCTGGCGATGTTCACGACACCGGCGCCGCTGCGCAGTGCGCCTCGGGCGCCAAGCCGGGCGGCTCCGGTCGAGGCCAGGCCGCCGGAGACCACCACCGCATGACCGCGGGCGTATTTGTGTGCGTCCACGGCCGGTATCCGGAACTGTCCAGCCCAGAGCGCCGGGACGTTCAGAGCGAGGCGCGGCTGAATCCGCTGCAACACCGAGGACGGAATACCGATATCGGCGACCGTCACCGACCCGCAATGCGTCCGGCCCGGCAGCAGGACATGGCCGGGCTTGCGCCGGAAGAAGGTCACGGTCGCGGCCGCTTTCACGGCCGCTCCCATCACCGCGCCGCTCGCTCCATTGATGCCGCTTGGGAGATCGACGGCAACCACCGGCACGCCCTGGTTCATGGCAAGGTTCATGGCATGGATCATGTCGCGTGCGCGTCCCTCAACCGGACGATCAAGTCCGGCGCCGAACAGCGCGTCGACGATGATCCCTGCCCCCGCCAGGGCCTCCGGAGCGGCCGGATTGGTCGGACCGGTCCAGCGGCGCGCCGCCTCGGCCGCGTCCCCCTTGAGCCGTTCGCGCTCGCCCAGCAGCAGCACCCCGACCCGGAAGCCGCGACCGGCCAGCACCCGGGCCGCGACGAATCCGTCGCCGCCGTTGTTGCCGGGACCCGCGACCACGGCGATCGGCGGTGCATTGCGCTGGCACATCTGCGCCACGACGTCGGCCACGGCGCGGCCGGCGTTTTCCATCAGCTCGATACCGGGAACACCGCTTTCGATGGTGAAGCGGTCGGCCTGCGCCATCTCGGCGGGCGTCAGAAGTTCGATCATGACGCGCGGACAATACCAGAAAGCCGCATCAGAACGGCATTGACCGCGACTTAGGCAGTTTGCTTAAAACGAAGGCACGGCTTTGCCGCCTGCTTGGATCGACCGTTCCGGAGGTGCGCCAATGCTGCCAGAACGCCCTTATTTTCGCATTTTCTAGCCTTGGCACGAACCCTGCTATCGAAAGCGCGGCGCCCCGGACGTTCCGGCAGGCCCGGGAGATGGGACGCGATGAAGAAGATCGAGGCAATCATAAAGCCGTTCAAGCTCGACGAGGTGAAGGAGGCTCTGCAGGAGGTTGGACTTCAAGGGATCACGGTGACCGAGGCCAAGGGTTTTGGCCGCCAGAAGGGTCACACCGAACTCTATCGCGGCGCCGAATACGTCGTCGATTTTCTCCCCAAGGTGAAGATCGAGATTGTGCTCGGTGACGAGATGGTCGAAAAAGCCATCGAGGCGATCCGGCGCGCAGCGCAGACGGGCCGCATCGGCGACGGAAAAATCTTTGTCTCGAACATTGAAGAAGCGATCCGGATCAGAACGGGGGAATCCGGTGTGGACGCCATCTGACCGATCGTCGGTCCATGCGCTTTAAATCCATGACCCGTTAGTACCAAGAGGGAATTCATTCCATGACGACGGCCAAAAACGTCCTCAAGATGATCAAAGACAACGACGTGAAATTCGTCGATTTCCGCTTCACCGATCCGCGCGGCAAGTGGCAGCACGTCACTTTCGATGTCGGCATGATCGAAGAGGACACGTTCGCCGAAGGTCAAGCATTCGACGGCTCGTCGATCGCCGGCTGGAAGGCGATCAACGAGTCCGATATGCAGCTGATGCCGGACCCGGCGAGCGCCACGATCGATCCGTTCTTCGCCGAGACCACGATGGTCCTGGTCTGCGACGTGCTCGAGCCGACCACCGGCGAGCCCTACAACCGCGATCCGCGCGGCATCGCCAAGAAGGCCGAGGCCATGGTGAAGTCCATGGGCTACGGCGACACCATCTCTTTCGGCCCGGAAGCCGAATTCTTCGTGTTCGACGACGTCCGTTATTCGGCGACGCCGTATAACGTCGGCTACAAGCTCGACTCGATCGAATTCCCGAGCAACTCCGACACGGTCTACGAAGGCGGCAACCTCGGTCACCGCGTCGGCACCAAAAAGGGCTACTTCCCGGTCCCGCCGCAGGACTCGATCCAGGACATGCGCTCGGAGATGCTCTCCGCGATGGCGCGGATGGGCTGCAAGGTCGAGAAGCATCACCACGAGGTGGCGTCCGCCCAGCACGAGCTCGGCCTGAAGTTCGCGCCGCTAACGCAGATGGCCGACCAGATGCAGATCTACAAATACTGCATCCAGCAGGTCGCGCAGATCTACGGCAAGTCCGCAACGTTCATGCCGAAGCCGATCTACGGCGACAACGGCTCGGGCATGCACTGCCATCAGTCGATCTGGAAGGCCGGCAAGCCGATGTTCGCCGGCAACAAGTATGCCGATCTTTCGGACATGTGCCTGTCGTACATTGCCGGCATCATCAAGCACGCCAAGGCAATCAACGCCTTCACCAACCCGACGACCAACTCCTACAAGCGTCTGGTCCCCGGCTATGAGGCCCCCGTTCTGCTCGCCTACTCGGCGCGCAATCGCTCGGCGTCATGCCGCATCCCCTACACCACCAACCCGAAGGCCAAGCGCGTCGAGGTCCGCTTCCCCGATCCGCTGTGCAACCCGTATCTCGGCTTCGCCGCGATGCTGATGGCCGGTCTCGACGGCATCAAGAACAAGCTCAATCCCGGCGAGCCCATGGACAAGGATCTCTACGACCTGCCGCCGAAGGAGCTGAAGAAGATCCCGACGGTGTGCGGCTCGCTGCGCGAGGCGCTCCAGAACCTCGACAAGGATCGCGAGTTCCTCAAGGTCGGCGGCGTGTTCGACGACGACTTCATCGACAGCTACATCGAGCTGAAGATGACCGAGGTGATCCGCTTCGAGCACACCCCGCATCCAGTCGAATTCGACATGTACTACTCGGCGTAAGGCCGATCGTACTCACTGCGAAAGCGGTGGAACTTCAAAGGGCGCTCCTCGGAGCGCCCTTTTTCATTGGATGCCGGGAACCGGAACTGCCAGGATCGGTAGTTGTTGATCTGGGAATGCCACCCTGTCATCCGCAATGGATTTTTACCCGAGGGACCACGATCATGAAATATGTAGCCCAATTCGGAACTGTCGCGGTTGCGACCGCGCTTCTCGCATTTGCGTCGCTGCCTGCTGCCGCACAATCTGCAAAGGCCGCGCTGAAAAGTGCGGACGGCAAGGACGTCGGCACCATCGAAGCGACGCAGACGCCGTCCGGCGTTCTGCTCAAGGTCTCCGTCAAAGGACTCCCGCCCGGCGAGCGTGCCTTCCACGTGCACGCGGTGGGCAAGTGCGAGGCGCCGTTCACTTCGGCAGGCGGGCATTTCAATCCGGGGAACAAGAAGCACGGCATGATGGCCGCGGACGGGCACCATGCGGGCGATATGCCCAATCTGCACATCCCTTCCAGCGGCGAGCTGACGATCGAGGTGGTGAACGCCGCGATCACGCTTGAAAAAGGCAAGCCCAACTCGGTCTTCGATGCCGATGGTTCGGCGGTCATCATCCACGCCGGCAAGGACGACTACAAAACCGATCCGACCGGAGACGCCGGCGGCCGGATCGCCTGCGGCGTGCTTCAGTAGCTTCAAAGGCGCCAGGATGCCGAGGCGGAACGAACGTCCAGGGCGCTCTTCGGAGCGCCCTTTTCGTTTGGCTCCAGCCGATCCCATCCGGTAACTTTGGGGCCGGGAGGACGGCTGGAATGATCGGCGTCAAGAGACTGGGCCACGTCACGCTGACGACCCCCGACCTGCAACGACAGCTCGACTATTATCAGGCCATCATCGGCCTGTCGGTGATCGACCGGACCCGCGACCGCGCGGTGCTCGCCACCAAGCTCGGCGTCGAAACCCTGGTGCTGGAGCGCGGCGACACCGCCGACCTGTCCGCAATCGCCCTGCAGATCGCACCGGGGGCCGATCTGTCGGACGTCGGCCGCGAGCTGACAAGCCGCAACATTGCCTTCGAGGTCCGCAGCGACGTAACGCCAGGCATCGCCAAGGCGATCGTGTTCAGAGACGTCTACGGCACGCCGCTGGAAATCTTTTCCGATTACACGTTTGCCAAGGCCGAAAAGCAGGTCTCCGGCATCATGCCGATCAAGCTCGGCCACGTCGCGCGTTTCGTGGAAGACGCACGCGCCGGCGCCGAGTTCTATACCGGGCTGCTGGGATTCCGGATTTCGGATTGGCGGACCACGGTCAGCGTGTTCATGCGCTGCGGACCGGATCACCACACCGTCAATGTGTTCGAAGGCCAGAAGCCCGGGTTTGCGCACATCGCATTCGAGATGAAGGATTTCTCGGAGCTGCAGCGCGCCTGCGACGTGCTGGCGAGCAACGATCTCAAGCTCGACTGGGGTCCGAGCCGCCACAACATCGGACACAACATCGCCTGCTACCACAAGAACTGGGATGGCCTGCGGATCGAGGTCTATACCGAGATGGACCAGATGAAGGACGAGGCGCTCGGCTATTTCGAGCCCCGCCCCTGGCACGAAGACATGCCGCAACGGCCGAAGGTCTGGCCGGCCGAAACATCGCGGAATTACTGGGGGCTTTGGGGAAGCTAGCCCGCCTGCGCGCCGATATGCGTCGGCGTGAGCCTCTTGTGTCGCGTCAGACGGAGCCGCACAATTGGTGCAATGAGGCTCATGCGCGGTCGCTCAAAAACGCGCACCAGGGGAGGACAACGTGATCCGCAAGCTTTCAATCGGCGCATTCGCCGCCGCGCTCGCACTGACGGTTTCCGCTCAGGCGCAGGAAATCAAGCTCACCCTCGCCGACCAGAACTCGCCGCAGGCGTGGGGACCGAGCAACGCGCTTCGCCCGTGGGTGAAGCAGGTCGAAGACGCGACCAAGGGCCGTGTGAAGATCGAGGTGTTTCCCTCGCAGACTTTGGTGCGCGGCCCCGACATGTGGCGGCAGGTGCGCGCGGGCGTCGCCGACATCGGCTGGTGCTTCCACGGCTATTGGGCCGACATGACGCCGCTCGCGGATGTCATCACGCTGCCGTTCCTGCCGGTGAAATCGGCCGAGCAGTCCAGCGAGGTGCTGTGGAAGCTGTACGAGAAGTATCCGGCGATCCAGCGGGAGTTCTCCGACGTCCAGCCGCTGCTGCTCTACACGACCTCGCCCTATTTCCTGCTGACCACCAAGCGGCAGGTGAAGACGCTGGAAGATGCCAAGGGCATGAAGATCCGGCTGCCCGGCGGCCCACCGACCGAGATGGGCAAGGCGCTGGGCATGGTCCCGACGCCGATCCCGATGCCCGACATGTACCAGGCGCTCGACAAGGGTGTGGTCGACGGTATGGGTGCGCCGTGGGAAGCGATCCAGGGCTTCCGCCTCTATGAGGTGGCGAAGAACTACACCATGGCGCCGCTGTTCACGGCGTACTTCTCGCTCTGCGCCAACAAGACCAAGTGGAACAGCCTGCCGCAGGACGTGCGCAGCCAGATCATGAGCGTCAGCGGCCTTCAGGGTGCGAAGTTCTGGGGCAAGAACTTCTTCGACACCGCCGAGACCGACGCGCTCGCCAAGATCAAGGCAGGCAAACACGCGATGGAGCGTTACGATCTGCCGGCGGCCGAGACCGCGCGCTGGCAGAAGATCGCAGGCGAGCCGTTGTGGGAGGAATGGGTCAAGAAGATGGAAGGCAAAGGCCTCAAGGACGCCCGCGCCATTCTCAACGACACGCTGCAGATGCTGAAATAGCCGTTTGGTGTCATTCCGGGACGCGCGCAGCGCGGGCCCGGAATCCAGACGCACGCACCTTTCTGGATTCCGGGCTCGCTGCTTCGCAGCGCCCCGGAATGACCCGGTGGTTGAATGGCCCTGAATTTTCTCCGTAAGCTCCTTTCACTCTGCGAGTTCGTTCTCGTTTGTTCGGCCGTTGCAGCGACCGCGGCTATGATGCTGCTCACCAGCGCCGACGCGCTGTCGCGCTATCTGCTCAACAGCCCGATCCTCGGCGCCTATGAGATCACCGAGAAATACCTGATCGTGGCGGCGATCTTCCTTGGCCTTTCCTATGCTTATCGTGGCGGCGTGTTCATCCGGGTGACCTTCCTGGTCGACCGGCTACCGCCGCGCTGGAAAATCCTGGCCGATCACTTCGCGCACGCTCTTTCACTTGGCTATTGTCTTATCCTGGTGGCGGCGACCGCTCAGCAGGCGTGGCTCGCGCTGTCCGACACCACCTCCATGAGCGCCCTTCCCGTGTTGACCGGACCGGCCTACGCCTTCGTCCCGCTTGGCTTTCTGGCGCTGACCGTGCTCATGCTGATCGACCTGCCGCGCGTGCGCAGAGGCAACGCGCTGCTGTTCGCGCAAGACGCGCCGGCGGCGACCTGAACCATGGCCGCCGCGCTTCCGCCGATCGTGCTCCTGCTGATGCTGCTCGGCGGCACCCCGATCGCGGTCGCGCTCGCCGGCTCCGGCATGCTGGGGATTTATTTGGTCACCGGCGACTTGAGCAAGCTCATGGGCATCCTCAGCGTCGTGCCCTACAGCACGGTTGCCGATTACAGCCTCACCACGATCCCGATGTTCATTCTGATGGCGTATCTGTCCGCCTCCAGCGGGCTGGCGCGCGACCTCTATGCTGCGGCCTCGGCGTGGCTGTCGCACATCAAGGGCGGGCTCGCGATCGCGACCGTATTCGCTTGCGGCATTTTCGGCGCGATGTCGGGCGCCAGCACTGCGGCGGCATCGGTGATGTCGAGGATCGCCATGCCGGAGATGCGCCGGCACGGCTATTCCGAAGAACTGGGGGCGGGTGCGATCGGCGTCGGCGCCACGCTCGACATCCTGATCCCGCCGAGCATCGCCATGGTGATCTACGGCATCGCCACCCAGACCTCCATCGGCAAGCTCCTGATCGCGGGCGTGCTGCCCGGAATCCTGGTCGGCGTCTTCCTGTGCGCGATGATCTACCTCTGGGTCGTGATCGCGCCCCAGCACGCGCCGGCGACGTTTCGGACGCCGTCGGCCGAGCGCTGGGCGAGCCTTTGGCGGGTCTGGCCGAGCCTGCTGTTGATCCTGATCGTGCTGGCGCTGCTCTACACCGGCGTCGCGACGCCGACCGAAGTCGGCGCGCTCGGCGCGCTGTTCGCCGCGATCATCGGCGCGGCCTTCGGACGGCTCACCGCCGCCGGGACCGTCGACGCGCTGAGATCGACCATCCGCACCTCGGCGATGATCTTTCTCATCCTGATCGGCGCGACCATCTTCGGCTACTACATGACGCTGAGCCGGATCCCGCAGACGGTGGTGACCATCGTCACCGACATGAACCTCAATCGTTGGATCGTCATCATCGGGATCGTGGTGGTGTATTTCGTCATCAGCATGTTCATGGACGAGATCCCGCTGCTGCTGCTGACGCTGCAGCTCACGTTCCCGCTGATCACGTCATTGGGCTTCGACCCGATCTGGTTCGGCGTGCTGTCGATGCTGATGGTGGCGATGGGGCTGGTCTTTCCCCCAGTGGGGCTGCTCGCCTTCATTGTCAGCGCGACCGCGGGGGTCGAACTGATGAAAGTCTACAAGGGCACCAGCATCCTGATGATGTCGATCGTGCTCACCACGGTGCTGGTGATGGTGTTTCCGCAGATCGCGCTGTGGCTGCCGCAGACGATGCGCTAGCCGATGGTCAAATTGCGAAGATAAACAGCGTCAGGGCCGCGACGCCCGCACAGGCCCAGACGATCTCGCGAGACCACTTCGATCCGTAGGCGCCGGCGTTGCGCCGTGCCTGGATCACCTCGGCCTCGTATTCGTCCGATCCGGAATAGGCGCACGCCAGCGCGAGCCCGGCGGAGGCCTCAAGCGCGATGACATCGGTTTGCGACGGGAGGTGCGACATGACCGGAACGCTAGCAGAGCCAGGTAAAGGACCGGTTTGCGCCTGAAATCGTGTCTGATTCCAATGCGCTATCGCACTGCGAGAACCGTTTTCCGCATTGCAGGCGCACGCACCGGAGGCTCCGCCGAGCCGGATTCGACCGATCCCTCGACCCGGTTTCGCCCGTTCGCTTTGGCCCGGTAGAGCGCGGCGTCCGCACGAGCCAACAGTGCGTCAAACGCGATCGGTGCAGTTGCGGTCGCGATGCCGATGCTCACTGTGGCGCCGACTTGGCACGGCGAAATCTCCACACCCGCAATTTCGAAAGCCGCCCGCACGCGCTCGGCCACGGTACAGGCCTCGGCCTGCGAGCCCGGGAAAATGGCGGCGAACTCCTCGCCGCCGATCCTGCCGATGACATCGGTCGAGCGCATCGCGGCGTTGATTGTCGCAGCAAACAGTCGCAACGCGTCGTCGCCGCCGGCATGGCCGAAGCGATCGTTGATCGACTTGAAATGATCGAGGTCGAACGCCAGCACGCTGACCGGCCCCTGCTTCCTCGCCTGCCTCGCGATCAGTTCGTTGGCAGCCTCCAGGAAGGCGCGACGATTGAACAGCCCGGTCAGCATATCGGTCATGGCCGCGGTCTTGTGCGCCAGCGCCACGCGCTCCTTGGCCATGATCACCACGATGAACGCAGTACCGACCACATAGAGCAGCGTCTCGAGCGCGAACAAGGCGAACCAGCCGTCGGCCGATGCCTCCGGCGGCAGCAACAGCATCAAAGCAATCGGCGAAAGGAACACGGCGCCATGCAGCAAGGGCACGCCGATCGTCAGTCCCGGATTGGCCAGCGTGCGGCGGCGTTCGCGCCGCAGTTCGAACGCCGTTAAAAACGTGTAGGTCGCGATGATCAACGAGGACAGCACAATCCGCGCCTCGGTCGATTGCGCGAACGCTGGAAACTGCATCGCCACCAGCCACGCAATGGCGCCGGTAAACAGCGCGCCCGGCAGGGCAACGCGACTGTGAAACAGCCGCGCCCCGTTCCAGAGCATGCCGCAGGCCACAAACAGCAGCGCATTGGGCATTGCAGGCGGCACCAGCGAGACATTGTCGTGCACGCTCCAGAGCGCCACGGCAGACCCGCCCATCAGATAGGCCGCCCCCCACCACGCGAGCGCCCGGATGCTGCGCTCCTGCAACCAGACCAGCAATAGGAACACCCCGAGCACCCCCGTTATGGAGGTTGCGATAGCGAACAAGGTGGGCGCGTCCAACATCGATCCCTCGACCGCCGCGCGGATGCACGGGTCCAAAAACGTCATCGGTTCGTGCCGACGGTCCCCCCGAAGGCAGCTACGGAGAATTGCGTACGAAGTTTTCGGAAGGCTTGCGGAGTTCCCGCAGGTTTTCGACGAAGAACCCGACAAATAAGACGCGAAAAATGCCTAAAAATGAAAAGGGGCGCCGTGTGGCGCCCCTTTTTACTTGAATCCGTTTTTGCCTGAAGCGCTGCGTTAGCGCTTGGAGAACTGGAACGACCGGCGGGCCTTGGCCTTGCCGTACTTTTTGCGCTCGACCACGCGCGAGTCGCGGGTGAGGAAGCCGCCGCGCTTGAGAACGCCGCGCAGATCCGGCTCGAAGTAGGTCAGCGCCTTGGAGATGCCGTGGCGGACCGCTCCTGCCTGGCCCGAAAGCCCGCCGCCGGAAACCGAGCAGATCACGTCATACTGGCCGTTGCGCTGGGACGCGACCAGCGGCTGCTGGATCAGCATGCGCAGCACCGGGCGAGCGAAGAACACCTCGATCGGCCGGGTGTTGACGACGATCTTGCCAGCGCCCGGCTTGATCCAGACGCGAGCGACCGCATTCTTGCGCTTGCCCGTGGCGTAGGCGCGGCCCTGCTTGTCGAGCTTCTGGACGTATTTCGGCGCCTCCGGCGTCGCGGGCTTCAGCGACGACAGTTGGTCGAGCGATTGAATCGTGGTCTCGGCCATCAGGCGGCCCTCGTGTTCTTGCGGTTCATGGCGGCGATATCGAGCTTCTCGGGCTGCTGGGCGGCGTGCGGATGGTCGGCGCCTGCATAGACCCGCAGGTTGCCGAGTTGCACCCGGCCGAGCGGGCCGCGCGGGATCATGCGCTCGACGGCCTTCTCGAGGATACGCTCCGGGAACTTGCCCTCCAGGATCGAGCGCGCGCTGCGCTCCTTGATCCCGCCGATGAAGCCGGTGTGGTGGTGATAGACCTTCTTCTCGCGCTTGCGGCCGGTCAGAACGACCTTGGCGGCATTGACGACGATGACGTTGTCGCCGTCGTCGACGTGCGGGGTGAAGGTGGGCTTGTGCTTGCCGCGAAGCCGCATGGCAATGATGGTGGCGAGCCGTCCGACGACCAAGCCGGTGGCATCCACGATCACCCATTTCTTTACGACTTCGGCGGGCTTGGCCGAATAAGTTGACATGACGCTTCAGGTCCAATGAGGGGCGGCCGATCACCTCAAAAAAGCGACGCCGCCGGATGGATGGCTTCTATAGGAGCGCCGGAATCCGGTCAATGCTCTGGTGAACCAATTAGCTGTATTAAATCAATACTTTATGAAATAGGTATAAAAATACCTCTCGCCAACCTCAACCCCGCTGCGGGATCGAGTAGGTCGAGGTGACATGGGCGACTGGCTCATCCATGCCATCTGAGCGCAGGATCACCTCCCCGACTGCCAGGCGCTTTCCGACTTTGAGCAGCCGGCATTCGGCCAGCAGGTCGCGCTGGGCCGGCTTACGCAGGAAGTTGATGTTCAGGTTGGTGGTGACGGCGAGCGCCACCGGCCCGATCGACGCCAGAATCCCGACGTACATCGTGAAATCCGCCAGTCCCATCATGGTGGGGCCGGAAATCGTCCCGCCGGGCCGGATGAACTGCGGCTGATAGGTCTGGCGAACCCGGCCGCCGCCGTGCCAGACCTCCTCGATGGTGAGGCCGCTCTGAGCGTGGAAATACTGCGGAAACTCCGCCGCCAGAAAGCGCTGGAGCTCCTCGACCGTCATCGCCGGTGCCGGCATGGAGCCCCTCGCCTTCCGTTTCCCACTTGCCGCGCTCGCCGGGCGGCATAGATCGGATACAATGCGCAATCGCCCTCGCAAAGGGCCATGAACCGCCTGGTCCGGTGCAATGAACGTGCATTCTACCGTAGCTGCGACGCCGGTCCTGCTGCGCGAAGACGTGGGCCCGATCGCGGTGCTCACGTTGAACCGCCCGGAGGCGCGCAACAGCCTGTCGGAAGCGGTTCTGGTCGCGCTTGGCCAGGCGTTCTCGTCCATCGCGGAGGACAAGGCGGTGCGGGCGGTGGTGCTGGCGGCCAATGGCACGGCGTTCTGCGCCGGCCACGACCTGAAGGAGCTGTCCGGACGGCGCACGGATGCCGACGGCGGGCGCGCCTATTTCAAGCACATCATGGCGACCTGCAGCGCGATGATGCAGCAGATCTCCGGCCTGCCTCAGCCGGTGATCGCGGCAGTCCAGGGCGTTGCCAGCGCGGCCGGCTGCCAATTGGTCGCGACCTGCGATCTCGCCGTCGCCTCGCAGAATGCAAAATTCTCCACGCCGGGCGTCGACATCGGGCTGTTCTGCTCGACGCCGATGGTGGCGCTGTCGCGCAACGTCGCGCCCAAGCATGCCATGCAAATGCTGCTCACCGGCGAGATGACATCCGCGGAGGACGCCGCCCGGATGGGACTGGTCAACCGCGTGGTGCCGGCCGGCGCCGAGCGCGAGGAGGCGCTGAAGCTCGCCCGCACCATCGCGGAAAAGTCCTCGCACGTGATCGGGCTCGGCAAGGAAGCGTTCTATCGCCAGCTCGACCTGCCGCTGCCGCAAGCCTACGGCTATGCGTCCGAGGTGATGACGAACAACATGATGCTGCGGGACGCCGAGGAAGGCATTTGTGCCTTCATCGAAAAACGCACGCCAACCTGGGAAGACCGATGATGATCGCAGCCACACTAAAGAATGCACCGACACGGCAAGACGGCCGGCGCGCGCTTGCATTGGGCTCCGCATGGGCTCTGGTGCTGACCGCCGGCCTGACCGCGATGAGCGTCATGGAATGCGGCGTACCCGCCCTCTCCGAGATCGCAACCACCGGCGCAGTTTCGCTCGCGACCGGCATCGTCGCCATCGGCCCGCTCGCATTGCTGGCGCGCCGGCGCGCATGAACCACGATTTCTATCCCGATCCGTACATCCGCGGCATTCTCAACACGGTGAAGTCGATCGCCATGGTCGGCGTCTCGCCCAAGGAGAACCGGCCGAGCTATTTCGCGTTCAAGTATCTGCTGGAGCGCGGCTACCGCATGATCCCGGTCAATCCGGGCCAGGCCGGCAAGGATCTGCTCGGGCAGACGTTCTACGCCAGGCTCTCCGACATTCCCGAACCGGTCGACATGGTCGACGTGTTCCGCGCCTCGCAATACGCGCGCGCGGTGGTCGAGGAGGCGCTTGTCCTCACTCCGAAGCCCTCGGTGATCTGGATGCAGCTCAGTGTGCGCGACGACGCGGCCGCGGCGCTCGCGGAAACCGCCGGCGTGAAGGTGGTGATGAACCGCTGCCCGAAGATCGAATACGGCCGCTTGTCGTCGGAGATCGCCTGGATGGGGGTCAACACCCGCACCATCAGCGCGAAGCGCGGCAAGCTCGCCGGCGGCGGCGCGTTCCAGCGCATGTCGCTGGACCGCACCACAATGGCCGGCGGCGGCACCGATGCGGCCAGCCGCGCCGAGAAGGATACCAAGCCCATCTCTTCGTGACTTCCCGCTGCGGGTATCCACTTTATCTCCGTCATGGCCGGGCTTGTCCCGGCCATCCACGCCTTGGCAACCAAGGAGGGCGTGGATGCCCGGCACAAGGCCGGGCATGACGTGGTTGGGTCGAACAAAACACTGCGAAAGCGCCTCTGGCGAGAAGGACATCCTCCGCGACCGCCAATTAACGCAACCGCCTCGGCCCGCCTTGACGACCCTCCGCGGTTCGATAAGGGTTCAATAATTGAGCCCGGTCCGCGCTTATTTCAGTGGCGCCGGCCGCCCCGACAGGACAGCACGCCGAGGATATCGACCATGACCGAACGCACCCCCGGCTTCGCCACGCTCGCGGTTCATGCCGGCGCGCAGCCCGACCCGACCACCGGCGCCCGCGCCACGCCGATCTACCAGACCACGTCGTTCGTGTTCGACGACGTCGATCACGCGGCCTCGCTGTTCGGGCTGCAGGCGTTCGGCAACATCTACACCCGCATCGGCAACCCGACCAACGCCGTGCTCGAAGAGCGCGTCGCCGCGCTCGAAGGCGGCACCGCGGGCTTAGCGGTTGCCTCCGGCCACGCCGCGCAGGTGCTGGCATTCCATTGCCTGATGCAGCCGGGCGACGAATTCGTCGCCTCGCGAAAACTCTATGGCGGCTCGATCAACCAATTCAACCACGCGTTCAAGAACTTCGGCTGGAACGTGGTGTGGGCGGACCCGGACGACCTGCCGTCCTTCGAGCGCGCCGTGACGCCGAAGACCAAGGCGATCTTCATCGAGTCGATCGCCAATCCGGGCGGCGTCATCACCGACATCGAGGCGGTGTCCGCCGTGGCGCGGCGCGCCGGCGTGCCGCTGCTCGTCGACAACACGCTGGCCACGCCCTACCTGTGCCAGCCGTTCAACTACGGCGCCGACATCGTGATCCATTCGCTGACCAAGTTTCTCGGCGGCCACGGCAACTCGATCGGCGGCATGATCGTCGACGGCGGCACCTTTAACTGGTCGCGCGAGGGCCGCTATCCGATGCTCTCGGAGCCGCGCCCGGAATACAACGGCATCGTGCTGCACGAGACCTTCGGCAATTTCGCCTTCGCCATCGCCTGCCGCGTGCTGTCGCTGCGCGACATCGGATCGGCGCTGTCGCCGTTCAACGCCTTCCTGTTCCTCACCGGCATCGAGACGCTGCCGCTGCGCATGCAACGCCATTGCGACAACGCCAATCTCGTGGCCGCTTGGCTTGCCAACCATCCGAAGGTGGCGTGGGTCAGCTATCCCGGCCTGCCCGGCGACCGCTACCACAACCTCGCCAAGAAATACGTGCCGAAGGGCGCGGGCGCAGTGTTCACCTTCGGCTTGAAGGGCGGCTACGACGCCGGCGTGAAGCTGGTTTCGAACGTGACGCTGTTCTCGCATCTGGCCAACATCGGCGACACCCGCTCGCTGATCATCCATCCGGCGTCCACGACGCACCGCCAGCTTTCGGATGCGCAGAAGGTGCAGGCGGGCGCCGGTCCGGATGTGGTGCGGCTCTCGATCGGGATCGAGGACAAGGACGATATTATTGCGGACCTGGAGCAGGCGCTGGCGAAGGCGTGAGGCGCGCAGGAAGCACTTAGCCCCTACGACCGGCTACCCTTTACCCGGTTCACGCCTCTGAATCCGGTGTGAGACCAATAGGCCCTTTTTGCCGTCTTGCACGAACGGATACGTGACGGGCTCGATACGGAAGAAACGGTTTTTCGCAACGGAATTGGTTATCCAATCCTGCTGTTGAGAAAAAAACACCATGTCCTCCGCGCATTGAACAAGCCTGCGATTAAATTCCATTACACTCCTGGGCCGCTGCTCTTTGCGAGCGGTAGTGAAACCCGCAAACGTCAAGTCGGAATTTCTACCTTTGAGTGATTTATTCGGAATGATCCGAACAGCAACATCAGGCGCGAGCGGGACGATTCGATTTATCGGCGTATTGGTATCGAATGTTTCTATCGCGACCGGATAATCGCTAGTGAAGTAGGCTCCGGATTTCTGATCATTCAGAAGGATCTCCCATCGGGAGTTCCCAAACACGGAAATGCGACTGTGAAAATCATCGATGCCGATTGCCTGAGGGTACTTGGGATCAACGTCAAATCTCACAATGCCCTGTTCGACAAGTTCCGAAAGCTTTTTGTTGTCGAGCGCCTCGGGGGCGTTATCCAACACGCCCGCTGCTTCGAGTTTTTTTGCTTCCATTAAGAGACGCTGTTCAAGCGGCTTGGAATGGAGACGACCGCCCGTTGGGGAACAAACAATGACGTACACCACGAACCCTGCGATCGCACGTATAGCGGCCTGATCTATCTTGTCATCGCGAATCTTCTGCATGGACGCGTTGTAACGCGGCTCGATTTCCTTCAGATATTCCTCGACAAGCCGCTCTTCCTTTAAGAAGGGATTGTTATTGCCACCTTCGATGCGGCAGACATCTTGCGCCTTCGCAGGAAACGCCTTCAGGTCCGATTTCTTGATCGCTCGAAGCATGCCGTCAGACGCAGCGAAATTCCGAAGATGAACCTGCGAGACGAAGTGATCGAGTGGCATGAAACTGACAGCCCGAATGGAGCAGAGCGCGTGGCACCATACGCGCTCATCCCGCCATAAAAAATACTTATCCCCGCCCTCCAAACCGCCCTTATCTTCCCCGCAGCTCGCTCATCGAGGGCGTCGTCTATAGCGACACCGGATGACGGAGCGAAGTGCGGTGTCCGACAACGACATCGCGGTGGAGCGCCGGGAGGCGCAGCGGCCAGCGTCATTGGCTGCGCGCATCCCGATAACGGTGCGTACCCTGGTGACGGGGGAAACGGCCGTGGATGCGCGGCTGACCGCAAATGGTCGGCCAGGCGGGCCCCCGCTGGGGCAAACGTCCGCCGGAGGGGGCCTCGTCAGCTCCCTGGCGCCTCCCGGCGCTCCATTCCCTTATGCGAGGGGAAAGGAAAACAGGGATACGGGCAACGCCTGGGCCGCCCGACCCAAGAGCCCGGGCGGCGGAGCGTTGGCTAACAACCGGTTGTCATGCCCCGCGCAGGCGGGGCATCCAGCGCCAAGCGCTGGATCGCCCGGTCATAGGCGAGCGAAGCGACGCCGTCCTTTGGACGGCTATGCCGGACGATGACACCGAGTGTGATAGGCGGCTTCTCCAAAACGAAACGGACACATGGAATCGCGCGCGACAAGATTTGCCGTCATCGCTACATTGGCTCGAACAACACCGGGGGAAGTGCTCATGATGAAATTCGCTCGACTTGCATTTGTCGCGGCGCTTACAGTGCCGCTCATGATGACATCAGCAGACGCACAGAAGACCAACGTGAGCATGGCGACCGCGACGCCCGGCGGCGGATTTCCGCTGTTCGGCGACAACGCGGCCGCGACCATCAACGAGACCGACGGAACGCTCAACGTCCAGACCCAGAACACCAAGGGCAGCTCCGAGAACATCGTGCTGCTCGAAACGGGCAAGATGGATATCGCGCTGGTGGCGGGCGAGCCGGCCTACGAGGCGTTCGCCGGCATCGGCCGCGCACCGACCAAGCTCAAGATCATCTCGGCGATCTACTCCAACCCCGGCATGTTCGTGGTGAAGGGCGACAGCCCAGCGAAGTCGCTGCGCGACCTGGTCGGCAAGCCGATCGCCTGGGGCACGCAGGCCTCCGGCCTGACGCTGCTCGGGCGCTATGTCACCGACGGGCTCGGGCTCGACCGCGAGAAGGATTTCCAGCCGCACTATCTCGAAAAGGCCGGCGACGGACCGGTGATGGTGGCGGACGGACGGGTCGCGGCGCTGTGGGGCGGCGGCATCGGCTGGCCGGGCTTTACCGCGGTGATGAAGTCCGGCGGACGCTTCATCGGACTCACGTCCGATGAGGCCGCGAAGGTGTCGGCCAAGCACAATTTCCTGAAGCCGATCACGGTGCCGGCGGGCTCCTACGAGGGCCAGAAGGAGCCGGTGAATTCGGTCGGCTCCTGGAGCTTCATCCTGGCGCGGACCGACCTGCCGGACGATGTCGCCTACCGGCTCGCCAAGGCGCTGCACCAGGGCCACCCTGCCCTGGTCAAGCGTTTGGCTCAGGGCCGCGAAACCACGCCGCAAAACACCAAGATGGCGGCGCCGCGGCCCGACCAGATTCATCCGGGCGTGCAGAAGTATCTGAAAGAGATCGGGCTGTAGCCTCGAGTCATTCCGGGGCGCGCCGAAGGCGCGAGCCCGGAATCCAGAGCAACGCGCAGCAGCAGTCAAGTGGCCCTGGATTCCGGGCTCGACGCTTCGCGTCGCCCCGGAATGACAGCATGCTACGCCTTCTTCAGCGTCTGCGCGACGAAGCTCTTCACGTGCTCCAGCGTTTCCGGCGCGGTCCAGATTTGCCCGGCCAGCGCATCGACACGCGGGCCGTCCTTCGCCATGCGGTCGATCAGTCCCTGGCGAAGCTGTCCCTTGGTCAGCGCGAACGTGGCCGGCGGAAGCCGCGCCAAGGTCTGTGCCGCCGCGAGCGCATGCGTCATCAGCGCGTCGGAATCGACCACCTCGTCGACCAGCCCGCGCACAAGCGCGACGTCGGTCGGAAATGTCGCACCGCTCAGGATCACGTCCGGCAGAAATTGCGGCGCGGTGGCGAACCGCATGACCTCGAATGCCATCGCGGGAAACGGCACGCCGACCAGCAACTCGGTCACGCCGATGCGCCCGACATCGCGGGCGGCGATACGCCTGTCGGCGCAGCATTGCAGCACGCAGCCGCCGGCGATGGCGTGGCCGTTCACAGCCGCGATCACCGGCTTGGGATGATGGAACACCGTGTCGTAGAGCTTGTGCAGCGCCGGCAGGAATTTTCGCACGTAGTCCGAGCCGCCGGCCGTCAACCGCGGCAGGTCGACACCGGCCGAGAACATCCGCCCTTGCCCGGTCAGCACCACCGCTTTCGCCGTCGACGTTTCAAGCTGGCGGAAATGCGCGACGATCGCCTCGCACAGCTCCAGGTCCAGCGCATTGGCCTTGCCGTGAACCATTTTCAGCACGGCAATGTCGCCCTGGTGCGTCAGCTCGATCATGATGGTTCTCCGGTCGCGGATGCCGCCACCATAGCCGTATCGCCACGGCGCGGCACCAGCCGCTCGGCATGCAGAACCGCAATCGTCAGCACAACAACGGCCATGCCCTGGTGCAGCAGCCCGAGCGAGATCGGCGCCTGATACAGCAATGTGACGATGCCAATCGCGGCCTGGAGTGTGATGGCGACCGCCAGTGCGAGCGCGCCGGTGAGCGCCGGTCCGCCGCGCAAGGTGCGCGCCACGTCGACGACATGCGCCAGCGCCGCAAGCCACAGCGCATAGGCCGTCATGCGATGGATGAACTGCACCGTCAGGATGTTGTCGAACAGGTTGATCCATGCCGGCTGCATCAAGAACAGTCGCTCCGATGACGGGATCAGCGCGCCATCGATCAGCGGCCAGGTGTTGTAGATCAGCCCGCCGTGCAGCCCCGCGACCAGCGC
Source organism: Rhodoplanes serenus (assembly GCA_945897515.1). GTDB lineage: Bacteria > Pseudomonadota > Alphaproteobacteria > Rhizobiales > Xanthobacteraceae > Z2-YC6860. Next base: position 31,898 of record CAMDFO010000006.1, on the reverse strand, counting down.
GCCAATGAATATCTGAACCAGCACCAGCGCGAGCAGCGCGACGGCGCTCCAACGCACACGCCGCTGCGCGGACACCGGCTGCGGTGCGACAAGGCGCTGCGCGGTCCACAGGATGGCGGCATAGATCACGCAGGCGAGCGTCAGATGAAATGCCAGCCGCTCATGCGCAACGCTGACGCGCGCGGTGAGGCCCGAAGCCACCATCCACCAGCCGACCGCGCCCTGCAGCGCACCGAGCCCGAAGATGATCCAAAGCCGCGTTCGCAGGCGCGGCTCGATCCAGCCGCTCCAGAGGAACCACAGGAACGGCAGGAAGAATGCGACACCGATGAGGCGGCCCAAAAACCGATGCGTCCATTCCCACCAGTAGATGGTCTTGAACTCATCCAAATTCATCCCGCGGTTCAACTCGCGGTATTGCGGGATGGTCTTGTACTTGGCGAACTCGGCCTGCCAGTCGGCCTGCGACAGCGGCGGCAGCGTGCCGGTGACCGGCCGCCATTCGGTGATCGAGAGCCCGGAGCCGGTCATGCGCGTCGTGCCACCGACCAGCACGATGGCGAACACCAGCGCGGCCAGGCCGAGGAGCCAAAGCCGGAGCCATGTCGCGCGCTGGCGCAGAATATCGTCGGTCGCGTTGGTCATGACGGGGATCGGCGCTATATAGGCCCGTCGTCCCCCTCGGTTCAATGGCGCACGCATCCATGTCGACCCGCATCCGCAAGCTGATCGGCGCTGTGCTCTTGCTGGTGCTGGTGACGGTCTGGGCGCTGGTCGCCATGGCGATCGCGCAGTTCCCGCCGATCTTCAACAACCCCTGGATCGCCGGGCTGTACTATTTCGTGGCCGGGATCGGCTGGGTTTTTCCCGCCATGCCGCTGATCAAATGGATGTCGCGGCCCGACGCTAGCTCACGTTGAGCGGGCGGAATCCGTTCCACAGTCCGGTCGCTGCGCCCGACACCAGAACCTTGGCGTAGCGCGGCCGCTGGAACTCGCCGTTGAGCGAGATACGCGGCAAGGCCGTCAGGTGCCCGGCGTGCTGCTTGAAGATGACACCGGGGCGCGTCGTCACGGCGGTCTTGTAGCCGAGATCGGCGGCGATCTTGAATTCGCGCGGACCGGCCGAGGTCTTGTCGCCGACCGGATAGGCCAGATGCTCCGGCCGCTTGCCGAGCGCCGCCTCGATCACGGCGCGGCTGTTGTCCAGCTCCGCGCGCACCGCGGTTTCGGTCACCTTCGCCAGGATAACGTGATTGACGGTGTGCGCCCCGATCGTCACCAGCGGATCGGCCGCAAGGCCGGCGATCTCCTGCCAGGTCATGCACAAATCGGCGCAGAACGCCGCGATGTCGATGCGGTGCCGGGCGGACAGTTCGCGCACCACCTGGCGGATCTCGTCCTCGGTCTTGAGGCTGCGCAGCCACCAATAGATTTCGCCGAACAGCTCGCGCTTCTGGCGCACGCTGCCGCATTCGTAGTGCCGGTCGCGGCCGTCGACGCGCAGCGCGATCATGTCATTTGCGGCGATCACGCCTTCGAGCGCGAGCCACCACATCTCGCCGACCCGGTCGGCGAAGCTGGTCGCGACATATACGGCGTATGGCACTTCGTATTTTTTGAGGATCGGATGGGCGAACTGGAGCGTGTCGCGATAGCCGTCGTCGAACGTCACGCACACGAAGCGGCGCGAGAAATCGCGCTCGGTCATGCGGCGGTGCATTTCGTCAAGCGAAACGAGATCGGCGCCGGAGCGGCGCAGGCGGCGGATTACGCGCTCGAAGAAGCGCGGCGTGACTTCGAGCAGCCGGTTGGGCTGAAAGCGATCTGGCCGCGGCGGCCGCACGTGATGCAGCGTAAGGATCGCGCCGACGCCGCCCAGCAACGGCCGCATCAGCAGATGGGCGCCGCTGAAATACAGCGTCTCCATCGCCGTCCGAAACGCCGCATTTCTCAGGCTCACGCGCTTGCTCCCGTCAGGCCGCGGCCGAGCGCGACACGGCGTGGTCGAGCGGGGGCGGCGGCCCCAGCAGCAGCGTCACGTCGGCGAAGCCCGCTGACAGCAACTGGTCGCGCAGGGCGGCAGCGGCGGGCGCAGGCGTCTCTCCCGCGACCAGCACGGCGCGCCTCGCGAACTGCAGGATCGGTTCGACAGCGATGTCGGACTGCGCCCCGGCATCGACCACGAGATAGTCGTAGCTCTGCCCCAGAGCGTCGACCGCGGCGGTCAGCATGTGCGAGCCGAGCGGGCGCCTGCTCGAGTCCATGCCCGCTTCCGGCGGCCACCAGGTGGGCGCGCGAGAACTTGTCCTTGGTGATGATATCGCTGAACGACGCGGTCCCGCGCACCAGATCGGAGATCCCGGGCGCGGACGGATTGTTCGAGATCACGTCGATGTTGGGCGAATTGAATGCCAGATCGACCAGCACGACGCGGGCGCTTCTGGCCAGCGAACGAGCCAGCGCGATGGCGGTGAGCGTGGTGCCGACCTCGCGCGCGCTGCCGATCACGGCGACACGCCGTCCGGCCTCGCCGGCCTGGCGCAAGGCCGCAGCCACGTCGTCGACCGGCACTTTCGCTGCGGGTGGAGCCACCGCCACGGGTGCATGGGCCGGCGCTGCGATTTCGGCCGGTCCCTGCGGCAGTGTGGGCGCCGGCGGAAGCTTGTCGCTATTGCGCGTCCGAGCGTCGGCCGCACGCGGCGGCGGCGCGCGCTCGATCACCACCGGCGCGCTGTCAGGCGCATAGACCGGACGATAGGCCGGCGCGCCGCCGAGCAACGCGCCCGTCACCACAAAGGCCGAGCACAGACAGAAGGTGCCGAGCGTGGCGATCACCAGGATCGGCAGCTTCTTTGGAAAGAACGGCAGGTTCGACACCGTGGCGCGCGAGATGATCCGGGCGTCGGCGGGAGCCGCGGCGATGCTGTCGCGCGCGGTGGCTTCGCGGTATTTCGCCAGATAGGACTCGAACAGATCGCGCTGCGCCTTGGCTTCGCGTTCTAGCGCCCGCAGTTGCACATCCTGGTCGCTGGTCGAGGCTGCCGCCCGCTTGAGCTGGTCGAGGCTGGCGGTGAGCGTGTCCAGCTTGGCGCTGGAAATTTTGGAATCGGCCTCGAGCGTGCGGACCATCCGCTCCGCCTCGCCGCGAATCTGCTGATCGAGATCGGCGATCTGCGCGCGCAGCTCCCGGATGCGCGGGTGCTGGCCCAGCAGCGTCGAGGACTGCTCGGCGAGTTGCGTCCGCAGGGTCACGCGCTGTTCGGACAACCGCCGCACCATGTCGGAATTGACGATGTCGGAGGATTCGATCGACTGGCCCTGGCGGAGCGTTTCACGAATGAGCCTCGATTTCGCTTCGGCGTCGGCCTTCATCGAAATGGGTCTGGTCGGGTTCGTCGGCTTGGCGATCTATCTCGGCTATGTCCTGCCAGTCGAAGGCATGGCGTGGCATTATTTCGCGGCGATCGCAGGCATCGCGGTGCTGGCGATGCTGGCCTTCCAGATCGCCGACATCTACCAGGTGCAGGCGTTCCGCGGTCACGAGAAGCAATACTTCCGCCTCGCCTCGGCGTGGTCGGTGGTGTTCCTGATCGCGATCAGCGTGTCGTTCTTCGCCAAGGCCGGCGACCAGTTCTCGCGGGTCTGGCTCGGGAGCTTCTACGTCGTCGGCCTTCTGACGCTGCTGGCGTTCCGCCGCGCGCTGTTCATCCTGGTGCGGCGTTGGACGCGTGAGGGCCGGCTGACGCTGCGCACCGCAATCGTCGGCGGCGGCGAGGCGACCGAACAGCTCGTCGCCGCGCTCGCGACCCAGAAGGATTCCGAACTGCGCGTGGTCGGCCTGTTCGACGACCGCGGCGAGGAGCGCTCGCCCGACGCCACCGCCGGTCCGCGCAAGCTCGGCACGGTCGACGATTTGGTGGAGTTCGCCCGCCGCACCCGGGTCGACCTGGTGATCTTTTCGCTGCCGATCTCGGCGGAGGGCCGCATCCTGCAGATGCTGAAGAAGCTCTGGGTGCTGCCGGTCGACATCCGGCTTTCCGCGCACACCAACAAGCTTCGCTTCCGGCCCCGCTCCTATTCCTACGTCGGCAACGTGCCGGTGCTCGATGTGTTCGACCGGCCGATCACCGACTGGGACGTGGTGATGAAATGGCTGTTCGATAAGATCGTCGGCACGCTGGCGCTGATCGCGCTCGCTCCGGTGATGGCGCTGGTCGCGCTCGCGGTCAGGCTCGACAGCCGCGGCCCGGCGCTGTTCAAGCAGAAGCGCCACGGCTTCAACAACGAGCTGATCGAGGTCTACAAGTTCCGCTCGATGTATGTCGATCAGACGGACGCGACCGCGTCCAAGCTTGTGACCAAGGGCGACCCGCGCGTCACCCGCGTCGGCCGGTTCATCCGCAAGACCAGCCTGGACGAACTGCCGCAGCTCTTCAACGTCGTGTTCAAGGGCAACCTGTCGCTGGTCGGTCCGCGGCCCCACGCCGTCAATGCCAAGGCCGAGGAACGGCATTACGACGAGGCGGTGGACGGCTACTTCGCGCGCCACCGCGTCAAGCCCGGCATCACCGGCTGGGCGCAGATCAACGGCTGGCGCGGCGAGACCGACACCCAGGAGAAGATCCAGCGCCGCGTCGAGCACGACCTGTTCTACATCGAGAACTGGTCGGTGCTGTTCGACCTGTACATCCTGGTCAAGACTCCGGTCTCGCTGCTCAAATCCGAGAACGCCTATTGATGGCGCTCCAGCACGCCGCCGCACCTGCGCTCGGCCACCCGGCGGCGCGGCCGCGCCGGCGGCTCGCGACCAGCCGTCTGCATCGCATGCTGCTGGTGCTGGCGGGAGCAGCCGGCGCGCTGGTGTTCATCGAACCCAGTCCCTACGAGTTCGCCACGCTGCTGGCGCTGCTACTGTTCCTGGCGACCGGACTGACGTTTCGGCCGGCGCTCATTCCGCTCGGCATTCTCCTGGTCCTCATCAACATCGGCTACACCGTTTCGGCAACGCCTCTGCTCGGCGACAGCCGGGTGCTCACCTGGGTGCTGACGTCGTGGTACCTCGCGGTGACGGCGTTGTTCTTCGCCGCCATGCTGTGCGCCGATACCGAAAGGCGGCTGAACGCGCTGATGCTCGGCTGCCTGATCGCCGGCATCATCGCGGCGCTCGCCGGCGTCGCCGGATATTTCCGCCTGGTACCGGGCGGCTCGGACCTCCTGCTGCTGTACGATCGCGCCCGCGGCACGTTCAAGGACCCTAACGTCTTCGGCGCGTTCCTGGTGCTGCCGGCGATGCTGGCGCTGCGCAATGTCATCGCCGGCGACTTCGGACGCGCCATGCGCAACATGGTTCTGCTCGGCCTGTGCACGGCGGGGGTTCTGCTGTCGTTCTCGCGCGCCGCCTGGGGCCAGCTTGCGTTCACCGGACTGCTGGTGCTCGCGCTGACCTTCCTGACCACGCCCTCGCCCAACCGCCGCATGCGGATCGTGCTGCTCGGCGTGGCCGGCATCGCCGCGCTCGCGCTGTTCCTCGCCGCGCTGCTCTCGCTCGATACGGTCGCGAACCTGCTCAAGGAGCGGCTCAGCTTCAACCAGAGCTACGACGTCGGCGAACAGGGGCGCTTCGGCCGTCACGCGCTCGGAGCGGCGCTCGCGCTCGACGTGCCGCTCGGCATCGGTCCGCTGCAGTTCGCCCGCATCTTCCCGGAGGATCCGCACAACTCGTATCTCAACGCCTTCGTGTCCGGTGGCTGGCTGTCCGGCCTGTGCTTCCTCACGCTGACGCTGGTGACGCTGGCGCATGGCATGCGGGCGGTGATGACGCCCACGCCGTGGCAATCGATCACGATCGCGGTTTACGCAGCTTTCGTCGGGAACGTCGCCGAGAGCGCCATCATCGACACCGACCACTGGCGGCACGCCTTTTTGCTGCTGGGCGTGATGTGGGGCCTGATCGCGGCGTCGCGGGATTACGGCCGGCACCCGGGCCTTGCACGCTAGCGGTGCCCCAAGTAGAGATTGCCCAGTCGGAGCGTAGCGCAGCCCGGTTAGCGCACCAGTCTGGGGGACTGGGGGTCCCGAGTTCGAATCTCGGCGCTCCGACCAGTTTTCCCCAACAAATCAAAGAGAACTAAGTACCGGAGGCGTTCGATACGCAATAGCGTTGCGCCGTTGCGGGGCGCTACGCCGCTTCGTCCTTCTGCGCCTCGTCGATCAGGCGTCGGCATTCGCCAAGCTCGTGCAGCGCGCTTTGCAATTTTCGCACGTCCTCGCGCGACAGGCCGGCAGGCGGCACGGGTGCCCGCATCGTCTCCGGCGCCTCGACCTCCGCGACCGGCTCGCGCCGCACCGGCGGCTCCGGCGCTTTCAGCAGACCGAACAGCGTGCGCGCGGCCTGGTCCGGCGCCAGCCGCTCGGACTCGTCGATGCTGTCGTCGCCGGGTCCGTTCGTGGGCTGCGCCGCGCCCGGCGCCCAGACCGCCTGGACGAACTTCGGCCCCTGCGCGCGCAGGATGCGCTGCACGCCGCGAATGGTGTAGCCCTCGCCGTACAGCAGATGGCGGATGCCGCGGAGCAGGTCGACGTCGTCGGGGCGATAGTAGCGGCGGCCGCCGGCGCGCTTCATCGGCTTGATCTGCGGGAACCGGCTCTCCCAGAAGCGCAGCACGTGCTGCGGCACGTCGAGCTCGTCGGCGGCCTCGCTGATGGTGCGGAATGCGTCGGGCGCCTTGTCCAAGGTCGCTCACTCCCGATCGGATATGGATGGAGATCACGCAAGCCGGTACGCGACGGGCATTATCGTTTCTCGACTTCGTCGGCGACTTCGATTCCGTTGATCCGCTGCTTGAGTATCGCCGACGGCTTGAACACCATCACGCGGCGCGGCGAGATCGGAACTTCCTTGCCAGTCTTGGGGTTGCGGCCGATCCGCTGGCCCTTCTTGCGCACCACGAACGAACCGAACGACGACAGCTTCACGGTCTCGCCGCGTTCGAGGCAGTCGGTGATTTCCTGCAGAACCAGTTCGACGAGCGCAGCCGACTCCGTCCGCGACAGGCCCACCTTCTGGTAGACCGCCTCGCACAGGTCCGCGCGCGTAATGGTTTTTCCCGACATCGCCGGCCCCAGTAAGGCGACCCATATCCCGCTTTTTTTGCAAAGATATTAGCTTGGGCCGGGATGTCAACCGGGCTTTCGGGCCAGACGTGGCGCCGCTCGGCCGCGCCTAAAGGTTGCGAAACATCGCCAAGGCGTCGACCATTCCGAGCTTCGGATGCCGGAATGCGCCCGGTATCCGACCGATCGTCGTAAAACCGAGCCGCTCCCACAGCCGGACGGCACGCTCGTTGCTGGCCACCACGAAATTGAACTGCATGGCGAGAAATCCGCGCGCCTTAGCCTCGTCGAGCGAGTGCAGGCACATCGTCCGCGCTACACCTTTGCCCACGGAGGACGCTGCGGTCATATAGCCGCAGTTGGCGACATGAGCGCCGCCGCCCTCCTGGTTGGGCCGCAGATAGTAGGTGCCGACGATACCGCCCTCGTCCTCCGTCACGAACACCGCATGGCCTGGCGACCGCCAGTAGGCCAGCGCGTCGGCGCGGCTCATCTCGCGCGGGAGCGTGTAGGTCTCGCCGGCCCGGATGATCGGCTCAAGGATGGCCCAGATCGCGTCGTCGTCGCCGTCACGCAGCGCAAGGCGGATGCGCATTGCTCACCAGCGGACCAGCGCCGACCCCCAGGTGAAACCACCGCCCATGGCTTCGAGCAGCACCAGATCGCCCTTCTTGATGCGGCCGTCCCTGATCGCGGTGTTCAGCGCGAGCGGGATCGAGGCCGCCGACGTGTTGCCGTGCATATCCACGGTGATAACGACCTTTTCCGGCGCGATGCCGAGCCTGTGCGCGCTGTCGTCGATGATGCGCTTGTTGGCCTGGTGCGGCACGAACCAGTCGATGTCGGCCGCGGTATAGCCGGTGGCGCGGAACGCATCCTCGATCACGTCGGTGATCATGGCCACCGCGTGCTTGAACACCGCGCGGCCTTCCATGCGCAGATGCCCGACGGTCTGGGTCGAGGACGGGCCGCCATCGACGTAGAGCTTCGATTTATGACGGCCGTCCGACCGCAAATGCGTGGTGAGGATGCCGCGGTCGTCGCGGGTGCCGGGCTGCTGCTGCGCCTCCAGAACGACGGCCGCCGCGCCATCGCCGAACAGCACGCAGGTGGTGCGGTCGGTCCAATCGAGGATGCGCGAGAAGGTCTCGGCGCCGATCACCAAAGCGCGCGTGTAGGTGCCGGTGCGAAGCAGCGCATCGACGGTGGCGATGCCATAGACGAAGCCGGAGCAGACCGCCTGCAGATCGAAGGCAGCCCCGCGCGTGATGCCGAGCCCGGCCTGCACCGATACCGCGGTCGCCGGAAACGTCAGGTCAGGAGTCGAGGTCGCCACCACGATGAGGTCGATGGTCTGCGCATCGACATGAGCCGCGGAGAGCGCTGCCTTCGCCGCGGCGATGCCCAGATGGGAGGTAAACTCGCCCGTCGCCGCGATGTGGCGCTGCCGAATTCCGGTGCGCTGCACGATCCATTCGTCGGTGGTATCGACCTGGCCGGCGAGCTCCTCGTTGCTCAGCACGCGTTCCGGCAGATAGCTGCCGCACCCAAGCACGACCGAACGCAGCATCGTCACGAGGCTGCTCCACCGATGGCCCGCGGCGCCGAACGCGCGTCGCGCGTGAGGGAATCCCCGATCTTTCTCAGCAGCTCGTAACGCACCATGTCGTAACCCATGTCCACCGCAGCGGCGAAACCCTCGGGATCGGTGCCGCCGTGGCTTTTGATCACGACACCGTTGAGGCCCAGAAACACCCCGCCATTCGCCTTTCGAGGGTCCATCTTGTCGCGGAGCGTCCGGAACGCCTCGCGAGCAAATAGATAGCCGATTTTGGCGCGCCATGTGCGGGTCATCGCGCTGCGCAGATAGCCGGCGAGCTGACGGGCGGTGCCTTCCGCGGTCTTGAGCGCGATGTTGCCGGCGAAGCCCTCGGTGACCACGACATCGACCGTGCCCTTGCCGATATCGTCGCCCTCGACGTAACCGACATAGTCCAGGTGCGGCAGCGGCTCCTCGCGCAGCAGGCGGCCGGCCTCGCGCACGGCTTCCAGTCCCTTGACCTCCTCCACGCCGATATTGAGGAGCCCGACGGTCGGCCGTTCCAGGTCGAACAGCACGCGTGCCATTGCCCCGCCCATAGCCGCAAGGTCGATCAGATGGGGCGCATCGGCCCCGATCGAGGCCCCGACATCGAGCACGATGGATTCGCCCCGCAGCGTCGGCCACAGCGCGGCAATCGCCGGCCGCTCGATCCCGGCCATCATCCTGAGGTTGAACCGGGCCATCGCCATCAACGCGCCGGTGTTGCCGGCCGAGACTGCCACATCGGCCTCGCCCTTTTTGACGGCGTCGAGCGCCAGCCACATCGAGGACTTCCAGCGGCCGTTGCGCAGCGCCTGGCTGGGCTTGTCGTCCATTTTGACTGCTACATCGGTATGGACGACGCGGGACGCTGCCTTGAGACGGGGATGGGCCACAAGCAGAGGCTCAATCAGGGCGGAGTCCCCGAACAGGATGAATTCGCTGTCGGGATGGCGGATCAGGGCGATTTCGGCGCCGGGCACGACCACTGACGGTCCATGATCGCCCCCCATGGCGTCGAGCGCGATGCGAACCTTTTGGGGCATGATCAACCTGGCCAGTGCGCCCGGGACATTCGGCCCTTAGCGCGCGGGTGAACGGCGACAATAGCGGTTCGGCGGTTGGACACAACAGCACCGTCGGGCTGCAAGCGAGCCTGTGTTTCAGCCTTTATCGCCACCGGAGCCCTCTTTCAGAGCGGCCAGGGCCGCAAACGGCTTCGAGGACGGGTCGTCCTGCGACGGCGGGTCGAAACGCGCGCCGGGTTGGCGGGGATAGGGGTCTATTCCCAAAAGCAGGAATTCTGTTGCGATGCTGCCCAGGTCGACCACGCCATTGACCAGTGGCTCAGGCGGGTCGATCTCCGTGACGTCGACAGGATCGCGGCCTTTGGCGGGCGTTTTGGGCGCGGGCTCGTTAGGCCCAGATTCTTGAGCCGGCTCGAACACGAGGTCGACCGCCTCCTCGATCCCGCTCTCCATCGGCTCAAGCGTCACCACGCAATTCTGCCGGACCAATCCGGTGACGTTGCCGACCACGCGGACGCCATCGCGCCCGTGCCGTGTCAGGTCGAAGCTCGCCTCAAGCTGAGGCAGTGCCAGGGCCCCGGCTGACCGGGCCAAGGCCGCGCGCGTGGCCTCGTCAGGTACGAGATGCAAATGCCGCCCGGTTTCAGGGATTTCGGCAACCGGCAACGGCAAGCTCCAAAGCGGGGAAACAGGCTGCTCGCTCATCGAAATCGCTCGCTTAAGCCGGCGCGACCGCTTCGGGATCGGGAAACGCCAACGTCGTCTTGTTCTGCCCGCCGAGATGGCGGACCGCTTCCCTCATATAAGCCGCCAGGCGCGGTGTGCCGAGAGGGTCTGGCGCACCGAACACATTGCGTTCCAGCGCCCCCGCCAGCGCCGCCTCGTCGCCGCGGTCGAGCGCCGCGTCGTACGCCTGGGCGCGGCCATAAAATGCCTCGGCGATGCGGCGCATCTCCTTGGGCACCTTGAGGTCGCCCACGCCCATCTCGCGGAAATTGTCGTCCATGTCTTGACAGAACAGGTCGAAGAGCTCCTGCCCGGCGGCGCCGTCTTCGCCGGAATCGCGCAGGCGGCGCAGCACCAGCACCAAATGCAGCATGATCATGTCGATGCGGGCCGACACCGTGTCCGGAACCCCATAACCACGATAGAACGCCGGGGATCGCGCCTGCGCCACGATCATGCCATAGAGGGCACGAATGGTGGGGTCTCGCCCAGGGCGGCGAAAGGGTCGCAATATCATCGGGATCGGTCGCCAGGTGGCGGAAGCACCGGTACAATAGCCATCACTTGAACCATGACTTCGGGTACGCCGGCCAAGACCTCGGACGCAAGCAAAATGACGCTGCCGCTCAACCGTTCCGCCCGCCATGCTGCCCCTCGCCGCCGTGCGACGGCGCTTTGCGCGGCAGGAGCAGCCATCGCCCTGTTGCTGGGCGGCTGCGGGATGATGGATGGCTTCAACCAGACCTATCAGCGCGGTTACGTGCTGGCCGATGGCGCGCTGGAGCAGATTCCGCTCGGCGCCACCCAGGAGCAGGTGCTGATCGTGCTCGGCACGCCCTCGACGGTCGCCACCGTGAGCGGAGAAGCGTTCTACTATATTTCCCAGCGCGGTGAGCAGCCGGTCGCCTTCCTGCCGCAAAAGGTCGTCGACCAGCGGGTGGTCGCGGTCTATTTCGACAAGGCGCGCCGGGTCCAGCGGCTTGCCAACTACGGCATGAAGGACGGCAAGATTTTCGATTTCGTCAGCCGGACCACACCGACTGGCGGCCAGGAGCTGGCCTATCTCGGCTACCTCTTCAACATCTTTCCCAAGATGAACTAGCGGGCGCGCGACCTCGGTTGAGGCCGCACCTTCGCGAAGTTTGAAATTCACTCCAGCTTGATGTTGCCCTTGGTGATGACCTCGCCCCAGCGCTTGGTCTCGGCCTCGACGTGCTTGCCGAAATCCTCCGGCGAGCCAAGCGGCAGGGTCAGCCCCATGTTCTCCAGCCGGGCCTTGAGATCGGGAGCGGCAAACGCCTTTCTCGCCTCGGCGTTGACCCAGTCGATCGCCGCGCGCGGCGTGCCGGCGGGTGCGAACAAGCCGAACCAGGGGCCACCTTCCACGCCGGGCATGCCAATTTCAGCAAAGGTCGGAACGTTAGGGATGGCTGGCTCGCGCTTGGCGCCGGTGACCGCGAGCGCCTTCACGCGGCCTGCTGCAAGCTGCTCCTTGGTGAGCGCCACGATGTCGAACATCACCTGGACATGGCCTGCGACCAAGTCCTGCAGTGCGGGGGCAGCGCCTCGATAATGAACATGCGCGATGTCGAGGCTGTGCATCTGCTTGAACTGCTCGCCGCCAAGATGTCCCGAACTCCCGACGCCCGGCGAGCCGTAGCTCAACTTGCCGGGATTGGCCTTGATGTAGGCCACCAACTCCTGCGGGGTGTTCACCGGCACCGAAGGATTCACGATCAGCACATTCGGCGACGTGGTGATGAACACCACCGGAACGAAATCCTTGGCTGGATTGAACGGCAGCCTCGGCATCAGATGCGGCAGAATCGATTGGGTGGCGTGGAAGCCCATGTAGAGGGTGTAGCCATCGGGCGGGGATTTCGCCGCGGCGTCGGCCCCGATCGTGCCGCCGCCGCCGGTGCGGTTTTCGACCACGACCTGCTTGCCGGCCTCGCCAAGCTTGGCCGCGAATGCGCGCGCCACGATATCGGCCACGCCGCCGGGCGCCAGCGACACGATGATCTTGATTGGCTGCGCGGGATATTGCTGCGCACCTGCGGATCCGGCTAGCGCGATGAACGATCCGACCAAAACAACGAGAGTTCGCAACGTCAGCCCGAAATTCAACACGGCATCCTCCCAAAAACAAACGGCCGGCCTCCCAAGGGGGGAGCCGGCCGCAAGTCTAGCTTTTGCGCGGCTCAGTGCGCCAGCACGGCGAGCAGCAGGAGCGCCACGATGTTGGTGATCTTGATCATCGGATTCACCGCGGGACCCGCGGTGTCCTTGTAGGGATCGCCGACGGTATCGCCGGTCACCGCGGCCTTATGGGCGTCGGAGCCCTTGCCGCCGTAATGGCCGTCCTCGATGTACTTCTTGGCGTTGTCCCAGGCGCCGCCGCCCGAGGTCATCGAGATCGCGACGAAGATGCCCGTGACGATGACGCCAAGCAGCATGGCGCCGACCGCGGAGAACCCGGCCGACTTGCCCGCGATGCCGCCGCCCGCGACAAGGTAGATGATGTAATAGACCACGATCGGCGACAGCACCGGCAGCAGCGACGGAATGATCATTTCCTTGATCGCCGCCTTGGTCAGCAGATCGACGGCGCGGCCGTAGTCCGGCTTGTCGGTGCCCTGCATGATGCCCGGCTTCTCGCGGAACTGCCGTCGCACCTCTTCGACAATCGCGCCGGCGGCGCGGCCGACCGCGGTCATGCCCATCGAGGCGAAGAGATACGGCAGCAACCCGCCGATCAGGAGGCCGGCGATGACGTAGGGATTGTTGAGCGAGAAATCGAGCGTGACGTTCCGGAAGTACGGGTAGGTATTGGCGTTGGCGATGAAGTACTTCAGGTCCTCGTTGTAGGCTGCGAACAGCACCAGCGCGCCGAGGCCGGCCGAGCCGATGGCGTAGCCCTTGGTGATCGCCTTGGTGGTGTTGCCGACCGCATCGAGCGCGTCGGTCGACTTGCGCACCTCTTTCGGCAGACCCGCCATTTCGGCAATGCCGCCGGCGTTGTCGGTGACCGGGCCGAAGGCGTCGAGCGCCACCACCATGCCGGCGAGCGCCAGCATCGTGGTCACCGCGATCGCGATACCGAAAAGACCGGCCAGCGAGTAAGTCACGAGGATGCCGGCGATGATCACGATGGTGGGCATTGCCGTGGATTCCATCGAGATCGCGAGGCCCTGGATGACGTTGGTGCCATGGCCTGTGACGGATGACTTCGCGATCGACTGCACCGGCCGGAAGTTAGTGCCGGTGTAGTATTCGGTGATCCAGATGATCAGGCCGGTGACCGCAAGGCCGACCACGCCGCACCAGAACAGCGACGTGGTGGTAAAGGCCTTGCCGGCGACCTGCAGCGGCACGTCGAAGCCGACCAGCAGATGCATGACGATCGCGATGCCCACGAGCGAGAGCACGGCGCTGGCGATGAAGCCCTTGTAGAGCGCGCCCATGATCGACTGGCTGGCGCCGAGCTTGACGAAGAACGTGCCGGCGATCGAGGTAATGATGCAGATACCGCCGATGGCGAGCGGCAACGTCATCATGACGTTCAGATGGGGCGTGCCCTGGAAGAAGATCGCCGCCAGCACCATGGTCGCGACCGCGGTGACCGCATAGGTCTCGAACAGGTCGGCCGCCATGCCGGCGCAGTCGCCGACGTTGTCGCCCACGTTGTCGGCGATGGTTGCCGGATTGCGCGGATCATCCTCGGGAATGCCGGCTTCGACCTTGCCGACCAGATCGCCGCCGACGTCCGCGCCCTTGGTGAAGATGCCGCCGCCGAGACGGGCGAAGATCGAAATCAGCGAGGCGCCAAAGCCGAGCGCCACCAGCGCATCGATCACCGTGCGCGAGTTCGGAGCGTAGCCCATCGTGCTGGTGAGAACCGAGTAGTAGACCGTGACGCCGAGCAGCGCGAGGCCGGCCACGAACATGCCGGTGACCGCGCCGGCCTTGAAGGCCAGTTCCAACCCGCCCGCGAGCGAACTGATAGCAGCCTGGGCGGTGCGGACGTTGGCTTGCACCGAGACGTTCATGCCAATGAAGCCGGCGACCCCGGACAGCACAGCGCCGATCAAAAATCCGATCGCGACGAGCAGGCCTAGCAGCCACCAGACCACGAAGAAAATGACCACACCGACGATGCCGATGGTGGCGTACTGGCGCTTGAGATAGGCCTGAGCGCCCTCTCGCACCGCCGCCGCAATTTCCTGCATCCGCGCGTTGCCGGCGTCGGCCTGCATGATCGACCAGGTCGCCCAGATCCCGTACACGATCGCAAGCAGACCGCAGACGATGATCAACCCCAAAGCTGTCATGGAATCCTCAATTGTGCTGGAAGCCGAGTGGGCCTCGTGCTGTGAGCCGAGGAGGCCTCCCCCGGCTGAAAGTGGCGCGGATATAGCCAAAAAGCATCAACAGACGCAACCGCACAGGCCCCAATCGCGGGATTTGTGCAGAAAAATCGGCAAGAAAACTGAGTGTCTCAGGCAGCCAGCCGCCGTTCGCGCAGGTTGTGCCAGATCAGGAGCGCCCCCGCGACCAGGACCAGCGGAAACACCACGCCATTGACCGCAACCCAGCCGACCGACGCCAGCAGCGCTCCCGAGGAGAACGAACCGATCGCCATAGTGCCGAAGATCAGGAAATCGTTGAACGACTGGACCCGATAGCGTTCTTCCGGGCGGTGGCATTCGGTCACGATGGTGGTCGCCCCGATGAAGGCGAAGTTCCAGCCGACCCCGATCATCGTCACGGCGATCCAGAAATGCGCGACCGTGATGCCCGAAAGACCCACCACGGCGCTGAGCATGATCAGCCCGAGCCCAATCATGACGATTCGATTGACCCCATAGCGCACGATCAAGCTGCCGGTGATGAAGCTCGGCAGGAACATGCCGAGCATGTGCCATTGGGTGCCGAGCGTCGCCTCCGTGACGGAATGACCGCAATCGACCATGGCCAGCGGCGCCGAGGTCATCATCAGGTTCATCAGCATGTAGGACGCGACGCCGCAGACCACAGCGACGATGAAACGCGGCTGGCGCGCAATCTCCATCAGTGGACGGCCGCCCGCACCGGCAGCATTTTTCTTCGAAACCGTGCCTGGAATTTTGAGAAAGATCAGCGTGACACCGGCCAGCAGCGCAAGCACCGACTGACCGATGTAGGTCGCTGCGAACAGGTAGGGCTGCCAGAGGTCCTTGGTGGTGATGACCAGGTTTGCCCCAATCAGCGCGGCCACGATGCCGCCCATCAGCACCATCGATATGGCCTTCGGCCGGAATGCCGCGCTTGCGGTATCGGTCGCGGCGAAGCGATACGAATGGTGCCCCGCCGAATAGAAGCCGCCGCAGAAGGCGGCCAGGCAGAACAGCCAGAACGAGCCCTGCAGCACGGCGATGCAGGCAATGATGCCCGATAGGACGCCGGCCGCCGTGCCCGATTGCAATGCGAAGCGCCGGCCGTACCGGGCGGCGAGATACCCGACCGGCAGCGTGCCGAGCCATGTCCCGACCACCATCATCGTGATCGACAGCGTCGCCATGCTGCGATCGGGCGCCAACATGGCGCCGACAATGCCGCCGGTGGATATGATCACCGCGTTGTTGCCGCCCGCGAGCGCCTGCGTGACCGCCAGCAGCAGCGCGTTTCGCTTGGCGAGGCGATCGTCGATGAGGTGCGGGGCGGCTTCGGCGACGGCCGACATCGAAAGGTCCTGACGCCAAAGGGGTCCTGAGTCGGCCCTTCTACAGGCCGCCTCAGGGATTTGCCACTGCCGGCAACGCAGGTCAGAAGTGCAGCGCGCCCGGGTGCCGCGTCATGACATTTCGCGCTTCCGCCGGGCTGAGCGCCCCTATCTGCCCCAGCGCGGATTGCAGCTCGTCGATGAACAGATCGATGACGTGGCCGGGTCCGTCCGAGCCCAGGGCTCCCAGGCCCCAGAGGAACGCCTTGCCGGCCAGCGCCGCGTCAGCCCCGAGCGCCAGCGCCCGCGCCACGTCGGTGCCGCTCCGAACGCCGGAATCGAACAGGATGGTCGCCCGGCCGCCCACAGCCTTGACGATCGCCGGCACGCAATCGATCGGCGGCGGCAGCGCCTCGATCTGACGGCCGCCGTGGTTGGACACCAGAATGCCGTCGACGCCGAGGGCAACCGCCTTCTCGGCATCGGCCGGATGCAGAAGCCCCTTCAACACCATCGGCTTCTTCCACTTGTCGCGATAGCGCGCCACCTCGTCCCAGGAAAATGCTCCGCCCATTTCCGTGCGCGCGAACCGGATGGTGTCGTTCAGCCCGGCGTTTGCGCCGGCATAGGGCTGGATGTTGGCAAAGCGCGGCAAGCCCTGCCGCCGCATCGCGAACGCCCAGCTCGGGCACTTGAACATGCCGGCGACCATGCGCCAGTCCGGCTTGAAGATACCACCGCCGCCCATACCGACTTTCACCTCGCGCGAGCGCACGGTGCGCACCGGCACATCAAGCGTGAGCATGAGCACATGCGCGCCGGCCACGTCCGCGCGCTTCACCAGGTCGAAGCCGATGGCATGGTCGTTCTTGGCAAAGCGGTAGATCTGCAGCCAGAACACGTCCGGCGCGATCTCGGCGATTTCCTCGATGGTGGCGCCACCGGCCACGCCGAGCGTATAGGGCACCCTCGCCCGCTGCGCCGCCTTCGCGAGTAGCTTGTCGGCACCCGGCCAAACCACGATCGGGCTGCCCATCGGGGCAACGCCGAGCGGCGCGCGGTAGCGCCGGCCAAAAAGCTCGACGCCGACCGGCGGCAGGCTCGGCATCACGCCATAGCGCGGTATCATCTCGATTGCGTCGAGCGCGGCCCAGTTGTGCTTGATGCCGGTGTCGTCACCTGCGCCGCCGTCGCCGTACTCGTATGCGAAATGCGGCAGTCGGCGCGCGGAACCCCGGCGCAGGTCATAAATGGTCGGAAACCAGCGCTGATTCTTGAGGAAATTAGGGCTCCGCGTCGAACCCGGCATGGCAGCAGCGATGGCCGTAATGTCGTGCATGGAATGTCCTCGACCCCTTTGTCCGGGACATTATAGCGCGGCGGAAGCCTTCAAAAGTGGCTGAATGAGGCGCGGGCAAATTTAATTGGCTTGCCGTCCGGGCGCAGAAAGTCTGCGCCGCTGCCACGCACGATGCGGCCGATTTCGGTCACCGGTACGCCCGCTGCTTCCGCCGCCGCTTGGAATGTGTCGATCGCAGTCGGTCGAACGGTGCAGACGATCTCGTAGTCGTCACCTCCGCCGAAAATGGTTTCGATCAGCTTTGGATCGGCGGCAAGCGCGGCCCTCGCCGCCGGGGATAACGGCACACAACCCACCTCGATCTCCGCTGCGATACCAGATGCACGGCAGAGCTTGGCCAAGTCGCCGGCCAGACCATCAGAGACGTCCATTGCCGCGGTGGCGTGGTTCCTAACGGCCGTGGCGAGAGCGCTGCGCGGCTCGGGCACGAGGTAACGGGTCGCCAGATGCTTCCGCATTTTCGGCGATAGCTTCCATCGCTTCGAGGCCGTATCGCGCAGCTTCAGCCCGAGCGCGGCGTCGCCGATGGTGCCGGTAACGAACACCCGGTCACCGATCCGCGCGCCGGTGCGGCGGACCATCGCGCCTTCCGGCAAGGTCCCGAACGCAGCGACCGAAACCATCAACGGACCCGGCGTGCGCACCGTGTCGCCGCCGAGCAGCGGACATTCGTATCTCTCGGCATCCGCCTTGAGCCCCCGTGCGAAGGCCTTCAGCCAGGAATCCCCCGCGCTTTTGGGCAGAGCGAGAGACACCAGGAAACCCGCGGGCTTGGCGCCCTTGGCAACGAGATCGGACAGGTTGACGCGCAGCGCCTTGCGCGCGATCGCATCGGCGGGATCATCGGCAAAAAAGTGCACGCCGCCGACGATAGCGTCCGCGGTCAATACCAGATCGTGGCCCGGCGGGGGCGTAAAGGATGCGGCGTCGTCGACCAGCCCAAGCGCGCCGGGATGGCGCGCGATCGGCTTGAAATAGCGCGCGATCAGTCGATCTTCACCCGAATGCGCTGCTGATCGACGCTTGGCCAAGGCATCACCCGCTTGCGCCGAACTCTTCGGCGCGCAACTGCCGCGCGATCTGATCGAGCACCGCATTGACCATGCCGGTCTCGTCGCGATCGACGAAGGCGTGCGCCACGTCGACATATTCCGACACCACGACACGCGCCGGCACGTCGCGCTTGCGGTCAAGCTCATAGGTCCCGGCGCGAAGGATGGCGCGCAGCACGGTCTCGATGCGCTTAAGCGGCCAGCCGCGCGACAGTGCATCGTCGATCATCGGGTCGAGCCTGCGCTGGTCGTCCACCACGCCGGTAACCACCGCGCGGAAATGTGCCGCTTCGGCGGGAAGGTATTGCTCGCCCTCGACCTCACGGCCGATCCAATGGCTTTCGAACTCGGCCAGGATTTCGTTCAACGGTGTCGACGCGAGATCCATCTGATACAGCGCCTGCACGGCCGCAAGCCGTGCAGCGCCCCGGCGATTGGCGCGGCGTCCGTCTTTCGGTGCAGCCGCCTTCGCCATGCGGCTAGCGCTTGCCGCGCTGGCGCTTGATCTCGACCAGCGCAAGCGCGGCGCGCGCGGCATCGCCGCCCTTGTCGCCCTCAGTCAGCCGGGCGCGCGCCCAGGCCTGCGACTCGTTGTCCACGGTAAGAATGCCGTTGCCAATCGGCAGCCGCAGCGAAACCGACAGGTCGCTCAGCGCGCGCGCAGACTGCATCGCCACGATGTCGAAATGGAAGGTCTCGCCCTGGATCACGCAGCCGAGCGCGACCGCGCCCTCGTACGGCTTTTTCTCCCGGACGGCGGCATCGATGGCAATCGCGATGGCCGGCGCCACTTCGAGCGCACCGGGTACGGTGATGCTGTCCCAACTGGCCTTGGCCTCGTCGAGCACCTTGGCGGCTCCGGCGAGCAGGGCATCGGAAATTTCGCTGTAGAAACGCGCCTCGACCACGAGGATGCGTGCGCCCGCGGGTTGTTTGGCTGGTTTGCTGGTTTTTCTCTTTGGCGCGGCCATGAACTGTTCTCCGTGAGCGCGTCAGTAACAAGCGCCACGCCTGCGAACAAGCCCGTTACCGCGTCTCCATCAGCCGTGCCGCGTAACGCGCCATCAGATCGACCTCGAGATTGAGCGCATCGCCGGCCTTGATCGCGCCCAAGGTCGTGACTGTCATGGTGTGCGGAATGATCAGCACCGAGAACGTGTCTCGCGTCACGTCGTTCACCGTCAGCGATACGCCATCGAGCGCGACCGAGCCCTTCTGGGCGACAAAGCGCATCAACGGAGCCGAGGCGCGCAGCACCAACCGCGCCGTTTCCGGCAGGTCCTCGCGTGTCACCAGCTCGGCGATGCCGTCGGCATGGCCGGCGACGATGTGACCGCCGAGCTCGTCGCCGATTTTCAACGCCCGTTCGAGATTGAGCCGCGTGCCGGACCGCCAGCGGCCGGCCGTGGTGACCGCAAGCGTTTCGGCCGCGGCATCGACGGCGAACCAGGTGCGGCTGTTGGTCTCGCCGGTGTCCGTGACCGTGAGGCAGACGCCCGAGCACGCGATCGAGGCGCCAAGTGCGATCGAGTCACGCGGATAGGCGCAGGCGATCTTGAGCCGGTGCAGCCCTTCGCCCTGCGCATCGACGGTCAGGACTTCGCCAATATCGGTGGTAATCCCGGTGAACATTTACGCTCGTTCGTACATTTGAAGAGTATCGGGACCGATCGCCGCCGAAGCCAACGACCGTAGCTTGGGCGAGTTCGTCAGCGCCGTGAGCGGCAGGCCTTCCAGCGCGTCGATGCCCTCGCCCATCTCGTTGGGAGAACGAAACAGCGCGACCTCGTCCACCAGATCGGCCTGCACGAACGCCGCGG
This sequence comes from Rhodoplanes serenus, assembly GCA_945897515.1. Lineage (GTDB taxonomy): Bacteria > Pseudomonadota > Alphaproteobacteria > Rhizobiales > Xanthobacteraceae > Z2-YC6860. The sequence continues at coordinate 11,514 of CAMDFO010000006.1, read as the reverse complement.
CAACCGTCGGACCGCCCTCGACCATCAGGCGTGTGATGCCGCGCTCGGCCAGAACTTTCAACACTTGCGTCACGTCGAGCCGGCCTTGCTCTGCCGCCACCCGGAACACCTCGACGCCCTTGGTCCGCAGAAACTCCTCCGACATCGCCGAAGCTGCCGGCGCCGCGAACACCCAGGTCGGCGTTTCGGTAGCGGTGGCTATCACCGCGGTCGACAATGGAATCCGCAGACGTGCGTCGAGCACGACTCGGACCGGCGACTGCGGAGTCATGCCGGGGAGCCGGCAATTCAGCAATGGATCGTCCGCCAGAACGGTTCCGATGCCGACCAGGATCGCATCGGAGCGCGCCCGCATCAGGTGGACGTGCCGGCGCGCCTCTGCGCCGGTGATCTCGATCGGCCGCCGGCCCGATGCGCCGGCTTTGCCGTCGGCCGTCACCGCCAGCTTCAGCAGCACATGCGGGCGGCCGTCCTGCATCCGGCGGACATGGCCGACGTGAGTTCGCGCAGCTTCTTCGGCACCGAGCCCAGTCTCGACCCCGATGCCGCGCTCGCGCAGCTTGGCATACCCCTGCCCTGCCACCTCGGGATTGGGGTCGTCATAAGCCGACACCACGCGCGCGATGCCAGCCCGGATGATGGCATCGACGCAAGGCGGCGTCTTGCCGTGATGCGAGCAGGGTTCGAGCGTCACATAGAGCGTGCCGCCGCGTGCGGCCCGGCCGGCGCGCTTGAGCGCCTCGGTCTCGGCGTGCGGGCGGCCGCCGGGCTGGGTCCAGCCGCGGCCGAGGATCTGGCCGTCTTTGACCACCACGGCGCCGACCGCCGGATTGGGCCAGGTGCGCCCGAGCCCGCGGCGGCCGAGCGCGAGCGCAAGCTGCATGAATCGTTGATCCTGCGCCGGGTCGGCCTGCACCAGAGGTGGTGCGGCAGCGGTGCTCATTTTCGCGCGTTGGCGGCGGGCTTGCCCTCGTCCTCGCCGGACAGTTCGGCGAGCGCCGTCTCGAAGTCCTTGGGCTCGCGGAAGTTGCGATAGACCGAAGCGAAGCGCACGTAGGCGACGTCGTCAAGCCCGCGCAAATGCTCCATGACCATCTCGCCGATGGTTTCGGAGGACACTTCGCTCTCGCCTATGCTTTCCAGCTCGCGCACGATCTTGGAGACGAACTGCTCGACCCGCTCCGGCTCCACCGGACGCTTGCGCAGCGAAATCTGGATCGAGCGCGCCAGCTTGTCGCGGTCGAACGGCACCCGCCGGCCGTTGCGCTTGATCACCACCAACTCGCGCAACTGCACGCGCTCGAAGGTGGTGAAGCGGAAATTGCAGGACAAGCATACCCGGCGGCGGCGGATCGCAGCCGAATCCTCAGTCGGTCTGGAATCCTTCACCTGGGTATCCAGGCTGGCGCAACTCGGACAGCGCATTCGCCCCCCTAAGCCCGTTCCTAATCCGGATAGATCGGGAACCGGGACAGCAACCGCTTGACCTTCTCGCGCACGGCCGCCTCGACTTCCTCGTCTTCTTCCACGCCCTTCGCCGACAGCGCGTCGAGCACCTCCACGATCAGATCGCCGATATGACGGAACTCGGCGATGCCAAAGCCGCGCGAGGTGCCGGCCGGCGTGCCGAGCCGGATGCCGGACGTGACCATGGGCTTTTCCGGATCGAACGGGATGCCGTTCTTGTTGCAGGTGATATGGGCCCGTCCGAGCGCCACGTCGGCGACCTTGCCGGTGAGCTTTTTAGGACGCAGATCGACCAGCATCAGATGGGTGTCGGTGCCACCGGAAACGATATCTAATCCTTTTGCCTTAAGGACTTCGGCGAGAGCCTTCGCGTTTTCCGCGACATTCTTCGCGTAAAGCTTGAAGGATGGCCGCAGCGCCTCGCCGAACGCCACCGCCTTGGCGGCGATCACGTGCATCAGCGGACCGCCCTGCATCCCCGGGAAAACTGCGGAATTGATCTTTTTCGCCAGCTCCGCGTCGTTGGTGAGGACGAAGCCGCCCCGGGGACCTCGGAGCGTTTTGTGGGTGGTCGAGGTCACGACATGGGCGTGCGGGATCGGGCTCGGATGCACCCCGCCCGCCACCAGGCCGGCGAAATGCGCCATGTCGACCATCAGCTTGGCGCCAACGCTGTCGGCGATCTCGCGGAAGCCGCGGAAGTCGATGATGCGGGGATAGGCCGAGCCGCCCGCGACAATCACTTTCGGCTTATGCTCCTCCGCAAGCTTGCGGACCTCATCCATGTCGATGCGGTGGTCATCGCGGCGCACGCCGTAGGGCACCACCTTGAACCACTTGCCGGACATGTTGACCGGCGAGCCGTGGGTCAGATGCCCGCCGGCGGCCAGATTCAGGCCCATGAAGGTATCGCCCGGCGCCATCAGCGCCATGAAGGCCGCGGCATTGGCCTGCGCGCCGGAATGCGGCTGCACGTTGGCGAAGCCCGCGCCGAACAGCTTCTTGACCCGGTCGAGCGCCAGGTTCTCGGCGACATCGACATACTGGCAGCCGCCGTAATAGCGCCGCCCAGGCAGACCTTCCGCGTATTTGTTCGTCAGAACGGAGCCCTGCGCTTCAAGCACGGCGCGACTGACGATGTTCTCCGAGGCGATCAGCTCGATCTCGTCGCGCTGACGGCCGAGTTCGAGCCGGACCACTTCGGCGATCTCGGGGTCGGCGTCGGCAAGCGAGGCCGTAAAGACGTTATCCGCGTTGGATTTCGCGGAGGATTCCGTGGCTGACATTGCAATCTCCGGGCGTGGTTTGGCCTACCATATCGGGCCGGAACCGCCAAGGCTGGCGCGGGCGCTGACCACAGGCCGCAATATCTAGCGTTATCCGTTGCTTACCGGGTCTGGTCGCGAGCCAGCCGGGCCTTCAGCTTCGCCAAGGCCACCCGCTGCAGATCGGCGCGCGAGGCGCTGGCCGGGCCCATGATCGACACTTCGGTCGCGGTCACGCTGTCGATGGCGGTGACCTTCACGGTCGCACCGATCACCTGGAACTCGAACAACACCTCACGGCCGTTTTGGGCGCTCATGGCTCATGCTTTGGCGATGTCGGATCATGCTTCGACGACGACGTAATCATCCTCGATCATCACCGGAAAGGTTTCTGCCACATAGGGGCCTTCGACCAGCACCGCGCCCTTCTCCACCGATACCCCGAACCGGCGGGCGCGCACCGTCTCCGGATCGCACCACGACTTGCCGGTGCGGATGTCGAACTCCCAGGAGTGCCAAGGGCAGCGGATGATCTCGCCGCGCCGGCTGTAGCGATACTCGCCGGGCTCGCTGGATTCCACGAGGCCGGTGAGGCTGCCGTGACACAGGCTGCCGCCGCGATGCGGGCATTTGTTTCCGAGCGCGAAGAATTCGCCGCCGAGGTTGAACACAACGATCGAACGTCCCGACGCCTCGACCAGCTTTCGGCCGCCCGGCGGGATTTCGCTCACCGCGGCGACGACGTGTTTTTTAGCCACTACATCCTCACGTGTCCCGGGCGAGCGAAGCGAGACCCGGGACCCCGGTTCTCTTCCGAGAAGCAAGCTGGGTCCCGGGTCTGCAGCGCACCACTTCGTGCTGCGCTACGCCCGGGACAAGTAAGAAAGAGCATCACAACTTGTAAAGCGCGCGCGCATTGCCGGAATAGATCATCCGTTTCTGCGCATCCGTCAGGGTCGGCGGCAGCGCCACGAACGGATCGTCGAAATCCCAGTGCGGGTAGTCACTGGAGAACATGATCCGGTCCATTCCGATCCAGTTCATCACCTCGATGAGATGCTCGGGCGTCTCGGTCTCCTCCATCGGCTGGGTGGTGACCCAGAAATGCTTCTTGATGTATTCCGACGGCGCCATCTTGAGATGCGGCACCTCGTCCTTCATCCGCTTCCAGTGCTTGTCGAGCCGCCAGCCCAGCGCCGGCAGCCAGCCGAATCCGGACTCGATCAGCACGACCTTCAATTCGGGCAAGCGCTCGAAAATGCCCTCCATGATCATGCTGGTGACCATCGACTGCGCCGAGGTGGCGTGTTCGGTCATCTCTTCGATGTAGAACGACGGCCAGCCCGAACTCGACATCGGCCAGCCCGAGTAGCCGAACACGTGGATGCCGACCGGCAGGCCCGCTTCGACCGCGGCCTCGTAGATCGGCCAGTAGCGCCTTCGCCCCGCCGCCTCGCTGGTGCGGCTCAGCATGAACACCTGCGCGAAATCGCGGTTGCCGGCGCGCTTGCGTATCTCGGCGGCGGACGCCGCGCCGTCCTCGTAAGGCACCACCACCGAGGATTTCAGCCGCGGCTCGCGCGAGGTCCATTGCGCAAGCTGGCATTCGTTGGCGGCAGTCGCCATCGCGACCGACAGCCCGACATTCTGGTCACCCTGCCCGGTCGGCGACAGCGGATTCATGATCACGGCGGCGATGCCGTAGAAATCGAGATGCTGCTGCCGCACGAAATCCAGATCGCTCGCCGGCAGGCCGCCACCCGGCGGCCACGCGTCGCGGCGTGCCGCCTGCGGCGTCATCTTCGGATAGGCGTAGCCCTTCGCGTACCCGTGGCGCGAGCGGTTGCCGTAGGTCTGCAGATAATCCCACCACTGGTTGCTCAGGAAGGGTCGCATGCCTTCGAGCGTCATCTTGGGATGGAAGTCGCAATCGACGATGTCGAGCCGGGCCTGCTGCGTGCGCTGCGGCGCTCTCACTTCGATGTTCATCGCGCGGTCTCCTTCCGCAAATCAATCGACGCACCGGACAGTATACATCAAAACGCAAGCGTTTGGCCGCCCGTTCCGTCTCAGCCTCCCTTGCCGATCCGCCGTTGCCGATGATGAGGGTTCGCCGAAATTCTGCCGGTTGATCCATCGCGATCTTGGATAGCGGCGAGGTTCAATTCTCACGGACAATCAAGCAGATTTGAACCATCCACCGCCAATACGAGTTATGGTGTCCGCAAGTGGACTGCGGCCTACGGCATGAGGAAACGATGACCTACGGCACCCGGACTGACCACTATCCGGCGACCTCGAAGCTGCTGCATTGGCTTGTTGCAGCTTGCGTGCTCACCACGGCGCCGGTGGCGATCGCGATGGGCCGTGTGAGCGAGGGGCCGCTCCAGAACGCCCTCTACAATCTGCACAAGTCGCTCGGCGTCCTGATCCTGGTGCTGATGATCCTGCGCCTGATCAACCGGTTTGTCGTCGGCGCACCAATTCCCGATCCGGACATCGAGCCGTGGCAGAAGACTGTTTCCTCGGCTGTGCATGGTTTACTCTACGTGATGCTGCTGGCCATGGCGGTGGTGGGCTACATCGCCAACTCGGCCTACGGCGCGGCGACGCCGTTCTTCGGGCTGTTCGACCTGCCGGCGGTCGTCGGCAAGAACGAAGACCTCGCGAACCAACTGTTCGCGGTCCATCGCTGGACCGGCTTTTTTCTGATCGGTTTGGTGTTGATGCATGTCGGCGCGGCGCTCTATCACCACTTCATCCGTAGCGACAACGTGCTGAAACGGATGCTGCCGCGCGCCATGGGCGGGTACTGACGACGCGCCTAATCCACGCCCGGCTTGAGCCGGGCGTTCGCGCCGAAATACTATCGACGCGAATGCAAAGATCGCCTCAATGCAGACCTCGATCGCAACCGTATCGCTGAGCGGCGGACTCGCGGAAAAGCTGGAGGCGATTGCCGCGGCAGGATTTGCCGCGGTCGAGATCTTCGAGAGCGATCTGCTGTCGTTCAACGGCACGCCGAAGGACGTCGCCCGGATGGTGGCGGCGCTGGGCTTGAAGATCGTGACGTTCCAGCCCTTTCGCGATTTCGAAGGCATGCCGGAACCGCAGAGGAGCCGCACCTTTGCCCGGGCCGAACGCAAATTCGACCTGATGGGCGAGCTTGGCTGCGACCTCTTGATGATCTGCAGCAATGTCGCGCCCGACGCGTTGGGCGGGATCGACCGCGCGGCGGCGGACTTTCATGAGCTCGGCGAGCGCGCGGCGAAGCGGGGCATCCGCGTCGGTTTCGAGGCGCTGGCATGGGGCCGGCACATCAGCGACTACCGCGACTCCTGGGAGGTGGTGCGGCGCGCCGATCACCCGGCGATCGGGCTGACGCTCGACAGCTTTCACATCTTTGCACGCAAGACCGACCTGACGCCGATCCGCTCGATCCCGGGCGACAAGATCGCCCTGGTCCAGCTCGCCGATGCGCCGTGGCTCGAGATGGATGTGATCTCGTGGAGCCGACACTTTCGCTGCCTGCCCGGCCAGGGCGATTTCCCGCTGACCGGTTTCATGGATGCGGTGTTCGCGACCGGCTACGAGGGACTGCTTTCACTCGAAATCTTCAACGACCAGTTTCGCGCCGGCTCGCCGCGCGGCGTCGCGATCGACGGCCAGCGTTCGCTGGTCTACCTCATGGACCAGATGCAGGGGCGACCCGGCGCGCCGGCGGCCGCAACCACGCTGCCGCCGCGCGCACGATGCCTGGGCGTCGAATTCCTCGAATTTGCCGTGGACGATCGCGCCGCAACGGACCTTGCGCGCCTGCTCACCGGCTTGGGATTCGCAAAGGTCGGGGAGCACAAGTCGAAAGCAGTCACGCGCTGGTCGCAAGGCGCGATCAATCTCGTGCTCAACAACGACAACGAGGGTTTCGCGCATTCCCATCAGCTCACGCACGGCCCCTCGGTTTGCGCGATCTGCCTGAAGGTCGACAACGCGGCCGCCACGCTCGACCGGGCGGAAAAGCTGCGCGATACGCCGTTCCGGCAGGCGGTCGGGCCGGGCGAGCTGGAAATTCCGGCGGTGCGCGGTCTTGGCGGCAGCCTGCTCTATTTCGTCGATCCGAACAGCAAACTCGGCCAGCTCTGGGACATCGATTTCATCGCACCCAAGGACCCGGAACGGAATGGCGGCGCCGGTCTGACCGTGGTCGATCACGTATCGCAATCGATGCACTACGAGGAAATGCTGTCTTGGCTGTTGTTCTACACTTCATTGCTGGACGTCGCCACGACTCCGCAGCTCGATGTGATCGATCCGGGCGGCATCGTGCGCAGCCAGGTGATCCAGACCGCGGACGGCGCGCTCCGCATCGCGCTCAACGCCTCGCAAAGCCAGCAGACCTTGTCGTCGCGGTTTCTCAGCCGCTATGTCGGCTCCGGCGTGCAGCACATCGCTTTTGCGACCGACGACATCGTGGCAACCGTCAAGCAGCTCCGGGCCAACGGCGTGGAATTGCTGTCGATCCCGGAAAACTATTACGATGACCTTGAGGCGCGCACCGAGCTTTCTGCCGAACGGATCGAAATTTTGCGCAAGCACGGCATCCTGTATGACCGAGATGAGGCGGGGGAGTATCTGCAGGCCTACACCCGTGGCTTCCACGATCTGTTCTTTTTCGAGATCGTCGAGCGCCGCGGTTACAAAGGCTTCGGCGCAGTGAACGCGTCGATCCGCCTGGCCGCTCAAGCCAGGCAGTAGCGCCGACTACAAACTCAGCCGTCATGCCCGGCCTTGTGCCGGGCATCCACGTCTTTGCGGCATCGTGAGACGTGGATGGCCGGGACAAGCCCGGCCATGACGCGGATAGAGCATGCTTCGCCGTCACCCACCGTCCTTAAGCCGCGCATAAGTCGCCAGCGGATTGTCCACCGCGATCTTGCGTTTCAGCGCGGGCGAAATCCCGGCCGGCAGCACCGCGTCGCCGTCGAATTGCCAGTGCGGATAATCCGACGCGTAGAGCAGGATGTCGTCGGACCGCAGGTGCTCGATCGCGCGCTCCACCGCCTCGGCGCTGTCCGGCGCGTCGAACGGCTGGATGGTCAGCCGGAAATGGTCGCGCACGATCTCCCAGGGAGAGCGGTCGACCCACGGCACCTCGGTGCGAAGGCCGCGCCAGAACTTGCTGAAGCGCCAGAGAAAGCCCGGCAGCCAGGTCACGCCGGACTCGATCAGCACGACCTTCAGCCCGGGATGCTTGGCGAACACGCCCTCGCAGATCAGGCTCGCGACCTGCGACTGGAAGCCCTGCGCCTGGGCGAGATAATCCTCGATGTAATAGGTCGGCCAGCCCAGCGACGTCACCGGATTGCGGTAAGCCGAGCCGGCGTGGATGCCGATCGGCAGGCCGTGCTTTTCGGCCGCGGCATAGATCGGCCAGAACTGCCGCCGCCCGAGCGGCACCTCCTGCATCGCCAGCACCAGCACCTGCACGAAGCGCTTGTCCTTGGCGCAGCGCTCGATCTCGTCGACGGCATATTCAGTCGACTGCATCGGCACCACGATGGAGGCACGCAGCCGCGGATCGCGGTCGAGCCATTCCTTCGCCACCCAGTCGTTGAGCGCGCTGGCGAATGCCTTCGCCATGTCCTCGCTGAACAGGAGCTGCACGCCATAGAGGCAGTTGCAGATCGCGGTCCCGGCTCCCCATTTGTCGAACACCTGCGCGGCGAGCGTCTTGGCGTCGGTCGCAGGCATTCCCTTGGCATCGCGCAGATCGGCGCGCGTGCTCAGCGGCGCCTTCGGCGGATAGCTGATCGAGTCGAGCGAAGGGATGCCGCGCTCCTCGATCGAGTCGCGCCAGAACGGTTCGAGATGCGGCAGCAGCACCGATATGTCGGGCACCGTCGGATGGACGTCGCAGTCGATGGGGCTAGGCTCTGCCATTCTGCCGTCAATTGGCCTTCAGGTTCGCGGCCTTGGCGACCTCCTGCCAGCGGGCGATTTCGCCCTTCATCCAGGCCGACAGCTCGGCCGGGGTGTTGCCGTAGGCGTTGATGCCGAGGTGTTTCACGCGGTCCTTGAACGCGTCGGAATTCACCACCGCGCGGATGTCGGCGGAGAGCTTCTCCAGCACCGGCGCGGGCAGTCCGGACGGCGTCACCATGGCGTTGAACGCCATCACCTGAAAGCCCGGATAGGTTTCCGCCATGGTGGGAACCTGCGGCTGGTCGGCAAACCGCTCGCCGCTCGCGCCGGCGATCAGCTTGAGCTCGCCGGAGTCGACGTAGCGCTTGGCGGAATGCCAGATGTCGAACATCAGCGGCACGCGGCCGGCGATCACGTCGATCAGCGCCGGCGCGCTGCCGTTGTAGTTGATGTGGACCATGTCGATCCCGGCGCTCTGCTTGAGCAACTCGCCGGCCAGATGGCCGACGCCGCGCGGGCCGGGCGATGTGTAGTTGAGCGGAACGCGCGAGGCCTTCGCCGCCGCGACCACCTCGGGCACGGTGTTGGGTGCGAACGACTTGGTCGCGATCAGCGCGACCGGCTGGGTCGCCACCATGCTGACCGGCTGGAAGTCCTTCGCGGTGTCGTAGGGCAGCGCCTGCGCGATCGCCGGATTAATCAGCAGCGAGTTGGTGGCGACCAGCATGGTGTGGCCGTCGGGCGGCGCCTTGGCGACCGCGGCGGTCGCGACGATGGTGCCGGCGCCGGGCCGGTTCTCGATCACGACCGGCTTGCCGCCCCAGCGCGCCGACAGCATCTCGCCGAGGATGCGGGCGACCACATCGGTCGGGCCGCCGGCCGCAAACGGCACGAACAGCCGCACCGTCGATGTCGGAAATTCGACCGCGGTCTGGGCCTGCGCGGCGGGAACGGCGAACGCCGTCAGCGCCAGCGCGAACAGAGATTTGATCCACATGAGCGAATGTTAGCGCGCCCGCATGCGCGAGCGCCAGCACCCGCCGGAGGCGTCAGCCGCGCGAGATCGCCATCGGGCCGAGGCCGTCGCGGTTGTAGATGTCGTCGCGGAACTGCACGACGCCATCGGGCGTGGCCCATGCGGTGACATACACCCAGTACAGCGGCACCGGCCGCGCGATCTTGGCGTCCTTGCGTTCGCCGCTCTTGATCACGCCGTCGATCTCCGGACGCGCCCAGTCGGGCGTCTCCACCAGCAGCCAGTTCACCAGCTCGCGGACGTTCTGCACGCGCACGCAGCCCGACGAGTGGAAGCGCTGGTCCTCGCCGAACAGGTTCTTCAGCGGGGTGTCGTGCATATACACGCCGTGCGGGCTCGGGAAGTTGATCCGGATCGTGCCCATCGAATTGAGCTCGCCCGGGTCTTGCTTGAAGCGGTAGTTGACCGCTTCCTCCGAGTACCAGTTGAGCTGCGCCGGCTGCAGCTCGTTGCCCTTCGGATCGTAGATGCGGATGCGGTTCTTGGTCAGGTAATCCGGCTCGGCCTGCATCTTCGGAATGAGGTCCTTGCGGACGATCGACACCGGCACGGTCCAGAACGGATTGAAGTTGACCTCGACGATGCGGCTGTTGATGTCGGGCGAGGCGCGATCCGGCTTGCCGACGACGGCGGTGTGGCGCGAGACCGCCTGGCCGCCTTCGATCGCCTCGATTTGCGCCGCGGGAATGTTGCAGACCACGAAGCGGTTGCCGAGATTGCCGCTCATGCTGCGCAGGCGCACCACGTTGGTCTTGAGCTGGGCGAGCCGGACCTGCGCCGGGATGTTGAGCGCCTTCAAGGTCTGATCGCGCACGTTGCCGTCGACCATCAGGCCGTGCCGCGCCTGGAACCGGCGCACCGCGGCCTCGACGTAGGAATCGTAGACGTCCGAGACGCCGGCGTTGGGATCGAGATCGCCTGCGGTAATCAGCCGCTCCCGCAGCGCCGTAACGCCCGGATTGCGGTTGCCGAGCCGGAGGCGTTCGGCGCGCGGCACATCCTTCCAGCCGCCGCGCGACACGATGCCCTCGTAATGGGCGATCGCCTGCCCGGTGTGCTCTACCGTGGCCGGCGACAGCGTCGGCAGCGAAGCCTTTGGCATCAGAATGGTGCGCGAGCCCGAATCGAAGCCCTGGCCGAACTCGCTGCGCTGGTTCTGCTCGATCAACGCCTGGATCGCAGCATCCTGGGCCAGCGCCTGGCCGGCGATGGCGGTGCCGCCCAATGCCGCAGCCGAGCGCAGAAAGGCGCGCCGGCTCACGCCCTGAAGGCGGTTTTCGCCCTGAAAAATGGCGTCCTGGACAGGCCGTCTGGTCATCCGTATCCCCGAATCCCTTGCGCAATGGCGCTAACAAAGGCCAACGCGCCTTAGCGGACAAGCCCCGGCAGTTCAAACCTTTGTCACCGGATAGGGATCGGGATGGGCGTTTTTGTGACCGCAAATAAAAAACCAGGCCCCGGCGGCAGGGAAGCTGCCGGGGCCTGGTTGCGGCGGAAGATGGTGGTGGGAGGACGCCGCGAAAGCGTTTTACAACCAGTAAAGGATGTGGTCGGTCCAACAACAGCCAGGACTGAAGCCAGATTTTGCAATGTGAATCATGCGCCGTCTGTTCAAGCGCCACGACCTTCCTTCTACCGTAACACTTGAGACGGTAGACACCATCAATGCCACGCTGAGAGGTGGTCCCGGTTGTCTGAACAGAATCTCCGCGTCGATAAGTGGAGCGTCTGCCGGGGTTAGGCTGCCAAGCGGAGAGGCAGCGGCGTGAAGTAGGCTTGATCGGGTGTTGCGCCGTCAAGGCTCGAGTGTGGTCGTCGGCCGTT
>CAMDFO010000005.1 GCA_945897515.1 Rhodoplanes serenus | reverse complement strand
AGCATCAAACATCGCCATACCTTTGAGAGTCGGATTTAAATTTTTGGTGCCATCTGGCATAACACTTGTGTTCGATACGAGCCTCCAAGCACCAACAAGATCCTTAGCAGTCTGCGCCTGAGCCAGCCCGATCCCTCCAAGCATTGCTGCCACAACCATAAGGGCACCTCGAACAATGACGTTTTCGGCGCGTGCGCCTCCGCTGCCAAATCTCGTACGCTCCTTGAATCTGATTTGACGAACGACGGCCAGGACGCAATTATTCGAGGTGCCCTCAACAGCTTTGTCGGCTGAACCGCGCGGATACTGGCGTTTCCCGGCGGCTCGCACGGCGACGGAGAATTTACCGCGACGGGTAGTTGGCGGAGAGGGTGGGATTCGAACCCACGGTACGGTTTCCCGTACACACGCTTTCCAAGCGAGCGCCTTAAGCCACTCGGCCACCTCTCCGTGCCCCACTCATGAAGCCGCACGCGCGGTTTTTCAAGGGATGACTGCATCCGCGGCCGCCCGCCTTAATTGATGTGCCGCACCGTGCCGTTATCGGCGACGTCGTAGCCGCCCAGTTCCACGGCGCGCTCGGCGAAGGCGCTCGTGCGCATGAAGCCGGCCAGCGCCTGCGCGGCCGGCAGGAAATAGCTGCGCTGGCGGAGCACCAGGTCGAAGCGCTCCCAGGTCAGCGGCACGAAATCGAGCCCGGCGGTGCGCGCCACGGCCCGGGTGGCGATGCCGCAATCAGCGCGCCCGGACCGCACCGCCTGCGCGATATCCGGCCCGGTGGGGCAGGGCGGCTTGACCGCCACCAGGGCCTCCGGCGCCAGCCCGGCGCGGGTCAGCAGCGCCAGCAGCAGGAGCTGCGCTCCCGCTCCCGTCGGGCGCAGCGCCATGCGGGCGCGGTGCGCGGCGACCGTCGCGATGTCGGTCAGGCCGAGCGGATTCCCGGAAGCGACCAACAGGCCCTGCTCGCGGCGGGCGAACGCGATCACCACCGCATCGTGCAGGCCGGAGGCATGGGCAACGGCGTCGGTGTTGGCGCTGTCCTCGTCGCCTTCCACCCGATGCATGTGGATGGCAGCGACCATTACGTCGCCATGAGACAGGCGGCGCAGCCCGGCTTCGCTGCCTTCGGGCAGGCTGGCGAGGCCGGAGGCGCTTTCGCGCAGCGCCCATTCCAGCAGCGGATCGTGGCTGCCGCCGACGATGGCCGGGGGCGCCGGTGCGGCTTTCATCAGCAGACCGGCGGTAACCCACTGGTCGATTGCGGCTTTCGGAAACAGCCAGCGCCCGGTGACCTTGCTGCAGGGGATCGCGGCGGTGGCCACGAGTTCATAGAGCTTGCGCTCGGACAGCCGCAGGTAAGCAGCGGTCTCTTCCGTGGTCAGAAGCTCATTCATATGAATAATCCTGCATAAACATACGTATGGTTCGATATTTGACCAGTTTTGAACCAAGTGCAAGATTTGGCGCGGAGAACCCTCGATCAATGCCCGGCGACGCCTCGGCCCTTCAGCTTGTCCTCAGTGCGGACCCGGCGCTGATGGGCATCGTATGGCTGTCGCTGGGCGTCAGCCTGGCGGCGGTTGGGCTTGCGACAATTGTGGGTTTGCCGATCGGAGCGTTGTTGGCGCTCACCCGTTTTCCCGGCCGGAACGCCTGCATCGTGGTGCTCAACGCGCTGATGGGCCTGCCGCCGGTTGTGGTTGGACTTGCGGTTTATCTCTTGTTGTCGCGCTCGGGTCCGCTTGGATCGTGGGGTTTGCTGTTCACGCCCAAGGCGATGGTGATCGCGCAGGCCATTCTGGTGACTCCGATTATCGCCGCGCTGGCCCGCCAGACTCTTGAGGACCTCTGGGTCGAGTATCGCGACGAGCTCGCCGCCATGAACGTCGGACCGGTCGGCAGAATTTCCACGCTGATCTGGGACGCGCGGTTCAGCCTGGTCACGGCGCTGCTGGCCGGCTTCGGCCGGGCGGCGGCGGAGGTCGGCGCCGTCATCATCGTCGGCGGCAACATCGACGGCTTCACCCGCACCATGACCACGGCGATCGCGCTCGAAACCTCGAAGGGCGACCTGCCGCTCGCCATCGGACTCGGCATCGTACTGATCGCCATCGTCGTTGCCGTCAACGCGCTCGCCTGGGGCGTGCGGCGGACCGGCGAACGGTTCGCCGGGTGATGGCCGTGCGCGCACCGAGCTCCGACCTTCCGATCGCTCTCGAGAACGCCAGCGTCTCGGTTGGCGCGCTCACGATTCTCGATCGGATCTCCCTAGCATTTTCGCCGGGTACGCCGACCGTCCTGATCGGCCCCAACGGCTCCGGCAAGACCACGCTCATCCGTCTCGCCATGGGGCTGATCGAGCCGACATCCGGACGCATCACCTTTGGCGGCCGCGAGCGCGTGCCGCCGTTGCGCCGCGCCATCGTGTTCCAGCGTCCGGCGATGCTGCGCCGGAGCGCCGCCGCCAATATCGCCTATGCGATGGCGGCGGCCGGGATCGATCGTGCGCGGCGGCCCGGCCGCATCGAAGAACTGCTCGCGCTGGTGGGGCTGACGGGCTTTGGCGAACGCCCGGCCCGGCGGCTGTCGGGCGGCGAGCAGCAGCGGCTGGCGCTCGCGCGCGCGCTGGCCCGCGATCCCGAGGTGCTGTTTCTCGACGAGCCGACCGCGAGCCTCGATCCCGCCGCCACCAAGGCGGTCGAGGACGTGGTCCAGGCGGTGGTTGCGCGCGGCATCAAGGTGGTCATGTCGACCCACGATCTCGGCGAAGCGCGCCGGCTTGCCGGCGACATCGTGCTGATGCATCGCGGCCGCGTGATCGAAAGCACGACCGCCGCGGAATTCTTCTCGACCCCGAAAACGCAAGAGGCCCGCCGGTTCGTCGCCGGCGAGCTGCTTGTCTAACGACAACGACAATGGAGGACGCCATGCACACGCGCCGCACTCTGATCGCCCTTGCCGCACTCGCGGCATTCGCGACCGCCACGCCTGCGCTCGCACAGGAAAAATCGATCGTGGTCTCCTCGACCACGTCGACCCAGGACTCCGGCCTGTTCGGTCACATCCTGCCGATGTTCAAGGCCAAGACCGGCATCGACGTGAAGGTGGTGTCGCAGGGCACCGGCCAGGCGCTCGACACCGGGCGGCGCGGCGATGCCGACGTGGTGTTCGTCCATGCGAAATCGCAGGAGGAAAAATTCGTCGCCGACGGTTTCGGCGTGAAGCGCAGTCCGGTGATGTACAACGACTTCGTCCTGATCGGACCGAAGAACGATCCGGCCGGCGCCAAGGGCAAGGACATCGTTGCGGGATTGAAAGCGATCAAGGACAAGAGCGCGCCGTTCATCTCGCGCGGCGACCGATCGGGCACGCATTCGGCCGAGCTGGCGCTCTGGAAAACGGCGGGTATCGACATCGCGAAGGATAAGGGCGCCTGGTACAAGGAGATCGGCCAGGGCATGGGCGCGGCGCTCAACACCGCCTCCGCCTCCAACTCCTACGTGCTGACCGATCGCGGCACCTGGCTGTCGTTCAAGAACCGCGGCGATCTCGACATCGTGGTCGAGGGCGACAACAAGCTGTTCAACCAGTACGGCGTCATCCTGGTGAGCCCGGAGAAGCACAAGCACGTCAAGAAGGAGTTCGGCCAGGCCTTCATCGACTGGCTGATTTCGGCGGAAGGCCAGAAGGCGATCACCGACTACAAGATCAATGGCCAGCAATTGTTCTTCGCCAATGCCACCGCGCCGGGCGCGTGATGAGATCGCTTGATCGGCACTCGTTGCCGTTGCCGCATCCATCGCTGTCATCGTCCGCGAAGGCGGACGATCCAGTTTCTTCGAGACTGGGTGCCCCGCCTTCGCGGGGCATGACACTCTTGTTATGCATCCTCCCATTGCTTGGGTCGCTCGCCATGACCACACCCGTATCCGCTGCCGATACCGTTCTCCTGCACGCCGCGGGCAGCCTGCGCGCCGCGTTGACCGAGGTGAGCAAGGCGTTCGAGGCGTCGTCTGGCGCGACCGTGCAGGCAAAATACGGGCCGTCCGGTATCCTGAAGGATGAGATCGCGGGCGGCGCCAAGGCCGAGGTGTTCGCCTCCGCCAACATGGAGCATCCGCAGGCGCTCGCCGCCGGAAAGAAAACCGGCGCTGTGGTGCTGTTCGCGCGCAACCGGCTGTGCGCGCTGGTGCGCCCGGGTCTCGCGGTGGAGTCCGCGACGCTGCTCGACCGCATGATGGACAATGCGGTCAACCTCGGCATGTCGACGCCGAAGGCCGATCCCTCCGGCGACTATGCCTTCGAGGTGTTCGCCAAGGCCGACAAGTTCAAGCCGGGCGCGAAAGCCGCGCTGGAGAAAAAGGCGTTGCAGCTCAGCGGCGGCCCTTCGAGCGCCGCGCCGCCCGCCGGACGCAGCGTCTATGGCTGGCACGTGGCCGAAGGCCGGGCCGATATTTTCCTGGCTTATTGCACCGCCGCGCGCGAGGCCCAACAGCAGAACTCCGGTCATCAGATCGTGCAATTGCCGGACAATCTCGCCGTCGGCGCCGACTACGGACTGACGGTGACGGCGAATGCGTCGCCCGCCGCCTATCGTCTCGCGCTGTTCGTGCTTTCGGTGGAGGGACAGCATATCCTGGCGCGGCATGGATTCAGCGCGCCGGGCTTGCCTTGAGGCGCGTCTGACAAGACCGGCGGAGCCGAAATCGAATGATTGTCGACCGCCGCACGTTCGCCGCCGGATTGTCCGCCGCGCTGCTCGCGCCGCGGGCGGGGCACGCGCAGACCGTGACCGATTCGGCCGGCCGCGCGGTGCCGATCCCGCCGCGCGTCACGCGGGTATTTCCGGCGGGGCCACCGGCCGCGATCCTGCTCTACACGCTTGCGCCCGATCTGCTGCTCGGATGGCCGCGCGCCAACCGGCCGGAAGAATGCGTGTTCATGCTGCCGGAGATCTGCGCGCGTCCCGAGGTCGGGCGCATCACCGGGCGCGGCAACACCGCCAATCTCGAAGTCGTACTCGCGCTCAAGCCCGATCTGATCCTCGACGTCGGCTCGACCAGCGCCACGTTCGTCTCGCTGGCGACGCGCGTGCAGGAGCAGACCGGGATTCCCTATGCGCTGCTCGACGGACGCTTCGACGCGACAGTCGCGGCCTATCGCACGCTCGGCGCGCTGACTCATTGCCCCACGGAAGCCGAAGCGCTGGCGCAATACGCCGAAGCGACCATGGCGACGATGAAGCAGCGTGTCGCGGCAATCCCGGAGAACCGCCGTCCGCGGGTCTACTATGCGCGGGGCCCGCGCGGGCTCGACACCGGGCTTGGCGGCTCGATCAACGTCGAGACCATCGAGTTTCTCGGCGCGACGAACGTTGCGGGCGAGCGCAAGGGCGGGCTGGCGATCGTGTCGCTCGAGCAGGTGCTGCTCTGGAACCCCGACGTCATCATCACCATCGACCAGAATTTCGCGGCCAGCGTGCGCAGCAATCCGGTGTGGGCGCCGGTCAAGGCGGTGCGCGACGGCCGCGTCCATCTTTCGCCCAAGCTGCCGTTCGGCTGGGTGGACTTTCCGCCCGCCGTGAACCGGCTGATCGGATTGTGGTGGCTCGCGAAAATTCTCTATCCGGAGCAGTTCCCGGAAGATTTGCGCCCGCTGACGCGCGATTTCTACCGGCGGTTTTATCATGTGACGCCGACGGACGAGCAGATCGAAGGTGTGTTGGCTGGAAGGGGCTAGCGCCGGACGTGCGCGGCACACACAAGGCAGGCGGAGCCTATCACCACCGGTGTCATCGTCCGCGAAGGCGGACGATCCAGTGCGGCGCAAAGACTGGGTGCCCCGCCTTCGCGGGGCATGACACCTGAATGTGGTACGGAGAAATATGACTACGGAGAAGCAATCTCCGGGTACAAATCGATCCATCGAGGGTTCGCTTCCTCGATCAACCGGATCTTCCACGCCCGATTCCATTTCTTCAGCCGCTTCTCCCGTCGAATCGCGGCCTCGATATCGGAGTGCTGTTCGAAGTAAACTAGACAATGGATTGCATACTTCTTTGTAAAGCCGTCAGCGAGCCCTTCCTTATGCTCATACACGCGCCGAATCAGATCGTTCGTCACGCCGATATAGAGTGTGCCGCCAATCTTGCTGGCGAGCACATACACCCAATAGCTACGCTCTCGACTCATGGTTTCGCAGCGACTGGATCACCCGCCGGAGCCTGTCCTCGGGCCGGCCGTAGGCCGGACCCGGGGGCGGGTGATGACACTGACAATGGGGCCACTATAGCGGACAAGTTGCGCTGATATGACCCGCTCCGCCGCTCCCGGCCTGCTGATCGCGCTCGCAGTTCTCGTTGCGGGTCTGCTGCTCGCGTTCACTGTGGGGCGCTATCCGGTCGGACTCGCCGACGTGTTCGAACTGATCGTGGCCAAGCTGACTGGCCGTGCGCCGAATCTGCCGGCCGCGCTGGAGAACGTGATCTGGCAGGTGCGCGGTCCGCGCGTCGTGGCGGCGGCGCTGGTCGGCGCGGCGCTTGCGGTGGCCGGCACGGCGTTCCAGGGCCTGTTCCGCAATCCTTTGGTGTCGCCGGATATTCTTGGCGCGTCGTCGGGCGCGGCATTGGGCGCGGTAATCGGAATTTTCTTTTCGCTCGGCGTGTTCGCGATCCAGGCGCTGGCTTTTGCCGGAGGGCTGGTGGCGGTCGTCGCGGTTTATCTGATCGGCTCGGCGGTGCGCGCGCGCGATCCGGTGCTGGTGCTGGTGCTGACCGGCGTGGTGATCGGCTCGCTGCTCGGCGCCGGCGTTGGCTTGGTGAAGTATCTCGCCGATCCCTACAACCAGCTTCCCGCCATGACGTTCTGGCTGCTTGGCAGTCTGGCTGCGACCGGCGTCGCCGATCTCGTGCCGCTGTTCGGTCCGGTGGCGCTCGGCACCGCCGTTCTGGTCGCGCTGCGCTGGCGCATGAACGTGATGTCGCTGCCGGACGAGGAGGCGCGGGCGCTTGGCGTGCCGACAGGGGTGCTGCGGATCGCCATCGTCGCGGCGGCAACGCTGGTCACGTCGGCGAGCGTCGCGACGGCCGGCATCATCGGCTGGGTCGGCCTCGTGGTCCCGCACATCGCGCGCACGCTGGTCGGTCCGGATTTCGCGCGGCTGATCCCGGCGGCAGCGCTGCTCGGCGGCGGCTTCCTGCTGGTGATCGACACGCTCGCCCGCACCATGGCGCCGATCGAGATTCCGCTCGGCATCCTCACCGCGCTGGTCGGCACGCCGTTCTTCATCTGGCTGCTGGCGAGCGTTTCGAGGACCTGGTCGTGAGACATTCTCGGTTGTCATCGCCCAGCATTCCGCTGTCATCGCTCAGCACTCCGCTGTCATCGTCCGCGAAGGCGGACGATCCAGCGCTTGAGCAAAGGCTGGGTGCCCCGCCTTCGCGGGGCATGACAGCAGAGTGTGCTTCGAGGACCGAACCATGATCCTCGAAGGCCGCGGCCTCACCATCGGCTACAGCGACCGCGTCGTCGGCCGCAACCTCGACGTTGCGCTTGCGAAGGGCGAGGTGCTGGCGTTGCTCGGGCCGAACGGCGGCGGCAAGACCACGCTGCTGAAAACTTTGCTTGGCCTGCTCGCGCCCAAGGCGGGCGAAGTCCGGCTCGGCGATCGTCCGCTTGCAAGCTTCGCCAGCCGCGACCGGGCGCGTCTCATCGCCTACGTTCCGCAGTCGCACAGCGCGACCTTCGCCTTCACGGTGGAGGCCATCGTGCTGATGGGCCGGACCGCGCACGGCAACCTGTTCAGCCGCCCGACCGCCGCCGACCGGGCGGTGGCCACGCGCGCGCTGGAGCGTTTCGGCATCGCGCACCTGGGCGAGCGGCCCTACACCATGATCTCCGGCGGCGAGCGCCAGCTCGCGCTGCTGGCGCGGGCGCTGGCCCAGGAACCGCAGTTCATCGTGCTCGACGAGCCGACCGCCAGCCTCGATTTCGGCAACCAGGGCAGGGTCATGAATGAAATCTGCGCGCTGGCCGAGTCCGGTCTTGGCGTGCTGTTCACCACCCACGACCCCAATCACGCGTTACGCGCGGCGGATCGCGCATTCCTGCTGCGCGATGGGCGCATGGTTGCCGAGGGTAACATCGGCGCGGTGCTGAATCGCGAGCAGTTGCAGTCATTGTATGACGCCCCGGTCGAACGGATCGTCGACACGGCGGCCGGCAAGAGTGCATTTCTGCCGGGCTGATTCGAGTTCCCGGAATAGCGGTGGCGGCCGTCTTGTTATTGCCATGTCAGTCAGGCGTTAAATTCCGCCGTGGGCGGTAGCGCAATCGAAGGATTCACCATGAAAGCCCTCACTCTCGCGATGGCCCTCGTCACCGGAGTCGCGCTCGCGGCCACTTCGGCAGAGGCCGCCTCCAAGAAGCGCAAGGTCGCTCGGTCCCAGGCCATGACGGCCGTCACGCCGAATTCGCACACCGTGTACGACGCCGACGGTGAAATCCTTGGCCGCGACCCCGATCCGTTCATCCGGCTGATGATCCTCCGGGAAGGCAAGCCCAGGGATCAAGGCGGTCCATTCTGATCGGCGGTCCTCCAGCAGCGTCCGGATACGATCGAGGTGCTGAGCCCGCGCCGCCGCGAGCCGGTGGTGCGGGTTTTATTGGATACCGATCGGTACTACAGTGCGCATCGCTGTCGCTGGAAGGATTGCCATGAAAATTCGTGTTCTCATCGCGGCCGTGACGCTATCGGTCGCGCTTGCGACTCCGGTCGTGGCCGAAGCCGTGGCCAAGAAACCCAAGCAGGCCGCAAAGCCTGACCCTGTCGTCGCCGTTCAACCCAGTCCGCCGCCGGAAGCGGTGGTTCCAGCCGGTCCGGATCCGCACGAAATTCATTTCGCCGGAGAGGTGGTCGGCCGCGATCCGGATCCGTTCATCCGGCTCATGATCATGCGCGATCCGCGGCCCTGGCAAAGCAACGACTGACGCCTGCGGAATGAGCGGCGGCACGATCAAGGTCATGAGCGCCGGGGCCTGCGAAGGGCCGGTGCATGCGCTCGCGCCGGAGTTCACGCGCGCGACCGGGCATGAGGTCGAACTGGTCTTCAACACCGTCGGTGCGCTGAAGAACAGGTTCGCCGGCGGCGAGGCGGCCGACGTCATCATCCTGTCGGTCCCGGCGATCGAGGAGCTGGAGCAGGCCGGGCGGCTCACGCCCGGCAGCCGCATGGATTTGGGCCGCGCGGTGTGCGGCGTCGCGGTGCGCGACGGCATGATGGTGCCCAACATCGCCACGCCCGAGGCATTCCGGCGCGCGCTGCTGCACGCCCAGTCGATCGGCGCCAACGATCCGGCACACGGCGGCTCGTCGGGCATCTATTTCGCGGAATTGCTGGCGAAGCTGGGCATCGCCGACGAGCTCAGGCCCAAAATGGTTCTGGGCAAGACCGGCCGCGAGGTCGCGCTGCTGGTCGCGAGCGGCCAGGCGGAGCTCGGCGTCACCTTCACCAGCGAGTTCATCCCGATCCAGGGGACGCGCGTGGTCGGGCCGTTGCCCACCGAATATTCCTACGTCAACGGTTATGCCGGGGCGCTGCCGGCGGGCGGCGGCTCGGATGCGGCGCAGGCATTCCTGGCATTTCTGACGACGGCGTCCTCGAAGCAGCGGTTCAAGAGCTTTGGGTTGGAATAGGTGCGGGATTGGAGTAACGGCGCCTTGCGCGATATAAGGACGCCATGCGCAAGCCCAAGGACTACATCATCCGGCCCGATCCGCTCGACCCGCGGCTCTCCGAGCGCGTCACCGGCATCGACCAGACCGGCGAGACGGTCGAGACCGCGGTGGTGGTCGAGCGCGCGCTGACGATCTTCCTCAATTCTCAGGAGATCGTCACCGCCATGACGATCGGCGACTATCCGGAATATCTCGCGATCGGCTATCTGCTCAACCAGAACATGCTGCTGCCGAACGACACCGTGACCAAGGTCGAATACGACGAGGACTTGGCAGTCGTGGTGGTGCGCACCAAGCGCAAGACCAATTACGAGAAGAAGCTGAAGAAGAAGGTGCAGACCTCGGGCTGCGCGCAGGGCACCGTGTTCGGCGATCTGATGGAGGCGCTGGAGGACGTGAAGCTGCCGGACGCCGAGCTTCGCACCTCGTGGCTCTATGCGCTGACCAACAAGATCAACACCACACCCTCGCTCTATCTCGAAGCCGGCGCGATCCACGGTTGCGTGCTGGCGGTGGGCGATCAGCCGCTGGTCTACATGGAGGACGTCGGCCGTCACAACGCGGTCGACAAGATCGCCGGCTGGATGTTCAAGCACCACGTGCGGCCCGACGACAAGATTTTCTACACCACCGGCCGGCTCACCTCGGAGATGGTGATCAAGACCGTGCGCATGGGCATTCCGATCCTGGTGTCGCGCTCGGGGTTCACCGCATGGGGCGTGGAATTGGCGCGGAAAGCCAATCTCACGCTGGTCGGGCGCGCGCGCGGAAAACGTTTCGTCGCGCTCGCCGGCAACGAACGCATCGTGTTCGATCAGGATTTGCGCTTCGTCGAGGAGGAAAGCTCCAAGCACCGGCGCAAGGCAGCAGTGCATGACGATTGATCGTTCTCCGTCATTCCGGGGCGCGCCGAAGGCGCGAGCCCGGAATCCAGAGCCACGTCAGTATCTGAAACCGGATTCCGGGCTCGCGTGCTGCGCACGCGCCCCGGAATGACGGCGGAGATGATCGTGGACTCACCCACCACCCTCGGCCTCGTCCTCGCAGGCGGCCTCGCGCGCCGCATGGGCGGCGGCGACAAGCCGCTCAAGACCATCGGCGGCATGACCATACTTGAACGCGTGCTGACGCGCCTGCGTCCGCAATGCGATGCGGTGGTGCTCAACGCCAACGGCGATCCGGCGCGTTTCGCTGCGACCGGCTTGCCGGTCGTGCCCGACGACGTGCCGGATTTCGCCGGTCCGCTGGCGGGAGTGCTCGCCGGCCTGGACTGGGCGGCGGCGCACGCGCCGGACACTTCCTACGTCGCCAGCGTGCCGGGCGACTGCCCGTTTTTGCCCAGGGATTTCGTCGCGCGCCTGCATCAGGCTCGCCTTGCGGCCGGGCTGCCGCTGGCATGCGCCCGTTCCGGCGAATGGCGGCATCCGGTGGTGGGGCTATGGCCGGTGGCGCTGCGCGCCGACCTGCGCCAGGCACTCACGCAGGAAGGGCTGCGGAAGATCGAAATCTGGACCGCCCGGCACGGCGTCGCCCTGGCCGATTGGCCGACGGAGCCGGTCGATCCGTTTTTCAACGTCAATACGCCCGAGGATGCCGCCGTCGCCGAGGGCATCGTGGGCCGGCATCCGGACGCGTGATCGGCCTATGATCGGCCGAATGCGACAATGGTGCCCGCTCTGGCCCTTGATCTAAGCCCTCCACACATCATAATTGTTCTAAGTCCATAGGACGGGACTATGGATTCGGAGGGAATCATGAAGAGCTTCATTATCGCCTGTGTCGCCGCCCTGGTGGTTGCGATCGGCGCGGCGTACGTGCTTGAGGGCTACCAGCAATCGGCCGATTCGGCCTACGCGTCCAAGACCGGCGCACGGACCTGACCCATCAAGCTTGCGTCAGAAACTCCGACGGTCGAGCCGGGCTCGACCGTCGTGCCATTTCAGCCGATGGATCGGTCGGGGCACGCCGAAGGCTTTTCGTTTATTCCGGAATCCAGGTGAGGGCTCGGATTTCTCCAAGCCGGCGCTTGAGCGGCGTCCAGGTTTCGCCGCCATCCGTGCTGCGATAGATCTGACCGAGATTGGTCGCCGCGAAGATCAGGTTTGGATCCGCCGGGTGCGTCGCGATCGTATAGACGGTGCTCTGCACCTCGCCCGGCAGCCCGGCGTCCTCCCAGGTCTTGCCGTGATCGCGGCTGCGCAGCAGGCGTCCGATGGTGCCCGGCGGGCCGTCGCCGTTGGTGAGAAACAGCACGCCGCTGTCGTCGGCGCGGGGGGTGAGCGCGCGAGTGTATTGCCAGGGCGAGTTCAGCTTCTGGAACGTCCAGCTCGCGCCCCGGTCGTGGCTGACGTGCAGCCCCTCGTTGGTCGCCGCCAGAACCGAGGTGCTGCCATTGCGCACCACGGCCATGCCGTGGATGTCGGCGGAGATGAAGCCGTTGTCGAACCGCTCCCAGCGCGCGCCGCCGTCGCCGCTGAACCACATCCCGTCGATTTCCACCCCAACCCAGATGCGGTCGGGATTGTCCGGCTCGACCAGGATCTGGGTGACCCGCGTCCAGGCGCGATTGCGCACGCTCTTCGGCGCCTCCGCCATCGGCACGATGCGGCCATCGCGGATCACCACGGCCTGGTAGGGCGAGATCGGCACATTCAGGTTGCGCCAGGTTTCGCCGCTGTCGTCGGAGCGGAACACGGCACCGGGCTGGACGCCGGCGAAGATGGTTCGCGGATTGTCCGGCGCATAGGTCAGCGCCGTGATCGCCATGCGGTCGTCCATCGGCGAGGCGACGTGAGACCAGTACGCGTTGCCGGGGCCCATCCGGTAAACGCCGGTGTTGGTGCCGGCCAACAGCGGCTCCGGTGCTGAGGGGTGATGCGCCAGCGCCCAGATCTGGGTGCCGACGTAGATTCCCAGATCGGTGGGCACGCGCGTAATCGTCTCGCCGAGATCCTTGCTGCGCCACACCGACATCCCGTTGGTTCCGATGTAGAGCTGCGGCGTCATGAAAAATTCCTCTCGGGCGTCGTCGCGGACAATATCACTGGGACATCTTCGGCATGTTGGCGAGTATGGTGCTCCAGAACTTGGTGTCCTCCGCGATCACCTTGGCGAATTCCGCCGGCGTGCCGCCGACGATCTCCGCACCCTGAGTCTCCATCGCCTTGCGGACCTCAGGAAGCTGGAGGACCTGCCGGCTGACATCGTGGATGCGGCGGACAATGGGCTCCGGCGTGCCTTTTGGAGCCAGCAGGCCGAACCATGTGCCCTGAACGTAATCGACGCCAAGCTCGCGGAAAGTCGGCACGTCGGGAAGGCCTCCGTACCGCTTCTCTGTAGCGATTGCGATGCTCCGCAACTGGCCGCCCTGAATGCCGCCGAGCACGTTCGGAATTCCTGAGAACGTCAACTGCACTTCGCCGCCCATCACCGCCGTCGCGGCCGGTCCGCCGCCGCGATAGGGAACGTGCACGAGCTTGACCCCGGTGAGGTGCTCGAATTGCATCGCGGCCAGATGTGCGCCGCTGCCGATGCCGAACGAGGCGTAGTTCAGCTTGCCGGGACTGGCCTTCATCAACGCCAGCAATTCGGTGAGATTGCGCGCCGCCACGTCCTTGTTGATCACCAGGATCGACGGCGTGTTGCTGACGATCGAGATCGGAACGAGATCGGTCTGAGCGTAGGGAAGCTCCTTGTAGAGCGACGGATTGATCACCAGCGGAACGCTGGCCATCAGGATGGTGTAGCCGTCGGGCTCGGCCCGCGCGACCGATTGAATGCCGATGATCGAGCCCGCACCGGCGCGATTGACCACGACAACCGACTGGCCCAGCACCTGCCCCATTTCCTTCGCCAGGATTCGTGCCAGGATGTCGGTCGCGCCGGCAGGCGCATAAGGAACGACCATCGTGATCGGCCGCACCGGATAGGTTTGCGCCATGCTGGCGGAGGTCATCGCCAGCGTGGCGACGACGATCCCAAACGCAAGCCTGCGGCTGCAATTCATGAAAGGCCCCCCTTTGTCGCGCCGCGATGAACGCGGGCATCCTCTCGTTGCGAGAGTTGTTCGGCAAACGATCCCACGGCGCTCGGGTTGAATCAAACCCAAGCGCGCTGCTGCGCCATGCGTCGATGGTGACGCTGCATTGCGCGGATGACCAGCGAGAGCCGGCCCACCTTTCATCCCATCAGCGTCGCATACGACAGGAAACCGACGGTCGAGCCCGGCTCGACCGTCGTTGTGTCTTCGGCCAGTTCGGCGAGCCCATCGGTCTCGGTCAGCGACGTGATCACGCCCGCGCCCTCCTGCGGGTGCTTGACCGCTTCGACGACGCCATCGGCGCCGGGCCGCAGCGCGACCCGCACATATTCGCGCCGTCCCGTCTTCTTCTTGTAGGCAAACGACAGCCGCACCGGCAGCGCGGTGAGCGGCTCCGGCGCCGCACCAGAAAGTCGCAGCAGCAGCGGCCGCACCACACGCGCGAATGTCACGAACGCGGCGACCGGATTGCCCGGCAGGCCCATGAACGCCGCGCCGCCGACGACGCCCATCGCGACCGGACGGCCGGGCTTGATCGCGACGCGCCAGAACACCAGCCGGCCGACCGCCTCGACTGCGTCTCGCACGTGATCGGCCTCGCCGGTGGAGACGCCGCCCGAAGTGAGCACCAGGTCGTGGTCGCGTGCCGCTGTGCCGATCGCTGCGGCCAGCGCCGCCGGATCGTCCTTGAGAATTCCCAGATCGGTCACCTGCGCGCCGAGCCGATGCAGCATGCCGGCGAGCAGCGTGCGGTTGGCGTCATACAGCGCCGCATCGGGCCGCGGCGAGCCCGGCTCGACGATCTCGTTGCCGGTCGAGAACAGCGCCACGCGAACGCGCCGGCGCACGTTCAGCCGCGTGAGACCGATGGCGGCGGCGAGCGCCACGTCCTGCTCGGCGAGCCGCCGTCCCGCCGGCAGCACCACGGCGCCGTTGCGCACATCCTCGCCCGCCAGCCTGCGGTTGGCGCCGGACTTGAGGCCGGACGGGACGATCACGGTATCGCCCTCGACGCGGACGTCCTCCTGCATGAACACGGTGTCGGCGCCCGGCGGCATCGGCGCGCCGGTGAAGATGCGGATCGCCTGGCCCTGAACGATCGGCACGGCCGCCGCGCTGCCGGCGGTCAGGCGGCCGGCGACCGCGAGCCGGGTTTCGCCCGCCGCGGCCACATCACGGTGCCGCACCGCGTAGCCATCGACGGCGGAATTGTCGAACGGCGGCAGATCGAGCGCCGATGCGATGTCGCTGGCGATCACGCGGCCGCGCGCGGCATTGAGCGCCACATCCTCGGTCTCGGTCACCGGCGCGATGCGTTCGGCGATCATCCGCTCCATGTCGGCGAGCGGCAGCAGCGGCCCGGAGAACGCGAAGCAGTCGTCGGTGAGCTGCGCCATACGCTAGAGCCAGATTTGTGCAAACTGAATCATGCGTAGCCCGCTTTGTTTTCATGCATGATCTTATAGGAAAACCGGCTTCCACTTGTCCGGATCATGCCTGGGCGCTCCCGGCCATCGCGAGCGCCTGATCGAGCGGGACGGCGCGTGCCAGCAGCATGTCGACGATCGCCTCGATGTCGTCGAGGTCGATAACCGGCACCTTGGCTTGCGGCAGCGGCGTATCGGAGGCGACCGCGACGATGTGGGGATCGTCAGGATGCAGCAGAGGCTTGCCGTTTTCGGCGCGGTGGATTTCCAGCTTGGGAAAGCGGTCGCGCTTGAAGCCTTCGACCAGCACCAGGTCGACCGGCGTGAGCTTTGCGAGCAGCGCGGGCAGGTCCCACTCCGCTTCGTCGCGCAACTCGTGCAGCAGCGCGAACCGCTTGCCGGAGCTGATGAGAACCTCGGTTGCGCCGGCTGAGCGGTGCATGAACGAGTCCTTGCCAGGCGTGTCGAGGTCGAAGCCGTGATGGGCATGCTTGAGGGTGGACACCCGGCAGCCGCGCGCGATCAGGCGGGGGATCGCCTTGGTGATGAGCGTGGTCTTGCCCGATCCGCTCCAGCCCGCCAGTCCGATGATGCGCATGGACCTATATAGCAGCCTAAGGTTCTCGGGTGTCATGCCCCGCGAAGGCGGGGCATCCAGGCGGCGGGAGCGATGGTTGCTGGATCGCCCGCCTGCGCGGGCGATGACATTGGGAAGAGTGTTTCCCAAAAGCAAAACGCCCGGCGTTTCCGCCGGGCGCTTTGTCGTTAAACCTTGTGAATCGAGCTATTCCGCCGGCGTGGCTGCCGCGCGGGCCTGTCCCTGGGACTGCGACGCGTTCGGGCCGGTGCGGGCTTGCTCCTCCGTGAGCCAGAGCGCGTGGTGCTGCTTGGCCCAGTTCTCGTCCACCGTGCCGGTCCCCATCGCCTCGAAGGCGCCTTCCATGCCGATGGTGCCGATGTAGATGTGCGCCAGCATGGCGGCGACGAACAGGACGCCGACGATACCGTGGACGATCTGCGCGAGTTGCATCCCCGCCACGGTGGTGCCGTAGAACGGGAACATCAGCAGATAGCCGGAGACCGCGACCGCGGTGCCGCCGAGGATGACGATCCAGTAGATCATCTTCTGGCCGGCGTTGAACCGGTAGGCCGGGGGATGGTCGTTGCCGACCATGCCGCCGCCGCGCTTGAGCCACTCCACGTCGGTCTTGTTCGGGATGTTGCCGGTGATCCAGATCAGCGCGATCAGCACGACGCCGATGGTGAACGGGAAGCTCAGGTAGTTGTGGGCATACTTGCCCCACTGCGACCATGCGGTGAAGGCTTCCGGTCCGAGCAGCGGCAGCAGCAGCGACTTGCCGAAGGTGATGTTGAGCCCGCTGATCGCCAGGACGATAAAACAGCTCGCCGTCACCCAGTGGGTGAAGCGCTCGAACGCGTTGAAGCGCACGATGGTGCGGCCCGAACGGCCCCTCTCGATCTTCACCATGCCGCGCCACAGGTAGAACCCAACCAGCAGCGCCAGCATGCCGAGGACGGCGATGGCGCCGATCCAAGGCAGCGTGACCTGATGGAATTCGCGCCACTCGCGGCCGGCCGGCTGTTCCAGATTGTAGGACTGGGCATCCGGAATGGTGCCGCGGCCGCTGATGATGCGCATTTGCCGGAGGAGCTCGTCCTCCTTGACCGCACTCGCGGTCGGATTGACCGACGTCGGCTGCTGCTGGGCCGAAACCGGCCCGAGCGTGACAACGAACAGCAGCGCCAATGCCCCGACGATGAAACGAGCCTGTGCGAAAAATCGCGCCAAAAATCGCGCCATGCCGCGTCCTCCCTGAATTTTCTGTGCCCCGCTTAGCTTGCGATACGGGCGGGGCTGCGTGGTTTGCGCAGGCCCGCCCGCCATGGCGATCGTCAAGATGCGATCGTTTCTTTGTAGGCGGTCTTCCAGCCCCAGGCGCCGGAGCCGTAGCCGCGCTTCACCACGCGCTCCTTGTAGATCTGCGCGATGATGTCGCCGTCGCCGGCGAGCAGCGACTTGGTCGAGCACATCTCGGCGCACAGCGGGAGCTTGCCCTGCGCCAGGCGGTTGGTTCCGTACTTGTCGAACTCCGCCTTGGTGCTGTCGCCTTCCGGGCCGCCGGCGCAATAGGTGCACTTGTCCATCTTGCCGCGCGAGCCGAAGTTGCCGACCTTCGGATATTGCGGCGCGCCGAACGGGCACGCGTAGAAGCAATAGCCGCAGCCGATGCAGATGTCCTTCGAATGCAGCACCACGGCATCGGCCGTCGTATAGAACGCATTCGTCGGGCACACCGCCGCGCACGGCGCGTCGGTGCAGTGCATGCAGGCCATCGAGATTGACCGTTCGCCCGGCTTGCCGTCGTTGATGGTGACGACGCGCCGGCGGTTGATGCCCCACGGCACTTCATGCTCGTTCTTGCAGGCGGTGACGCAAGCGTTGCATTCGATGCAACGATCGGCGTCGCAGAGAAATTTCATCCTTGCCATGATCGTTGCTCCTTATGCTGCCCGAATCTGACAGAGCGTGGCCTTGGGTTCTTGCATGCCCGTGACCGGGTCGTAGCCGTAGGTGGTCAGGGTGTTCACGCTTTCGCCGAGCACGTATGGGTCCGCGCCCTTCGGGTACTTGTCGCGTTGATCGACGCCCTGGAACCAGCCGGCGAAGTGGAATGGCATCCAGGCCACGCCCCGACCGACCCGCTCGGTCACCAGCGCCTTGACCTTGGCCTTGGCCCCGACCGGGCCGTCGACCCAGACCCAGGCGCCGTCCTTGATGTTGCGCGCCGATGCGTCGGCAGGGTTGATCTCGATGAACGAGTCCTGTTGCAGCTCGGCGAGCCACTTGTTGGCGCGGGTCTCTTCACCGCCGCCTTCGTATTCCACCAGGCGTCCCGAGGTGAGGATGATCGGGAACTTCTCGCCGATCTTGTTCTCGACGTTGGCCTTCTGGATGTCGAAGCCGACGTTCGGCAGGCGGAACTCCCGCCGGTTCGGCAGCGTCGGGTATTTGGAGACCAGATCCATGCGCGGCGTGTAGATCGGCTCGCGGTGCACCGGAATGGCGTCGGGCAGACCGAACGCGTTGGCGCGCGCCTTGCCGTTGCCGTAGTGGATGCAGCCGTGCGCCATCGCGACGCGCTGGATGCCGCCCGACAGATCGATCGCCCAGGACACGGTGCCCGGGTTGTTGCCGCCGATCCGCTGGATGGTTGCAAGCTCCGCCGCGGTCAGGTCCTTGTCCCAGCCGAGCTTCTGCAGCACCGCGTAGGTGAACTCCGGATAGCCGTCCTGGATCTCCGAGCCGACCGAGTAGGAGCCTTCGGCGAGCAGGTTGTGCGTGACCTCCTTCTCGACCTCGACACCGTTCTCCATCACCGTCTGTTTGACCACGCGCTGGACGCCGAAGCGGGCGCGGAACGTGCCGCCGCCGTCCATGACGTGGAGGCTGGTGTTGTAGAGCGTGTGGGTGCCCGGATGATTGAGCTCCGGCGTGCCCCAGCACGGCCACGGCAGACCGTAGTAGTCGCCCTTGGCCGGTCCGTCCTTGGCCCGCAGGCTGACCAGATCGAAGTCCTTCTGGTTCGCCATGTGCTTCTTCAGGCGCTCCGGCGACTGGCCGCAGTAGCCGGTCGAGAAGCCGCCGCGGTTGATTTCGCGGAGGATGTCCTCGGCCACCGGCAGGTTGTTCTCGACCTTGATGTTCTTGAACATCTGCTCGGCGAATCCGAGCTTCTTGGCGAGGAGATACATGATCTCGTAGTCGTCCTTCGCCTCGAAGATCGGCTTGACCACCGGCTCGTACCACTGCAGCGAGCGGTTGGAGGCCGTGCGCGAGCCGCGGCTCTCGAACTGCGTGCCGCACGGCAGCAGATACGTGCCGTTCTTGCGCTCGGAGAGCGCCGCCCAGGTGGTCGGCACCGTATCAACGACCACCAGCAGCTCGATCTTCTCCATTCCCTTTGCCGCTTCCGGCATGCGGGCGATGGTGTTGCCGCCGTGGCCCATCACCATCATGGCCTTGAGGTTGTCGCTCTGCGTGACCTGATCCTTCGGCAGCATCGCGGCGTCGAACCAGCGGGTCGACGGGATGCCGGGCGTCTCCATGAACTGCTTGGAGGCGAAGCGCGCCTGCATCCAGGAATAGTCGGTCTCCCAGACCCGCGACCAGTGCCGCCACGCGCCCTCGGCGATGCCGTAGTAGAGCGGCAGCGTTCCGATATCGAGGCCGAGGTCGGTGGCGCCCTGCACGTTGCAGTGACCGCGGAAGATGTTGGCGCCGCCGCCGAAGGTGCCGACGTTGCCGGTCGCCAGAAGCGCGGTGCAGAACGCACGCACGTTGGCGGTGCCGACCGTGTGCTGGGTGGCGCCCATGCACCAGATCAGCGTCGCCGGCTTCTCGGTCGCGAACATCTTGGCGACGCGCTTGAGCTGCTCGCCTGGCACACCGGAGACGCGCTCGACTTCTTCAGGGGTCCACTTCTCGATTTCCTTCAGCGCGTCGTCCATGCCGTAGACGCGCTGCTTGATGAACTCCTTGTCCTCCCAGCCGTTTTTGAACACATGCCAGAGCATGCCCCAGATCACCGGGATGTCGGTGCCGGGCCGGATGCGGACGTATTCGGTGGCGTGGGCGGCGGTGCGCGTCATGCGCGGATCGATCGAGATCCAGTTCGCCTTGTTCAGCTCCTTGCCTTCCAGCAGGTGCTGCAGCGACACCGGATGCGCCTCCGCGGGATTGCCGCCCATGATGATCATGGTCTTGGAGTTGCGGATGTCGTTGTAGCTGTTGGTCATCGCGCCGTAGCCCCAGGTGTTCGCGACACCTGCGACCGTGGTGGAGTGGCAGATGCGCGCCTGATGGTCGACGTTGTTGGTGCCCCAATAGGCCGCGAACTTGCGGTTCAGGTAGGCGCCCTCGTTGGAGAACTTCGCGGAGCCCAGCCAGTACACCGAGTCCGGTCCGGACTTGCCGCGGATCTCGGCGAGCTTGTCGCCGATCTCGTTGATCGCGACGTCCCAGGAGATGCGCTGCCACTGGCCGTTGACCAGCTTCATCGGATACTTCAGGCGACGGTCGCCGTGGGCGAGCTCGCGCACTGAGGCGCCCTTGGCGCAGTGCGAACCGCGGTTGATCGGAGAATCCCAGCCTGGCTCCTGGCCGATCCACACGCCGTTCTGGGTCTCGGCGATGACGGTGCAGCCGACCGAGCAGTGCGTGCAGATCGCCTTGACGCGGGTGACCGCGGCGCCGGCGGCCGGCGGCGGGCCGGCTTGCGCCTTGCGCACGCTGCCGAGCGGCAGTGCGCCGACGACAGCGAGCGCGCCGACCGCAAGGCCGGAGCGGCGCAGGAAGCTGCGGCGATCGAGGGTGCCGCCGGATTGCGAGGCGAGCGCGCCCGCGAGCGTGCCGCGGCGAGCCTGTCGTTCTGTGCGTTTGATGAGCATGTGCGCTTCTCCCCTCAGCCCGGATACCGGTTCACGCGATAGAACATCTTCACGTGATCGGTTTCTTTGTAGCGGGCCTTCCGCTTTTCATCGTTGCTCTCGCTGTCGGCATGCGCCGACGTGGCGAAGGGCGTGGCGGTCGCCGCGATACCGGCGCCCGCTCCCAATCCGCGAAGGAACTTACGGCGGTCCACGCTCGGCTTGTCTGCTGGTTTCATTGCCGTTTCCTCCTGTGTTGATCGGCCGTGCGCCGCCCTTCGCGTTACGCGGGCAGCGCAAAGGCCTCCATCTCGATGTCCAAGAACACGCGTCCCAGCGCGCCGACGTGGCGATAGAAATTCGCCGCTTCGGAGCGCTCCAAGTCCGTGAAGAAGCGCCCCATCCAGGGCGCGATATGCTTCTCGAAGATCTGCTCGTCGCTGCCTGACGGCGCGCTCAGGCGTCCCGAAGCCAGACCCGCCATGATCTCGCATAGGATCGCAGCGTGATCCTCCGGCTCGACCTGGCCTTCGGCGCGCTCGATGCCGAGCATCGTCAGATCGTCGCGCAGCCGCGCCAGCGGGCGCTCGTGCAAAAAGCCGGTGAGATAAAAGGAGCCGTAGGGCAGCAGCTCGCCGCGGCCGAGCCCGATGAACAGGTCGAAGTATTCCCGCTCGATCGCATCGACCGACATCGAACCGGCGGCTTCCGCCAGTCCCGCATGGGCAACGCCGAGCGGACTGATGTCGCCGCGCAGACCGGCCAGCCGCTGCAGCAGCGCGGCGTCCGGCGCGCGCGCCAGCAGGGCGGCGAGCAGCGCATATTCCTGTGCGCGCGCCACGTCGACCTCGTCGGCGTCGCCGGCCGCGGCGACGCCGTACAGATCGGGGCGCAAAATCGCGCGGTCGACGCCGGTGACGGATTCGATCGAGACCACGCGCTCGGCCGGGATGCGATCCCAATTCGAGACCGAGGGTTGTGAAATTCCGATGCGCCGCGCCAGTTCGCTGACGCCGCCGACGGCGTTGATCGCCTCTTGGAGTCCGGGGTCGCGCATAGCCGGATTGCTCAAAAACTTTGCAGCTGGATTCGAATGAGAACAGTTCCAAACGGTACGGAACAGCCGCCGGGGGGTCAATAGTCTGAGGCTATGGGCCGGGAATTATTCAGGCAGGGCGCGGCCATGCGGCCGGCAGATGGGCAATGGGCTGTATTCGGGATCGGAAATATCTTGCTGCATCGCAGCATCTACTTTATCGCGATGCACAATTTCTTTGTCGGCGTCTGGCATGATCTCCGCTGGGCGCTCATGACCTTCGGAAGCAGGCTCGGATGCTTCGGGCAGCCGCAATGGCTGACTTGCTTCTGCAACCGGTGAATGGTGCGGTTCTAGGGGCGTTTCGGCTTCGGCCGCGGCCCGCTCGGCCTCGGTGGGCTCCAGCGCCTTGAAACCCTCGCGCGCGATGTCCGCCACCATCCGGGCCACGTTGTCCGCCGCATTCAGCGGGCCGAAGCCCGGAATGCCGGTGCCGGTGGCGAAGTCGTACTGGTTCTCGGCGATGCCGATGAAGTCGCGGATCGCAGGATCGGTCGCCCATGCGCGTTGAAGTGCCGCACGGGTCAGGTCGGAGGGAACGCCGCGTTGCAGGAAGCCCGTGATGTCGGTTTCCGCGGCGATCGAATCGAGCGACGGCAGCTTTGAGAGATCGGCCTCAGCCTCCTTGTTCTCCGCGACGGCGGTTTCGCCCGCGGCGGGCTCCTGATCCCGTGTGGTCGCATCGGCTGCCGGCGGCGCCTGCTCGATCTTCTGCTCGGCCTCGCGCTCGGTCTCGCGTTTTTTGCGCGACCAGCGCGTCAGGAAATTTTCCGGCTCGCTCATTCGTCGTCCTCGCGCACGACCGCGCGGCGTCCCAGCGCCTCGGGATCGGCGCGGTTGCGCTGGCGCTTGTAGAACGGACGCTCGACGTGGTGTTGCGCGATGAAGCCGTCAACCGCGTCCCACACCGGCTCCGGCATCGCCACCGGCTCGACGATATCGCCACCGGCCGCCGTGTAGCCTTCGCCCTCCGAAGAGTCGGCGGTGACCCGCACGATCTCGAACGGCGGCTCCACCCCGGTCGGCCGCATCACCACCCACAGCTTCGGCTCGCCGGTCGAGAGGTTGTCGCGGTACTGCGCGGTCTCGCCGGGATGGAGTTCGACGTCGATGCTGCCGGCGTAGAACGTTGCCACGGTCTCGGTTTCGCTCAGCGCGGTCCATGACGCGGCCGCGGGCTCGCCAAGCATCACGGCGGCCGGCCGCCAGATGAAGTCGATCCACGGCGACGTCGCCTTGTGGCGCTCGACCACGACGCCGACCCGGATCCGCACCAGCGCGCTCAACTCACCGCCTCCAGATGCTTGATCGGCAGTCCCGTCACCAGGTTCTGTGGCTTGAGGCGGAGCACCTTGTCGGCGTCCATCGCCATGATCAGATAAACCGGCTCGCCCTTGACCCGCTCCGCGGCGACGTTCGGGTCCTTGAAGTTCAGCCGGAACAGCCCGACCACGCTGGCGCGCCGCGCGTCATCGAGCGCTTCGCCGTTCCACAGCGCGTCGCCGATCCGGGTGCCGGCGGCGTCGAGCCCGACATACCAGGAGAGATTGGCGTCCTGCACCTCGGTGAACGGCTCGACCGTGACCTCGACGCCGATCAGATGTTCGACCCAGCGCGCGATCGCCTGCGCCAGCGCTTCGAGCCCGCGCCGCCCGGAGGTCAGGTCGATCGCCACATGGAACTGGTCGCTGTGCTCGAAATAATGGTCGGCGTTGTCGTCGTTGATGACGTCGATCGCGGCGGCGTCCGGCAGGCCGAGCATCGAGACCAGGGGCGACACCGGCGTCTTGCCGGTGCCGGCGATGGTCTCCTCGTCGGCCGCGATCAGCGAGCCGTCGTGCAGCGTCATCTTCTGTGGGCGGAAGAACAGCTCGGCCGCGCGCAGCACGTAGGGGTCCTCGCAGCCGTCGAGCGCGCTGCGCAGGATGACGTGGACGAGCTGGTTGACGAACAGGTGAGGGAACTTGATGCCGCGCCGCATGATGTCGAGATAGGCGGCCTCGATGGTGCGGTGGCCGGTCAGGTGATCGCGGAAGGCGATCATCACCTCCCAGTTCTCGCGTGCATCCGGGTCCTCGATCGCGGCGATCTCGGCTGCCGCGACCGGCCGCCGCGGATCGGCCAGCATGGCGGAATGCAGCGCGCGCTCGGCCGCGCAGGCCTCCGGCGGCGGCACCAGCTCGGGCCGGGCCAGATAGACCTTGAGGAAGTCGTCGGTCACCAGGAGCCCGCCGCCGTCGTCGCGGTCGAGCAGGTGGTGTCCGCAGGAGAGCCAGAAGTCCTTCACGTCGTTACCGTCTGTTGTCGCGATGCGTGACCTGCCGTGCATGATACCACGGCGCGCCGTCACCGATCCTTCTTCCCCAGCGTCGTGAGGTCGACCCGTTCCTCCGGCTCCTCGCCCTCGACTTCGAGGAAAGCGAATGCGCGCAGCGGTTTCGGTCCGTCCTTGGCGCGCAGCGAGCGGAACGCCTCGCGGATTTCGCCGTTCTCGTGGGTGCGATGCACCGCGATCAGCGTGTCGGTGGGGTGAACGCACAGCGACGATGCGAAAGCGAACTCTTCCTCGGCGGCCGCCACCGCATCCTCGATGCTCGGCGCGCCGAATTTTTCCATCAGTTGCTTCGCCAGCATGTCGATCGCCGCGAGCCGGTTGTCGTCGCTCGCCTCAACGATCTGCACCAGCGTCGACCAGCCAAGCGACTGCACGCCGAGGAAGCCGCCGCGGAACGCCGCGCGCGCCTTGCCTTCGAGCGTTGCCGGATCGTCGTTCCAGAACACGAACGAGCCGGATACCGCCCATTCGCTGGGTTCGGCCGCCGCATCGAAGATGAATGTATCGGACGGATCGAGCCGGATGGTCCGAAGCAGCTTCACTTCGGCCCTCCGGTTTTCGGATCGAGCCACGACGGCGTGCCGAGCAGCAGCGGCAGCAGCTTGCGCCGCTCGACCTCGGCCTTGCCGATGCGCCTTACCAGCAGATCGCCGTTATCGTCGATGTTGCGGCTGACGCCTTTTTCCGGCGGCAGCCGCGACAGGTAATCCTTCGCCACCGCGCCGAAGCCCTTCTCCTGCCAGGCGTCGACCAGCACCATCAGATGGCGCGCGAAGCTCTCGACCAGCCGGCCGGCGCCGAGTCCGTCGAAGCCTTCCTCCTCCAGCGCGGCGCTCAAGGGGTACAGGCCGGGATCGCCGTCCACCATCGACACGGTGCGGATAGCGGCGCTGAACACCATCCACTGCGGCGGCTCGTTTTCCGGTCCGTCCGCCCAGGCGAACCGGCCGCCGCCGACCAGCCCGTTGTCGACCCGGATCGTGTCCGGCCATTCGAATTCGATCGGCTTTTCCGGTGGCGCATGGATCGCGAGCGCGTCGGCCAGCGCGGCCATCCCGGCATAGAACGCGCGCCGTGCGGTGGCGAGCGGCTCGTCCGGCTCCAGCACCACCGCGAATTCGGCGAGATCGAAGCGGCCGACGAACACCAGCGTGCCGGCGCCGAGTTCCGCCGCATTCGCTTTGGCGTGGGCGAAGGCGTCGCCGACCTCGCGCAGCATCACCAGATTGAAGCCCGGCGGTAGGTCGAGCGCAGGCCCATACGGCGTGTTGAGGCGGGTTGGCGTCGGCATTCGGGGTTCCGATTGGCACTTTTTGTTTATGCTAATTATAACCTACAGGACGCCTAGTGCGCATAGCCGGGGACTATATGGCCGAAAAGCGCACCATACTGGTGTGTTCCTGCGAAGACACCATGCCGCTCGACGCCGACGCCATCCGGCGCGGGTGTCCCGGCGCGGATGTCTTGACCGCACGTCATCTCTGCCGGGCTGAGATCGAGCGGTTCCGCTCGCTGGCCAGCGGGGGAGGGCCGATCACGGTCGGCTGCACCCAGGAGGCTCCGCTGTTCGGCGAGGTGGCGGGCGAGGGCGCCGCCGTCGCGTTCGCCAACATCCGCGAGACCGCCGGGTGGTCATCCGACGCCAAGGCCGCCGGGCCGAAGATGGCGGCGCTGCTGGCGGCCGCCGCCGAGCCGCTGCCCAAGATTCCGTTCGTCAGCCTTTCGAGCGAGGGCGTCGCTTTGATCTACGGCCGCGACGAGCGCGCGATCGAAGCGGCAGTGCTGCTCAAGGATCATCTCGACGTCACGGTGCTGATCGCGCGGCCGGATGGCCTCACGCCGCCGCGCGTCACCGATTTCCCGGTGGTGAAGGGCACGATCAAATCGGCCAAGGGCTATCTCGGCGCGTTCGAACTCGTGGTCGACGATTACGCCGCGCCGCTGCCGTCCTCGCGCGGCGCGCTGACGTTCGCAGCATCGCGCAACGGCGCGGTGTCGCGCTGCGACCTGGTGATCGATCTCTCGGGCGCGCCTGCGCTGTTTCCCGCCGCCGATCTGCGCGACGGCTATCTGCGCGCCGATCCGGGCGACCCGGCTGCGGTGCTGCGCGCGGTGCTGAAAGCCCGCGACATGGTCGGCACTTTCGATAAGCCGCGCTACATCACCTTCACGGAGGATCTGTGCGCGCATTCGCGCTCGCAGATCGTCGGCTGCCGCCGCTGCCTCGATCTCTGCCCGACCGGCGCG
This sequence comes from Rhodoplanes serenus, assembly GCA_945897515.1. Classification (GTDB taxonomy): domain Bacteria; phylum Pseudomonadota; class Alphaproteobacteria; order Rhizobiales; family Xanthobacteraceae; genus Z2-YC6860. The sequence continues at coordinate 78,584 of CAMDFO010000005.1, read as the reverse complement.
ATCGTGCCCGCCGGCAACCACGTCGCGATCGATCCGCAGATATGCGCCGGTTGCGGGCAATGCGCCGCGGCCTGTCCGACCGGCGCCGCCGCCTACGCGCTGCCGCCGGCCGACGCGCTGATGCGCAAGCTGCGCACGCTGCTCACGACCTATCGCGAAGCCGGCGGTGCGCACCCCATCGTGCTGCTGCATGACGAGAGCCACGGTGCCGATTTGATCCACGCGCTGGCGCGTCACGGCGAGGGACTGCCGGCGAACGCGCTGCCGCTCGCGGTCAACGAGGTGACGCAGATCGGCCTGGAGGTCGTCGCCGCGGCCTTTGCTTATGGTGCGAGCGGCCTGCGCTTCCTGCTGCGCGGCAAGCCGAAGCACGACGTCGAAGGCCTGCGCAAAACCATCGCGCTGGCGGAGCCGATCCTGTCGGGCCTCGGATTCGGCGCCGGCCGAGTCGCCACCATCGAGACCGACGACCCGGATGCGCTCGGTTCGGTGCTGCGCGCCATCGCGCCGCAGGATGCCGCGCCGCGCCCGGCGAGCTTCTCGGCGGTCGGCGGCAAGCGCGATGTGCTGCGGCTGTCGCTGCGCGAACTGCACCGCGCCGCGCCCGCGCCAGTCGACGTGGTTGCGCTGCCCGTCGGCGCGCCGTTCGGCACGCTCGATGTCAACGTCGAGGGCTGCACGCTGTGCCTGTCGTGCGTCTCGGCCTGCCCGACCGGCGCGCTGCTGGACGATCCGGAAAAGCCGACGTTGCGTTTCGCCGAGGACGCCTGCGTGCAATGCGGGCTGTGCGCCGCGACCTGCCCGGAGAAGGTCATCAGCCTGCGCCCGCAGCTCGATTTCCGGGCAGCGACGGCCTCCGCACGCGTCATCAAACAGGAAGAGCCGTTCGCCTGCATCGAGTGCGGCAAGCCGTTCGGGGTCAAAAGCACGATCGAGCGCGTCGCCGCCAAGCTCGAAGGCAAGCACTGGATGTTCAAGGGCTCGGCGCAGCGGCTGAGCGTCATCAAGATGTGCGACGATTGCCGCGTGGCGGCGATGACCGCGACCGACTTCGATCCCTACGGCGCGCCGCGCCCCAATCCGCGCACCAGCGAGGATTATTTCCGCGAGCGCGAAAGGCTGAAGCGGGAGCACGAGGGGAAGAGCTGAAGTACGGCTTTATCCATTGTCATGGCCGGGCTTGACCCGGCCATCCACGTCGTGGACGCCGAGAAGGCGTGGATGCCCGGCACGAGGCCGGGCATGACGGAGTAGGTCGCGTGCCCTACTTCCCCGTCGCCTTCTTCAAAAACTCCACCAGGGCCTGCCGGTCCTCCGCATTGCCGATGGTCTGCTCCGGCATCTTGGTGCCGGGCGTGTAGGCCATCGGGCCGACCTCGAACAGCTTCGCCACGGTCTCCGGCGTCCACACGATGCTCATTTTCTTGAGCGGCTCGGAGAAATTGTAGCCGGGCAGCGATGCGATCCTGCGGCCGAAGATGCCGTGCAGCGTCGGTCCCGCGCGGTTGCCCTCGTCGGGCGTGAGCGTGTGGCACGCCACGCACCCGCGATAGACCTCGGCGCCGCGGTCGCCGGCGTAGGCCGCGAGCGGATCGTCGCTGCCGGCCATAGCGACGGCGCCGATGTGATCGCCGGTAACGGCGTCCCAGCGGCGCACCATGCGGTCGGTGCCGCCGGTGAGCAGCGTGCGGTTGTCCGGAAAGAAAGCGGCCGACCACACCGGCAATCCCGGACCGACCAGGGTGCGGGTTAGCGTGCGTTCGGCGCGGTCGATGATCGCGACCGAGCCGCGGATGCCGGCCGCGGCGATCAGCTTGCCGTCGGGCGACAGTGCGACCGAGATGACCGGCGTTTCGGCCGCGGCGATCTCGCCGCGCGGCTCGCCTTGGGCCGAGAAGAAATACAGCTTGCCGTCGCCGCCGCCGGCGACGATCTCGCCGTCGCGCGCAACGCCCACGGAATTGAGCGGCGAGAGCAGGGGGATGATTGTGGTCTGGCCGCCGTCGAGCGGCCAGATGCGGACCTGCGGGTCGTGGCTGACGCTCACCACGGATTTTCCGTCGGGCGTGAAGGCGACGCCGTTGACGTTCTGCTGGTGGCCTTCGAGCACTTGCGGCGCGCCGCCATCCAACGGCCAGACCCGCACCGTGCGGTCCCATGACGCCGACGCGATGCGCTTGCCGTCAGGCGACACCGCGAGCGCGACGATCGGCGCGGTGTGGCCGGTGAAGGTCTGGATCGGCTCGGGCAAGCCGGGCCGCCAGATTGCGATCTTGCCGTCCTCACCGCCGGTGGCGAAGCGGCCGTCCGGCAGGATGGCGACGGCGTTCACCGCGCTTTCGTGGAAACGCAACACCTGCTCGGCGGCGTTGCGCGTGAGCGACCAGCGGATCGCCGAGGTGTCGAAGCTGCCGGACAGCGCAGTCGCCCCGTCAGGCGAGATCGCGAGCGCACGCACCGGCCCGCCGTGTCCGCGCAGTTGGGCGTGGGCGGGGAGGGTCGATGAAACGAGCGTGAATGCCAGAAGAAGAAAAAGGTTGTTGACCCAACGTCCCCTCTCCCGCTTGCGGGGGAGGGACAGGGAGGGGGTGCGCCGCAAGCGGTGCCGCCGCAGCGGCCCCCACCCCAACCCTCCCCCGCAAGCGGGAGAGGGGGCACACCGATTGCGAGGCGACGGTGGCGGCATTTCCGAAAGAGCTAGACTGTTAATCATCGGCCGGCTGCATCCCCAACGCGCGGATGCGTTCGCGGGTTCGCTCGTCGCGGAGCGCCGCGAGAAATGCCTGCACGGCGGGGCGGTCGCGCCGGCTTTCCACCAGCAGAAAATCGTAATCCTCCGGCGACAGCGGCAGGAAGCCGAGCCCGTAGAGCTTGGCCACCGGCTCGATCGCCACGCCCCAGTCGGCGCGCGATTGCGCCACCGCGGCGGCGACAGCGTTGTGCGAGCGCGGCTGGTTGGCGTAGCCCGGCGGACGCACGCCGCCGAGCAGCTTGTCGATCAGCACGCGGGTGCCGGCGCCGGCGTTGCGGTTGACCATCAGACATTTCGGATCGTCGAGCGCGGTCTTCATCGCGGCCTGCGCGGGCTTGCCTTCGAAGCGCGGATCGCCCGGCCGGTACACCACGCCCTGCATCCGCCGCCAGCCCTTGATCAGCGACAGTCCGGGCGCGAGCAGGTGCTTGTTGTAGACGCCGCTGTCGTCGACCAGATGCACCGGCGCGAGATCGCATTCGCCGCGCCGCGCGGCCGCCACGCCGCCCTGGCTGCCGACCGCGATGGTGCGCGCGCTCATTCCCTTCTCGGCGAGCGCGCCGACCACCACGTCGAGCGCAACGTCGTGGCTGCCGGTGATGACAAGGTCGGGTGCCTGCGCGGCGCTGCCGATCAGTGTGACCTGCGCCGCCGTGTCGGCATCGAGCGCCGACGCCAGGGCGTCGATCTCGATGAAGCCGTCGGCCTGCGAGAAGCTCGTCACCGCGCCCGAGCCCTTGGCGGAGGGAAACGCAATCGCGCCGTCGCCCCCTGCGATCAGCGACACCAGCACGAATTCCTTGCGGCCCATCTCGGAGGCAATCCGTACCGGCACGCGAGCCTGCACGGTTTCCGCCGCCTCCGGCGGCAAACCGGCGCGGGCGCGAATGACCGGCGCGACGAAAGCGTGGAACGTGAAGATCGCCGAGGTCGGAAATCCCGGCAGCACCGCAATGGCCTTGCCGTCGGCCACCGCCAGACACAGCGGCTTGCCGGGTTTCAGCGCCACGCCGTGCACGAGAATGCCCGGCTTGCCGAGCTTCGACACGATGCGGTGCGAGAGATCGCCCGCGCCCTTCGAGGTGCCGCCGGACAGAACGACCATGTCGCAATCGGTGAGCGCCCCACGCACCGCCTGCTCCAGCGCCGCCTCGTCGTCGGGAAATGCGCCGAACATCACCGGCTCACCGCCGGCTTCGGTCACCGCGGCTCCGATGATAGCGCCATTGGAATCGTACACGCCGGCGGGCTTCAGCGGCGCGCCGAGACGCACCAGCTCGTCGCCGGTCGACAGCACCGCGACGCGCGGCCGCCGCACCACCTCGATGTCGGCGAGACCGCAGGCCGCCAGCATGCCGATTTCGCGTGAGCCGATCTTCTGGCCGCGCCGCATCAGAGTCTCGCCGCGCGCCATGTCGGAGCCGGCATAGGAGATGAACTGTCCGGGCGTCACGCCGCGGCGCAATTCGATGGCCGGCACGCGCTCGATCAGCTCGGTGTGCTCGATCATCACCACGGCGTCGGCGCCGCGCGGCACCACGCCGCCGGTGGCGATTGTCGTGGCGGTGCCGGGCGCGACTTCGATGGTCGGCGCGTGGCCGCAGGCGATCACCTCGGTGTTGAGCTGGAACTGCTTTGGCGAGGCGTCGCTCGCCTGCGCGGTGTCGGCGGCGCGCAACGCGAAGCCGTCGACGTTGGCGCGGTCGAACGGCGGCACGTCGATCGGCGCAATCACGTCGCGCGACAGCATGCGGCCGAGCGCCGCCGCCAGCGCGATTTTTTCTCCGGGCAGTGGCGACAGATCGAGACTCTGCTCGAAGCGCCGCCGCGCCTCCTCGGCGGAGACCACTTCGAGGAACTGTTCCTGGCGCGCGGCGGCCCGCACCGCCGCGAGCAGGTCGTCGCGCGTTTCCGGTTGGCTGGTCTCCCCGCTCATGGCCACGGTCTTACCGGAACTTTCGCGCCCGCGGGATAGCCCTCGCTGTCGGCTGGAACGAGGATCCAGCCGTCCGACCGCGCCAGCATCTGGGTCGACAGATAGTTCCCGGCCAGCGGCTCGATCTGCGCAAAGCGCCGCCGCACCGGCACGACTTCGGCCAGCCCCAGGGGCGAAGCGACCTTGCGCATCAGCTCGGCGGAATACGGCTGCTCCTCGATCAGCCGGAAGCACAGCCGCGCCAGCAGACGGCGACCGACGGTCAGCCAACCTGCGAGCGCCGAGTCGAACCGGCCCGGCAGCAACAGCACCGGCCGGTGGCCTGCGAATCCGAACGCGGTGGTTTCGCCCGGCGCGATCCCGATGCCGTGGAACGCGACGCGGCCGAGGCGGGCCAGCGTCTTGATGCTGTTGTCGGCATGGCCTTCGCCGGTGCCGCCGACGCAGATCACGGCGTCGGTATCCTCGCTCTGCAATGCCGCTTCGAGCGAAGCGCCGTCGCCGACCGCGATGCCGCCTTCGGCGTCGATGGCGCTTGCCACCAGTCCGGCGGCCGCGCCGATGAAGCCGCCCGCTCCGGCGCGCACCACGCGCAGCCGCGGCTCGCGGATCATGACACGCTCGACGCCGTGCGCCTGCAACAACGCCACATCGATGCGCCGCAGCCGCGCGCCCGCGAGCCGTAGCGCGCCCGCCGGGGCGTCGGCGCCCGGCGTCAGCACGCCTTCGCCCGGCGCGACCGCTGCCGATATTTCGGCGCGTCCATCCCGGATCGTGACCGCGTCGAGCGCCGCCACCGCGTCCGCGTCCGTTGGCAGCAGATCGCCCAGCGCGACCCGTGGCGGGATGGGCGTCAGCGGAGCCGGCGCATAAGAGCTGGCGTCGAGCGTCGTCTCCGAACGCACGGCGAAGCCGTCGCGCAGCGCCAGCGCGACATGCGGCCGGACGCCGGCAGTGACATCGGCGGCGAGGGTCTTGCCGAGCGCCGCGGCCAAAGCCTCGTCGCGCGGCGCGACCTGTTCGACCGAGATCTGAAAGCTGTTCAGCACATCGGCGAGCGGGGTCAGCCGGGCAATTCTTTGGGTGTCGGAATCTGCAACCATATGAGGAACTTGACGCGACCCGCGGGGGGTTGTCCAGTCACGCCCGATTCAACGGAAAAGGCACCTGCCGTGGCGGAATCGACGGTCAGCATGCGTGGGCTGAAATGCCCACTGCCGGCGCTCAAGACCAAGAAGCTGCTGTCGCGCATGGCGGCGGGCGACGTGCTCACGATCGAGTGCACCGATCCGCTCACGACGCTCGATATCCCGAACCTGTTGCGCGAGACCGGCGACAAGCTGGAAAGCAGCGACAAGAAGGGCCGCGTGCTGACGTTTCGGATCAGGAAGACCTAGCGCACTCTCGCCGTTATTCCGGGCGTCGTAATCCTACGGCGTCACCAGCCCGGCCGCTTCGATCACCGGCTTCCAGCGCGCGGTTTCGCGCGCCACGAACGCCTTGAATTCGTCGTGGCTCATGGTCTCGGTGACGAAACCCTGGACTCGCAGCATCTGCTGCACCTGCGGCTGCGCCATCGCGCGCGCCGCCTCGCGATGGATCTTCTGCACCAGGTCGGCGGGCATTCCGGCAGGCCCTGACAGCGAGAACCAGGTGGTGCTCGACATGTCGGGATGGCCGGACTCCTTGAATGTCGGAAGGTCCGGATAGTCCGGCAGCCGCGCCGGCGAGGTTGTGACGACGGCCTTGAGCGCGCCGCTTTGAATCAGCCCGGCCGACGACGACACGGTTTGCGCCGAGAACGCGATGTGGCCGCCGGCCAGATCGGTCAGGCCCTGCGCCGCGCCCTTGTAGGGCACGTGCTCGAACTTGAGCCCGACCTTCGGACCGAAGAACTCGGCCACCAGGTGGCCCATGGTGCCGACCCCGGAGGACGAATAGGTCAGCGGCTTGGCGCTCTTTTTTGCATAGGCCAGGAAGTCGTCCAGCGTCTTCACGCCGATCGACGGATTGACGCAGAACACGATCGGCGTGCCGGCGACGTAGGCGATGTTGGTGAGATCGCGCTGCGGATTGTAGCCGAGTTTCGGATTGACCGTCGGATGCAGCGTCAGCAGCGAGATCGTGGTGACGATGAGGTTGTATCCGTCCGGCGGCGAGTCGACGACCGACTTTGCGGCGATCGTGCCGCCGGCGCCGGCGCGGGTCTCGACGTAGAACGACTGTTTGAACACCGTGGTGAAATGATCGGCGAGGATGCGCCCCAGCGTGTCCGACGCGCCGACGCCCGGGAACGGGTTGACGATGCGAACCGGCCGGTTCGGCCACTCCTGTGCGATGGCGGCGGTGGCGAGGAACGACGCTGCCGCCGTGACCAGAGCTACGAGCGTGGTGCGGATGCGGTTCATGTGTGTCCCTTGATACTGACGCTGTCGTCCCCCGCGAAGGCGGGGGACCCAGTCTTCGCATCGCGTCTCGTGGTTGCTGGATCGTCCGCTGGAGCCTGTCCTCGGGCCGGCCATAGGCCGGACCCGGGGGCGGACGATGACAGCGGAGCCAGCAGCTACCAATTCATCAGCTTCTTGGTTGCCTGCTCGTTTTCCTTCAGGAACTTCGTGTAGGCCGCGCCCTTGATGACGTCCGGATCGAGCGACAGCGCCTCCGCCTTCGCCTTGTGCTCCGGCGACGAGATCGTCTTCTCCAGCGCGGCGATCAGCGCGGCCTCGACGTCCTTCGGCAGATTGGCCGGCGCCGCGACCCCCCGCGACGTTGACCACACCTCGTTGACCCCCTGCTCGCGGAACGTCGGCACGTCGGGCATGAACTTGGAGCGTGCCGGCGACATCACGCCGAGCGGCCGGATGATGCCGGCCTTCACGTCCACCGCGCCTTCGCTGACGTTGCAGGCGTAGACCTCGATATTGCCGCCCAGCACCTGGGTCTTGCCCTCGGGCGTGCCGCGGAAGTGCACCATCTGGAAGCTGGTGTTGTTGTTGGCGCCGATACCGAGCACCGCGACGTGATCGTCGGTGCCGTGGCCGCCGCCGTTCAGCGTGATCGTGCCCGGCCGCTTCTTCGCCTCCTCGATGACGTCCTTCACCGTCTTGAATTTGCTGTCGGGCTTGACCGACCACATGTTGTAGTCGGTGACGTGGTTGATCAGTGGCGTGAAGCTTTCCAGATTCTCCTTGCGCGAGCCCCCAGACTGCTTGTCGAGATAGCCGGCGAATATGTTGGGGACGTTGATGTAGCCGATGGTGTAGCCGTCCGGCTTCGACTGCGCGAGCGAGCCCCAGCCGACCCAGCCGCCACCGCCGGCGCGGTTTTCGACCGTCACCGGCCTGCCGAAAATCGGCTCGAGATCGCGCGCGAGCAGTCGCGCCGAGATGTCGCTGCCGCCACCGGCCGCGTAGGGCACGATGATGAGCAGGCCGCGCGTCGGAAACGCCTGCGCGGCGCCCGGACGGATGCCGGCGATCGATAGCGCTGCCGCGCCCGCGGTGGTGCCGAGAAAGCCACGCCTGCTGATGATTGATGTCATGTCGCTCCCCTGTGAAACAATGGTTTGTTATTTGCCGATCAGTCCCAACTGCCCGAGCACCGGCTTCCAGCGCGCGGTCTCAGCCTCGATGTGCTTCTTCAATTCCTCGACCGTCATCGGATCGGCGATCAGCCCGTCCCGGCGCAGGCGCGCCTGCACCTCGGGCTTCGACACCGCGCGGGTGATCTCGCGATTCATCTTCTCCGTGATGTCGGGCGGCAGCCCGGCCGGTCCCGAGATGCTGAACCAGGTGGTCGCGATGACATCGTGCCCCAGCTCCTTGAGGGTCGGCACGTCCGGGAAGTCGGCGAAGCGCTCCTTGCCGGAATGCGCGACCGCAAGCAGCGCGCCACCGCGCACGTACGAAGCGGTCGACGAGACGGTCTGCGCCGAGAATGCGATGTGGCCGCCGACCAGGTCCATGATGCCCTGCGAGGCGCCCTTGTAGGGCACGTGCTCGATCTTGATTCCGGCAAGCTTGGCGAAAGCCTCCGCCACCAGTTGCCCGGAGCTGCCGACGCCGGACGACGAATAGGTCAGCGCCTTGTCGCTTTTCTTCGACAGCTCGATGAATTCATTGATCGTCTTCACGCCGCTCTTGGGGTTGACCGAGATCATGATCGGCGAACCGGCGACGTAGCCGATGTTGGTCAGATCGCGGAACGGGTCGTAGCCGAGCTTGGGATTGGTGATCGGCGCCAGCACCAGATGCGTAATGTTGGTGAGCGCGAAGTTGTAGCCGTCTGGCGGAGAGTCGGCGACCGACTTCACGCCGATGGTGCCGGCGGCGCCGGCGCGGGTCTCGACGAAAAACTGCTGCTTGAACACGCTCGTGAGGTGGTCGGCCACCAGGCGGGTGAGCACATCGGCGGTTCCGCCGGCGGCGAAGGTGTTGACCATGCGGACCGGCCGGTTCGGCCAATCCTGCGCGCTCGCCGGCATCGACACGATCGCGGCACCCATCAGGGCGAGCGCGGCACACATACGCTTCATCATTGGCTCCGATGGCTGGATCGACCGTGGGCAAAAGTCTATGCCATCAGGAGGTGGGTGCAACCCACCATCCCGCCGCCGGCGCGCGGGGAGGCCGTTGGCGGGCCGCGACGCACGCCGGTTCACGGTGGACAACACCCGCCATATCGGGGATTGTCGCTGCCGGTCCGACCACACAGGCGACAAATTCCGGCCATGCCATTTCATCAAGCTTCCCAGGCGCTTGCGCGCTTTACCGTCCTCGACCTCACCCGCGTCCGGTCGGGCCCGACCTGCGTGCGCCAGCTCGCCGACTGGGGCGCGAACGTCATCAAGATCGAGATGCCGCCGGACGAAAAGGGCGGCGAAGGCATGGGGGGGCCGCGCGAGGGCTCCGACTTCCAGAATTTGCATCGCAACAAGCGCAGCATCACCATCAACCTGAAGGACCCCGCCGGCCGCGCCGCGTTCCTGCGCATGGTCGAGAAGGCCGACGTGGTGGTGGAGAACTTCCGTCCGGACGTGAAGCGCCGCCTCGGCGTCGACTACGCGGACTTGAAAAAGGTCAACAAGCGCATCGTGCTGGGCAGCATCTCGGGCTTCGGCCAGGACGGCCCATACGAAAACCGCCCTGGTTTCGACCAGATCGCGCAGGGCATGGGCGGACTGATGTCGATCACCGGCTTGCAGGGCCAGGGCCCGGTGCGCGTCGGCATCCCGATCGCCGATCTCTGCGCCGGCTTGTTCTGCGCGATGGGCATCCTCACCGCGCTGCACGAGCGCGAGGTCTCCGGCGAGGGGCAGCACGTGGCGACGTCGCTGCTGCAGGCGCAGATTTTCATGCTCGACTTCCAGGCCTCGCGCTGGCTGCAGAACCAGGAGGTCGCCAAGCAGGCCGGCAACGATCACCCGACCTCGATCCCGACCGGCGTGTTCAAGACCAGCGACGGCCACATCAACATCGCCACCACCGGCGGGCCGATCTGGGAGCGCTTCGCCCGCGCGCTTGGCGCCGAGGCGATGCTGCAGAACCCGGACTATTCCTCCAGCAAGCTGCGCTCGCAGCACCGCAAGGCGCTCAACGCCGAGATCGACACCTACACGCCGAAGAAATCGAGCGCCGAGTGGATCGATATCTTCAACAAGGCCGGCGTGCCCTGCGGTCCGATCTACAACATCGATCAGGTGTTCGGCGATCCGCAGGTCAAGCATCTCGGCATCGCGCAGAGCACGCCGAAGAAGGACGGCAGCCCGCTCGGCCTCGTGGGGCAGCCGATGACATTGTCGCGCACCAACAGCTCGATGGCGGTGCGCCCGCCGGAGTTGGGCGAGCACACCGACGAGGTGCTGAACGAATTCGGTTTCAGCGCGAGCGAGATCGCCGCGCTGCGCCAGGCGAAGGCAGTGTGATGATCGCGCGGAAATCTTTCCACGTCATGGCCGGGCCTGTCCCGGCCATCCACGCCTTCCTTGCTCCGTAAGCAAGACGTGGATGCCCGGTACAAGGCCGGGCATGACGACAATCGAGGGACCTAGATATGAACCAGCCCGCCACCGTGACGCCTGCCAACACCAAGTCCTATGCCGACAACAAGATGCTGTCGCGCAAGGAAGGCCGCGTCGGCTACGTGATCTACAACAACGTCGAGAAGCACAACGCGGTGTCGCTCGACATGTGGGAGGCCGCGACCGGCATCCTCGACGACTATCGCAACGATCCCGAGATCTTCGTGGTGGTGGTGACCGGCGCAGGCGGCAAGGCCTTCGTGTCGGGCGCCGACATTTCGAAATTCGAAAAGGAGCGCTCCGACGAGGCGTCGGTGAAGCGCTACAGCGGAATCGTCGAGCAGGCCTACGCCGCGTTCCACGAATTCCCGAAGCCGACCATCGCCATGATCCGCGGCTATTGCATCGGCGGCGGCATGGGGCTTGCGACCTGCTGTGACCTGCGCATCGCCACCGAAGGCTCGAAATTCGGGGTGCCGGCCGCCAAGCTGGGGCTCGGCTACGCCTACCCCGGCCTCAAGCGGCTGGTCGACATCGTCGGGCCCTCGTTCGCGATGGAAATCTTCTATACGGCGCGGCAATTCACCGCAGCGGAGGCCCAGACCATGGGCCTGGTGAATAGAATAGTGCCGGATGCGCCGGGCGAGCTTGAAAAGTACGTCAAGGACTACGCCGATCTGATCGCCGGCAATGCGCCGCTGACGATCAAGGCGGCGAAGGCGACCGTGGCTGAAGTCGTGAAGGAAGACGGCAAGCGCGACATCGCACGCAGCCACGCGCTGGTGGAGGCGTGCTTCAACAGCAAGGACTACCATGAAGGCCGGAAGGCCTTCATGGAGAAGCGCAAGCCGGTGTTTACCGGGACCTGAATCGAGAACCCAGGGATGGCGCCTGCCGTCTTCGGTGTTCTTGTTGAGTTGGCGCGATAAAAAGACGGCAGGAGGAGCGGCAGGTGGCGTCGGTTGAACTGCGCAAGTTGACGAAACGCTACGGCCCGCTGGCGGTCGTCGACGACGTGTCGCTGACGATTGAGCATGGCAGCCTGGTGTGCCTGCTCGGACCGTCGGGCTGTGGCAAGACCACGACGCTGCGGCTGATCGCCGGATTCGTCGAGCCGAACGAGGGCGAGATCCGGGTCGGCGACCGCGTGGTCTCGACGCCGCAGAGATCGCTGCCGCCGGAGCGGCGCAACATGTCGATGATCTTCCAGAGCTACGCGCTCTGGCCGCACATGACGGTCGCCGAGAACATCGTGTACGGCCTCAAGCTGCGGAAGCTCGACGGCGACACCATCAGGAAGAAGCTCGATTCCATTCTCGCCACCACCAAGCTCGCCCCGCTGGCCAGCCGCTATCCCGGCGAACTGTCGGGCGGCCAGCAGCAGCGCGTGGCGCTGGCGCGCGCGCTGATCGTGGAGCCCGAGACCCTGCTGCTCGACGAGCCATTGTCCAACCTCGACGCCAATCTGCGTGAGGAGATGCGCTTCGAGATCCGCCGGCTGCATGACGAATACCGCTACACCACGGTCTACGTCACCCACGATCAGTCCGAGGCGATGACCACGTCCGACGTGATCTGCGTGATGAACGCCGGCAAGATCGAGCAGGCCGGCACGCCGGAAGAGATCTACGACCGGCCGCGCTCGGAGTTCGTGGCGCGCTTCATCGGCATGAGCAACGTGTTCAAGGGCAAGGCGCTCGACGCCACCAACATGTCGCTGGCCGGCACCCCGTTGCGCGTCACCGGCGAGCCGATGAAATCCGGCGGCGACGCTGCGATCTCGATCCGCCAGCACCAGATCCAGCTTTCCGCCAAGGAGCCCGCGGTCAAGGACAACGTGGTCGCAGCCAAGGTCACCCGGCAAGTCTTCCTGGGAAACAGCCGCGACTATATGGTCGAGATTGCGGATGGCACCCAGTTGCGCGTGGTGACGCCGGCCGGCGAAAGCGTGGCGCCGGGCTCGACGGTCTGGTTGCACCTGCCGCCCGAAAGATGCCGGGCGCTGGCGGGATAAAAGCCGAAGCGGCAGCCGCTGAAAATTCTAGGGAAGGAAACGAAGCAATGGCCCGATTTTCCAGGCGCGATGTTCTCAAGGGTTCGAGCGCGCTCGCTCTGACCACGGTCTATGCCACGCCGATCCGCGCCCAGGCGCCGGCGGCGGACTCGATCACGCCGGCGCTGATCGAGGCGGCGAAGAAGGAAGGCAAGATCGTCTACTACACCGCCATCGATCTGGCGGTGGCCGAGCGCATCGCCAAGGCGTTCGAGACCAAGTTCCCCGGCATCACGGTGCGGGTCGAGCGCACCGGCGCGGAACGCGTGTTCCAGCGCATCGGCCAGGAATATTCCAGCCGCATCCATGCGGTCGACGTGGTGAACTCGTCCGACGCGGCGCACTTCATCGTGTGGAAGCGCCAGGGCATTCTCGCGGCGCACGTTCCGGAGGACGTGGCCAAGCATTACGCCGCCGAGCACAAGGACGCCGACGGCATGCACGCCAACTTCCGCGCCGGCATGAGCGTCATCGGCTACAACACCAAGCTGGTGACCGCGGCGGAAGCGCCGAAGAGCTTTGCCGACCTGCTCGATCCCAAGTGGGCCGGCAAGATGGTGAAGGCGCACCCGGGCTACAGCGGCAACGTCATGACCGCGACGTTCCAGATCACCCGCGACCTCGGCTGGGAATATCTGGAGAAGCTCGCCAAGCAGCGGATCATGCAGGTGCAGTCCTCGACTGATCCACCCAAGAAGCTGGCGCTCGGCGAGCGCGCCGTGATGGTGGACGGCAACGAGTACAACGCGCTGCAGCTCAAGGAGAAGGGCGATCCGATCGAGATCGTCTATCCGACCGAAGGCACGCCGATGGCGGTTGGGCCGAACGCGGTCTTCAAGGCGGCGCCCAACCCGAATGCGGCGCGGCTGTTCAACAACTGGTGCTTCACCCAGGAGTGCCAGCAACTCATCATCGACATCGGCGCGCTGCGCTCGCTGCATCCGCAGGCCAAGGAGAAGGTCGGACGCCGTCTGCTCAAGGACATCAAGGTGATGAAGGACGATGCCGTCGGCGTCGAACGGACCGCCGCCGAGATCAAGGCGCGCTACGCGAAAATCTTCGGCGTGTGACGTACAAGACGGCCGCAAGGCGGCCTGACGGGAGGATGCGATGAAGACCACGCTCACGCGGCGAGACATGCTCAAGGCCGGGACGGCGCTGGCCGCCAGTACGGTGTTCGCCACGCCGACCCGCGCCCAGGCTCCTGCGGCCAGCACGGTCACGCCGGCGCTGATCGAGGCGGCCAAGAAGGAGGGCAAGGCGGTCTGGTACACCTCGGTCGACCTGCCGCTGGCCGAACGCGTGGCGCGGACCTTCGAGGCGAAGTATCCGGGCGTGGCGGTGCGCGTCGAGCGCACCGGCGCGGAGCGGGTGTTCAGCCGCATCGCCCAGGAATACGCCAGCAAGATCCACGCGGTGGACATCGTCAACTCGTCGGACGCCGCCCACCTGATCGTCTGGAAGCGCCAGGGCATCCTCGAGCCCTACCTGCCCGAGGACGTGGCCAAGCACTATCCCGCCGAGCACAAGGACCCGGACGGCCAGTTCGCCAGCTTCCGCATCTTCCTCTGTCCGATCGCCTACAACACCAAGCTGGTGACGGCGGCGGAGGCGCCCAAGAGCTACGCTGATCTGCTCGATCCCAAATGGGCGGGCAAGATCGTCAAGGCGCATCCCGGCTACAGCGGGACGATCCTGACCGCGACCTATCAGATGTCGCGCGACATCGGCTGGGAGTATTTCGAGCGGCTCGCCAGGCAGCGCATCATGCAGGTGCAGTCCGCTTCCGATCCGCCCAAGAAGCTTGCGCTCGGCGAGCGCGCCGTGATGGCCGACGGCGTGGAATACGTCGTGTTCCAGCACAAGGAGAAGGGCGACCCGGTCGAGCTGGTTTATCCGACCGAAGGCACGCCGCTGATCATCGGGCCGAATGCGATCTTCAAGGCCGCGCCAAATCCGAACGCTGCCCGGCTGCTGCAGAGCTTCATGTTCTCGCCGGAGTGCCAGCAGCTTTGCGTCGATCACGGCGGCCTGCGTTCGGCGCACGCGCTGGTCAAGGAAAAGGCCGGGCGGCGGCCGATGAAGGACATCAAGCTGATGAAGGACGACGCCGCAGCGGTCGAGCGCGAGAGCGACAATATCAAGAAGCGATACACCCAGATATTCAAGGTGTAGCGATACGGAGCCGCAAAGACGCTGTCATCGCCCGCGAAGGCGGGCGATCCAGCGCTCTTCCTGAGACTGGATGCCCCGCTGGAGTTTACCCCCGACGTGATCGGGGGCGGGGCATGACAGCGGAGTGTGAGGCGAATGCAACTGTCTCGCCGTGCGTTGCTTAAGGGAGCCGCATCGCTGGCGATGGCCGGCGTCCCGGCGCGCGTGCTCGCCGCCGCCCCGCCGGCGGAGGCGATCACGCCCGAGTTGATCGCCGCGGCGCGCAAGGAAGGCAAAGTCAGCTACTACACCTCGGTCGACCTCGCGATGGCGGAGCGGATCGCCAAGGCGTTCGAGGCGCGATTTCCCGGCATCACGGTCCGGGTCGAACGCACCGGCGCCGAGCGCGTGTTCCAGCGCATCGGCCAGGAATATTCCAGCCGGATCTTCGCCGTCGACGTGGTCAACTCGTCGGACGCGGCGCATTTCATCGTCTGGAAGCGCCAGAGAATCCTCGCTCCCTATGTGCCGGAGGACGTCGCCAAGCACTACGCCGCGGAGCACAAGGACGCCGACGGCGAGTTCGCTGCGTTCCGCCTGATGCTCAGCGTCATCGGCTACAACACCAATTTGGTGAAGCGCGAGGAAGCGCCCCAAAGCCACGCCGACCTGCTCGACCCGAAGTGGAAGGGCAAGATGGTGAAAGCCCATCCCGGCTACAGCGGCACCATCATGACCGCGACCCAGCAACTGGCGCGCGATCTGGGCTGGTCCTATCTGGAGAGGCTTGCCCAGCAGAACGTCATGCAGGTGCAGTCCGCCTCCGATACGCCGAAGAAAATCTCGCTTGGCGAACGCGCCATCCAGGCCGACGGCAACGAATACAATCTGCTGTTGCTGAAGGAGCAGGGGCAGCCGGTCGAGCCGGTCTATGCGACCGAGGGCACGCCGCTGGTCGTCGGGCCGAACGGCATTTTCAAGAACGCGCCGAATCCGAACGCCGCCCGCCTGTTCCAGAACTGGAGCTTCAGCGCGGAGTGCCAGCAGCTTATCATCGACGTCGCCGCGTTGCGCTCGCTGCATCCGCTGGCGAAGGAGAAGCCGGGCCGCAAGCCGCTCAAGGAGATCAAGACCTTGAAGGAGGATGCGGAGGCGGTCGAGAAACAGAGCGACGAGATCAAGAAAAGGTACACGCAGTTGTTCAAAGTTTAGGAGGTTGTCGTCCCCGCGAAAGCGGGGACCCATCTTGCCAAGGACTCGCTGATCAATGGGTCCCCGCTTTCGCGGGGACGACACCAAAATCGGAGGAACCGCCATGCGAAACATCACCTTCACCCGACGCACCGTGCTCAAGGGCGGCACCGCGCTCGCCGCGACCACGCTGTTCGCCGAGCCGATCCGCGCCCAGGCGCCCGCGCCCGCCGCGATCACGCCGGCGCTGATCGAAGCCGCGAAGAAGGAGGGCAAGCTGTCCTTCTACACCGCGATGGACCTGGATTTCGCCAATCGTCTCGGCAAGGCGTTCGAGGCCAAGTATGGCATCGCGGTCCGCGTCGAGCGCTCGGGCGCCGAGCGCGTCTACACCCGCATCGGCCAGGAATACACCGCCAACATCCGCGCCGTCGACGTCGCCAACACCGCGGACGCCGCGCACTGCATCGTGTGGACCAAGAACGGCTGGCTCGAGCCATACCTGCCGGAAGAGGTCGCGCAGCACTACGACAAGGCCTACTACGATCCCAACGGCCTCCACATCACGACCCGCATCCTGGTGTCGCCGATCGCCTACAACACCAACCTGGTGAAGAAGGAGGATGCGCCGAAGAGCTTCGCCGATCTGCTCGACCCGAAATGGGCCGGCAAGATGGTCAAAGGGCATCCGGCCTACAGCGGCACCATCATGAACGCGACGTTCCAGATCGCACGCGACATCGGCTGGGATTATTTCGAGAAGCTCTCCAAGCAGCGCGTCATGCAGGTGCAGTCCGCGACCGACACGCCGAAGAAAATCCAGCTCGGCGAGCGCGCCGTGATGGTCGACGGCGCAGGCTACCTGGTGATCCGCTACAAGGAAGAGGGTGCGCCGCTCGAGGTCGTCTATCCGACCGAAGGCACGCCGCTCGCGGCCGGCCCGAGTGTTCTGTTCAAGGGCGCGCCGAACCCGAACGCCGGGAAGCTGTTCCAGAACTGGATGCACACGCGCGAGGCGCAGCAGTTCCTGGTCGATTGGGCGCGTCAGTATTCGGGCCACGGCCAGACCGTGGAAAAGCCCAGCGTGCGGCCGCTCAGGGACATCAAGCTGATGAAGGAAGACCCCGCCGGGGTCGCGGCGCAAGCCGACGACGTCAAGAAGCGCTACGCGCAGTATTTCAAGGTGTAGCGGTCGCCGTTATAGCGACAACGTCGCGACAACGGCGGTCTGTTCCCTCCCCCGCAAGCGGGAGAGGGGACCGCACCTGACCCGTGGAGACAGTATCTCGTGACCATCGCATTGCCCGCGCAACAAATGGCCGAACGGCGATCGTTCAAGATCGACTTCACGTGGCCGGTCCTGATCGGTTTCATCGCGCTGCTTTGCGTGCTGATCATCCTGCCGATGGGCTGGCTGGTCTATTACAGCCTGGTCGACCAGGACGGCGCCTTCACGTTCGCCAACTTCCGGCAGCTTGTCGACGATCCGGTTTTCCTCGAGCCGATGATGACGACGGTGATCATCGCCGTCTGCTCCAGCATCGCGTGCTGCGTCGTCGCTGCCCCGATGGGCTGGCTGGTGGCGCGCACCGACATGCCGATGACCAAGCTGATCCGCGCGCTGGTGACGGCGTCGTTCGTCACGCCGCCGTTCCTCGGCGCCGTCGCCTGGGAAATCCTGGCGGCGCCCAACTCGGGCCTGCTCAACAAGCTCTATCGGGTCGTCACCGGCGCGCCGATGGATGAGTATCTGCTCGACATCTACACCCTGCCGGGGCTGATCTTCGTGATCTCCTGCTACACCTTCCCGTACGTCTTCGTGCTGATCGCCAACGCGCTCGACCGGATTCCGAGCGATCTGGAGGACGCGTCCGCGATCCTCGGCGGCGGCGCCTGGACCACGGCGCGTCGCGTCACCATTCCGCTGGCGTTGCCGGCGCTGCTGGCCGGCGCGCTGATCGCGTTCCTGCAGGCGATGATCCTGTTCGGCTCGCCGGCGATTCTGGCGCTGCCGGCCGGCTTCCACACCATGACCACCAAGATCTGGAGCCTGTTCCAGTATCCGCCCAAGCCCGAGCTTGCCGCCGCGGCCTCGCTGCCGCTGCTGATCATCACGGTCATCCTGCTGCGCGGCCAGGCGATGATCCTCGGCCGCAAGGGCTACACCGTCGTCGGCGGCAAGGGCGCCGAACCGCGGCTGATCAAGCTCGGCTGGTGGCTGGTGCCGGCTATGACATTCGTCACCATCGTTCTCATGCTGCCGGTGTTCCTGCCGTATTTCGCGCTGTTCAACGCCGCGTTCTCGCCGATCGCGACCACCCTGGTGACGCCGTGGAACGCCACCATGCACAACGTCTGGTTCACGTTCTTCGAACTGTCGTCGACCAAGACCGCGCTGAAGAACACCTTCATGCTGGGCGCGATGTCGGCGACGCTCGGCACCCTGCTGGCGCTGGTCATCAGCTACCTGACCGCGCGTCAGGCGGTTCGCGGCCACCGCATCCTGGCGTTCCTGGCCACCGCTCCGATCGCCATTCCGGGCATCGTGCTCGGCGTCGGGCTGTTTCTGAGCTACACGCGGCCGCCGCTGGTGCTGTACGGCACGATCTGGATCCTGCTGATCGCCTACATCACGATCGAGCTGCCGGCGGCCTATCAGCAGCTCCAGTCGGCGTTCAAGTCCGTGCATCCCGAGCTGGAGGAGGCGAGCCGCATGCTCGGCGCCACGCGGTTGCGGGCGCTGCGCGACATCACCGCGCCGCTGCTCAAGACCAGCGTGCTGGCGACCTGGTGCTTCATCTTCGTCTCGACCATCCGCGAGCTGTCCGCCGCCGTCATGCTGTTCACCTCCGAGACCAAGGTGGTGTCGGTGCTGATCTTCGACCTGAAGGAAAGCGGCGACCTCGGCGCCATCTCGGTGCTGGGCCTGTCGATGCTGATCCTCACCTTCGCGGTGGTGATCGGAGTGAGCCGGATTCCCGGCTTCGGCGGCGGCACGAGGCTGCGGAATACCTGATATCCCCTTGGCATTTGTCCCAATTCCCCTTGTCATGCCCCGCGAAGGCGGGGCATCCAGTCTTCCGCCAAGGAATGCCGCCTGGATCGCCCGCCTTCGCGGGCGATGACAGTCTGAGAGTGTGGGGATAGTAGAATCTGATGGACGCAAAACTCCCCGACATCGCGGTCGCTGAACACCTCGCCAACCGCATCGCCGCGGTCGATCGCCTGCCGGAAGCGGTGCGCGCCAAATGCGAGGAAACCCTGATCGACGTGGTGGGCCTGTGCCTCGCCGCGCGCAACGAGGACTATGTCCAGGCTGCGCTCGCCGGCTGGGACGACGACGGCTCCTGTACCGCCATCGGTCATAAACGCACCCTGAGCGCGGCGGGCGCGGCCTTCGTCAACGGCACCGCGGCGCACGGCGAGGATTTCGACGACACCTTCGAGGGCGGCCCGGTCCACGCCGGCGCGGTGCTGGTGCCGGCGGTGCTCGCCGCCTGCGAGCGCCACGGCGCGGACGGCGCGTCGGCGCTCAAGGGCATCGCCATCGGCATCGAGACCATGTGCCGGCTGAGCACGGTCGCGCCGACCCGAGCGCACAAGGCCGGCTTCCATCCCACGGCGGTGTACGGCGCGGTCGGCGCCGCTGCCGGCGTCGCGGTCGCGCTCAAGCTCACCGAAAAGCAAACCGTCGATGCGCTCGGCGTGGTCGGCAGCCTGGCGTCGGGCATCATCGAGTATCTGGCCGAGGGCACCTGGACCAAGCGCATGCACGCCGGCTGGGCGGCGCAGTCCGGCTATCGCGCGGCGATGCTGGCGCGCGCCGGGTTCTCCGGGCCGCGCACGGTGTTCGAGGGCACCCACGGGCTGTTTCATGGATTCGCCAACACGCTCGACGGCGACTACGGCGCACTGACCGGCGATTTCGGCACGCGCTGGGTGACGCAGACTTTGGCGTTCAAGCCGTATCCGTGCGGGACCATGACCCACCCGTATATCGACTGCGCGCGGCGGTTGGCTTCGCGCGGCATCAAGGCCGAGGACATCGTCGAGATGGTCTGCGATGTCGGCGAGGGCACCGTGCATCGGCTGTGGGAGCCGCTCGCCGCCAAGCAGACGCCCCGCAACGGCTATGCCGGCAAGTTCTCCCAGCCGTACTGCATCGCCTCGGGGTTCGTCCGCGGCAACGTCGGCCTCGCCGATTTCACCGACGCCGCGGTGCAGGAACCGGCCGTGGTCGCGCTGGCGCAGAAGGTGCGCTACCGCATCGATCCCGACAATCCGTACCCCAGAAACTTCACCGGCCATATCCGCGTCGCGCTGCGCGACGGCAGCACGATCGAGGAGCGCCAGCCGCACATGCGCGGCGGCGCGCATGAGCCATTGACCCGCGCCGACATCGAGGACAAGTTCGCCCTCAACGCGCGTCACGGCGGGTGCGATTCTGCACGTGTTGCCGCCGCGCTGAAGCTGGCGGCGGGTTTGTTCGGAAGCCCGCGGATCGATCTGTCCGCGTTGCGGGGGTGAATATCTTGGGTTTGGAATGCCGCACCCTCCACCTGTCGTCCCCGCGAAGGCGGGGACCCAGCTCCTTGGCCGCACCGGTGCTGTCGCCCTGGGTCCCCGCCTTCGCGGGGACGACAGTGGGGTGGTCCTTGTGACCAAACCCCGCGCCTTCCACTACGCCTGGGTCATCGCCGGCATCACCTTCCTCACCCTGCTGGTCAGCGCCGGCATTCGCGCCGTACCGGGCGTGTTCGTGGTGCCGCTCGAAAATGAGTTCGGCTGGTCGCGCGCCACCATCTCGTTCGCGGTCGGCGTCAACATCTGTCTGTACGGCCTGATGGCGCCGTTCGCGGCCGCCACGATGGACCGCTTCGGTATCCGCCGCACCATCGTCGCCGCGCTGCTGACGATCGGCACCGGCGTCGCGCTCACCACGCTGATGACGGAATCCTGGCAGCTCGTCGTGCTGTGGGGCCTGATGGTCGGCTCCAGCATCGGCTTCACCGCCAACGTGCTCGCCGCCGTCATCGCGTCGCGCTGGTTCGTGGCGCGGCGCGGTCTGGTGCTGGGCCTGCTGTCGTCGTCGGTCGCCGCCGGGCAACTGCTGTTCCTGCCGCCGCTCGCCATCGTCACCGCCAATTACGGCTGGCGCTACATGGCGATGATCGTCGCCGGCGTCGTGCTCGGCCTGGTGCCGGCGGTGATCTTCCTGATGCGCGACCGACCGGAGGAGATGGGCGTCACCGCCTATGGCGAAGTGCCGGGCGCCAAGCCCGAGGCCCGCTCGTCCGGCAATCCGGTGCGCACCGCGTTCGACGGCCTGCGGCTGGGGCTTCGCACCCGCGACTTCTATCTGCTGGCCGGCACGTTCTTCGTCTGCGGCGCCTCGACCAACGGACTGATCGGCACCCATCTGATCCCGGCCTGCATCGACAACGGCATCCCCGAGGTCGCCGCCGCCGGACTGCTGGCCTCGATGGCGATCTTCAATTTCGTCGGCGCCACCGGCTCGGGCTGGCTCAGCGATCGCATCGACTGCCGCAAGCTGCTCTGCATGTATTACGCGCTGCGCGGCGTGTCGCTGCTGATCCTGCCGTTCTCGTTCGACACCTTCTACGGGCTGGCGCTGTTCACCGCGTTCTACGGGCTGGACTGGATCGCCACCGTGCCGCCGACCGTGCGGCTCACGACGCAGACCTTCGGCCGCGAGAAGACCGGCATCATGTACGGCTGGATCACCTGCGCGCACCAGTTCGGCGGCGCGAGCGCGGCGTTCCTCGGCGGCGTGCTGCGGGTCAACTTCGACACCTACATGCACGCCTTCATGCTGTCGGGGCTCTTGTGCTTCCTCGCCGCCATCATGGTGCTGTTCATCGGCTACAATCGCGAGGCGGCGACGCCGCGCGCGGTGCCGGTGGCGGGGTAAACTGAAATTGGACTCGTCCTCTCCCCGTCATGGCCGGGCTTGTCCCGGCCATCCCGACAATCGGGGCAGGGCTGGTGCCACGGGAATCGAGATCACCGGGACTCGGCGCTATGCGCCGGCCCGGTGATGACACTGGAGGGTTACGCATGAGCGATAAAGAACTCACCGGCCGCGTCGCCGTCATCACCGGAGCAGGCCGCAGCATCGGCCGCGAGATGGCGTTGGAGCTTGCGTCGGCGGGTTGCGCCGTCGTGGTCAACGTCCGGCAGAACCGCGCCGAAGGCGAGGGCGTCGTCCGGGAGATCGAAGCCAAGGGCGGCCGCGCCATCCTCGCCGTCGCCGACGTCGTCGACGCCCCCGCGGTCGAGGCGATGGCGAAGGCCGCGCTGCAAAAATTCGGCCGCATCGACTATCTCGTCAACAACGCGGCGCTGCGCGAATCCCGGAAGATCGAGGACATGAGCTTCGAGGACTGGCGCCGATTCACCAGCGTCATCCTCGACGGCGCGTTCCTGTGCGTGAAGGCGTGCCTCGAACCGATCAAGGCGAGTGACGCCGGCTCCATCATCAACGTCGGCGGCCTGTCCGGCACGCTGGGCGGCCCCGACCGCGCCCACGTGATCGCAGCCAAAGCCGGCATCGCCGGCTTCACCCGCGCGCTGGCGATGGAACTGGGTCCGCGCCGGATTACCGTGAACACCATCGTTCCGGGCCAGCTCGCCAAGCCCGACGCTCCGCACGAGATGCCGCAGCACCCGGTGTACCGGCCGCTGCTCGGCCGCGGCGCGTGGCCGACCGACACCGCGCCGCTGACGCGCTTTCTGCTCGGCCCGCACGCGCGCTACATCACCGGCCAGATGATCAACGTCAGCGGCGGCGCGTTTCTCAGCGTGGGATGAGGGGACGCGTCGTTGCGAGCCCGCTAGGTTTTTATCTTCTGTTCCATCTGCCCGATCCCGAGCAGGACCGACCACGAATTGAGCGCCACGATGACGAGCAGCGCGCCGCAACTGACCGTGATCAGGTAAAGGCCGACATTCGGCGAGTGCAGCGTGAGAGCCCCGCCCGCGATGCCAATCGTGAGCGCGAGCAGATATCCGACGCCCCGCCAAAGCGCCCAGCCGCCGCGATGACCGACGTCCCGATTTTTGTAGCCGTAGAGATACGTATTCCTGATCGGGATCCAGATGATGGCGAGATTGGCGACGACGAGCGAACCGCTCAACAGCTCGATCGGCTGCGGCGTGAGAACGATGATGGCTTCGACCATCGTGAAGATCAGCATGTAGCTGTTGTTGAGCGCGCGGGTGCGGTACGAGAAGTTTTTCGTGATCTCATCGAGATGAATCGAGGTTGCGACAAACAAGAGGCCAAGCAGCGCCGCCGCCGATGTGCCGAGCATGACAAAGAGGTCGCGCCATAAGTCGGTCTGATAAACCTGTCCCACGTCATTCCCCCTAATTTATTTCGCGGGTTTTCCCGTCTGTTCGTCGTCCGCCGGCACAAGCGTAACGCGCTAACAACTCACCACGGGCGCTCGACTGAATTGGTGACATGGTCGCGGTCAGGCGAGGTGAAGCATAGGCCGACGCATAGATAGGGCAGGTCGGGATGCGGGTTGTGCCCGCGGTGAAATTTGGCGATCGGTTCGGAATAGCATTCTCCGGCTTTGGCCTTGACCAGCACGCCCTCTTGGAAATGGGCCTCGAACTGGCCCTGCAGCGCGACGAAGAACGCGGCGCCATTGTGACAGTGCCAATTGGTGAAGCCGCCTGGCACGATCTCGGCGTTGTAGATCTGAACCTTCACCTGAGAGTCGCGCGGCAGCGAGGCATACATCGCATCGAACAGCAGGTTGCGGTGGAATCCATGTCCGGCCGGCACCATCCCATCGAGCTTGAGTTTCAATTCCTTGTAGTCGTCAGGTGCGTGCATGGTTGTCCTCGCGTGGCTCAGTTGGCGATCTCTGGCCTGCTTTGAAGGCGCGATCCCATCATGAATCCGATGCAACGCGCGCTGTACGGCATCGCGTCCGAATCGGTGCAAGGACGATACTCGGCCACCTGAGGGGGTTCGATTTCACTGCGATTGCCGAGCTCGATCCACAGCACGGCGCCGACAAGGATTGCCGAGAACACCGCAAGATTACGCTCTCTTTCCATGCAGCAGAGCATCCACCGGCCCTGTGTCGGGAGCAAGCGGCTAAACCTGCGTAGGATGGGCTGAGTGTTGCGAAGTCTGGCTTGCCCCCGATTTGGTTGAACCCGCCCAAGCCAATCCCGCCTGCCGTTCGAACTCCATCGGGCTCATACAGCCGACCGTAGAGTGTCGGATGTTCGAAGATTTATCTGTTGACTTAAATCCTATAATCTCTATATTCCTATCCATCCCATCCAGCCGAGGGACGTTCTCATGAGACGATCTTTGAACGGGATGGGGTGCGGCGTCCTGCGGGCGAGGCTCGTAACCTCGCACTCGGGCGGTTCCGGGCATCAACCGGGCGGCACTACGGTCGCTCTGTCAGGTGCTGACTGCATTGGCCCAGCGCGAATGCCGGGTTCAAGAAGCTTGGCCCGGGACTGTTAAATGCCGCGGTGAAGCGCCGAAAGGCGTGCCGGCCGGCGTTATCGGCTGGCGTCCCTCCCGATGGAGGGACAGGTCCGACCGCGAGGCGGGCCGTGGGTGCGGCGTTCCGCACCAGCGCCTGTCGGCGCTTCACCCCCCGGATTTTTCGAGGGTGAGAATTTCCCAAACCCGGACGCAGCGCGTCGCGAGAACGAGAAACCGTGCGTGCGCGGCTTCGTGCCTTCGATTTATCCCCGCGGTCCCGAAATTCTGTAAGCTGCGGCCGACAAACTTCGGGAGGATGCATGCGCCCATCGACGATTTCCAAAGCCGGCCCTCTGCGGTGGCTCGCCGTCACCGCGATAGCGTCGGC
Organism: Rhodoplanes serenus; assembly: GCA_945897515.1. GTDB lineage: Bacteria > Pseudomonadota > Alphaproteobacteria > Rhizobiales > Xanthobacteraceae > Z2-YC6860. The sequence goes on along the minus strand of CAMDFO010000005.1, from coordinate 53,609 downwards.
GGCTTTGCTAGCGAGCCCGCCGGCGGCGCAGGTGCAGGGCTATCCGACGCAGCCCGTGAAGGTGATCGTGCAGCAGGGCGCCGGCGGCTCGATCGACGTCATCGCCCGGATCATGGCCGAGCACATTTCGCCCGCGATCGGGCAGCAGATGGTGGTGATCAACCAGCCCGGCGCGGGCGGCCTCGTTGCGGCGCGTGCGCTGGCGGCGTCTCCGCCCGATGGCTACACGCTGTTCCTCGCGGCGTCGTCGGTGTTCGTCAGCCTGTCGGAGATCAACAAAAACCTGAACTTCAACATCGACGATTTCGTCCCGATCGGTTTCGTCGGCGAGCAGCCGTTCATCATCGCGACGTCGGACAAGCTCGGCGCGAAGTCGCTTGCCGATGTGGTCGCGCTCTCCAAGCAGCGCCCCGAGGGTTTGAATTTTTCGGCCGGCACCCGCGGCGGTTTGCAGCACATGACGGCGGAATGGTTCCGCGCCCGCACCGGCGCCAATCTGACCATGGTGCATTATCCGAGCACGGCGGCGGCGCTCAGCGATGTGCTGAGCGGTCGCGTGCCGGTGATCGTGGATACGCTGTCCGGCCTCGGTGGCGCCGCGACCGGCGCCGGCATGACCATGCTCGGCGTCGCCGCGCAGCAGCCCCTGACGCGCCATCCCCAGGTGCCGACGATCGCCGGCATACTTCCGGATTTCAACGCGTCGGGCTGGTTCGTGCTGGTCGGCCCGCGCGGCACTCCGCCGGCGGTGGTGGAAAAGATAAGCGAAGGCCTGCGCAAGGCGCTGGCGGACCCGGCCTTGCAGAAGAAATTCGCCGACTTGAGCAACGAGGTGCGTTCGATGTCGCCGGCCGAGCTCGCGGTTTTCATCAAGGCCGAGCAGGAGAAATGGCGGCCGATCGTCCGGCAGGTCGCCCCGCAGCAGTAGCGGAGCGCGGAGAGAAACCAGTGCCACACACTCCGTCGTCATCGGGCGCGCGAGCTACACACTCGATGTCATCGCCGGGCTTGTCCCGGCGATCTCGATAAGGAGAGCACGGTGCCAAATGAATCGGGATGGCCGGGACAAGCCCGGCCATGACGGGGAGAGAGCGGAGGCCGGCTCTTCGTCGCCATCCACGGGTGGCCGCACCCTGCCGGAAATGCTAATCCTGCACCCAACGAACCATTCATAACGAGGAACACCCATGTACAGCGAGCTCGGCCTTTACATCGACGGCGCGTGGAAGAAGAACGGCGGCGGCAACAAGGCCGAGGACGTCATCAACCCGGCGACCGAGAAGCCGCTGGCTTCGCTGCCGCACGCCAACAAGGCCGATCTCGACGAGGCGCTGGAATCCGCCAAGAAGGGTTTTGCGGTGTGGCGCGCGACCTCGGCCTACGACCGCTCCAAGATCCTGCGCAAGGCCGCCGACCTGATGCGCGAGCGCCACGACGCGATCTCCAAGATCATGACGCTGGAGCAGGGCAAGCCTTACGTCGAATCCCGCGGCGAGGTGCTGGTGTCGGCCGACATCATCGACTGGTACGCCGAAGAAGGTAAGCGCTCCTACGGCCGCATCGTGCCTGGGCGCGCGAAAGGCACGCGCCAACTCGTGGTGCACGAGCCGGTCGGCGTGGTCGCTGCGTTCACGCCGTGGAATTTCCCGGTGCTGACGCCGGCCCGCAAAATCGGCGGCGCGCTGGCCGCCGGCTGCTCGCTGATTCTGAAGGCGTCGGAAGAGACGCCGGGCGCCTGCGTCGAGATGGTGAAGTGCTTCGCCGACGCCGGCCTGCCGGCGGGCGTGCTCAACCTGGTGTTCGGCGTGCCGTCCGAAGTGTCCGAGCACCTGATGACCAAGTCCGCGGTGCGGAAGATTTCGTTCACCGGCTCGATCCCGGTCGGCAAGCATCTCGCGCAACTCGCGGCCAAGCATATGAAGCGAACCACCATGGAGCTCGGCGGCCATTCGCCGGTCGTGGTGTTCGGCGACGCCGACCCGGAGAAGGCCGCCGACACCATCGCGGCGTTCAAGTATCGCAACGCCGGCCAGGTCTGCATCTCGCCGACGCGGTTCTATGTGCAGGAGGACGTGTACAAGCGCTTCCTGACGCGCTTCACCGAATACGCCAAGGGCGTGAAGGTCGGCGACGGACTGGAGAAGGGCACCGCCATGGGTCCGCTCGCCAACGCGCGCCGGCTCGATGCGATGGACTCCATCGTCGCCGACGCCAAGAGCCGCGGCGGCACCATCCAGACCGGCGGCGCGCGCCGCGGCAACCAGGGCTATTTCTACGAGCCGACCGTCATCACCGACATCCCGGATGACAGCAAGATCATGACCGAGGAGCCGTTCGGCCCGGTGGCGCCGATCGTCACGTTCAAGACCTTCGACGAGGTGGTCGAGCGCGCCAACTCCTTGCCGTTCGGTTTGGCGGCCTACGCCTTCACGTCGTCGAACTCGACCGCCGCCGCGATCGGCGACGCCATCGAGTCCGGCATGGTCGGCGTAAACTCGATCGCGATCTCGACGCCGGAAACGCCGTTCGGCGGCGTCAAGGAATCCGGCCACGGCAGCGAGGGCGGCACCGAGGGGCTGGGCGCGTATCTCAGCACCAAGTTTATCTCGCACGGGTAGCACTTGCTGTCATTCCGGGGCGCGCGTTTCGCGCGAACCCGGAATCCAGCCACGAGACGGGTCGTTGTTCTGGATTCCGGATCGCCGCTAGCGCGGCGTCCGGAATGACAGGGGAGTAAATGACCCAAAATATTGCGGTGGGCGGCGCCGGTCCGCAGCCCACCGCCGATTGAAACCGGCCGGAACTCGCGCCAGAGTCCGAATCGTCGCGGGGCCGGTCGCCACCTCCATCGGGGAGAGCGCGGCGATCGACGCGAAATCAACTCAGAGAGGATGTGTCATGGCGAAGGGTGACCAGAAACAGAACAAAGAGAAGAAGAAACCGAAGGCCGACAAGAACAAGAAGCAGAAGAACCAGCCGTTCGGCGGCAAGATGCCGATGGGCCAGGGCATGGGTAAGAAGTAGGTCTTGGGATTGGCTAGCGTTTTCGGCGGAGCGGCTGACAAAGCCGCTCCGTATCTGTGTGTGAGCGGAGTATCATCCACCCATGGCTGAAACTGTCGTCTGTCCGACCTCGGACGTTCCGGAAGGTTCGGTGAAGCGTTTCGAGGTCGGCAATCAGCCGGTCGCGGTCTTCAACCTCGGCGGCAGCTTCTACGCCACCGACGACGAATGCACCCACGGTTCGTTCAGTCTCGCCGAGGGCATCGTCGACGGCGAGATCGTCGAATGCACCATGCACTTCGGCGCCTTCAACATCAAAACCGGCGCGGTCGAAGCGCCGCCGTGCTCGATCCCGCTGCGGACCTACAAGGTCACGGTGCGGGACGACCAGGTGGTGGTGGATCTGGACAAGGAGGCGGGCGAGTAGGTCAGCTCGCCGCCCGTGCGGCCTCGCATGCCCGCCAGACCTTCTCCGCCGTCGCCGGCATGTCCATGTGTGCGCCCGCCGGTCCGGGGATCGCATCGGCGATCGCGTTCATCAGTGCGGCGATGGCGGCCGTGGTGCCGGCCTCGCCCGCGCCCTTGACGCCGAGCGGGTTGGTCGTCGCCGGCACCGGGTGGAAGCCCTCGCGGAAGAACGGCAGGTCGTGCGCCCGCGGCATGGCGTAGTCCATGAACGAGCCGGACACGAGCTGTCCGCCGGAATCGTACACCGTGTTCTCCATGATTGCCTGGCCGAGCCCCATGGTGACCGCGCCGTGGGTCTGGCCTTCGACGATCATCGGACTGAGCACGTTGCCGCAATCGTCCACCGCCGAATAGCTGGCGATGGTGAGCTTGCCGGTGGCGGGATCGATCTCGACCTCGGCGACGTGGCAGCCGTTCGGGAAGGTGAGCGGCGTTTCGGTTTGGAGCTTGGTGTCGAGGCTTTCGGCGATCTCGCCTTTCTTCTTCATCTCGGCGGCGCGTGCGGCGGTGTCGAACAACGAGATGCGGCGGTCGGTGCCGACCACGTTGAACGCGCCGTTGCGGAATTCGATGTCGCTCTCGCCGGCTTCGAGCGCCGTGGCTGCGACCTTCTTGCCTTTGTCAACGATCGCCTCGATGGCCTTCACCATCGAATGGCCGACTGTCATGGCCGACCGGGAGCCGACCGACGCGTAGCCCGCGACCTCGTGCCTGGAGTCGCCATGAAGATGCTTGATCTGGCTGGCCTGGATGCCCAGCCGCTCGGCGACAAGCTGCGGGAAGATCGTGGCGTGGCCCTGGCCGGTCGACTGCACGTTGAGCGTCAGGTCCAGAGCGTCGCCGCCTGGGAACGCCATCTGGATGCCTTCCACCGGAGCGCCGCCGGAGTGCTCCAGCACGAAGCAGACGCCGATGCCGCGCAGCAGGCCCTTTTTCTTGGCTTCCTTCTTTCGGGCCTTGAAGCCCTCGTAGTCCGCCAGCGCCAATCCCTTGTCGACCACGGTGGCAAAATCGCCGGAGTCGTAGGTGGTTCCGATCGCGGTCTTGTACGGCATCGCCTTCGGCGAAATCAGATTGCGGCGTCGCAGCTTGATCGGGTCGATACCGGTGATCCGCGCTGCCTCGTCGACCACGCGTTCGAGGCAATAGCTTGCCTCCGGACGCCCTGCGCCGCGATAGGGTGCGGTGACGACGGTGTTGGTGAACACGCAGCGGGTCTGCGCGTCGATCAGCTTGATGTCGTACATGCCCGGCAGGCAGCGCATCATGTTGACGGTCTGGATGTTGGCGCCGACCGCGCCGATGTAGGCGCCCATGGCCCCGAGATGGCGGATGCGCAGCGCCAGGAACTTGCCCTTCTCGTCGAGCGCCAATTCCACGTCGCTGTAGGCGTCGCGCGCGTGGTTGTCGGTGAGGAAGGCTTCCGAGCGTCCCGACATCCAGTAGACCGGCCGGCCGAGCTTCTTGGCCGCGACCAGGATCGCGATGTACTCCGGATAGGGCCCGGTCTTGAGGCCGAATGCGCCGCCGACCTCCTCGGTGGTGACGCGCAGCTTGTCGTTGCCGACCTTCATGATCGCCGCCATCGAGTCGCGCATGGCGCGTGCGCCCTGGGAGCAGACCCGCAGGCCGAAGCTTTCGGCGGCGGCGTCGTAGCTCGCGGTCGCGCCGCGCGGCTCCATCGAGGCGACGTTGAGCCGGTTGTGCAGCAGCGACACCTTGGCGACATGCTTCGCCGAGGCGAACACGCGCTCGACCTCCTTGGCGTTGGCGTCCGGGTCCGGCGCGAGACCGGCCCAGTCGACCGCGATGTTGCCGGGCGCTTCGGGATGGACTTGCGGCGCGCCGCTCTGGACCGCGGCGCGCAGGTCGGACGCGGGCTCGCGGGTCTGATAGTCGACGGCTACGGCCTCGGCGCCGTCCTGCGCCGCCGCGAACGTCTCGCCGACCACCAACGCCACCGGCTCGCCAATATGATTGACCCGGTCGAAGCACAGCGCCGGACGGAACGGCATCACCAGCTTGGCGCCGCCGCGCCCGCCGAGCGGCGGATGCTGCGACAGGCTGCCGTGGCCGAATTCCTTCATGTCGGCGCCGGTCAGCACCGCGAGCACGCCCTTGATCGCCTTGGCCGCTTCGGTGTCGATCGACTTGATGTCGGCGGCCGCGTGCGGTGAGCGCACGAAACACGCATAGGTCTGCCCCGGCATGGGAGCGTCCGACATGTATCGGCCCTGTCCGCGCAGCAGATAGTCGTCCTCGACGCGTGGGGTCCGCTTGGCGTGGCTTAGGTCGGTCTTGCTGTCCATGTCGGCTAGGGCTTTCTGAGGAAGGGCGTTAAACTCAGGCGGGGCCTTGGAAATTACCGGCCGCGACGCGATCCTGCAATGACCCAGAACAGCGGAAAAACATGACGCCAGACGTGGAATCGACCGAAGGCCCGAAGGCCCGATCCGACGGCCGTCCTATCGGCCTCGGCATCGCCGGGCTCGGCATGGCCGGAGCCGTCATGGTGCAGGCCGCCGCGGCCCACCCCGGCTACGTGCTGCGCGCTGCCGCCGATCCGCACCCCGGGCCGCGGCAGGCGTTCGCGCGCGACTTTGCCGCACGCACCTATGCCGATGTTTCGGAGCTTTGCGCCGATCCGGAGGTCGAGGTGATCTACGTCGCCACGCCGCACCAGTTTCACACCCCGCATGCCATCATGGCAGCCGAGCGCGGCAAGCACGTCATCCTCGAAAAGCCGATGGCGCTCACGCTCGCCGATTGCGACACCATCATCGCCGCCACGCAGCGCAGCAACGTGTGGCTGATCGTCGGTCACACCCATGCCTTCGATCCGGCGGTGCGCCTGATGCGAACGATGATCGCCAGCGGCGATCTCGGCCGGCTCGGGATGATCAACAGCTTCAACTATACCAACTTCCTCTACCGCCCACGCCGGCCCGAAGAGCTCGACACTTCGAAGGGCGGCGGCATCCTGTTCAACCAGGTGCCGCACCAGATCGACACCGTCCGGCTGCTCGCCGGCGGACTGGTGCGGAGCGTGCGTGCCCATGCCAGCGTGCTGGATCCCGCGCGCCCGACCGAGGGAAGCTGCATGGCGTTGCTGCAATTCGACAACGGCGCTTCCGCCTCCCTGACTTACAGCGGCTACGATCATTTCGATTCCGACGAATGGCATTTCGGGCTCAGCGAGCGCGGCGCGCCGAAGCAGCTTTCGCACGGCGCGGCCCGCCGCGCGCTCGAAAGCGTCAAGGAGGAGACCGGGCTGCGCACGCGGAACTACGCCTATGGTTCGAGCCAGGCCGGACTGCCGCCGCACCAGCCGCATTTCGGCATCACCATCGTGACCTGCGCGGATGGCGACATGCGCGCCTCGGCCAACGGCGTCACGGTCTATGACCGCAACGGTATCCAGGAGGTCGCGATCCCGCCGTCGCCCGGCATGGCCGGACGGCACGAAGTGCTCGACGACATGCTCGCGGCGCTGCATCACGGCCGCCGGCCGGTGAATGACGGCCGCTGGGGCAAGGCCACGGTGGAGGTGGCGCTCGCGATTCTGCGTTCCGCGCGCGAGGGGCGCGAAGTGACGCTGGAACATCAGGTGGCGGTGGACGATTTGTCTCGTTAGATATAGAGAAACGCCAACGCCCAGCGCCACTTGCCGGCCCAACCGGTGGAGCCAGAAATGACCGAATATCGCCAAGGAAACGGCAGTGGCAACGGCCATGGCAGCGGCAACGGCCGCTTCGTGGTCGAGGACCTGGAGAACCTGACCTTTTCCGTCAACCGGAAGGTGTTCGTCTCCGACGACGTGCTTGAAGGCGAGCACCGCGCGATCTTCGACAAGTGCTGGGTCTATGTCGGCCACGCCTCCGAGGTGAAGAATCCGAACGATTTCCGCACCCGCCAAGTCGCCGGCCGGCCGGTGATCTTCTGCCGCGATCGCACCGGCACCGTGCGCGCGTTGATCAATTCATGCCGGCACCGCGGCGCGTTGGTGTGCCGCGAGCGCGAGGGCAACGCGCGGCAGTTCTATTGCATCTATCACGGCTGGTCGTACAACACCGACGGCTCGCTCAAGGGCATTCCGGGCGACGACGCCTATCCGCCAGGCTACGACAAGACCAAGAAGGGTTTGGTCCCGGTGCCGCGGCTCGAGCACTACAAGGACTTCTACTTCGTCAACTTCGACCACGACGCGCCGGACCTGCACACCTATCTGGCGGGCGCCAAGGACTACATCGATCTGATCGTCGATCAGTCGCCGTCGGGCCGCATGGAAATTATTTCCGGCGTCCAGGAGTACGACATCAAGGCAAACTGGAAGCTGCTGGTCGAGAACAGCGTCGACGATTACCACCTCGTCACCACGCACTCGACCTGGCTCAACTATATGCGCAACTCCGGCGTCAACGTTTCGCCGGCCAAGGGTCACATGCTGCCGACCAAGGGCTTCGGCCTGGATCTAGGCAACGGCCATCTCACCACCGACAACCCGAACTACCGCGGCCGTCCGGTCGCCAAGTGGATCGCGGTCTATGGCGAGGAGGCCAAGGCCGACATCGACGCGATCCGCAAGGAGCTGGTCGAGCGGCTGGGCGAGGCGAGGGCGGCCCGCGTCGCCGACACCAACCGCAATCTCTGCGTCTTCCCCAACCTCGTGATCAACGACGGCTCGTCGGTGACGGTGCGCAACTTCTTCCCCGTGAGCCCCGGCCATATGCGGGTCACGGCCTGGGCGCTCGGTCCGGTCGAAGAGACCGAGGCGCAGCGCGCCCGCCGGCTGCACGCCTTCCTGACGTTCTACGGTCCCGGCGGTTTCGCCACGCCGGACGATGTTGCGGCGCTGGAGCTGGCGCAGCAGGGCTTCGCCGCGTGGCGCGAGGTGCCCTGGTCCGACCTCTCGCGCGGCATGGGCAGCAGCCAGGAGCAACTCGCGACCGACGAGGGTCACCTTCGCGTGTTCTGGCGCAAGTGGAGCGAGCTGATGGAGGCCCGGCCATGAACCAGCCGCTCGATCCGGGCGCCATCGTCACGCGGGCGGAGGTCGAGGACTTCCTCTATCACGAGGCCGCGCTGCTCGATGACTGGAAGCTCGACGACTGGCTGGCGCTGCTGACCGATGATGCGTCCTATTACGTGCCGCCGAACGACAAGCCCGACGCCGATCATCGCTTCACGCTGTTCACCGTGGCCGACGACATCGTTCGGCTGCGCGAACGGATCATCCGGCTGAAGGACCCGAACTGCCACGCCGAGTATCCACCATCGCGCACCCGCCGCATGATCTCCAATGTGCGCATCACTGGCGTCGAGGACGGTCTGATTTCGGTCGCGGCGAATTTCGCGATCTTCCGGCATCGGCGCAACGAGCCGGTGCGCGAATTCGTCGGCCGCTACCGTCACAAGCTCAAGCGCACCGACGCGGGGCTCAAGATTCACGAACGCCGCGCCATTTTGGACGCAGAGGAATTGGGGCGGATGGGCTCGGTGAGCTTCCTGCTCTGAGGGAGTCTGTCCCGCTGCAACGCACGCGCTGTCATGCCCCGCGAAGGCGGGGCATCCAGTGGGCCAAGCAAAGACTGGATCGCCCGCCTTCGCGGGCGATGACATTCAGAGTACATAAGAGACAATAGGAAACCGGGGGAAATACTGCCCATGCCGCTCGCGATCGACGCCCACGCCCACATCTGCACCGAAGAGACCATGAAGCTCCTCAACAAGGAGGTCCCCAAGGTCGGGTCGGCGCTCAAGGAAATCGAAAAGGACGTCTACGAATGGACGGTCGCCGGCGTGCCCTACCGCCCGCTCCCGCTCGGCGGCTTCGACATCGAGCAGCGGCTGAAAGACATGAGGGCGTCCGACGTCGACATGCAGGTGCTGTCCAACACGCCGCAGACCTTCATGTACAATCAGGATGCGGGGATGACGGCCACGGCCTGCGTCATCCAGAACGACCAGATCGCCAAGCACGTCCGCGACTACCCAAAAAGCTTCTACGGCATCGCCACGCTGCCGATGCAGGCGCCGAAGGCCGCGGCCGACGAGTTGGAGCGCTCCATTTCCAAGCTCGGCCTGAAGGGTATGCAGATCGGCTCCAACATCAACGGCAAGAACCTCGACGAGCCGGAGTTCGAGCCGGTGTGGCAGGTCGCCAACCGGCACAACGCGTTCTGCATGATCCATCCGAACAACGTCGCGGGCGTGGATCGGCTGCGGAATTACTACCTCAACAACCTGATCGGCAATCCGCTCGACACCACGATCGCGGCAGCGTCGCTGGTGTTCGGCGGCGTGATCGAGCGCTATCCGAACATCCGCTTCTACATGGTGCACGGCGGCGGCTTTACGCCGTATCAGGCCGGGCGCTGGCAGCACGGCTGGCACGTCCGGCCGGAGCCGCAGAAGCACCTGAAGTATCCGCCGGCCGAAACCATCCGCACGTTCTATTGGGACACCATCCTGCATTCCAAGCCACAGCTTGAGTTCCTGGTGCAGGAGTTCGGCGCCGGCCACGTCATCCTCGGCAGCGACTATCCCTACGACATGGGCACGTTCGAGTGCGCGCGGCAGGTCAAGGCGCTGTCCTCGTCCGATGCCGACAAGGCGACGATGCTCAGCGGTCTCGTCCAGAAGCTGCTCGCGGGCGTCAAGTAATGCTGGAAGCGCGTGTTCCCGCGCTTGCCGTTGCATCGCTGATCAAGGACGCGATGCTGGCCGTCGGCATGCCCGATGTCGACGCCGCGAAGTGCGCCGAGCTGATGCTGGAGGCCGATCTGGTCGGCGCCGACGCCCATGGCGTGTTTCGCCTGCCGCAATACGTGCGGCGCATCAAAGCGGGCGGCGTCAATCCGAAGGCGAACATCACGGTGGAGAAGACCGCGCCGGCCACCGCCATGGTCGACGGCGACAACGGCATGGGCCATCTGGTGATGCAGCGCGCCGCCGATACCGCGATTGCGTTGGCAAAAGAGACCGGCGTGGCCTGGGTCGGCGCGCGCCGCTCGAACCACGCGGGCGCAGCGGGGGTCTATGCGGCGATGGCGCTGCCGCACGACATGGTCGGCATCTACGCGGTGGTGGCGAACGCCAACCACATGCCGGTCTGGGGCGGCGCAGAGAACATCCTCGGCACCAACCCGGTCGCCTTCGCGGTGCCGGCCGGGCAGGAGCCGCCGGTGGTGCTCGATATTGCCACCACGGTTGTCTCCTACGGCACGGTGAAGGCCACAAAGCTGCAGGGCAAGCCGATGCCCGAAGGCTGGATGGTGGGGAAGGACGGCCGGCCGCTGACCGATTCCGCGAAGAGTGCCGAAGGCTTGCTGCTGCCAATCGGCGGCCACAAGGGTTCCGGGCTGGCGATGGTGCTGGGCCTGCTCGCGGGTACGCTCAACGCTGCGGACTTCGGACGCGACGTGATCGACTTCAACTACAATGACACCGATGAGTGCAACACCGGGCATTTCATCATCGCGCTGGACGTTTCGCGGTTCATCCCGGTCGCGGCGTTCAAGGCCGAGGTCGATCGCCATCTGCGCGATCTGAGATCGTCAAAGGTGCTGCCCGGATTCGACTCGATCCGGCTGCCGGGCGAGCAGCGTCAGGCGCGCCGCGCCGAGCGGGCGCGTGACGGCGTGCCGATCTATCCCGAGGTGCTCGAACTGCTCGACAAGCTGGCGGATGAGCTGACGATCAAACGGCTGGCTCGGTCGTAGCTCCGCATTTTGATTTCATCGCGCCGCCAGCGCGGCGCGGACCCGCGCAACGGTATCCGCTGGCGTCCGCGAAACGCGCTCCACCAGCGCCGCCACCTCCGCGCCGCCGGTCGGATCGACATCGATCTTGAGCCGCTCGGCTTCGCTTCGGAATGCCGGGTCCTTCATGGTGTCGTCGAATGCGCGTCGGATGGCGGCAACACGGTCGGCCGGAACGTTCGGCGGCAGGAAGAACGGCCGGCCGAACTCCAGCCGCGCTAGCACCAGGAGCAGCGCCTGCTGGTCGGCATCGGTTTTGGCGAGATCGAGCACCATTGGAACGTCCGCAAGTTCGGCATGCTTGCGTAGCGCCCATTGTGCGATCACTTTGACCTTCTTCTCCGCGAGCCAGTTGGCGTTGAGCGCCTTGAGCGTGGTCCACGACGTCGCGGCGTTGCCTTCGATTTCGCCTTGTTCCATCGCGAGATGGATTTTTGGCGTGCTGTCGTAGCCGGTGACGACCTTGAACTTGAAGCCGAGCACGTGGTTCGCCACCACCGGAAAGTCGAACTGCGAGGTGCCGGGCGATTGTGCGCCGACCATCAGCTCCTTGGTCGCGAGCTCGTCGAGGCTCTGCGCCTTCGCGGTGTGCCACACATAGGCGACGTTGGTTTCCCGGTTGGTGTTGCCGACCCAGTTGATTTTGGTCGGATCGAATCGCACCGCCTGGGGCTGGAGCAGGAACGTGGTCGGCATGCTGCCGAACGCCGCTCCGATCGTGGTGCCGTCGAACGGTCCGGCGGCGTAGAGCTGGTTGGTCATGGTCAGCGAGCCGGCGCCCGGCTGGTTCTGAACGATCACCGTTGGATTGCCGGGGATGTGCGCGCCGAGATGGCGCGCCAGCACGCGCGTGCTGATGTCGAAGCCGGAGCCAACCGGAAAACCGGCGACGATGCGCACCGTCTTGCCGCGGTAGAACGCCGCGACATCCTCCTGCGCGGCGGCGGGCAGCCCCGCCGCGAGCAGGCCGAGGAGGGCCAGCAGCGCCTTTCGCATGTGCGCCTCGATGTACTCGTCAGCGCGCCTCGTACGCGGCCCGCACCTGTGCGACGACATCGGCCGGCGTCTTGGCCATCTCCTCCAGCGTTCTGGCGAGTTCTTCGCCGCTCATTGGATCGATTTCCAATTTGAGCTTGTCCGCCTCGGCGAGATACTCCTTGTCCTTCATGGTGGCGTCAAAAGCGTCCCGAATGGCTTTGACGCGGGCCGCCGGAACGTTTGGCGGCAGGAAGAACGGCCGCCCGAACTCAAGCCGCGCCAACGCAAGCTGCATGGCCTGCTTCTGCTCCGGCGTCTTTGCCAGGCTGGAGATCAGCGGGATACCCTTAAGCTCCGGATGCTCGCGGGCGCCCCAGACCACCAGGATGCGGATCAGCTTGTCCTCATACTGCTTCAGGTTGAGCGTCTTCACCGTCGACCAGTTGGCGAGCGTGCCATGCACCTCGCCGCGCTCCATCGCCAGGTTGATATCGGACGTCGACTTGTAGCCGGTGACGACCTTGTACTTCATGCCGAACATCGCCTTGCCCAGCATCGGATAGTCGAATTGTGTCGAGCCGGGGGCCTGCGCGCCGACCAGCATCTCCTTGGTCTGGAGGTCTTCGAGCGACTTGATCGGCGCGGTATGCCAGACGTACATCGTCTGGGTTTCGCGATTGGTGCTGCCGACCCAGTTGATCTTGGTGGCATCGAAGCGCACGCCATTGGGCTGAAGCAGTGGCGCTGTCGGAAGGCCGTTGAACGAGGCGCCGATCACGGTGCCGTCGAACGGACCGGCCGCGTACATCTGGTTGGTCATGGTCAGCGAGCCGGCGCCCGGCTGGTTCTGCACGATGATGTTCGGGTTGCCGGGGATATGCCTGCCGAGATGGCGCGCCAGCACGCGGGCGTTGACGTCGTATCCGGAGCCCACGCCGACGCCGACGATGAGGCGGACGGTCTTGCCGCGATAGAACTCGGCGACATCCTCCTGGGCCTGGGCCGGAAATGCGGCGGCCAGCAGAACAAAGGCGGCGAACACGGTCTTACGCATGAGCGCTTTCTCCCATTTTTCCGGCTGTCATCGCCCATGAAGGGGAGCGATCCAGCCTGTTGTCCCGCACAGACTAGCCCAATTTCTCAAGGTTGGATGCCCCGCTTCCGCGGGGCATGACAAGCCGTGATGGGGTCGCGCGGCCGCTTAAGCCGCCAACTCGTCGGGGTCGAGCGGCAGCTTGACCGGCTGCTTGCGCTTGGCCGAAAGGTCGAGCGCCTTGGTCAGCATCAGGTTCTTGTGTGCCTCGTCGACGGTCGCGGCCGGGGTCGGCAGGCCGAGCGCCACACGGTTGAGCCAGGACACGGTTTCGTCCGCCATCGGCCCGCGCAGTTCGCCAAGCGCCATGTCGCCGGGCGGATAGGAACCGAGGAAATCCACCAGCCGGGTCTGGTCCGGGGCGTAGCCTTCGGACTGCGGCTTCGACACGGCCAGCACCATATCGCGGTGGGTGTCGTCGATGGTCAGCACGCCGTCGGTGCCGGTGATGCCCACCTCAAGCGAATAGACCGCGCCGGGCCAAGTCACCGGCAGCGCCCACGAGATGTTGAGGTGATAGATGGTGCCATCGCTCATCATGATCATGCCGGCGGTGGCGTCGATGCCCTGGTAGAGCGGGCCCAGCACCTTGTCGATCGAGCGGGCGTAGCATTCGACCGGCGTCTTCTTCTCCAGATACCACATGCACATGTCGAGCGCGTGCGTGCCCGAGATCACCATTGGCGAGATCGTCGAAGGGTCGTCGGTGCGCTTGTAGTTGTCGATCGCAACCAGCCGGTTCATGAACGCGCGCGAAGTCACGAGCGTGACGTCGCCGAGCGCGCCGGTGCGGACCTTCTCTTTGCCGGAAAGCCACTTGCGCCGGAACCGCTGGGTGTGGCCGACGATGGCGTCGATCTTGGCGTCCTTGATCGCCTTCAGCACCTTGGCGGACTGTGCGAGATCGGTCGCCAGCGGCTTCTCGATCAGCATCGGCAGGCCGCGCTCGACGGCGGCCATGATCGGATCGACGTGCAGGTGCTCGTCGGTCGCGATGATCACCGCAGTCACCTCCGGCCGCGCCAGCAGCTCGCGGTGGCTCTGGGTGACGAAATCGGCGCCGATCATCGGCGCCACCTCGCCGGCGCGGTTCGGGTTCTTCTCGGCCAGCCCGATCCACTTCACCGCCGGATGGCGGTTGGCGACCTCGCCTCGGAACAGCCCGACCCGGCCGCCGCCGATGATCGCGAGCCCGATGTCCTTAGGCTGGGTTCTCATGATTTCACCGCCACATTATCGCCGGTTCGGAGCTTCGCCTTGAAGTCAGCCACCGCCGCCGTCGTCTCGTTGGTCAGCGGCAGATCGATCGGTTCGTTGCGATCGGCAGACAGGTCGGCGGCGGTGTAGGCCTCCATCACCGCGCGAGCGCTGTCCGGCGACACCATCGGCGGCGTATTGCGGATGCAGGCTTCGAGGAAATGCAGCGTCTCCGGCCCCATGCCGCCGGCATAGACGTCGCCGACCTGCTCGCCCGGCATGGTCGACATCGGGAACTGCTGACCGCCCTGGATTGTGTTCAGCCAGTGGTCGCGTGCGGTGTCGTCGAGGATCAGCGCCCCGTCGGTGCCGGTGATCTCCATCCAGGTCGAACAATAGTTCGGATAGCTCGGCGGCAGGTTCCAGCCGCCGCCGATCATTACCACCACGCCATTGTCCATGGTTACTGTGGTGAACATGATGTCGTGCGAGCCGTTGATCGGCTGCATGAAACCGAACGCGCCCTGCGAATAGACACGCACCGGCTTCGCCGGCTCCAGCAGCCAGAACACGAAGTCGAGATCGTGGGTGGATTCCATCACAACCGGCGACAGCCGCACACGCTTGCCGATTTTGGTGCCGAGCGTGCGCGTGATGTGGCGGCTGACCAGCACCGAGACGACCTTGCCGAGCGTGCCGTCCTCGATCTTTTTCTTGGCGAAGGCGACCTTCGGATTGAAGCGCTGAGAATAGCCGATGGTGAACTTGAGGTTCTCGCGCTTCGCTATGGCGATCAGCTCATCCGCCTCCCACAGCTCCAGCGCGATCGGCTTTTCGAGCAGCACATTCTTTCCGGCGCGCAGGCAGTCGCGTGCGATCGGATAGTGGTTCGATTCCGGGGTGGTCGAGATGTACACCACCTTGATGGCGTCGTTCTTGACGATGTCCTGGTAGTCGAGCGTCGCGGTCGCGGGCCTGGTCAGCGCCTTCACCTCGGCGAGCCGATCCGGCTTGATCTCGCAGATGTGCAGCTTGTCCACCAGCGCCGACCGCGACAGGGTTTCGGCCCGGATGCCGCCGCACCAGCCGGTGCCGATCACTGCCGCTTCGACTTGCTTCACGCTATTTCCTTATTTCGGTTGGATTTTTGGGGTCGGTGGGCAGGCATAAAAACCATGCCCACGCCGTGTCTGCAAATGATCTTTCAGGCCGACTTGCCAATCCCGAACACCCGCGCCGCGAATTGCGGATAGACCTCGGCCAACTCCGGCGCCACCGTCTCTCGCATCAGCCGCAACGTCTCGGGCGAGGGCGCCCGCGTCTCCGGCACGTCCGGCGGGCGGTCGAATTCGAAGCCGGTGTTGACGATCACCTCGGCCAGGGTATGTCCGGGATGGATGCTGGCGAGCTTGAAGCGCTTGCGCTGGCGGTCGAACGAAAAGAAGCAGCGGTTGGTGATGAGCCCGACCGGTCCGCCGGTGCGGTGGACGTTGTCGGGGCTGCCGCCCGGCGCACTGATGAAAGAGACCCGGGGCACCAGCGTGCGCTTGGAATGCTCGGTGCGGAACAGGATCACCTTCGGCACCACGTAATAGAGATACGACGAGCCGAACGAGCCGGGGAATCGTGCGGTCGGATGCTCGTACTCGCCGATGCTGACCAGGTTGACGTTGCCCTCGCCGTCGATCTCGCCGCCTGAAAGGAAGAACACGTCGATCCGGCCCTGGCCGGCGCAGTCGAACAGCTCGCGTCCGCCGTCGGTGAAGAAGGTGTGCTTCGGGCTGCCGAGCAGCGACACATACGGCGTGCCCTTGCCGCGCTCGCGCGCCAGCAGCGACGCCAGCGCCGGGATCGGCGAGGCATTGCCGACAGCGACGTGCCGCGCGTCGCCGATCAGGTCGGCAATGACCGAGGCAAGGAGTTCCTCGTCGCGGAAGTCTTTTTTGGCCTCAGGCGGCGGCGCGTTCATACACATACCGCTCGAGATAGCTCGCGAACCCTTCCTCGGTTGCCGCAAGCTTGGCGTATTCCTTCAAATGCTCGCCATCCCATGGATAGTGCTCGGGTAGCGGCAGCGGCCAGCAGCCGCGCTCCACCACGGCGACGGACTCGACGTAGAAGCCGGGCAGGGTGCCTGCCGCGAGCTGCGGATCGTCGAGCAGATTGCCCTCGTGAATTTTCTCCACGGTGACGACCGTCTTCGCCGAAGCGTGTGCCATCGTGACCAGCTCGCGCTGCCGTCCGATCCAGATGTTTCCGGCGCGGTCCGCCATCGGCGCGTGGAATAGCGTGACATCGGGCTTGATCGCGGGCAGCAGCACGATCGGATCGTTGTTGCCGAACGGATTGTTCATCACCACCCAGTCCGGTCGGTGGTCCAGCACGTCGGAGCCGATCAGCCCGCGCAGCGGCATGAACGGCACGCCTTTCTCCGAGGCCTGAAACGCGGCGTGCAGCGCCGGGCAGGTCGCATCCTTCATGCGGATCGTGCCGGCCATGACCGCGGCGGTGAAGCGCGGTGCCAAGCCGAACTCACCCAAAGAGACCGCGGAGGTCTCCAGCGTCTCGACGCAGCCCGCACCGATCAGCAAATCCGCTTGCAGGCTCGACGTTGGCAGCGCCACCAGCGACAGCCGCTTGATGCCGCGCCGGATCAGCGCGCGCGTCGCCGCCATGCCGACGCCGGTCGATTCGCGCGGCACGGCCAGCAGGCAGCCGTCGGCGATGGCGGACAGCGCGTCGTCCAGCGTGCGGGCGATCATCGGCATGGAGCGATCCTATTGGTGGGATCGGTGCGCGCCAAGTGGGCATCGCAATCTGTCTGCCCACGCGCCCACCGCTTGAAACGGGGCCGGAATTCTGGTGCTTACCCGCATGCAGACGTTACAGGACAAGTTGAACGCCGGCCGCTTCGTCATAACGGCCGAGATCACCCCGCCGGTTTCGTTCGACGCCGCCGATCTCATCGCAAAAGTGGCCCCGCTCAAAGGCCTCGCCGACGCGGTCAACGTCACCGACGGCGCCGGTGCCCGCGCTCACATGGGCGCGGTAACGGCGGCGGGGCTGCTGCTCGGCAACGGCATCGAGCCGATCCTGCAATTCACCTGCCGCGATCGCAATCGCATCGCGCTGCAGAGCGACCTGATGGCGGCGGCGGCGCTCGGCGTGCGCAACCTGCTCATGCTCAAGGGCGACGACCCCAAGCAGGGCGATCAGCCCGACGCCAAGCCGGTGTTCGATCTCGACACCATCGGCCTGACGCAGATGGCTGCCGCGATGCGCGACAAGGGTGAGTTGCCGCATGGCCGCAAGGTGGCGGGGCGGGCGGAGTTCTTCCTTGGCGCCGCCGACATGCCGATCGACCCGCCGGCCGGGTGGGAGCCGAAGAGTCTCAAGGGCAAGATCGCGGCAGGATGCGCCTTTGCGCAGACCCAGTTCTGCATGGATACGGCGCTGCTGCGGCGCTACACGGCGCGGCTCGCCGAGCACGGCGTCAAGCTGCCGATGCTGATCGGCATCGCGCCGCTGCGCTCCGCGAAGTCGGGACGCTGGATGCGCGAGAAGTTGTTCGGCACCATTATTTCCGATGCAACGATCGAGCGTCTGGAAGCCGCTGCCGATCCGGCGGCGGAAGGGCGGCGGATTTGCCTGGAGCTGATGCAGGAGATGGCGACGATCCCGGGCGTCGCCGGAGTGCATCTGATGGCGCCGGGCAACGAGGCGGCGATCGCTGATGTGATCCGGGATGCGGCTGCGTTGAAACTCAGCGCCGCAAAATAATCACGTTGTCATCGCCGGGCTATACGTTTGACCCAGCGATGACACACGTGCGTTGTGCCGCTGCAACGCTGTCCTACGACAGCGCGCCCTTCACCCGGTCCGGCGAGAACGGCACCCGGCGCATCCGCACGCCGGTGGCGTCGAACACCGCGTTCGCAATCGCCGCTGCCACTGGACGGATCGACGGCTCGCCCGCGCCGGTCGGAGCGCGGTCCGGCCGGTTGATGTAGACGCAGTCGATGGTTTCCGGAGCCTCGGTCATGTCGAGGATCGGATAGGTCAGCCAGTCCACGCTGGTGACGCTCTTGTTGTCGAACTTCACCTCTTCCCACAGCGTGCGGCTGATGCCCTGGATGATGTTGCCCTCGATGGTGTGCTTCAGGCCATCCGGGTTGACGATCAGCCCGCAATCGTGCGCGACCGTGAACTTGCGCGCCCAGATTTTTCCGGAACGCCGGTCGATGTCGACCTCGGCCACGATGG
Source organism: Rhodoplanes serenus (assembly GCA_945897515.1). Lineage (GTDB taxonomy): Bacteria > Pseudomonadota > Alphaproteobacteria > Rhizobiales > Xanthobacteraceae > Z2-YC6860. Next base: position 34,847 of record CAMDFO010000005.1, on the reverse strand, counting down.
CGCAGGTGGTGCCATTGCGCTGCGAGTAGGCGATCCCGCGGCCGCTGACCGTGTTGCCGGTCTGGCGTTGCGGCGAGGTGCGGGTCTTCCAGCCGGCCTTCTCGGCGGCCGCCTTGATCACGGCATGATCGCGCGGGTCGCGGAGATAGCGCAGCCGGAACTCCACCGGATCGGCGCCGATCGCGTGCGCCACCTCGTCCATGAAGGACTCGGATGCGAAGTGGATCTGCGGTCCGACCGGGTCGCGCAGGTGTGCGCCGCGCAGCGGCGAGCCGCGTTCCAGGAACTGCGCGATGGTCTCCCAGGCGGTTCGCTTGTTGTCGAACACGTAGGATTCCGCCGGCACGCCGAAGTTGTCGTTGACCCTCAGCGGCACGCCGCGGAAGTGGCCGGCGAGCGTATCCTGCGGTTGGGAACCGTTGGTCTGCACGTCGATCCGCGAGAAGCCCTTGGAGACGAACTCATAGGCCGTCACCTTGTTGGAGGCGTCGAGCGCGGCGCGCGCCTTGTGGATCGAGGCCGGGCCCTTAGGATCCCAGCCGGTGCCCTGTTCGCGCGTGTATTGCAGACGGACCGGCTTGCCGGTCAGTTTGGCGACAACGGCTGCGTCATGGGCGCAGTCGTCGGCGTCGTTGCGGCCATAGGAGCCGGGACCAACCACCCAGATGCCGTCCACGCTGGCCGGCGGCACGCCGAGCGTGCGGGCGAGGCCGTCACGCACGAAGTGCGGCTTCTGCGAGCCGGTGTAGCAGGTGACGTGGCCGTCCTTGATCTCGACCACGGCGCAGGCCGGTCCCATGCAGGCGTGCGATTGGAACGGCCATTCGTATTCGGCCTCGATCACCCGTGCGGCGTTTCGAAACGCCTCGGCGACGTTGCCGACGGGCTTTTCGTCCGCGGCTTTGCGCACCGGGGCTTTGCGGATGTGGTCGTAGAGCGCCTCCTGCGACGGGAACGGCGGAGCCGCATTCGACCACTGCACCCTGAGCTTGTCGTGAGCCTTGACCGCGTCCCATTCCTTGTCGGCGACGACCGCGAGGAAATTGCCCTCGCGCACGACACGCGCGCCCGGAATATCCTTGAGCGAGCCCTCGTCGATGCTCACCGGCGTCGCGCCCGCCACCGGCGGGCGGATCACGCGGGCATGGATCATGCCCGGGACTTTGATATCGGTGACGAACGGTTCGGTCGCGAACGCCCTTGGCGCGATGTCGGAACGTTTGATCGGCTGGCCGACGATCTTGTAGTCCTTGACGTCCTTCGGCTTGGCTTTGCCCGGCGCATAGAGCGCATTGCCGATCTGCTGGTTCCATTCGAGCTGGACGTTGAAATAACGCCCGCCGATCAACTCGGCATAGCTCGCCTTCTTCGACGCATCGGCCTTGGCGTGCACCACGCCGTCGGTGACGGTGAGTTGGTCGGCCGGCAGCGAAAGCTTCTCCGCTGCCATCTCGACCAGCACGCGGCGCGCTTCGGCCGCGGCCATGCGCATCTGCCGGCCGCCGGTCTGGATGCCGGTAGAGCCCGACGCGCCGCCCTGGTTTACGCTGGTGCGGGTGTCGGCCATGAACACGGTGACGGCCTTGAACGGCACGTCGAGCTCTTCCGCCACGATCTGGCCGATCGAGACGTAGAGCCCCTGGCCCATGTCCATCTTGCCGAAGAACGCAGACACCGCACCGTCGTTGCCGACCGCGATGTAGGAGGAAAGCTGCTCGGGCACGAGCGGCGGCTTGACGCCTTGCGCGAAGGCCGACTTCATGCCCAGCACGGTGCCGAGCGAGATCGGTGCGCCGACCGAAACCACGAATGCGCCGGTGCCTGCCAGCACTGCGCGGCGGGAGAACGTGTGCGGCTTGTCTTGCTTTGTCATGACACCCTCCCTCAACCCATCATCGTCGCGGCGCGCTTGACCGCGCGCAGGATGTTCATGTGCGTGCCGCAGCGGCACTTGAGCCCTTCAAGCGCCGCCTTGATCTCAGCTTCGCTCGGGTTCTTCTTGTCGCGCAGGAAGGCGGCAGCGGTCATGATCCAGCCGTTGATGCAGTAGCCGCACTGCGTGACCTGCTCTTCCACGTAAGCCGTCTGGAGCGGATGCGGCTTCTCGGGCGTACCCAGCCCCGACAACGTCACCACCTTGGCATTGCCGACCGCCGACATCGGCGTGATGCAGGAGCGTACCGGCTGGCCGTCCATATGCACGGTGCAGGCGCCGCATTGCGCAAGGCCGCAGCCGAACTGCGGGTTGTTCAGCCCGATGTCGTTCTTGAGCGCATACAGCAGCGGCATGTCCGGATCGGCATCGACGGCGTGCGTCTTGCCGTTCACGTCGAGCGTGAATTTCTGGGTCATGGCGGGCGGCCTCCCTCGGTGCGGTCTGATTGGGATTAGACTAATCCAAGGGTAGGCGAGGGGGAACCGGCTGGCGCGCGATTTGTGGCGATGGCTTGCGGGCTTGTTTTCAGATCATAGCTGGGTATCAAACAGACGACCGTCGCGCTTTGAACGGCGTCAACAAAGGGGCGGTCGATGGCATCGGCATTTGAGTTGAATACGCTGGCCGAGATGGCCGTGCTCAACACGGTGGTCCACCGGATTCTCTCTCACTTGGCGAACGCGGCCCCCGATCCGGCGGCGTTTCTTACCGAAGAGCTCAAGTTCGGTTTGGAGGACCTCGCCAAGACCAATTACTGGAGCGTTTCGCACGAATCGCAAAACAAGATTATCGAGGTCGCGAAGGGCCGCTATTCCGAGATCATCGGTGGCATCCGCGCCCGCTAGGATCACTCCCCGGTCACAAACCCCAGGGCCTTGCACGCCTCGAACAGCGCCCGCACTTGCGGCTCGCTTACGCCCCGCGTGATGAAAACCAGCCGGCTGGACCGGTCCTTATCCGGCCACTCCGCCAGTTCAACCGGTGGATGGACCAGGTGCTGCACCGCCTGAAACACCACGGGGCCTTTGGCGCCCTGGAGATTGAGAATTCCCTTGATGCGCAGCAGGTCCGGTCCGCGCAGCGACACCAGCGTGTCGAGCGCGCGCTGGAACACCGGCCATTCCAGCGGCTTCTTCTCGCGAATCACGAAGCTCGCGATGCCGTCGCTGTGCGAGGCCTCGGCGATGAAGCCGGAGTGCCGCGCCGCCGTGGCGTCCTGGCCGGATTCGATCAGATGTTTCGGATCGATCTCGCCGTCGACGGCGATGTCGATGTCGGCGCGCGGGTTGAGCTCCTTGAGCTTCGCTGCGAGCTTTTTCTGGGTCCTGCTGTCGGCGAGGTCGACCTTGGAGATGACCAGGCGGTCGGCGAGGATCGCCTGCTTGCGCGCCTCCGGCGCCGTGTCGAGATTGCGCAATCCGTTGACCGCATCGACCAGGGTCAGCACCACCTCGATGGCGAACTCGCCGCCGAGCGCGCGGTCGGTGGAGAAGGTCTGCAGGATCGGACTGATGTCTGCGAGTCCGCTGGTCTCGATCAGCACGCGGCCGAAATGCGGAATCTTGCCGCGCTCGCGGTCGGCGACCAGCTTGCGCAACGCGATCTGCAGGTCCGAGCGGGTGTTGCAGCAGACGCAGCCGTTGCCGAGCAGGGTTACGGTGTCTTCGCTCGTGCGCAGCAGCGCGTCGTCGATGCCGACTGAGCCGAACTCGTTGACGATCAGCGCGGTACCGCGGCCTTCCGGCGTCTTGAGAAAACGCTGGACCAGCGTGGTTTTGCCGGCGCCGAGGAAGCCGGTGACGATGGTGACCGGCAGGCGCGAGCCGCGTTCGCGTTTTTGCCGCCGGCCGAAGCGGCCTGCGGAAGTGGACGGGAAGAGGTTGAGGACGACGTCGTTCATGGATGTAATTTAGTGTACGGGCGCGCACTGTTCGAGTCGGCTGTAGAAACACGTGTCCCGGGCGCAATGCGGCACGAAGTGCGGCATTGCAGACCCGGGACCCAGCTTTCTTGGAGTAAACCGGGGTCCCGGGTCTCGCTTGCGCTCGCCCGGGACACCAGTGCCTTCGATCAGAAATCCATCTCCAGGCAATACAGCCCGCCGATGTGGCGGTCGACGCAGTACACGACCTCGCGCTCGTCGACGAACACGTCGTTGATCTGGGTCGTCCCGGTCGGCGCGCCAGGCGCCGGCGGCGGCACGAAGGTGCCGATCGCCTGCGGCTGGTAAGGGTTGGAGATGTCGTAGGCGCGCAAGCCGCCGTTGAAGAAGGTGCCGAGCACGATCTGGTCGTTCTGCCAGCAGGTCGGCAGCGGCACGTTCTCATGGATGTTGTGGGCGCCGAACCGGCCACGCGAGGAATACGCCTTGTGGTCGGGCAGCGGGCAGGTCGAGATCGGCACCAGGTTGGTCTCGTCGCGGGCGTCGAGAATCCACACCAGCTTCGGCCAGTCCTTGGCGTTGTTCTCGGTCGACTCGTCGGTCACCAGCATCAGCCCGCGGTCGAACAGCGGCACCACGGTATGCATGAAGCCGGTATAGGGCGGCGAGTTGGTCCAGGACGAGATGCGCTTGGGGTCCGACTTGTTGGAGATGTCGAGCACGTGCATGCCGCCGTCGATGTAGGCGAGGTAGCAGCGGTCCGGGCGCTGCGGATAGACGTTGCAGTTGTGCGCGCGATAGCCCTTGTCGAGCGGATGGCGCGGCGGCGGCGCGACGTTGTCGCCCTGCTTGGTGCCGGGCATATGCCAGCGGCCGACTTCCACCGGCTTCGACGGGTTGCGCACGTCGATGCAGCGATAGAACTGGTCGTCCTGTGGATGGGTCGGCACGAAATCCGCCGAGCTCGACGCCATGTGGACGTATTCGCCGTCGCAGAACCAGAGCTGGTGCACGCCGCGCGAATGCTCGCCCGAACAGTCGAAGAACGAGATCGACTTCGGCTTTTCCGGGTTGGAGATGTCGAACAGCTCCATGCCCGCGGGCTTCATGTTCTTGCCCTTGGTCTGATAGGCGACCGCCATCATGTTCCCGCAGGTCTCGAGCGAGTTCGAGCGCACGTCGCTGTGCGGAAGGTCGGTCTGGCACACCACCTTCGGCTTGCGCGGATTGGAGACGTCGACCGCGGTAAAGTTCTTCGGCGCGCTCTCGTGCGCCAGCCAGATGATGCGGCGGCCGTCCGGTGCGATCTGCACCGACATGCCTTCTCCCATGCCGCCGAAGCCATCGAGCAGGTGGTGCGAAAGCTGCTTGAAATTCCAGGTGACGGTGCCGTCGGCGCCGGTCTGTCCGCTCTTGCGGGACACGGCGGGCTTTTTCACGGCCGGCTTGGCGGCTTTCTTCTTGGCGGGAGCGGATTTCTTCGCGACCTTCTTGGCCGACTTCTTGGTCGCGGGCTTCTTCTTCGAACCCGAGAACGCCTGTCTCACCGAACGCAATAAGCTCTTCGCACGCTTCATATCCTGCTCCATTGCCCTGAAAAGATTGTTTCCGCCCCGAACGGCCACCGTGACTGGTTGCGCCGCGTCGCCCACCTTTAGCGCGTTTCAACGCGCGGTGGGAGACCCCAAACGACAGGGCCGGCACGCGGGCCGGCCCTGCCTGTTCTTTCAGTGGTTCGCGGCTATCAGGCGCCGGCGCGGGCTTTGTCCATGAACTCGGTCCGCATCGCCACCTTCCAGTCCGGGATCTTGGCGATCTTCTTTTCCTTGAGCAGAATCTCGGCGTGCTTCTGCATGTAGGGTCCGAGATCGCTGGGGAAGCCGGGGCTGACCTCGACCGTCGCCAACGCCTTCCTGAACGTGGTGCGGTCTATCTTGTAGCCCTTCGACGTGTAGAACGTGTGGATCACGTCGGCGACCTTGTCGGGGTTGCTGGTGAAGTCCTTGGTGACCTGGAGCCAGGCCCGCAGGTAGGCGACGAGGGTATCCGGGCTCTTCTGCACGAACTCGGGGGTTGCCGCCATGAACACCGGCAGCGGATCCACCTTGGAAAAATCGACGATGGTGTTGCCGATGCCGTCGGCTTCCGCGATCGCGTTGTAGGGTTCGGTGCAAACCATCGCGTCCACGGTCTTGGCGGCCATGGCAGCGACCATGTCGTTCACGTTCATCCGCACTTCCTGGTAGTCGCCCTTCTTCAGGCCATGCGCCGGCGCGAGCTGATCCGTGAAGATGTTGCCGCTGGACGAGCCGGTCTGGTTGGCGACCTTTTTGCCGCGCAGGTCTTCGACCTTGGTGAAGCCAAGGTCCTTGCGGCCCATCACCTGGATGGTCTTGCCGACAGTTTCAATGACGGCGACGCCGACGATGCCGCCCTTGTCATGTCCGATGATGAATGACGGGCCGGCATAGGTGCCGAGGTCGACCTGTCGCGCCACCATCTGCTGCATGGTGAGGTTGCCGGACGGAACTGCGAAGTCCGACGTCTTGATGCCGGCCTTCTCGAGCAGGCCCGACTTCATCAGATAATAAGTCGGCATTCCCCACATGTTGGTCTGATAGCCCTGACGGATCGGGTCGAGTGCGAACGCAGGACGCGTTCCGCCGAAGGCCGTCGCCAACACGGCGCCGGCGGCCGCGAGGTAGTGGCGGCGGGTCATTCCGTCATTCCAGTTCGTCATCGTTGTGTCCTCCCTGAGGTCGAGTTCGACGCCTTGTCGGCTAAGCCTTCGTTACGAGCCTTCGTTACGCTTCGGCCATTTCCGGTTCGCGATGTGCATCCTGGCCGAGATGATGCAGGAGTTGCTTCTGATGATCGAGGAACTCGACGCTGAGCGGATCGCGCGGCCGTGGCAGGTCGATTGGCACCTCCACCTTTACTCGGCCAGGATGCGGGCTCATCACCACCACCCGGTCTGCCAGATAAACCGCTTCCGCTACGTTGTGCGTCACGTAGATCACCGTCTTGCGGGTTTCCCGCCAAACGTCCGCGAGCAGCCGCTGCATGTCGTCGCGCGTCAGCGCATCGAGTGCGGCGAACGGCTCGTCCATCAGCAGCACGGCCGGATTGTACGCAAGCGCGCGCGCGATGGCGACCCGCTGCTGCATCCCGCCCGAGAGATGATGCGGATAGGAGTTGGTGAACTTCTCCAGCTTGACCAATTGGAGCTGCTTGCGTGCGATCGCCTCGCGCTCCTCCTTGCCGACGCCCTTCATCTCCAGGCCGAACACGACGTTGCCCAGCGCCGTGCGCCACGGGAACAACTGCGCGAAATCCTGGAACACCACGCCGCGGTCCATGCCGGAGCCGGTGACCGCCTTGCCGGCGATCTTGATCTCGCCGCCGGTTGGACTGAGGAAGCCGGCGATGATGTTGAGTAGCGTCGACTTGCCGCAGCCGGAAGGACCGACGATGCAAAGGAATTCCGACTCCTCGATGTTGAAGCTGGCGCTGTCGACGCCGACCACCTGGCCGGCCGGTGTGTCGTACACCAGGGACACGTCGCGAATTTCAATATGGGGCATCGCCCCTCCCTCAGGCTTTTTTGTTGGGCCTAGTATGCCCTTTTTTCATTCCAACCGACTGCCTATCGGTGTCGCAGGCCCATAATTCGGTGTACCGTCGCGGTGGGCAAGCCCCGAAACGCCGTTGCGGGCGCCAGTCGGGCCGAAATTCAGGGAGGGGTCAATGGGACCTCAAGCAGCAGCCACCGCCAAGATCACCAGTCAAATGACGCTGTCGGAGCGTGCCGACCACATCGAAGAGCAGATGATGCACGAGCTCGACCGTGTCGTCACCAAGTCGGTGTTCAGCCATCTGACCGACGGCAAGGTCGAGATGGAAGGCGGCGCAGCGCTGCAGGCCAAACATCCCGGCAAGTACTTCAACATGGGTCCGGACCCGCGGCTGCCGCCGATGCCGGACAAGCCCACCCTGGTCGACTACTTCCGCTGCCGGTTCGCCTCGACCAACCATCTGACCCAGAGCGCCGCGCTGGCGCTCAAGAGCGGCCACAGCGAGAAGGTTGTGCTGGCCTGCCTGCTGCACGACATCGCGGTCGTCGGCTTCATCCGCTGCGACCACGGCTATTGGGGCGCGCAGATGATCGAGCCCTACGTCGACGAGGAGGTGAGCTGGGCGATCAAGACGCACCAGGCGCTGCGCTTCTTCCCCGACGAGTCGGTCGGCTACGGCTATCCCGACATGTACCGGAAATATTTCGGCGACGACTACCAGCCGGAGGCCTACATCGTCGACGAGTACAATCGCGCGCGCAACCACAAGCACTACATGACGTCGCGGCTGATCTGCGTGAACGACGTTTATGCGTTCGATCCCAACGCCAAGGTCAATCTCGACGACTTCGTCGACATCATCGGCCGCAATTTCCGGCAGCCGAAGGAAGGGCTGGGCTGGGACAACAGCCCGTCCGCGCACATGTGGCGCACCATCATGTGGCCGACCCGGTTCCTGTAGGAGTGGCTGCAGGCTCTGCCCAAGTCCGCCCCAGCACTCGCAGCCAGTTCCGGTAGCACAGCTTCTCGATCAACGGTTCGCCGTAGCCGCGCTGCCGCATGACCCCGACCAGTGCGGGCAGCCCGGCGGCGTTGCCGAGCTCTTTCGGAATCTTCGCGCCGTCGAAATCCGAGCCGAAGCCGACGCCGTCCTCGCCGACAGCCTTGAGCATGTGCTCGACATGGTCGATCACGAGTTCGATCGGCGTGTCGCTGTCCTGGCGGCCGTCCGCCCGCAGGAAGCTCACAGCAAAGTTTACGCCTACCATACCTTTGCTTTCGCGGATCGCCGCCAATTGCTTGTCGATGAGATTGCGCGAATGCGGACTCAAGGCATGGGCGTTGGAGTGCGTGGCGACGAGCGGTGCGTCGCTGAGCTCGGCCACGTCCCAGAAGCCCCGTTCGTTGAGATGAGAGAGGTCGATCAGGATTTTCAGCCGGTTGCAGGCGCGGATCAAATCCTTGCCGAGATCGGTCAAGCCGGGTCCCGTGTCGGGCGACGACGGACAGCGAAACGGCACTCCGTGCCCGAATGCGTTCGGCCGGCTCCACACCGGACCGATCGAGCGTAGCCCCGCTTCGTGCAGCACATCGAGGATTTCGAACTCCGGATCGATCGCCTCCGCGCCTTCGATATGGAGAACGGCGGCCAGCACGCCGGCATCGATGCAATGAGCGATGTCCTCGACGTTGCGGCAGATGCGGACCCGCCCGTCCGCCTCGCGTTCGATGCGGATCAGGATGGACGCCATGCTCGACACGGCGGCCTGCGCGGCGGCGAGATCGAGCGGAAGCGGCAATGGCATGCCAGCCGTGGTGTCGAGAGCCGGCGTTCCGTCCTTGCTGGGCGGGGCCTTGTTGCCGGGCGAGGGTACGAAGATGGCGAACAGGCCGCCAGCGAAGCCACCTTGCCGGGCCATTGGGAGATCCAATTGACCTTTGCCCTCGCCGTCGAGAAATGCGCGCGGCGCGTCCGGGCCTTTGCGCTTGAACAGGCGCAGCAGCACGTCATTGTGTCCATCGAAAATCGGCATAGACCGTGGCACATTCATTGCGGACGCTCTGTGGTCGTTGGTGCGATCCTGACGCGCATTCCCATGTGTGCCATAGAACGGGATGCGCGGTCATCGGGCAACAGGGCCGGAGACTATTAGGGACGGCGATGCAACGGAGGGGCGATGTCAGCCTTGGCAGAGGTGGATCGCGATAACGTCGTCGAGCTGGATATCGGCAGCGATGCGTTCAAGGCCAACGCCCACCGCTACATGGCGGAATGGGCTCGGCGGCCGCCGTTCTATGTGATCAACAAAAGCGGTCCGCCGCAGGTGGTGGTCGGCCGCTACGCCGACGTGCATCGGGTGTTTTCCGACACCGCGACCTTCGTCTCCGAGATGCCGCGCGGTCCGGGCTGGGAGCAGTTCAACAAGCTGATGGACGCGCATTTCGTCACCCAGATGGACGGCGCGCAGCATGCCCGCGTCCGCCGCCTGCTGATGCCGGCTTTTTCCTCGCGGCGGATCGAGCAGCTCAAGGAAAGCATCACCGCACTGGTCGACAAAATGCTCGACCGTATCGAGGAGAACGGCCCCGCGTTCGACGGCATGAAGGATTACGGCGCGCATCTGGTCGTCGATGCATTGCTCATTGCCATGACGAACATGGATGAGCGGCGCAAGGCGATCTTCACCGCGTTCCACGACGTGCTGCCGGCGACCACCTATACCAAGCCGGGCGAGCCGTTTCCGGAAGCGTGCCGGATTGCCTTCGATCGAGTCATGGAGGAAATCCATGTCCTGATCGAGGAGCGGCGCGTCAATCCGCATCCCGACTTCATCAGCGATCTGATCGCCGCGCGCGACGCTGGCGACAAGCTCACCGACAAAGAGCTGTTCGACCACATCTATGGGATCTGCGGCGCCTCGCTGTCGGCCACCAGCCGCGCCGCCGGCGGCGCGCTCTATCTGCTGTATTCGCATTCGGATCAGCGCGAACGGCTGATCCGCGATCCCAGCCTGATTCCCGATGCGATCGAGGAATGCCTGCGCCTCGGCAGCAACGGCTATTTCACCTTTCCGCGTCTCGCCACCTGCGACACCGAAGTCGGCGGCACGCGGATCCCGAAGGGGACGGTGGTGCGGCCGTCGCCGCTTGCGCCGAACTACGATCCGGACGTGTTCCCCGGCCCGTTGCGCTTCGACGTTCTTCGCAAGCCCAAGCGCATCCTCTCGTTCGGCGCGGGCCCGCATCACTGCATCGGCAATATCCTTGGCCGAACCACCATTACGATCGCGATCACCCGCCTGCTGGCGCGGTTTCCCAAGGCGCGGCTGGCCGACCCCGGCTTCACGCCGCTCTATGGCGGCGCCGTAGGAGAATTGCGGCTGCAAAGCCTGCCGATGACCATCCAATGACTTGATTTCGAAGCGTGCCGGCATCGAGCCGCGGTAGCGGCGGTGCCGGCCTCGCTGTTGTCCGGCAGCCGACACGCACGTCACTGCATCGTGAACGAACTCTCTGGAGTTGAGAGCGTTCTTTCGCGGGGCGTTGTGCCCGCGAGGAACTGTGATGACCCATTATTTTCGTGTTTTGATTTTGACCGCGCTTTGCGTGGCTGGCGCGGCGCAAGCCGGGGCTGATGGATCGATGCGCTCCGCAACCATGGTGGTCCAGGTAGCGCAGGGCCAGCCCGGCATCAACCTCACCATGGAGCATCGGCATACGCTGAAGGAATTGCTGCTCAAGGACAGCAAGGTCGCGCCGCAGGGCGCGGGCGCGCAGTTCGAAGCCGGCGCCGTCGTGCCCGCCAACGTCCAGCTTCATCCGATACCGGATGTCGTGGGTCAGAAGGTCCCGCAGATCAAAAGCCACTCCTATCTGCTGACCAGCGATGCCCTGGTGATCGTCGGGACGCAGGACCGCAAGGTGGTAGAAGTCGTTCGCGACTGATTGTTGAGCGCATTCCTTTCACGGTGCTGTGATCCAAGCCTGAATGGGCATTCACCGGCCGCAGAAACTTACCTTCGCGCCAACAGTTACCTCCGCAGCACGAACAGAAATGGAGAACGGACATGCCGTTACTCATTCCGGTGTTGGTTGGCATCCCGGTGGTCCTGGGTGGTGGATGGGTCATCTACCAGTTCATTCATTAGGAGAAAGGAGGTAGGTCATGCCTATCTTCCTGCTGATCGAACTTCTCTTTCTGTGATCTTCTACGGCGATCCCCGCGAGAACCCGGCCCGGTTAGGCCGGGTTCTCGTTTTTGCTTACATCGGGCTCGGTTCTTTCACGTCGCGCATGGTCGTCTTTGCGCGAACCTGTCCGGTGATACTGGACACAAGGCCAACGGCGTTCCAGGGTCCCCGCGCGGCCGGGCCGAGACACCGGCTGCACAACGCGGGACTGAAGGGACTGCGCGATGGTCGAACGCGAGAACATTTTTCCCGAAGGCCTGTCGAAGCGGATCGTCAAAGGCCACGTGTTGTATGCGCCGGTGGTAACCGTGGTGCCGGGCAAGCTGGTGTTCGTGTCGGGCATCCTGTCGCGCAACGGCAAAGGCGAGATTGTCGGCAAGGGCGACATGCGGGCGCAAATCCGCCAGGTATTCGAGAATATCCAGACCGCGCTGGCATCGGTCGGCGCCACCATGGCCGACGTTGTCAAACGCCAGACCTTCACCACTGACATCGACGCGTATTTCGAGCACGTCGACGCTCGTGTGGAGTACGGCGGCGACGCACTCTCGACCAGCACGACGGTCGAGGTGCGGCGGCTTTCGCATCCGGATTTCCTGGTCGAAGTCGAAGTCATCGCCGTCATCAAGTGAAAATGGCCCAGCAGTACGCATGCGCATCGACAGTCACGTCCACATCGTCGGTCCTCCGGACCGCTACCCTCAAGTCCCGGAACGGAAGTATCTTGCCGGCATCGCGGCGGTCGACACGCTGAAGCGTCTGGGGAGCGAGCGCGGCATCTCGCGCTTTGTGATCGTGCAGCCGAGCTTCTACGGCACCGACAATTCCGCGACGCTCGACGCGCTGGATGCGCTGGGCGGTGCCGGACGCGGCGTCGCGGTGATCGATTCGGAAAACACCTCGGACGAAATGCTGGCGGATTTCGCCCGGCGCGGCGTGCGCGGTCTGCGGATCAACCTTTACAGCCAGCTCGACGGCCGCCCGCTGCGAAGCGTAGAGGAGACCTTCAGTCCGGTCGCGAAGGTCGCCGACGCGATGAACTGGCACGTCCAGGTGATCGCGCCGCTCGCCACGCTCCTGGCCGGCGCCGACGTGCTCGCCGGCTCTCCGGTGCCGCTGATCGTCGACCATTACGGCATTTACGGCCGCGCCCGGCCCGACAGCGCCGAGGGCCTGCGTCTGCTAGAACTGCTGCGAATGCCGCATGTCTGGATCAAGGTGTCGGCGCCCTATCGTGTGTCCGACAATCCGTTGCAGACGGACCCGGACAAGGAATGGCTGGCGGCGATCGTGGCTGCGGCGCGCAACCGTTGCGTCTGGGGCAGCGACTGGCCGTTCACGCCGGCTCCGAACCAGCAGAAGAGCGCGGCGCTGGTCGCGCCCTATCGCGCCATCGGCTACCGGGACCTGGTGGACGATTTCCTGGCGGCGCTGCCGTCGCCCGATCTTGCCGACCTGATCATGATCGACAACCCCGCGCGGTTTTACGAATTCTGAAGTTCGCCCGAAGCATCCCAGTCAAAGGTGATCCCCTTGCGCAACAGCACCGACCGCATCCTCACCACTCACACCGGCAGTCTGCCGCGCCCGCAACGCGTCGTGGAACTGCTGCTGGAGGAACTCAAGCAGCCCGGCGTAGGCGGGGCTGCGCTCGATGCCGCAGTTCGCGATGCCGTCACCGACGTGGTGAACAAGCAGGTGGCCGCCGGCCTCGACGTTATCAATGACGGCGAGCAGGGCCGCGCCGACTACACCGTGCACGTCAAGGACCGTCTCACCGGCTTCGACGGCCCGAGCGCGCCGCCGCGCGGCACCGGCGAGCCGGAATTCCCCGAGCTCGCGGCGCTGCTCAGCCAGTTCGCCTCGCCGCTGCAGCACCGGCCGTCCTGCACCGGTCCGGTGGCCTGGAAGGACTGGCCGGCGGTCGAGGCCGACATTGCGCGCGCCAAGGCGGCTACTGCGGGCGCCAAGGCCGAGGAGTGCTTTATCACCTCGCCGTCGCCCGGTCAGATCGCGCGCTACCTGACCAACAGCTTCTACAAGACCGAAGAAGAATACATGTTCGCGCTCGCGGACGTAATGGCGCGCGAGTATCGCGCCATCACCGATGCGGGCTTTGTGCTTCAGCTCGACTGTCCCGATCTGGCGATGTCGCGTCACACCATGTACCTGGACATGAGCCTCGCCGACTACCGCAAGCTGATCGCGGTCAACGTCGCGGCGCTCAACCACGCGGTGAAGGACATCCCGGCCGACCGGATGCGCATGCACGTGTGCTGGGGGAGCACAATGGCGCCGCATCACACCGACGTTCCGCTGGCCGACATCGTCGATATCGTGCTCACGGCGAAGCCGCAGGCGGTATCGTTCCCCGGCGCCAATCCGCGGCACGGCCACGAGTGGAAGATCTGGCAGGACGTGAAACTGCCCGCCGGCAAGATCATCATTCCGGGCGTGATCGATTCGACGTCGAACTTCGTCGAGCATCCCGAGCTGGTGGCCGACCGTATCGTGCAATACGCCGATATCGTCAGCCGCGAGAACGTCATCGCCGGCGTCGACTGCGGCTTCGGCACGTTCGCCGGCCGGGTGCAGGTCGACACCAAAATCGTCTGGATGAAGCTCGCCGCGCTCAGCGAAGGCGCAGCCATGGCGACGAAGCGGTTATGGTGAGCCGGAGGCCACGCCGCCGCCGCCATGGCGCGCCGGATTCCTGGCTGACGCGCGCGCTGGAGCGGACTCGATAGCGGCTCACGTCACGCTCAGGATCGACATTCCGATGACGGTGACGATCCGGGCAGCGGTTGCCCAGCGGGGGTTGCCCTGGTAACGCCCAGCCGACCGCCAGACGCCGACTCCCACGACGACGTTGTAGGGCAGCGGAAGCACGTGCGTGATGATGTATCCGATCAGCGCGTGGCCGTGCATCAGCAGCACGAAGAACAGAATGCTGGCCGCGCCGTTCACCACGATGCCGCCGATCACGGCCCAATCCCAGAACGCGCTCGCGAGCGGCAGTTCGCCACGCCAAAGCCGGGCGAGGCGAGTCACGCGGCGGCGCGGGCTGCGGTCATCGCCCGGCCTGCTCCCGCTTGCGCTGCTCCCGCTCGGCCTTTCGCGATGCCTGGCGGTTCAGGTGGACCACAGGCGCTGCGGCGCGCTTCTTGGCCTCGGATGCGGCCATGCGCCGACGGATCAGGCGCGACAGGACCACGCCCATCACCAGGCCGATCACCGCGAGGAGCGCTCCGCCAAAATATTCGGTCTTCACCGCATCACCGATCCGCCGTCCACCGGAATGGTCTGGCCGGTGACGAAGTTGCTGTCGTCCGACGCGAGGTAGAGCAGCGTGCCGACGATATCCGCCGGCATCTGCTCGCGCTGGATGGCGCGGCTCGCGATGTTGCCGGCGCTGGCTTGTCCGGTCCATTGCGGGTCGATCGCGATCTGCTCGCTCATGGTGAGCCCGGGCGCGATCGCGTTGACGCAGATGTTGTGCTGGCCGAGCTCACGCGCCATCGAGCGCGTCATCGCCACCACCGCGCCCTTGGAGCTGACGTAATGCAGCAGGTTGGGGAGGCCCTTGAACACCGTTCCCGATGCGATGTTGACGATCTTACCCTTCTTGTTCTCGATCATCACCGGTGCGACCGCCTTGGCGCATTCGAACGTCCCGCGCACGTTTACCGCCATCACGCGGTTCCATTCCTCGCCGTCGATCTCCAGGAACGAGCGCTTCTGCAGGTGCGCGAACAGTCCGGCATTGTTGACCAGCACGTCGATGGTGCCGAACGCCTTCATCGTGTCGGCGACCATCGCCGCGACCGAGTCCTTCGAGGTGACGTCGGTCTTGCAGTAGATCGCCCGCCCTTGTGCTTTCTCGATGCTTTCGACCGTGGCATTGCCGTCGAGCACGTCGGCGACTACAACACGAGCGCCCTCCGCCGCCATTGTCTCCGCGAACGCCGCGCCGATGCCTCTGGCGCCGCCCGTGACGATGGCGACCTTATTTCTCAAGCGATCCACTATGTCCTCACAAATACGTCGTTGCCTTCGACCTTCACCGTATAGCTTTTTACGTCCTCCGTCGCCGGCGCGGCGAGGCAACGCCCGCTTTTGATATCGAACTTCGCCTGGTGCAGCGGGCACTCGATCGCGCCATCCTCGACGAAGCCCTGCGACAGCAGTGCGAACTCGTGGGTGCAGACGTCGCCGATCGCGTAGACCCCGTCGTTCAGCCGATACAGCGCAATCGCCGCGTCACCGAGCTTCGCGACAAATGCCTCGCCCTCGCGCAGATCGGACAGCGCCGCGACCCGCTGCCAGCCGCCGGTTTCCGCCATCGTCCTATTCGGCCGCCGTCATTTGCAGGGCGGCCTGCTCCTCGCCGCGCAGCCGGTCGATGATGCGCCGCGCCTGAATCACGCCGGTGTCGGCATTGATGTCGAGCTGCGGCGGATTGGGATTGAGATCGAGATTGCGCTGCTGCGCTGAGAACACCTCGACGTCCTCGAAGAACGCCATCTGGATCTGCTCGAAGATCTTCTGCGTCAGGTCCTTGTTCTTGACGTCGAAGTCGTGCGCCTGGCCCCAGAAATAATGCGAGGTGGTCTCGGTCTCGGGCGTGATGGCGTTGAGGTTGCGCATGTTGATGCCGCCGACCCGCTTGCCTTCGGGCGCGCCGGTTCCGGTCGGGGTGGCGCCGACGTCCAGCCGCAGGAACGCCGGCGGCACGAAATCGATGATCTGCCAGCGGTCGACAGTCCCGGTGAAGCCGCCGACCTTCTTGAACGTCGGGGGCGGGTCCTGGTCGATGATCCAGCGCGTCACCACCACGTTGTTCGGCGCGCGCGTCACCTTGACCACGGCATGCTCAGCGAGCGCGGCGTTGCCGATGGTGGTCTCGTGCACGAAGGCGAGGTGGGTCAGGTCGAGCAGGTTGTCGACCACAAGCTGCCAGTTCGACTTGACGTGCAGGTACGACGCCTTGGCGCCCCAGTTCTCGTCGTCGAGCCAGTGGAAATCGGTGATCTTGTCGGGGTCGGCCAGCGCCGGATCGCCCATCCAGATCCAGATCCAGTGATAGCGCTCGACCACGGGGTAGGCCTTCACCTTGGCGGTCGGCGGGATCTGGTCCTGGCCGGGAATCCGCACGCACCGGCCGGTCATGTCGAACTGCAGGCCGTGGTAGTGGCACTGCAGCCGGTCGCCGACCAGCTTGCCCATGGACAGCGGCAGATGGCGGTGCGCGCAGCGGTCTTCGAACGCCACCGGCGTACCGTCCTCGGTGCGAAACATCACCACCGGCTCGCCCAGGATCATGCGCGGAAACGGCTTGCGGCCGATCTCTTCATCGGTCGCGGCGACGTACCAGTAATTCCGCAGGAACATGGGCTTTCTCCTCGATGTCCGGAGCGCCTGTCCCGGCGCTTTTGCTCATGGTTCTAAAGAATGTTATTCCGACCGTCAACGAACGGGAAGGGCGGCGGTGAACGACTTCGCGAACGCATTCCTGCTGGTCTATGCCGGCCTGTTCCCGATCGTGAATCCAGTCGGCAGCGCGCCGCTGTTCCTTCGCCTGACGCAGCGCTCCACCGAGGCTGAGCGACGCTCGCTGGCGTTCGGAGTGTCGCGCTACAGTTTCCTGCTGTTGTTGGGCTCGCTGTTCGTCGGATCGCATGTGCTGGTGTTTTTTGGCATCACGCTGCCGGTGGTGCGGATCGCCGGCGGGCTGGTGGTGGCGGCGTTCGGCTGGCAATTGCTGCATTCCGGCACCGAGCCCGAAGGCCAGCGCGCCGAGACCGCGGGCCGGCCGGGCGCGCCGGTCGACGCATTTTATCCGCTCACCATGCCACTGACAGTCGGGCCGGGCTCCATCTCGGTTGCGATCACACTGGGCAGCCAGCGGCCGTCGATGCCGTCGGGCTGGGCCGAGCTTGCGCTGGTTGGCGGCGCGGCTATTGCCGGCCTGCTGGCCATCGCCGCGACCATCTACGTCTGCTATCGCTTTGCCGACGACATCGTCGCGCTGCTGGGCGAGCGGGGCACCAACGTGCTGATGCGGTTGTCTGCCTTTATCCTGCTGTGCATCGGCATTCAGATCATCTGGAACGGCTATCTGTCGTTGGTCGCTACCGGTTGAGTGACCACTGGCGCGACGGCGCGGAGAATGCGAAAACGCCCCCCATGAACAGCAAGATTCGGGGACCCGCGATGACCAAGGCCGAGCTTCGGGCCTTGGCCGAACAGGCCGCTGCGGCGGTCACCAAGCCCATCGTCAAGCTGCCGACCAAGCTGGTGCGGACCTGCGGCCGCTGCGGCGAGGCGAGCCACGTGATGGTGGAGCCCGGCGCGGCCACGCCGCCGTTCAAATGCAAGGTCTGCGACCGGCCGGGCCAGAAGAAGTAGCCGCCGGCCGCCTACAGCATTTCCTTGATGGCGCGGATCAGCGTCTTGTCGATGCTGATCATGTCGCCGTTTTCCGGCAGCAGAAGCTGCTTGCGCTGCTCTGCGGAAACTCCCTTGCCTTGCAGGATCACGCGGCCGTCGGACGTGAGATAGATCGACGAGGCGTCCTCGCCGATGCTGTCGTCCTTCCAGACCAGTTCAACGCGGAATTTCATGCCCGTGCTCATGTTGGTGGCGCTCATCTCTGCGCCGTCATACCCGGCCTTGTGCCGGGCACCCACGTCTTCGTGCCAATAGAACAAGACGTGGATGGCCGGGACAAGCCCGGCCATGACGAACATGTTTATGGCTTCGCGCCGAGTGAAGCCTTGTCAAAACCTGCGACGCGCTTGTAGCCGTCGGTGATGGCGGCGAGCTCGTCGCGGCTGATGAGATCGTCGATGTGGTTGAACGGCCGGTCGCCGCTGCGCTCGTGCACCACCTTCAGGATCGCGTCGGGCGGCGCGCTGCGATTGGTCAGCACCACGCGGTTGGCGGCGTCGAGCCGCTCCGCCTCGTAGGCCTTCAGCGCTGCGGCCGCATCCGGCTGCGTCTTCATGCAGCGCGCCAGCGCCCGCGCGTCGAGAATGCCCTGGCCCGCCCCGTTGCCGCCGCGCGGATACATCGGATGCGCGGCATCGCCGAGCAGCGTGATGCGCCCCGCAGTCCAGAACGGCAGTGGATCCCGGTCGACCATAGGATATTCCAGCAGCACCTCGGGCTTCTCGATCATCGACGCCACGTCGAGCCACGGGAAGTTCCAGTCAGCGAACGTCGGCAGGATGTCGGCGACGTTGCCCTCCAGGTTCCAGTCCTGCATCACGTTGCGCGGCGACTGGATTTCGGCGACCCAGTTGATGGTCTGCAGGCCATCGTCGTCGGCGCCGTTCGACAGCGGATAGATCACCATCTTGCCGACGTCGAGCCAGCCGGCTTGCACCATGGTGGCGCCGGTGAGATACGGCTTCCAGCGCGACACGCCGCGCCACATGTTGATGCCCTGGTACGCCGGCGGACCTTCGTCCGGGAAAAGCTGACGGCGAATAGCGGAGTGAATACCGTCGCACGCGAGCGCCGCCGAGCCCCGCACCGGGGGCAGCGTCATGCCGGTCGTGGCGTCAGCGAAACGCACCGTCACCCCAGCGTCGTCCTGCTCCACGCCGATGCACTTGCGATTCATGACGATGGCGTCAGCGCCGAGCCGCTCGCGCACCGCGTCCACCAACACCTGATGGAAATCGCCGCGATGGATCGAGAACTGCGGCCATTCGTATCCGGCGAACCTTCCACGCGGTTCGGTAAAAATATGCTGCCCGTACCGCGTGTAGAAGCTCATCTCGCGGGTCTCGACCGCGTGCCTGGCGAGCGCCGGTTGCAGCCCGAGTTGTGAAAGCTCGCGCACGCCGTGCGGCAGCAGGTTGAGCCCGACGCCGAGCCGTTTGAACGCCGGCGCGCTCTCGAAGATGCGGCAGGCGATGCCCAAATCATGCAGGCTCAGCGCGAGCGTGAGCCCGGCGATGCCGCCGCCGATGACGATCGGTCCATCCATGCTCAAGATTTCGCTCGGGATCATGCGTCAGTTACGCCGATCTGCCGCACGACGTTAGCAACCCAACCGCGGGCCTGTGTCAGCCGACGGCTTCAGGAACAGCCTTGAACCCGGCGTCGTTGGTGCCGCGCTCGGCGACACTCGAGCCGAACAGCAGCCCCTCCTTCACCTTCGGCATCGTCTTGGCGACGTCGGTGATGACAAGGCCGTGGGTCGGGCAGACGGTCTTCACGTCCAGCTTGTTCATCAACAGATCCAGCCGGGCGCAGTAGTTCCGCATGTCGGCCCACTTTGTCCACCACAGCGCCAGGTCGGCGAACACGGCGGTGGTGTCCTGGAGATCGAGCGAGGCCGCTTCCTCGGCGACCAGACCGCAGTGGCCGTCCTCGTGATAATGGCTGTAGGCGAAGCCGTCGCCGGGGAACAGCACGCGGTTGCGGGTCTCGAAGCCCCACCAGGTGGAGCGCATGTCGCGGATCACCGGTTCGACGGCACGGAAACCGCGGCCGCCGAGGTCGATCTCATCGCCCTCTTTCATGGCACGCATGCGGTGCTCGTATTGCGGGAACGCCAGATGATAGTCGCTGACGTCGCCGCACAGGATCGCCTCGGGATAGCGCGACAACACGCGGCCGAGCCCGCCGCAATGCGGCGTCTCCTGGTGCGTGACGAAGAGATATTTCAGCGGCGGCTTGCCGGGCAGCAGCTTGTTGAGCTGGCCCTCGATGATCGGGAAGTCTTTCGGATGGCCGGTCTCGACCAGCATCGACGCGGTCTCGCCGACGATCAGGAAGCTGGCGTTGCAACCGTGATAGATCTTGCCCTGCTGACGCTGCTCCAGGCATTCGCCCAGCCAGAAAATGCCAGGTACGACCTCGCGCGGCAGCGGGTTGGGACGGTTGAGGGTGCCCTGGTGACGCATTGCCATTCTGCTTACCTTTCCTCGTCGCGACCGACGTAGCGCGATGTCGCCACGGTCTTGTCCAGAGACTTGAGCACGTCGTCGACCAGCTTGATGTGCTTCGCGACGGTCTTCTTGCCGCGCAGGATGCAGCCGTAGCCGGGCGCGATGGTCTCGATGTCGTGCTTGCTCAGGATCTCGTTCATGCCCTTGCGCAGCTTGGCGGTGTCAACGCCCTCCAGCCACCAGTAGCGGGTGTTGAGCAGGTACGATCGCACGTGATCGAAGTCGGTCGGATCGTCGTCGCCGTCCTGGATGATCCAGGGGCCGTCCGGCCGGTCGCGCCACGTGTGGGTGTACATGTCGGAGGTGAACAGCGTCTTGGTCGCCGCGTCATAGATCCAGCGCGTCGCGATCAGGCGGATCGGCGCCTGGTAGACCACGACCGGACGGCCGAGATCGCCGATCGGGATCGTCTCCTCGCGGCCGATGGTGGTGATCTTGAGCCGGTCCAGGGTGTTCTGGCCGGAGTCCGAGCCGGCCCCGAAATCAAACCAGAACGCGGCGTCCGGATTGCCGGTGAAGCATTCCTTGACGTTGAAGTAGAGCGTGAACGGGTCGATGTTCTGGATCGACATGAATTCGTTGAGGCGAAGCGGCAACAGCGAAAGCGGCAGCGTGCGCGGAATCAGCGATTCGATCTGCGTGCGCAGCGCCGCCTCGTCGCCGCCGAAGCCGGTGTCGATAAGCCATGCGGCGTCGGGCTGCCTGAGCAGGAAGCAGTTCGTGACCGAATACCCGGTCGCGCTGGCCGGATAGGAGCTGACCCGTCCATCGAGCAGCATGGTGTTCTGCAGTGCAAAAAGCTTGTCTTTGGCAAGCTCATTGATGTTCGCGCTTTTGATGCGATCGAGCACGATCAGTTCCTTGCAATGGGGTTCCGGAGATCGTCTTAGAGATCGATCATAGGCTAGCACGTCCGGGATATCGGCGGGAACTCTTCATTGCTGCGGCGGGCGCTTGCGTACCAGCCATGATGCGGGGAAGGCCGATCCCGCTTACCCCTTCGACATCCGCACCATACCCCAGCGCTGCACCGTCACCCGCTCCAGCGTGCCGAACACCAGCCGCTCGAAGGCGAAACCGATGCCGCCGATCACGGCGAGCGAAGCCATCATCAGGTCGGCGTTGAGGAACTCCTTGGCATCGAAGATCACCCAGCCCAGGCCCCAGTCGGAGGCGGCGAGGAACTCGGCGCCGATCACCGCGATCCAGGCCCGGAGGAACGCCTGCCGCAGGCCCGTGATGATGAACGGCGAAGAGCCCGGCACGATCACCTTCCAGAACAACCGGCGTTCGTCGGCGCCCATGGCTCCGGCGGCGCGCAGCCACAACGGATTGACCGCGCGGACCCCGGCCCACGAATTGAGCAGCATCGGGAAGAACGACGCGTACAGCACGATCAGGATCGCGACCGTGTTGCCCAGTCCGAACCACAGGATGAACAGCGGTACCCAGGCCAGCGAAGGGATCGGCATCAGCGCGCTGGCCAGCGGCAGCAGGAAGTTCTCCACCGGCTTGAAGCGTCCCATCAGGATGCCGAGCGGCAGCGCCACCGCGACCGCGAGCGCCATCCCGGCCATGACGCGGTACATCGTGCTGGCGGCGTGCGCCAGCATCGAGCCATCGAGCAGCACCGCGAGCAGCGTCGAGCCGATCTTGGACAGCGTCGGCATCAGCACCGGCGGGAAATACTCGCTGCGCGCGATCGCCTCGTAGACCAGCGCGAACACGATCAGCGTGATCGTGGCGCGGACGGCGGAGCGCAGGCGCGGCGACATCGGGGTCGCGATCTTGGGAGGCGCGGCGGTCGTGATCGCGCTCA
This sequence comes from Rhodoplanes serenus, assembly GCA_945897515.1. Lineage (GTDB taxonomy): Bacteria > Pseudomonadota > Alphaproteobacteria > Rhizobiales > Xanthobacteraceae > Z2-YC6860. The sequence continues at coordinate 12,482 of CAMDFO010000005.1, read as the reverse complement.
TGTCATCATCCCCCAGCGCATCACGGTGAATCGTTCGAGCCGCTGGAACACCAGCTTCTCCAGCGCCAGCCCGAGCGCGCCGATCACCACCACGCCGGCCAGCATCACATCGGTGTTGAGGAATTCGCGGGCGCCGAAGATCATCCAGCCCAGCCCCCACGGCACCGCCGCCAGCATCTCCACGCCGACCAGGGTGCGCCAGGCCTGCGCCAGTCCGAGCCGCAGTCCCGTGAGGATGTAGGGCAGGGCGCCCGGCACGATCACGTTGACGAACAGCCGGCGGTCGTCGGCGCCCATGGCCTGCGCCGAGCGTACCCAGATTTCCTTGACGGCCTTCACGCCGGTCCAGGTGTTGAAGATGATCGGGAATGCCGAGACGAATGCCACCAGCAGCATCGCCGGCTGGTTGCCGAGCCCGAACCACAGCAGGAACAGCGGCGCCCAGGCGATCCCGGGGATCGGCGCCATGATGCTGACCAGCGGTAGGAAGATGTCCTCCATCCTGCGCGAGCGGCCCATCAGGATGCCGATCGCGACGCCAACGACGGCCGAGAGTGCGAAGCCCAGAATCAGCCGCAGGATGGTGTCGGATGCGTGATGCAGCAGGATGCCGTTGATCGTCAGGCGCCAGAACGCCGAGCCGATCTCCACCAGCGACGGAAACAGCTTGGGCGGAAATACGCCGAGCTGGGCCGTGATCTCCCAAGCCAGCGCCAGCACCAGGAACGGGAATGCGTTGCGCGCGACGATGCGCCAGCGGGATTCGCGGGCGGGTGCGCCCGACGCGGCGATCAGATCCTGGGCGGAATGGGCGGGCACGTCCGTCATGAAGCGCGGGCCTCTGGTCGCAGCGGTCCGGCAGAATACGGGGAGTTCGAGCGATCCCACAAGGCGGCATGCCGTCTCACGCCGAAGTTGCGCCGGCCCTTGCTCCAGGTGAGTCTATAGTCGCTGCCGCGCGGCTCGCATATTCTCGGCCGACGAACGCTGCTCGCTGGCGGTGCCCACAAGGTAGGACTGGTAATGAATTTGCACGCGCTCCTGCTCGAACGCGAAGCCGCCGGTAGACCCGTCACGGTCGGCCTGATCGGCGCCGGCAAATTCGGCACCATGTTCCTGTCGCAGGCGAGGCTGACCCGCGGCATGCACGTGGCCGGCGTCGCCGACCTCAACGTCGAGCGCGCCCGGAGCCAGCTTGCGACCGCCGGCTGGCCGGCGGAGCAGTACGCCGTTTCTTCGCTCGACGACGCATTGAAGCGCGGCGCCACTCATGTCGGCGCCGACGCGCAGGCGCTGATCGCGCATCCCGGCGTCGATGTGATCGTGGAGGCCACCGGCATTCCGGAGGCCGGCATCGTCCACGCCCTGAAAGCCATCGAGCACGGCAAGCACATCGTCATGGTCAACGTCGAAGCCGACGCGCTCGCCGGTCCATTGCTGGCGAGCAAGGCGAGGGCGGCCGGCGTGGTCTATAGCCTCGCGTGGGGCGACCAGCCGGCGTTGATCTGCGAGCAGGTCGACTGGGCGCGCGCCTGCGGCTTCAAGGTGATCGCCGCCGGCAAGGGCACGCGCTACGAGCCGCATTATCACCAATCGACGCCCGCGAACGTGTGGGACATCCTCGACAAGTACCTGAATATCTCCGACCGCAACTCGATCAATCCGAAGATGTTCAACTCGTTCGTCGACGGCACCAAGTCCGGCATCGAGATGACCGCAGTGTGCAACGCCACCGGCCTGCTGCCGCAGAGCGACGGCCTGAGCTTTCCGCCGGCGACGCGCTTCGAACTGGCCGACGTCTGCAAGCCGGTGGAGTCGGGCGGCGTGCTGGAGAAGGAGGGCGTCACCGAGGTGACGTCGTCGGTCTATCGTGACGGCAAGGACGTGCCGCACCATCTCGCGCTCGGCACTTACGTGGTGATCGAAGGCGAGACCGACTACGCCCGGCGCTGCTTCAAGGAGTATGCCATGCTGCCGGACCGGACCGGCCGCTACGCGGCGCTCTACCGGCCGATCCACATGATCGGGCTGGAGCTTGGCATCTCGGTTGCGAGCGCAGCCTTGCGCAACGAGCCGACCGGTGCGCCCACCGGCTTCCGTTCCGATGTGGTCGCCACAGCCAAGCGCAACCTGAAGAACCGCGAGATTCTCGACGGCGAAGGCGGCTTTTGCGTTTGGGGCAAGCAGGTCCCAGCCGAGCGCTCGCTGGACGAGGGACTGCTGCCGCTCGGTCTGGCACAGAACGTCAAGCTCATGCGCGATGTTGCGGAAGGCGAAAGCCTCAAATGGTCGGACGTGGACTACGACGTGAACGACAGCGCTGTGAAGGTGCGCCGAGAAATGGAGGCGGCGTTCGGGCGACGGAACGAGCGACGCCCTTGAGTCGGATACCGCACATTTGACCTAAATCCAGCCGCGATAGGTCATAATCCTCCGCTATCCTTCATTCACTTATCCAGCGCACTAAACTGCTCTCACTTGAATAGGAACCGGTCGCAGGTTCACCTGCCGGACCAAATGACGTATGCTTGCGGCGTCATCACGGAAGCTCTAACGACTTGGCGTCGGTAGCTGAACAAGACGCGAGCAGGGCTTCCGGTCTGGGTGACCTCGGGGGATGCCGTGCCGACGGTCTTCGTCATGTGCGATGCGTGCCAGCGCGAGATCGACACGCGTATCGAAATGGATCGGGCGACGTTCGATCAGCTTCCGCCGTTTGAATCCCAGATGAGCTGTCCGAAATGCGGTGCGCTCAGTTTCTGGCATAAGTCCAAGGCGCGGCTCGGCGACGAGTCCGGTCAATCCAAAACGGCGTAAGTCCCCGATGCGAAAAATCCAGGATTATAAAATGCATGCCGAGGAGTGCCGCCAGCTCGCGCGCAAAACCGCGCCCGGTGAGCACCGCGACCAGCTCTTGAACATGGCGCAGACCTGGGAAGCGCTGGCCACCGAGCGCGATCGTGAAATCAAGATTCACAGCGCAATCGAGGCGGACGCCAAGCAACGGGAAGAATAGCCCGTATCGCGCCTTGGCCGTCGCGTGAAACGGAGCGAGCCAGGGCCGGCCGCTGCCGCAGCGTTGATCTTGCCGTAGCCGCGCATTGCGGGGATAGATTCTTACCGGTGAAACCCGGAGGGGCCTGAAGTCATCCCGCGGATCGCTCGGCCCAAGACTCTAGCCATCGCGCCCTCGATCTTCAGGGCGGCAGTCTTTTCGCACAATCTTCGGACGCCGTGCGCCGCGAGAACGCGAGGTCTTGCTTGAAATATTCGCGGAATGGTGCCCCTGGCCGGGATCGAACCAGCACGATGTTGCCATCACCAGATTTTGAGTCTGGCGCGTCTACCAGTTCCGCCACAGGGGCAGGCGGCGGACTATAACCGGCGCGGGTGAGGGGTCAACGCCGGGATCGACACGCCACAATCAGGGCGCTATGCGAAGGCAACAGGACAGGGACATGGTCGCACGTTACTTGAGCTTCGCCCGCACCGAGCCGATCGTGTCGGCCGCCGCCGCCATCGCGCTGATCGGCATCGCGACGCTGCTCGGCGCGTGGTTTTTTCAATACGTGCTCGGGCTGCCGCCGTGCCCGCTCTGCCTGGAGCAGCGCTACGCCTACTACATCGCGATCCCGCTGGCCGCCATGATGCTGCTGCGTCTCTCGATCGGCGCATCGTACAAGATCATGCTGCTGGCGTTCGCGGCGATCTCGGCGGCCATGCTGTGGAACGCCGGACTCGGCGTCTTTCACTCCGGCGTCGAATGGAAATGGTGGCCCGGTCCGCAGGATTGCTCGGGACCGGTCGTTAATTTCGGGCCGGCCGGCGGACTGCTGGACCGGATGCAAAATGAGCGCGTCGTCCGTTGCGACGAAGCGGCGTGGCGCTTTCTCGGATTGTCGCTCGCCGGCTACAACGCGCTGATCTCGCTTGTGCTCGCAGCCATTGCCTCATGGGGCGCGCTCGCGGCATACCGGATGAAACCGGCGGAAGAAGACGCCGAATAGCCGTTACGGCTCCAGCTCGCTGTCCCAATAAAGATAGTCGAGCCAGCTATCGTGCAGATAGTTCGGCGGGAATAGCCGGCCGTTGCGATGCAGATGCTGCACGCTCGGCTGGATCGGCATCTGCGACGGAAACATCCTGGCTTCGGACGGCGTCATGCTGCCCTTGCGCAGGTTGCAGGGCGAGCACGCGGCGACGACATTGCCCCACGTGGTATGCCCGCCGCGCGAGCGCGGCACCAGATGATCGAAGGTCAGATCCTCGCGCGAGCCGCAGTACTGGCACGAGAATCGATCGCGCAGGAATACGTTGAAGCGGGTGAATGCGGGGTGCGTCGAAGGCTTCACGAAGGTCTTGAGCGACACCACGCTCGGCAGCTTCATTTCCAGGCTTGGGCTGTGCACCGCGTGGTCGTATTGCGCGACGATGTTCACCCGTTCGAGGAATACGGCCTTGATGGCGTCCTGCCAGGACCACAGCGAGAGCGGGTAATAGCTCAGCGGCCGGAAGTCGGCGTTGAGAACCAGCGCGGGAAAGCCGTTCGCTGGAAAGCTGCCGGGTGAAACATGCGCGTTCAATCGAGGCCTCCTTGCACCTCACCGCCGCGCGCGCCGCAGCGCGGCAATTCACAGTCTATAAGGACCGTGACCGGATTGTGAAGCGCATCGAGAGGCTTGCCTGTGAGCGAATCGGCAAGGCCGCAGATACCAAATGCGGCTCCTGTCACCCCTGGATGTTGAACCGCCGCCTCAAAAATTCGCCGCCGTGGCGCAGGCCCTCCTGGTCGATGCCGTGGCCGACGCCCTGGGAGATGTGCCACTCGACCGGCACTTCGAGCGCCGCCAGGTCCTGCGCCCCCTGCAGCAGCGCCTGCACCGGGATCAGGTCGTCGCTGTCGCCGTGGATCAGCAGCACCGGCGGCTTGGATTTGATCTCGGGAGCGACGACCTCGGGGTCCGCCTCGTTCGGCAGCACGAAGATGCCGGAATAGCCGACGATCGCCGCGGGCGTGACCGGCCGGCGTAGCCCCGCGTGCAGCGCCATCATGGTGCCCTGGCTGAAGCCGACCAGCGCCAGGGCCGATGGCGGCAGATTGCGCCGGGTGAGTTCAGCGTCGATGAAACGCTGCAGGCCGGGCACGGCCTTGGTGCAGCCGAGCCAGCGCTCGTCCGGATTGCGGAACGTCAGGTTGAACCACTGCCGCCCGGTCGGCGCCTGGCCGCACGGCTCCGGCGCATGCGGGGAGACGAACGCGGTGTCCGGCAGCAGGCCCTGCCAGGCGCGGCCGATCTCGATCAGGTCGTTGCCGTCGGCGCCGTAGCCGTGAAGGAAAACCACCAGCCGCTTGGCCGCGCCGCCGCGCGGTTCGAGCCGCGGTCCGTCAAGCTCAGCGGCCACGGGCGGCGCCCTTCGTCTTGGTGTTGGGCTTGGTGTTGGCTTTGGCTTTCACTGCAATCGTCCCGCCTGGTTTTGGAGGAATGGCTTTGCCGGAAATCGGCGCGCCCTCGCGCCGCTTCACCGCGTGATAGTAGGCCCACAGCAGATGGGCCGCCACTCCGCGATAGGGCCGCCACGCTTCAGCGAGCTTGGTGAGTTGCTTCGCATCCGGCCGCGCTTTCAGCCCGAACGCGATGCGCGCCGCCTCCTGGATCGCCAGGTCACCGGCCGGAAACGCGTCGGCATTGCCGAGGCAGAACAGCAGGTAGATGTCCGCCGTCCAGGGGCCGATGCCGTGCAGCGCGGTGAGCGCCGCGTGCGCCTCGTCCGCCTCCATCCGGCCGACCGCATCGAGATCGATGTGTCCCTTGGCAAGCGCCTCGCCGATCGCCTTCATGGTCTTGATTTTCGCTGCGGAAAGCCCGAGCCGTCCGAGCCTGTCCGCCCGCGAGCGCCGCAAGGTATCGTGGTGAAACGGATCGAAGGCTGCCGCAAGGCGTCCCCAGATCGCCGCGGCGCTGGCGGTCGAAAGCTGCTGGCCGCAGACGATGCGGCACAGGCCCTCGAATCCGGCCGGCCGGCGGCGCAGTGCCGGCATTCCCGATTTTGCCAGCACGGGCGCGAGCCGCGGGTCCTGCGCGACCAGCGCCGCCATGCCAGCCTGCAGGTCGGCCTCGGTATGGATGAACGACGTCATGGTCCGCGCGTGTATAGTCCCCGGAAAGAGGCGCGTTGTGCAGGAATGCCCGTGCGAATCCAAGACAAATGTCGCGACCCCGCATGAGCGCACCGGTTTTTCGCTTCGCACCGTCGCCGAACGGCCATCTGCATCTCGGCCACGCGCTGTCGGCGATTCTCAATTTCGATATGGCGCGGTCGGCCGGCGGACGTTTCCTGCTGCGGATCGAGGACATCGACGCAACGCGCTGCCGGCCGGAATACGTGACCGCGATCTACGAGGACCTCACCTGGCTGGGGCTCGAATGGGAGCACCCGGTGCGACGGCAGTCAGAGCATCTCGATGAATATCGCGCGGCGCTCGCAAAGCTGGACGCGCAGCGGCTGACGTTTCCGAGCTTCGAGAGCCGCGCCGAAATCGCGCACCTGGTCGCCGACCGCGAGTCGCACGCGCGCTGGCCGCGCGATCCCGACGGCGCTCCGCTTTATCCAGGCACCGCGCGCGGCATGGCCGCCGACGAACGCGAAGCGCGGATCGCCGGAGGCCGCCCCTATGCGCTCCGTCTCGACATCGACAAAGCAATGGAATGGGCCGGGCCTTTGACCTGGTCGGAAACCGGGGAAGGACCTCGCGGCGAGCGTGGCGAGGTGGCGGCCGATCCTGCGGCATGGGGCGACGTGATCCTTGGCCGCAAGGAAACGCCGACCAGCTACCATCTCTCGGTCGCGATCGACGATGCCCTGCAGGGCGTCACCCATGTGGTGCGCGGCCAGGACCTGTTCTGGTCGACCAGCGTGCACCGGCTGTTGCAGGCGCTGCTGGACCTGCCGGCGCCGGTCTATCACCATCACCGGCTGATCCTCGACGCCGGTGGCCGCAAGCTGTCCAAGTCCGATCACGCCACCGGCCTGCGGGAATTGCGCGCCAATGGGATCACGCCCGCGAATATACGAGAACTGGCTGGGGTTTAGATTGTAGCGCCGCATGGCTGCGCCGTGCGATGCTGACGCTCTGGGGGCGGAGGCCGGGGGGTCTCGTGCCGAAAACCAAGCGAACCAAGGCCGCGAAAGCGCCGCGCGTGAAGCGTCCGCGCCGCCGAACCGCCGCGCGCGGTTCGCGGGCGATCGAGGCCGCGCTCGCCGGGCTGGCGCACGACATCCGCACGCCGCTGACCGGCATTCTCGCGCTCTCCGAACTGCTGCACGCCTCCGATTTGCCGGAGCGCGAGCAGCGCTGGGCGTCGGCGATCAAGGGCGCGGCCGAGCACCTCGCCCGACTCACGACACTGGTGGTCGATGCCGCCAAGGCCGAGGCCACGGGGCTCGTCCTGCGCACGGAGATTTTCTCGCCGCGGGACCTCGCGAATTCGGTGGCAGGCGCGCTGACCGCGCGCGCGGAAGGCAAGGGGCTCGCATTCAAGGTGTCGGTCGCCCGGAGCATTCCCGCTCACGTCACCGGAGATCCGATCCGGCTGCGCAGCGCGCTGGAAAATCTCATCGACAACGCCGTGAAGTTCACCGAACGCGGCAGCGTGACGCTCTCAGCGTCTGCGGCACGCGCGCCGCGCGGGCGAATCCGTCTCACGTTCGTCATTACAGACACCGGCATCGGCATCGTCGCCAGCGAGCTCAAGCGGCTGTTCCGGCCGTTCGCGCAGGCCAGCGACGAGGTGGCCCGCCGCTACGGCGGCGCGGGATTGGGTCTCGCCTTCGTCAAGCGCATCGCGACGGCGATGGGTGGAAATCTCGAAGTGACCAGCAAGCCCGGCCGCGGCAGCACGTTCCGACTCACTGTGCTGGCCGAGACCGCGCGCCTGGAGAAAGGCACGGCGGCGGCTCGCACCAAGGCCTCGCGCAGCCTTCGCGTGCTCTGTGTCGAGGACAATCCATACGGCCGTATCGTGCTCAACGCGGTGCTCGGCGAACTGGGCCACCGCGTCAGCTTTGTGGGGACCGGCGAGGCTGCGGTCGAGACCGTCGCGCGCGGCGGCCACGACGCGGTGCTGATGGATGTTTCGTTGTCCGGCATCGACGGCCTGGAAGCGACGCGCCGCATCCGGGCGCTGCCGCCGCCGGCGGGGCGTATTCCGATTATCGGGCTCTCGGGACGCACCGACGCCAACGATGCCGCCGCCGCGCAGGCAGCCGGGATGAATCATTATCTGCGCAAGCCCGCCGGACCCGCCGAATTGAGCGCCGCGCTGGCGTCGGCGACGCGGCGCGTCAGGCCCGCCTGACCAGTCCGATAATCACCAGCAGGATCACCGCGCCGATCGTGGCGTGGATGATCGATCCGATGATGCCGCTGCCGATGGAAACGCCGATGCGCGGCAAAACCCACGCGGCGATGAATGCGCCGACGATGCCGACCACGATGTTGCCGATCAGGCCGAACCCGATACCGCGAACGATGAGACCCGCAAGCCAGCCCGCAACCGCGCCGACCAGCAGAATGATCAGAAGTGCCTCGGTGCCCATGATGTCGCCTCCCTCGCGCGGCGCCTGCCGCATTGGCGCAAGGGCATCGTAGTGGGATCGGCCGGCGGTGTCAGCCGGCCTTGTCCTCAACGAGGCGCACCAGGTCCGACATGATGCGGTTCAGCTCGAAGTCCTTGGGCGTATAGACCGCGGCAACGCCGGCGTCCTCGAGCAACTGGGCGTCCTCCGGCGGAATGATGCCGCCGACGACAACCGGCACATCGTGGATACCGGCGGCCTTCATCCGGCTGACCACGTCCATGACCAGCGGAACGTGACTGCCGGACAGGATCGACAGCCCGACCACGTGGACCTTCTGTTCGCGCGCGGAATCGACGATCTCCTCGGGCGTAAGCCGGATGCCCTGATAGGTCACCTGCATGCCGGCGTCGCGTGCCCGTACCGCGATCTGCTCGGCGCCGTTGGAGTGGCCGTCGAGACCGGGCTTGCCGACCAGCAGCGCGAGCCGCCGGCCGAGCTTGCGCGACACCCGGTCGACGTCGGCGCGGATATCGTCGAGCCCGCCGACGTCGTTGCGCATGGCTTGGCCGACGCCGGTCGGTGCGCGGTATTCGCCAAACGCCTGGCGCAACGTCCAGCCCCATTCGCCGGTGGTCACGCCGGCTTTGGCGCAGGTGATCGACGCCGGCATGATGTTCGCGGTGCCGGCGGCGGCCTGCTTCAGCGCGCGGAGCGCAGCGGCGACGGCAGCGGGATCGCGCGCCTTGCGCCATGCGGCCAGTCGTTCGAGTTGGTCGCGCTCGGCATCCTCGGAGACCGTCATGATCGCGTCGATGCCGCCGGTTAGCGGCGATGTTTCGCTTTCGAGATATCTGTTGACGCCGACCACGACCTGGTCCCCGCGCTCGATCGCCTCCAGGCGCTCGGTGTTGGATTCCACCAGCCGCTGCTTCATGTAGCCGGTCTCGACCGCCACGACCGCGCCGCCCATCGCCTCGATGCGCGCGAGCTCGTCCCGGGCTTCGGCTTTCAGCGCCTCGACCTTGCGGCTGATTTCCTCGGAGCCGTCGAAGATGTCGCCGTATTCCAGCAGGTCGGTCTCGTAGGCCAGGATCTGCTGCATGCGCAGCGACCATTGCTGGTCCCACGGCCGCGGCAGGCCGAGCGCTTCGTTCCAAGCCGGAAGCTGCACCGCGCGGGCGCGGGCATTTTTCGACAGCGTCACCGCCAGCATCTCGATCATGATGCGGGTGACGTTGTTCTCCGGCTGCTGCTCGGTCAGGCCCAGCGAATTCACCTGCACGCCGTAGCGGAACAGCCGTTGCTTGGGATCGGCGATCCCATAACGTTCGCGCGTGATCTCGTCCCACAACTCGACGAAGGCGCGCATCTTGCACATCTCGGTGACGAAGCGCAGCCCGGCATTGACGAAGAACGAGATGCGCCCGACCACCTCGCCGAATTTTTCCTGGCCGACCTCGCCGGAATCCCGCACCGTGTCGAGCACCGCGATCGCGGTCGCAAGCGCGAAGGCCAGCTCCTGCACCGGCGTCGCGCCGGCCTCTTGCAGATGATACGAGCAGATGTTCATCGGATTCCATTTCGGCAGCTCGGAGGTGGTGAAGATCGCCACGTCCTTGATCAGCCGCATGGACGGCGCCGGGGGGAACACGTAAGTGCCGCGCGACAGATATTCCTTGATGATGTCGTTCTGGATCGTGCCGGTGAGCGCGGCGCGCGGCGCGTCCTGCTCGTCGGCGACCGCGATATAGAGCGCCATCAGCCACGCCGCGGTGGCGTTGATGGTCATCGAGGTGTTCATGGTGCCGAGCGGAATGCCGTCGAACAGCGCGCGCATGTCGCCGAGATGGCAGATCGGCACGCCGACCTTGCCGACCTCGCCACGCGCCAGCACGTGGTCGGAGTCGTAGCCGGTCTGGGTCGGCAGATCGAAGGCCACCGAAAGGCCGGTCTGTCCCTTGGCGAGATTCTTCCGGTACAGCTCATTCGAATCGCGGGCCGTCGAGTGGCCGGCGTAGGTCCGGAAAATCCAAGGCTTGTCGCGCTGGGCCTTGTCGTGCATCTCCAACCGCCTCTCCGCGGGGGCGTGGCCGTCGATTCAGCCGACATTTTGCAATGCAAACAGCATCCTAGCGGAACAAATGCCCGCCGTCAGGGCTTATTTCGCAGTTGCGACATAAATCTTATTGCTCTGCAACAAAGGCTGACGCAGACTCCCCACGCTGGGAATTGACGTGCTCAAACCGCCGACCGGAGAGCGGAAGACATGGCGACCGTCACGCAGCTCAATCCCTCGAAGCCCTCCCAGGGCAAAGACCTTTACGCCATCGGTGAAATCCCGCCGCTCGGCCACGTACCCGCCAAGATGCACGCCTGGGCGGTGCGCAAGGATCGCCACGGCCCGCCGGAAACCTCGATGCAGCTCGAAGTGCTGCCGACCTGGCCGATCGGCGAGGACGAGGTGCTGGTCTACGTGATGGCTGCGGGCGTCAACTACAACGGCGTCTGGGCCGCGCTCGGCATTCCGATATCGCCGCTCGATGGGCACAAGCATCCATTCCATATCGCGGGCTCCGACGCCGCCGGCGTGGTCTGGGCGATCGGCTCGAAGGTGCGGCGCTGGAAGGTTGGCGACGAAGTCATCGTCCATTGCAATCAGGACGACGGCGACGATGAGGATTGCAACGGCGGCGATCCGCTGCTGTCGCCATCGCAGCGCATCTGGGGCTACGAGACCCCGGACGGCTCGTTCGCGCAGTTCTGCCGCGTGCAGTCGCGGCAACTGATGCCCAAGCCCGCGCACCTGCCGTGGGAAGAGGCGGCCTGCTACACGCTCACCCTCGCCACCGCCTACCGCATGCTGTTCGGGCATCCGCCGCACACCATGAAGCCCGGCGATTACGTGCTGGTGTGGGGCGCCTCCGGCGGGCTCGGTGTGTTCGGCGTGCAACTCGCGGCCGCGTCCGGCGCCAAGGCCATCGGCGTTATCTCCGACGATTCGAAGCGCGACTACGTGATGGACCTCGGCGCGTATGGCGTCATCAACCGCAAGGACTTCGACTGTTGGGGTCAGATGCCCACGGTGAACACGCCCGAGTACAACAACTGGGTGAAGGAGGCGCGCAAGTTCGGCAAGGCGATCTGGGACATCACCGGCAAGCGCGACGTCGACATCGTGTTCGAGCATCCGGGCGAGGCGACGTTCCCGGTGTCGTGCCTGGTGGTGAAGCGCGGCGGCATGGTGGTGTTCTGCGCCGGCACCTCTGGTTACAACATCACCTTCGACGCGCGCTACGTCTGGATGCGGCAGAAGCGCATCCAGGGCTCGCATTTCGCGCACTTGAAACAGGCATCGGCCGCCAACCAGTTCGTGCTCGACCGCCGCATCTATCCGTGCATGAGCGAGGTGCTGCCCTGGGGCGAGATTCCGCGCGCGCATCAGATGATGTGGAAGAACCAGCACAAGCCCGGCAATATGGCAGTGCTGGTCAACGCGCCGCAGCCGGGGTTGAAGACGCTGGAGGATGTGGTGGAGGCGGGGCGGTAGGGCGCTCGCGATAGCGCGCCATCTGCTTTGCGGTTATCACCAAGCCTGCGCAATACGCTTAAATGACCTCTGGAGACCCTAGGCCGCAAGTTCGGTCTTTGCGGTACTACGCCCTGCCGTTACATTCCCGCGCCTCTTAGAGGCGAGTACGGCCATGAAGGTAGCGTCGATGCCGATCGATTATTTGGCGAATTTCCCAATCCCCATAGAGAGCCGGTCCCGGAAATCTGCACAGGACGATAAGTGGAGTTTCTGCCTGACGGCGGGCACGCTGTGGCCTGCGAATCAGGAGAGACCATGAACCGACGACCGCGCCGGAACCACACACCGGCCTTCAAGGCAAAGGTGGCGCTTG
>CAMDFO010000004.1 GCA_945897515.1 Rhodoplanes serenus | reverse complement strand
GCGGACGCTTGCCCCAGCGGGGGCCCGCCTGGCCGACCATTGGCGGTCAGCCGCGCATCCACAGCAGTATCCCCCGTCACCAGGGGACTTACCGTTATCGGGATGCGCGCAGCCAATGACGTAGGCCGCTGCGCCTCCCGGCGCTCCATCGCGATGTCGTTGTCGGACACCGCACCTTGCTCCGACGCCGCGATCGACGACGCCCTCCGAGCCAGGCTGCGGTGAAGATATGGGTGGTTTGGAGGGCGGGGATAAGTATTTTTGAGTGATGCTGTGCCCTCTCCGCGCCCTCCCCTTGCCTGCAGGGAGCACGTGCCTAGCAAACGCGAGGTGAGGGAAACTTTTCCGGAATTCCAAGCCACGCTGATTTCAGCCGAGCCTTGTTACAAAAGACCAGCAAGCAGCTTTTCAAGCGCGCCCTCATTGCCACCGAAACTCATGATGGTGGCCTCCAACATGAGTTCGGGATCGAGCTTCTCCATCCTGAGCGGATGTCCTGCTTGGTCAGCCAATAGGACCAGGAATGACAGTTGGGCACGACCATTCCCTTCCCGAAAGGGATGGATCGCATTCAACTCGGCGAGGTAATGCGCCGTCCTCTTTGCAAAGGTGGCTGCGTCAAGGTTGCGGAGATGGTTCTCTTTTGCAAGCGCGACGAACAAGCGCTGCATCTGAGCATCAACGTGTTCGGGAAAACAAAACCAGTTGCCGTTTTTCCCGATGCGGACTTCGCGCCGGACTCCAGCCCATTCGTATACGTCTTGAAACAGGTGCTTGTGGATGGCGCGATAATGAGCGTAGTCCAGGTCACCCTCGGGAAGCGGCTCTTGCGAGCGCTGGTTGGTGATTTCAGCCTCGAAGGCCGTCAGATCTTCCTGGTCCCTGAGGTCGAGCTTGTTCTTTAAAACAGTCGTGCCCGGGTAGCTGTAGGGGTCGGCCTCGACATCGTACATATCGGCTTGTCAGCCCTTGCGATGGGCACGGATGATCGTGGTGCGGCGTTCCTCCGCCGACATTCCCTTGTTGTCGAATTCCTTCATGCGCGCGTGCATCTGCCGAGTGAGGACGATGCCTTCGACAGCGCTGATCTTAGCGAACCGCTCCTGGCCGATAACGAACCGGCCAGTCTTGCCGCCGCGGGCAATCCTTTTCTTGGGTTTACCTACCTTCTTCATCCCGGAATCATAGCACAAAAGCCCGACATTCGCACCGACGTTGGTATCCGTGGCGGCGACAACCCGCCTGAAACACTACTTTGCGCTCCCACCCACCAACTCGAACCACTCATCCTCGGTGAGCGTCGCCACCCCGTGCTTTTTGGCCTCGGCGAGCTTGCTCCCCGCGCCCGGACCCGCCACCAGATAATCCGTCTTCTTCGACACCGAGCCCGCGACCTTGGCGCCGAGCCGCTCGGCCATCGCCTTGGCCTCGTCGCGGGTCATCTTTTCCAGCGCGCCGGTGAACACCACGGTCTTGCCGGCGACGGGCGAATCCCCGCGCGGCTTTTCAAGCGCGATGACGTTGAGCTCCCTGAGCAGCCGGTCGAGCGCCTCGCGGTTGCGCGGCTCCTGCATGAATTCCACGACCGCCGCAGCCACCACCGGGCCGATGCCTTCGGTCGAATTCAGCTCCTGCCAGGCGTCGTTGCCCTTGTCGCCCTTCTCGCCGCTCGGCGGCACGGCCGCGAGCGCGGCCGCGCGCAGCGCTTCGACGGTGCCGTAGTGCAGCGCCAGCAGCCGCGCATTGGTCGCGCCGATGTGGCGGATGCCGAGCGCATAGATCAGGCGGTTCAGCGCGACGGTGCGGCGCGCGTCGATCGCGGCGAACAGGTTGCGCACCGAGGTCTCGCCGTGGCCCTCGCGCTCCACCAGCTTTTTCGTGGACCGCCGGTCGCGCTCGGGCAGCGTGAAGATATCGGCCGGCTCCATCACCAGGCCGTCGGCATGGAACGCCTGAACCTGCTTCTCGCCGAAGCCCTCGATGTCGAAGGCGTCGCGCGACACGAAATGGCGCAGCCGCTCGACCTGCTGCGCCGGACAGATGAGCCCGCCGGTGCAGCGCTTCACCGCCTCGTCCTCCTCGCGCACCGCGTGGCTTCCGCAGGCAGGGCAAACGGTCGGAAACGCGTAAGGCTTGGCCGACTTAGGCCGCTTGTCGAGCACCACGTCGACAATTTGCGGAATGACATCGCCCGCGCGCTGGATTGTCACCATGTCGCCGATGCGGATATCGGTGCCGCCGCGGATCGGATTGCCGTCGTTGCCGATGCCCTTGATGTAGTCCTCGTTGTGCAGCGAGGCATTCTGCACCACCACGCCGCCGACCGTGACCGGCTCGAGTTTGGCGACCGGGGTGAGCGCGCCGGTGCGGCCGACCTGGATCTCGATGGCCCTGAGGATGGTGGTGGCCTGCTCGGCCGCGAACTTGTGCGCGATCGCCCAGCGCGGGCTGCGCGACACGAAGCCGAGCCGCTGCTGCCAGTCCAGCCGGTCGAGCTTATACACCACGCCGTCGATGTCGTAGTCGAGCGCGGCGCGCTCCAATCCGATGTCGCGGTGAAAGGCGAGCATCTCATCCACCGATTTGCAGGTCCGCCACAGCGGGTTGGTCTGGAAGCCTGCGGACTTCAGCCACTTCAGCATCCCCGATTGCGTGTCGGCCGGCATCTCGCTCATCTCGCCCCAGGAATAGGCGAAAAAGTGCAGCGGCCGCGACGCGGTGATGCTCGGATCTTTCTGGCGCAATGAGCCTGCCGCGGTGTTGCGCGGATTGACGTAGAGCTGCTCGCCGGCTTCCGCCTGCCGCTTGTTGAGTTCGAGGAACGCCGCCTTGGTCATGTAGACCTCGCCGCGGATTTCGCAGACCGCGGGGATGTTCTTGCCCTTGAGCTGCTGCGGCACTTCCTTGAGCATCTTGATGTTGGCCGTGACGTCCTCGCCCTCCGCGCCATCGCCGCGCGTCGCGCCCGTCACCAGTTCGCCGCCCTCGTAGCGCAGCGACATCGACAGGCCGTCGATCTTCGGCTCGGCGGTGAACACCACCGGCTCATCCTCTTTCAAATTCAGAAAGCGCCGGATGCGTCCGACAAATTCGGCGACATCCTCGTCGGCGAAGGCATTTTGCAGCGACAGCATCGGCACCGCATGGCGCACCTTGGCGAACCCGCGCGCGGGGGTGGCGCCGACCTTGCGCGACAGGCTGTCCAGGGTCTTGAGGTCCGGGAATTTCTCCTCGATCTGTTCGTAGCGCTGGCGCAGCGCGTCGTAATCCGCGTCGGACACCGTCGGGGCGTCCTTCTGGTAGTAGGCTTCGTCGTGCTGCTTGATTTCGGCTTCGAGCCGCGCGTGTTCGCGGCCGGCCTGTCGCTCGGTCAGGTCTTCGACGGCGATCTTGGAATCCCGGGGCGGCTTGGTCGGCTTCATGCCTTTATATATTGCGTCTTCCGGCCCCGGGGGAAGCCAACTCCGATTGATGCGCGCCCTGCCCTGCGCATAGGCTTGCCGCCATGAAAGCCATCCGCATCCACGGCCACGGCGCGCCCGACGTCATGCGCCTCGAAGACATCGAACTGCCGCCGCCGGGGCCCGGCGAAGCGCAGGTCCGGCACACCGCGATCGCGCTCAACTTCTCCGATATCAACGTGCGGCGTGGCGGCTTCTACCAGAAGGACCCGCTGCCGATGCCGATCATCCTCGGCAACGAGGCCGCCGGGATCGTCACGGCGCTCGGTCCCGGCGTGACCGAGGTCGCGGCCGGCGACCGGGTCGGCTATTGCGGCGTCGGTTCCAATTTCTGGGCCAGGACCGGCGCCTATGCGGAGGAGCGCAACGTCCCGGCGGCGCGGCTGGTGAAGCTGCCGGACGCGATTTCGGACCGGCAGGCCGCGGCGCTGATGCTCAAGGGACTGACCGCGGCGAGCATCGTCAACCGCATCTTTCGGCCGAAGCCCGGCGATACCGTCATGGTGCACGCAGCGGCCAGCGGGGTCGGTCTGCTGCTGGTGCAATGGTCCAAGCACTACGGCGCGACGGTGATCGGCACGGTCGGCAACGCGGAGAAGGCGCGCATCGCCAAGGATCATGGCTGCGACCACACGATCCTCTACCGCGAGGCCGATTTCGTGGCCGAGGCTAAACGCATCGCGCCCGGCGGCGTCAACGCGGTGTTCGACGGCGTCGGCCTCGACACGTTCGAGAAGTCGCTCGACTGCATGGCGCCATTCGGCATGATCGTGAACTACGGCAACGCGTCCGGCCACGTGCCGCCGCTGGACATTCTCAAGCTGTCGCTCAAAGGCTCGCTGTCGGTGAGCCGGCCGGGGGTCAGCCAGTTCCTCGGCGATCCTGTCCGTTTCCGCCAGGTCGCCGGCGAATTGTTCGACGCGGTCGCGTCCGGCATCCTCAAGACCACGGCGATCCGCACCTATCCGCTGGCCGACGCCGCCACGGCGCACCGGGATGCGGAAGCCGCGAGCCATGCCGGGCCGGTTGTGCTGCTGCCGTAAGCGCGGCTGCCGGCCGCCGAGGCCGTTTCACCCGGCTCTCCGGAGGTATAGGCTTTTGCGATACGCTGGCGCGCGCACGGGCAAAAATAAAGACCTGGCCGCGCCGGCGCTCAACTTGTCCTGGGGAGGTCAAGCCATGTCGTCCGATCAGATGTCGTCCGATCGCGTCAAAGTCGAAAGCCGCCGCAAATTCCTGCAATTCCTCGCCGCCAGTCCGCTGCTCGCAGCCAGCGGCGGCAGCGCGTTGGCGCAGACCTTGCTGCCGCAGGCGAAGCTGCCCGACCCGCTGACGTGGGCCCCGCTCGACGCCAACCGCCTGATCAAGAATCCGAAGGACGCGATCAACGTGTTCGATTTCGAGCCGGTGATGCGGCAGAACGTGCCGCCGGCGCATTTCGGCTACATGGCGTCCGGCATCGACGACGAGCAGACCTTGCGCGCCAACCGCGAGGGCTTCCAGAAATTCATGCTGCGGCCGCGGCGGCTGGTGGATGTCAGCAAGGTCGACACCAGCATCGAGTTGTTCGGCCACCGCTACGCGAGCCCGGTCGCGATCTCGCCCACCGGCTCCAGCTTCACCTATCACGCCGATGGCGAAACCGCCGTCGCCAACGCGGCGAAGATCGGCAATCACCTGATGATCCTGTCGAATCAGTCCAACACCTCGGTGGAGGACGTGACCAAGGCGCGCGGCGCGCCGATCTGGTTCCAGCTCTACGCCACCAACAAATTCGACGTGGCGGCGCATCACGTGCGGCGCGCCGAGCGCGCCGGCTGCGTTGCGGTCGCGGTGACCGTGGACCGCAGCGGCGGCCGCAACCAGGAGACGCTGTTCCGGCTGCAGCGCACCGACACCCGGCAGTGCAGCGGCTGTCACGACCGCAGCAGCCTTGCCGCCAACTACAAAACCCGGCCGGCCTATGACGGGGTCGATCTTTCCGGCCTGACCAACATCCAGTCCTCGTCGATGAGCTGGGACTACATCAAGCGGCTGCGCGACGTCACCAAGATGAAGATGGTGCTCAAAGGCATCATCACTTGGGAGGACGCGGAGCTGGCCGCGAAGGCCGGCATCGACGCCATCATCGTCTCAAATCACGGCGGGCGTTCCGAGGACGGCGGGCCCTCGACCATCGAGTCGCTGCCGGAAATCATGAAGGTTGCGGGCGACATGCCGGTGCTGATCGACTCCGGCTTCCGCCGCGGCTCCGACATCGTCAAGGCGCTATGCATGGGCGCCAGGGCGGTCTGCGTCGGCCGTCCCTATCTCTGGGGCCTCGGCGCATTCGGCCAGCCGGGCGTCGAGCGCGTTCTCGAACTGCTGCGGATCGAGACCCGCGCCTCGATCCAGCAGATGGGCGCGCCGACCGTGAAACATCTTACGCCAGCGATGGTGCGGAAAGCCTGAGCCGCCCGATGTTCAAGGGCTCCCAGCCGGGAACCCTCACCTTTCCTCTTTGAAGCTGGAGTCCATTTCATGCGTGCAGTTGTTTTTGCCGGCCTCGCAGCGGCCGCGGTGTTTTGCGGCGGCGCCAGTGCGCAGACCGTCGCCCTCACCAACGCGACCGTGATCGATGGCACCGGCGCGGCGGCGCAACGCGGCGTCACCATCGTGATGGAGAACGGCCGCATTCGCGATATCGGGCCACAGGCCGCAACGCCGGCCGGCGCGACCGTGGTCGACCTCGCGGGCAAGTTCGTCACGCCCGGCATCATCAACGGCCACGGCCATGTCGGGCCGCCGGCGCGCGACCCGCAGTTGCGCCAGTACGCGCTCTACGGCGTGACCACCACGACCAGCATGTATTTCGACCAGGACGACGTGCAGGAGTTCAAGCGCCGGCAGAAGGCCGGCGACCTCCGCGGCGCGCGCATCATGACGGTGATGTACCGATTCATGTCGGAGCCGTTCAAGCCGGGCTCGGAAAACAAGACACCGGAGGAAGGCCGCGCCAAGGTCGACGAGATCGCCGCCAAGGACACCGATTTCGTGAAGGTGTGGATCGACGCCCAGGGCGGACGCCATCCCAAGCTCACGCCGGAGTTCACCGCCGCCGTGATGGATCAGGCCAAGAAGCACAACAAGATCAGGATGTCGCATATCGTCGAGCTCGCCGATGCGCGGCGGATGGTCGACCAGGGCGTCAACATTCTGGTGCACAACGTCCGCGACCAGGACATTCCCGACGATTTCATCGCCACGCTGAAGGAGAAGAACGTTTCGGTCATCTCCACGCTGGCGCGCGAGGAAGCCTTGTTCGTCTATGGCGGCGACGGCACGCCGACCGACAACCCGTTCTTTCAAAAGGGGCTCAACGCCGAGCGGCTCGCGCTGCTACGGACCAAGATGCGCGAGAACCAGGCCAAGGATCCGAACCGGCCGCGGTGGCTGCGGATGTTCGACACCGACAAGAAGAACCTCAAGAAACTGGTCGACGCCGGCATCAAGTACGGCTTCGGCACCGATTCCGGGGGCGCGCTCGACCGCTACTTCGTCCAGGGCTGGTTCGAGCACCGCCAGATGGAATTGATGCGCGACGCCGGATTGACCCCGATGCAGATCATCCAGTCGTTCTCCAAGAACAACTCCGAGATGCTCGGCATCGACAAGGATTTCGGCACGCTCGCCAAGGGCAAGGCCGCCGACCTCCTGGTTCTGACCCGCAATCCGCTCGACGACATCGCCAACATGCGCAGCATCGAAGCCGTCTATCTCGGCGGCAAGAAATTTGAATAGAAATTCGAATAGGGAGCGACATCATGCGAAGCTTCACCCAACTGGCAGTCAGGGCCGCGGCGTTGCCGCTTGCGCTCGGACTTGGATTCGAACTCGGCGCAATGCCGGCCAAGGCCCAGACCGCACCGAAATTCACGATCGACGCCACCTGGCCCAAGGATTTGCCGGGCGACTGGATCACCGGCCGGCTCGGCGGCGTGTGCATGGATGCGGCGCAGGACAATGTCTATGTCGTCAATCGCCGCGACATCACCGACGAGGAGAAGGAAACATCGACGTCGGCGCCGTCGATCATCAAGTTCAACGCCGATGGCGCCGTGGTTGCGTCATGGGGCGACCAGACCACGGTCCCCGGCTCGATCCACGGCTGCTTCGTCGATCTTTCCGGCAACGTATGGGTCGCCGGCAACGGCGACGCCATGATCCAGAAATATGGGCCGGACGGAAAGCTCCTGTTGCAGATCGGAACCCGCGGCAAGTTCGATTCGGTGGATGGCACCCGCCGCGGCGCCGGCAAAAATACCGCCAAGGATCAACTCCACATGCCGGCGGCTGCGGTGATCGATCCCGGCAACGGCGACATCTATGTGGCCGACGGCTACGGCAACCGCCGCGTCATCGTGTTCGACAAGGACGGCAAATTTCTTCGGCAATGGGGCCGGCAGGCCACCGACGAAGAGACCCAGAAGGCCGTCCCCGGCGTGTTCGCCCAGGTCGTGCATTGCATTCACATGAGCAACGCCGGACTGATCTACGCCTGCGACCGCCAGGGCAACCGCGTCCAGGTGTTCCAGAAGGACGGCACGTTCGTGCGCAACATCCCGATCCCCAACAAAAGCGGCAAGCTGCCGGACAAGCGCGGCACCGCCTGGTGGGTGGCGTTCTCGCCCGACCGCGAGCAGAAATTCATGTACGTCATGAACGGCGGCACCGAGGAGGTGCACATCCTCGACCACGCCAGCGGAAAAATCCTGTCGAGCTTCGGCCGCCCGGGCCACCAGATCGGCAACTTTACCCACGGCCACACCATCGCCGTCGATTCCAAGGGCAGCATCTACGTGGCGGAAACCGACTGGGGGCGGCGGATTCAGAAGTTCAAGATCGTGGAGTAGCCCGGTAGGCCTCTCGCCTTTTCCGTAGCTTGTGAAGTCCGCCGCGCCGACTACCATCGGGCCGCGCAAGGAGCCCGCATGCCTCATTCCGATTTCGCCAAGGCCGCAGCCCACATCACCGCCGACAACGTCCGCGACTGCCTCGTCGACCTGGTGAACATCGGAAGCCCAACCGGCAGGGAGATCGGCGTCGCGCAATACCTGGTCGCGCGCATGCGCAAGTCCGGCATGGCGACCGACCTGCCGCTGGTGGACGAAGGCCGGCCCAACGCGGTCGGCCATCTGCGCGGCCGCGGCGACGGGCTCAACCTGCTGTTCACCGGCCACATGGACACCTCCTATGCCGGCGAGGAGGAGCATCTCCAGGGCGAAGGCTTCCGGCCGCAGGCCACCGTGCGCGACGGCTGGGTCTGGGGGCTCGGCGCCAACAACATGAAGAGCGGACTGGCCTCGGCGCTGATCGCGATCGAGGCCATCGTCAAATCGGGCATCACGCTCGACGGCGACATCACGTTCGGCGCCGTGGTCGGCGAGATTGAGAAGACCGCGGTGGAGGAATTCCAGGGCATCGAATATTCCGGCTACGGCATCGGCACCCGGCATCTGGTGACGCATGGCGTCACCGCGGATTTCGCGCTGCTGGCGGAACCGACGGGGTTGCGCATTTCCGTGGCCAACATGGGCGTGATCTGGCTCCGCATCAGCGTCGGCGGCACGGTTGCGCATTCGGCCTGGGCCAACCGGCCGGGCACCGTCAACGCCATCGCGGTGATGCACGAATTGCAGGCCGACATCGCCGAATGGGCGCGCGCATACGAAGCCGGCAACGTGTTCATGGGCGAGCATCCCAACGTGACGGTGGCGGCGATCCGCGGCGGCGCGCCGTGGCGGCTGTCGCGCAATCCGCATGAGTGCAGCCTTTATCTCGATATCCGCACCGTGCCGGGCCAGAGCGTGGACGGCATCAAGCGCGACCTGCGCCGCGTGCTGCGCGCCTTCGCGCAACGCAAGGGCATCGACGAGCCATCGCTGCATCTCTACGTGACCGACCCGCCGGTGGTGCTCGATGAGAAGCTCCCCATCGTCGACGCGCTCGGCGCTGCGCAGAAGCATGTCTCGGGCGAGCGGCCGGCCTCGATCATCCGGCGGCCCGGCGCCGACGCCGTGCACCTGACCGCCTACGGCGTGCCCTGCGTCGCCTTCGGCCCCGGAGGCCGGAGCCATCCGGACACCAAGGGCAAGTCCATGCACGCGTTCGGCGAGCATGTGCTGATCGACGATTGCGTGCAGGCTGCCAAAATCTATCTCGCCACCGCCCTCGACCTCTGCAACCGGAAGGCACAGTGACGCATCTGGCGCGGTGCTTGCTTGGTGCTAAGCTCAGGGCAGACAATCGATAAGAACACTCTTGTGAGGAACATCCGATGACACGTTTGACTCTGGCGGCATTGGCCGCGCTGGCTCTTGGCGCCGTCTCGCCGGCGGACGCGCAAAACTATCCCAACCGCGCCATCACGATCGTGGTGCCGTTCGCGCAGGGCGGGCTGACCGACGTCCCGGTGCGGCTGTTCGCCTCGATCATGCAGGAGAAGCTGGGCGTGCCGGTGGTGGTCGAGAACAAGACCGGCGGCTCGGGCTCGGTCGGCGCCAATCATGTGCTGCGGTCGGAGCCGGATGGCTACACGCTGCATGCCAACGCGGTCGCCGATACCCAGAACCTGCATTACATCAGCGTGCCCTACAACGCGGTGAACGACTTCGCGCATATCGGCAAGATCGTCGAGGGGCCGCCGCTGGTGCTCGTGATTGACGCCAAGCTGCCCTACAAGACCGTCGCCGACCTGGTCGCCGGCGCCAAAGCCGATCCGAGCAAGCTGAGCTTCGGCACCTCGGGCCCGGCCAGTTCGCCGGTCATCGCGCTGAACCAGCTCAACGCCGCCGCCGGCACCAAGATCCAGGAGGTGCCCTATCGCGGCTCCGGACAGGCCGCGACCTCGGTGGTGACCGGGGCGATCCAGGGCACCTTCACGTTCTTCTCCAGCGCCAAGCCGCTGGTCGACGGCAACCAGTTGCGCGCGCTGGCGGTTGCCGGCCCGCGCCGGATCGCGGACTGGCCGAACGTGCCGACGATGGAGGAAGCCGGCTTCAAGGGCTTCGACCACAACGGCTTCGTCGGGCTTGCGGCGCCCGGCAAGACCCCGCCGCAGGTGGTCGCGTTCCTCTCCAAGGCGCTCAACGACGCGGTCAGCAGCGATCTGTTCAAGACCCGGATGGCGGCGCTCGGCATGACGGTCGTGCCTGCGGCGCAGAACACCCCGGCAAACTTCAAGGCGTTCATGGCGGAGTCGACGATTCGCCAGGGCGAGCTTGCGAAACTTGCGGGGGCGAGCTCTGCGGCGCCTCCCGCAGCGACGCCGCGCTGAGAGGCACGATGGCGAAGATCACCCGCACCAATCCCGAAGGCATCTCCAAGCCGTTCGCCAGCTATTCGCATGTGGTGACGGCGGAGGGCGCGCAGAAGCTGGTGTTCTGCGCCGGCCAGGTGGCGGCCGACGCCGACGGCAACGTTCTGCCGCCCGACGATTTCGACGCCCAGGCCAAAATGGTGATGGAAAACCTCACCAAGGCGCTGGCGGCGGGCGGCGCGAAAATCTCCGACGTGACCAAGATCACGATCTACATCGTCAACCAGCACGACGTGCAAAAGGCGCGCGGCGTGCTGAAGACCTATTTCGGGGAGCACCCGCCGGGCAGCACGCTGTGCGTTCTGCGCGGGCTGGCGCATCCGAATTTCCTGATCGAGATCGAGGCGATCGCCGCGGTGTGACGCCTGCTGCCACGATGGATTGCCGCGCCGTGCACATAGCGGACACGGCAGGACTTGCTCTCGCCGATGGAGAACGGCGATGAGGCACCCCATATTGAAAAGACCGGCTGGCGATTGAGGCGGGCTTGAAAGCGAAAGGACATGCAATGGCAAAGAACACGATTTGCCTCTGGTACGACAAAGATGCCGAGGCCGCTGCTCGCTTTTATGCCGAGACCTTTCCCGACAGCACGGTGGGCGCCATCTTCCGCGCGCCCAGCGACTACCCATCCGGCAAGAAGGGTGATGTGCTGACCGTCGAATTCAAGGTTGCCGGCGTCTCTTGTATCGGCCTCAACGGCGGCCCCATGTTCAAACACAACGAAGCCTTCTCGTTCCAGATCGCCACTGACGATCAAGCCGAGACCGACCGCTATTGGAACGCGATCGTCGGCAACGGCGGCCAGGAGAGCGCGTGCGGCTGGTGCAAGGACAAGTGGGGCTTGTCGTGGCAAATCACGCCGCGTGTGCTGACCGAGGCGCTGGCGGTCGGCGGCGACGAAGCAAAGCGTGCGTTCGATGCGATGATGGGCATGACGAAGATCGACGTCGCTGCAATCAAGGCGGCACGACGCGGCTGAATTTTGCCGCGAGTGCGCGCCTACCCCGCGGCCGCGCGGATCAGCTTCTCGGCGGCAGCCCTCGCCTCTTCGGTGATCTCGGCGCCGGCCAGCATGCGCGCGATCTCCTCGCGGCGGCGCGGCGCCGGCAGTTCGGTGACCCGGGTCGCCACGCGCTTGCCCTTGTCCAGCGCGTCCTTGCTGATGAGATAGTGCTGCCCGGCGCGGGCGGCGACCTGCGGCGCGTGGGTGACGGCGACCGCCTGCACCCGCGTCCCGAGCCGCGCCAGCCGCACGCCGATGGCGTCGGCCACCGCGCCGCCGACGCCCGTATCGATCTCGTCGAAAATCAGCGTCGGTGCCGAGCCGCGATCGGCGAGCACCACCTTCAGCGCCAGCAGGAAGCGCGCCAGTTCGCCGCCGGATGCGACTTTCATCAGCGGCCCAGGCCGGGTGCCGGGATTGGTCTGCACCCAGAACTCGACGCGGTCGATGCCGTTGGGCCCGGGCGCCGCCGTGTCGCTGACAACTTCGGTCGAGAATTTGGCGCGTTCAAGCTTCAGCGGCTTGAGCTCGCCATTCACAGCCTTGTCGAGCTTCTCGGCGGCCTTCTTGCGCGCCGCGGAAAGCTTCGTGGCCGACGCCGAAAACCGCTGGTCGATTTCGCGCGCGAATTTCTCCAGCGCCGCAAGCTGCCCAGCGCCTGCGTCGATCAAGGCCAGATCGGCGGCGTGGCGCGCCGCAATCTCGGCAAGCCGGTCGACGGGCGCGTTGTACTTGCGCCCGGCGGCGCGCAGCGCGAACAGCCGCTCCTCGATGCGCTCCAGCTCCTGCGGATCGTGGTCGGCGACGCGCAGCGCATGCTCGAGATGACCGCGCGCCTCCTCCAGCGCATTGAGTGCCGCGTCGATCGCCTTCACCGCTGGCTCGACCAGGCCGGGAGCCTGCGCACCGCGGCGTTCCAACCGACGCACCGCGGCGGCTAGCGCCGGCACCGGCGACGCGTTGCCGGCCACCGCCTCGTGCGCGTCGCGCAGGTCGCCCGCGATTTTCTCCGATTGCATCATGGAGGTCCGTCGTTCGGCCAGCGAGGTTTCCTCGCCGGCCTCGGGCCGGAGCTTGCCCAATTCCTCCACCGCATGACGGAGCCAGTCGGCTTCGCGCGCCGCGCGCTCGATCTGCGCGCGATGCTCCGCGACCGCCGCTTCCGCGGTCCGCCGCTCCTCCCACAGCCGCTCGACCGCCACGGCGTCGGCTTCGAGTCCGCCATAGGCATCGAGCAGGCGGCGGTGCGTTGCCGCATCGACCAGCGCGCGGGCGTCGTGCTGGCCGTGGATCTCAACCAGCGCCGCGCCGAGACTTTGCAGCGCCTGCACGCTCACCGGCTGGTCGTTGATGAAGGCGCGGGTGCGTCCGTCGGCGAACTGCACGCGGCGCAGGATCAGCGCCTCGTCGGCCGCGATGTCGTTTTCGGTCAGCAGCGCGCGCGCCGGGTGCTTGGGCGGAAGCTCGAACATCGCGGTCACCTGGCCCTGCTCGGCGCCCTGGCGCACCAGCGTGGCGTCGCCGCGCGCACCGAGCGCGAGCGCGAACGCATCGAGCAGGATCGACTTGCCCGCCCCGGTTTCGCCGGTGAGCACGGAGAGCCCCGAAGCGAAATCGATGTCGAGCCGGTCGATCAGAACGATGTCGCGGATCGAGAGCCGGGCGAGCATGAACCTGAACCTTCAAAACCGGTGTCGTCATCCGCGAAAGCGGATGATCCAGTCATCACCACGCGCACGAATCCAACAGCATCTTGGGAGAATACTGGATGCCCCGCCTTCGCGGGGGATGACAAAATCGATTTGTGGATACCGGGTCCGGCCGAGGTCAGCCCAGACCAACCCGCTTGAACGCCCGGCTGATCCAGGAGCCCTTGTTCTCGGAGGGCTCGACGCCGCCGGACCGCACCAGCGTGTACGCGCTGGCGTACCACGGGCTGTCAGGGAAGTTGTGGCCGAGCACCGCGGCTGCGGTCTGCGCTTCCGGAACCACGCCCAGCGCCATATAGGCTTCGGTCAGGCGCATCAGCGCCTCTTCGACGTGCCGCGTGGTCTGATATTGCGTCACCACGACCTTGAAGCGGTTGATTGCCCCGGTGAGATCCTTCTTTTCCATGTAGTAGCGGCCGATCTGCATCTCCTTGCCGGCAAGCTGGTCGCGCCCGACCTCGATCTTGCGTTTGGCATTGATCGCATACTCGGTGTTGGGATATTTGCGCACCACCTCTTCGAGGGCTTGCACGGCACGCTCGGTGCGTCCCTGATCGCGCGAGATGTCGGTGATCTGATCGAAGTAGGACGAGCCGATGAGGAAATGCGCATAGGCCGCGTCCGGGCTGCCCGGATGCAGGGCCACGTAGCGCTTGGCGGCGGTGATGGCGTCGTCGTACTCGCGGCCCTCGTAGTGAGCATAGGCCGTCATGATCAGCGCCTTGCGGGCCCAATCCGAATAGGGGTGCTGGCGCTCGACCTCTTCGAATTTCTTGGCGGCGTCCTTGTAGTCGCTCTTCTGGTTCAGAAGGTAGACGCCCTCGTTGTAGAGCTTGTCCGCCGGTTCGTCGGGACCCTGGGTGTCCTTGTCGCCGAACAGGCTGCATGCGCCGAGCGGGATGACCAGCAGGGCGAGAGCCAACAGCCGGGTCACGGCCGTCCCCGCCCGGGCGCGCTGCGCCAGCGGGAAACGCCGGCCTGATCCGGCCGATATGATCGAACGCGACACCATGCGAATGCGACGTCTAGGCCCCAGGCGCTGTTCCACGCCTATCTATTTGAAAAATAAAGGTTGACCAACCGTTTATGCCGACATTCGGCCAGCAATAAGGCGGCTGTGGACGATCAGGAGACGTCCGGGCCATAGGCCGGAACGACCACTCCGGCGGCTTCGGCATGGCCGCGAACCCGGCGGGGCGCCGCTTGGCGGACCTCGGGGCGCACCTGACGCCCGTCGACCAAAGCCCAGGCGGACGGATCGGACATCAGCGCCGAGAGCACCGCGTGGTTGAGCTTGTGGCCGCCGCGCAGCGAGCGATAGGTGCCAAGCAACGGCGCGCCGGCCAGGGTCAGGTCGCCGATGGCGTCGAGCGCCTTGTGGCGGGCGAACTCGTCGGAGAAGCGCAGGCCCTCCGGATTGAGCACGCGGTTCTCGGTGATGACGAGGGTGTTGTCGAACGACGCGCCGAGCGCAAAGCCGGCGTTCCACAGCTTGGCGACATCGCGCATGAAGCCGAAGGTGCGCGCACGGGCCAGCTCATGGCGGAACCCCTGCGGCTCGACGTCGAGCGTGTAGCCCTGCCGTCCGATCAGCGGATGGTCGAAGTCGATCTCGACCTCCACGCGGAAGCCTTCCGCGTTCGGCCGCAGCTCGCCGTAGGCATCGCCCTTGACGACGCGGACCGGCTTGAGAACCTGGATGTATCGCCGCGGCGCAGCGAGCGTGGCCAATCCGGCGCGATCGATCGCGTCGACGAACGGCGCGGCGCTGCCGTCCATGATCGGCACTTCGGGTCCGTCGATTTCGATGACGGCGTTGTCGACGCCAAGGCCGGTCAGCGCCGCCAGCACATGCTCGGCGGTGGAGCACAGCGGTCCGGCGTCGTCGCCGAGCACGGTGGCGAATTCGGTCGCCGTGACGGCGCGCACATCGGCGCGAATTTCACGATCGGGTTGGCCGTCGGGGCCGGAGCGCACGAAGACGATGCCGGTGTCGGCCTCTGCGGGAAAAAGAGTGAGAGTGGCGGGAAGTCCGGAATGAATGCCGATGCCGCTGACGGCGGCATGGTCGCGAAGCGTGGTCTGCTTGCCTGCTTTCATTCCGCTACTGCACGCCCGTCGGCTCAATGCACGCCGACGCGCGCACAATCCCCATTCGAGGCTCCAGAACCTCAGTTCTGGACATGCCCCATTTCGCCGACAAACATTTGGAGATTAGCCCCGGCCCAACGCCATCAATCCCCAGCCGTCCCCCGACGAAAACCCCTTGAAGTACGAGCACCTTAGTAAGTGTTCGCCGCAAGGCAACTCACGCTTTCTTACCGAGTGTTACCTTCGAAACGCCGCAATAGCGCCAGAAACGCGGCAGGTCCGGTATCCGGCCGTCACACCCGTGGCGTCAGAAACCATCCGACCCCAGGTCCCGCAAGGGGTTTCGGCGGAAATCCTCAAAATCGAAGAAGACCATGGTAAATCAAACGCTTGGCTAACCATCTTTGCGGTTACCGGGGCGTTAAGCATCGCGCCCAAAAACAAACCCCGGCCGAAAGGCCGGGGCTCGCTTGGCAGAAACCGGTCGATCAGTTCGCCTGGCGGCGCAGGAACGCCGGAATGTCGAGCTGATCGTCATCCACAGGCTTATGCACAGGTGCTTGCCGGCCGTGGATGTCCAGGCCCTGCGGACTTTGCTGCGGGGCCGGACGCCGGGCGTATTCCGACACCGGTTCCGAGCGGGCGCTCGGCGCCGGCGGGCGCGGCGGCGGCGGTGCAGCCCGTGCGGATTGCTGCTCGGCCGCGCCGTCATCGTCGTCGCGGCGGCCGAGCCCGACCGAGGCCAGGCGCTGCAGCAGCGTCAGGCGGCGCTTCTCCGGATGCTCCTCGTTCAGCTCGCCGCGCTTGGCGCGCAGCTCGTTCTGCGCCGGGATCGGCAGTTCGTCGATCCGAGGCATGCGGGGTCCGCGGCCGGCCGGCCGTTCCGCCTGTGGCGGGATGAACGCCTTCGGGGTTTCCTGCGGCGCGGGATCGGCCATGCTCGGCTCGGTGAACAGCGACGGCTTGGGCTGGGCGAGCGGGCGGATCGTAACGTCCTCGACCGAGGCCGGCGGCAGCAGCGCAGCCGCAACCGCCGCGATCGCCGCCTGGTCGGTCGCAGACCGTGCGGGCGCCGGCGGTGCCGAGGCGTTGGCGCGGACCGGCGCTTCGGAGCGCTGCTCCACGCGTTCGGCAATGCGCTGGCTGTCGGCGCGCAGCTTGTGGGTGAGCTCGGCGATGCGGTTCTCGGCCTGCGGACGAGCCGCGGTCGCGACATGGTCGATGCCGGTCGCAACCACCGAGACGCGGATGATGCCGTCGAGACTCTCGTCGAAGGTCGCGCCGACGATGATGTTGGCTTCCTGGTCGACTTCCTCGCGGATACGGGTCGCGGCCTCATCCACCTCGTACAGCGTCAGGTCCTTGCCGCCGGTGATCGAGATCAGCAGGCCGCGGGCGCCCTTCATCGACACGTCGTCGATCAGCGGGTTGGAGATCGCGGCCTCGGCCGAGCGCAGCGCGCGCTTCTCGCCGGTGGCCTCGCCGGTGCCCATCATCGCCTTGCCCATTTCGCGCATCACGGCGCGGACGTCGGCGAAGTCGAGATTGATCAGGCCCTCTTTCACCATCAGGTCGGTGATGCAGGCGACGCCCGAGTACAGCACCTGGTCGGCCATCGCGAAGGCGTCGGCGAAGGTGGTCTTTTCGTTCGCCACCCGGAACAGGTTCTGGTTCGGGATGATGATCTGGGTGTCGACGCATTTCTGCAGCTCGTTGATGCCCGCTTCCGCGAACTTCATCCGCCGCACGCCCTCGAAGTGGAACGGCTTGGTGACCACGCCGACGGTCAGGATGCCCATCTCCTTCGCGACCCGCGCGATCACGGGAGCGGCTCCGGTGCCGGTGCCGCCGCCCATACCGGCGGTGACGAACACCATATGCGCGCCTTGCAGATGATCGCGAATCTCGTCGATCACCTCCTCCGCCGCCGCGCGCCCCACTTCGGGCTGCGAGCCGGCGCCGAGACCTTCGGTCACCGCCACGCCCATCTGGATGATGCGCTCGGCCTTCGACATGGTCAGCGCCTGGGCATCGGTGTTGGCGACGACGAAGTCGACACCCTGCAATCCCGCCGTGATCATGTTGTTGACGGCGTTGCCGCCGGCTCCGCCAACGCCGAACACAGTGATCCGCGGCTTGAGCTCACGGATATCGGGGATTTTCAGGTTGATGCTCATGGCTGCCTCTTCATTGGGCGATGTCATAGGGACACCGCCAGGTCGTGCCGGTCCGCCACCGGCCGATGTGTGAAATCTGGTGCGAATTTCGTGTGGGTCATCCGAATCCTTCCCGGAGCCATCGTCCGACCCGTGCGATGTATCCCGTTCCTGTCGTGAGATGCCGCGTTCGCCGCGGTTCGAAGTGTTCAAGGTGCGCCGCCTGCGGATAGACCAGAAGGCCTGCCGCAACGGCGAAAGCCGGCCCCTTGGCGGCGTCGGGCAGCCCGGAGATTCCGAGCGGCCGGCCGATCCGGACGGGGCGATTGAGGATGCGCGCCGCCAGGTCCGGCAATCCGGTGAGCTGGCTCGCGCCGCCGGTGAAGACCACGCGGGCGCGCGGCTCGGCGGCGAACGGCGATGCGGCGAGACGGTCGCGAACCATTTCGAGGATTTCTTCGACTCGCGGCTTGATAATGCGAACCAGGCTGGCGCGCGAAACGAACTGCGGCGGCTCGCGCTCATCGTCGCTGACCGACGGCACCGTGATCATGTCGCGTTCGTCCGATCCGCCAGCCATCACGCTGCCGTAAAGCGTCTTGATCCGCTCGGCGTCGGCGATGCGGGCGTTCAGCCCACGCGCCAGGTCCATGGTGACGTGCTGTCCGCCCAAGGCGAACCCGCTGGCGTCGATGAACCGCCCGGACGAAAACACCGCGATGGTGGTGGTGCCCGCACCCATGTCGACCAGCGCGGCGCCGAGATCGGCCTCGTCGTCGGCCAGCACGCTCAGGCCCGCGACGTAAGGCGTGGCCACCATGGTCTCGACCGAAAGATGGCAGCGCTCGACCGCCAGCATGACGTTGCGCGCCGCGGCAACGTCTGCGGTCACCACGTGCATATCGACGCCGAACTGCCGCCCCAGCATGCCGCGCGGCTCGCCGATGCCGCGCACGTCGTCGAGCGAGTAGCCGATGGGGAGCGAATGCAGCACCACCCGGCCTTCTCGCACCGAATGCTTGCTGCCGGCCGCGAGCACGCGGGCGATGTCGCCGTCGGCGATGGCGGAGCCTGCAACGTTCACCGTCGCGGCATAGAGCTCGCTCGACAGCCGCCCGGCAGACACCGAAACCACCACGGATTCGAGCTGCACCGAAGCATCGCTTTCGGCGAGGTCGACGCAGTGGCGCATCGCGGCCTCGGCCTCGGCGAGGTCGATCACGGCGCCGCCCTTGATGCCGCGAGCCTCGGTGTGGCCGATCCCGAGGATCTCGACGCCGTGGCTGCGCCGGCGCAGCACCTCCTGCGGGGTCTGAGGCCGCAGGCGCGCGATGAGACAGACGATCTTGCTGGTGCCGATGTCGAGCGCCGCGACGATGGCGGATCGCCGCGGCGAAACCGGCTTCATCTTCGGAGTCAGCCCGTCGTGGAGGCTCATGTTCCGCCTCCACGAGTCATTCCGGGGCGCGCTGACCCGCCTTCGCTCGCTTTGCGAGCTACTGCGGGCTCGAGTCCGCCGAAGCGCGGGAGCGCGTAGGCGGAAAGCGCGAACCCGGAATCCAGAACGGCGTTTGGTGTTGGGGTCTGGATTCCGGGCTCGGCGCTGCGCGCCGCCCCGGAATGACAGAAGAAAAAATGGTCGTGGAGGCTCACGCGTCGCCTCCCTTACGCTTGGGCTTCGGCTTGAGCGCGTCCTCGCGCGCCTGCGCGGCCTCGTTCGACAATTTGACGGTCACCCGGTCGGGCAAGCGCAGGTCGATGGCGGTGATGTCGCGCGTCAGGAGTTTCTTGTCCCGGTCGAGCTGCACCAGCGCATCGAGCGCTTGCTCGATCTCGGTTTCCGGCAGCCGCACGTCGATGCCGTTCTTGAGCTTCAGATTCCAGCGCCGCCCGGCGACCAGAACCGACGCGCGAACCTGGTCGCGCAGCAGCGGATATTTCTCGATCAAGGCCAGGAAATCCTTGGCTCCGGTCTCGGCTCCGGCCCCCACCACCAGCGGCAAAGCCGCGAAGCGTCTGGCGACGTAGGGCTCGACCACGCTGCCATCGCTGGAAATGACGGCGACCTTGCCGTCCTTCTGCCAAAGCGCGAACGCCTGGCGTTCGGTGACTTCGATATGCAGCCGGCCGGGATAGAGCTTGAGCACCGTCGCTTCGGCGATCCACGGATTGGTCTTCAGCCGCGCCCGCGCCGACGACGCATCGAGGAACAAGAGCGAGGTGCGTCCCGTGACACCGGCCGTGGTGAGAATTTCTTCGCGCGTCACCTGCTTGCCGCCGGCGAGCGCGATCGAGGTGATGCGGAACCCGGCCGCATTGGCCGCGGCGTCCCGCACGTCGGCAAGCTCGGCGCCGATGGTCGCCAGATGGTCGCCGCGCACCGCGCCATAGCCTGCGGCCGCAAGCACGAACAAGATCACAGCCGCGATCCCGACGCCGCGCGGAATTGGAAGGTCGATGAGGCGACCCGACCAGCGGCGCGCCAGCCGGCGCACGCGCGTGCGTCCGCGGCCCAGGCGCGGCCGCTTGCGCGCGCGTCTGGGCTCCGGCGCCGTGCCGGCCGCCGGGCGCGTTTCCGCGCCATCGGTTACCGGTTCAGCGAGGCGTCCTCGACCATCCATCGTACCAGCTCATCGAAGTTTATGCCCGCATGGGCCGCGAGCTCAGGCACGAGCGAGGTTTCGGTCATGCCAGGTTGGGTGTTGACCTCAAGACAGACCAGCCCCTCCGTACCCGCACTACGGTCGTCGTAACGGAAGTCGGCGCGGCTCACGCCTCGGCAACCGAGGGCGTGATGCGCCTTGAGCGCTAGTCTTCGGGCCTCTTGGTAAACAAATGGTTTAATTGGCGCCGGCAGGAGGTGTTTCGAGCCGCCGGGGGTGTATTTCGCCTCGTAATCGTAGAACCGGGTGGCCGCCACGATCTCTATGACGTCCAGCGGCGTATCGCCCATGACGGCGCAGGTCAGTTCCTTGCCGGGGATGAATTTCTCGACCAAGACCTCGTCGCCGTAGGGCCAGTCTTCGCGGGTCAGCTCCTGGGGCGGGTGTTCGTGCTGCTCGGTGACGATGAACACCCCGAAGCTCGATCCCTCGGCGTTCGGCTTGATGACATAGGGGCGCGGCATCAGATGTTTCTTCGCGGCTTCCGCGCGCGGCACCAGCACGCCCTCGGGAACCGGGATGCCGGCGGCTTTCATCACCACCTTGGCGAGTTCCTTGTGCATCGCCAGCGACGACGACAGCACCCCGGAATGGCTGTAGGGGATGGCGAGAATCTCAAGGATGCCCTGCAGCATTCCATCCTCGCCGGGCCGGCCATGCAGGACGTTGAGCGCCACGTCCGGCTTCAGCGTCTGCAGCACGGTCGCGATGTCGCGGCCCACATCGACCCGGCTGACGCGATAGCCGGTGCGTTCGAGCGCATCGGCGCAGGCCTTGCCGGAGTTCAGCGACACATCGCGCTCCGCCGACCATCCGCCCATCAGGACCGCGACGTGCTTGCTCATGCCGCGGCTCCGCGCTTCTCAGGCAGAGCCATGCCGTCGTAGAGCCAGCCCAGGCACTGGAACATGTCCTGTTCCGTCCGGTCTTCCCAGGACCGGCGCATCACTTCGCGCTCGAGCCCGCCCAGGTGGTACATGTTGTCCCAGAGATAGCGGGACTCGTATTGCACCCGCGCCGTGCGCAGGTAACGCGCGTCCTCATAGGCGCGGAAAGCGGCCGAAAAGTCGCCGCCGCTGCGATCCACCATCTCGGCGAGGCACACCGCATCCTCGATCGCCATGCAGGCACCCTGCGCCAGCGATTGCAGGGTGGGATGCGCCGCGTCGCCGAGCAGCGTCACGTGTCCCCTGCTCCAGCGCCGGATCGGATCGCGGTCGGAAATCGGCCAGCGCCGGCCCAGGTCCATCATCGCGATCAGCGCTCTCATCGATGGATGCGAGTCGCGGTAGGTGTGATTCAACTCG
The DNA here is from genome assembly GCA_945897515.1 of Rhodoplanes serenus. GTDB lineage: Bacteria > Pseudomonadota > Alphaproteobacteria > Rhizobiales > Xanthobacteraceae > Z2-YC6860. The sequence continues at coordinate 90,395 of CAMDFO010000004.1, read as the reverse complement.
GCCCGGTAGGCTTCCGTGTCGCCCTTCTCGGCATAGGTCGAGGTGCGGAACACCGCCACGATGTTGAACAGCGCGCCGCCGCGCAGCGGATAGTGCACGATGTGAAAGCCGTCCCCCGACCACAGCACGACCTCGTGGCGATGCACGTCGGCGCGCAGCTCCGCCATCGGTACGATGGTGCGGTGCGCGACATAACCGATCATGCGCGGCTCGCCCTCGCTCAGCATCTGGGTGCGGACCGACGAGCGCAGCCCATCGGCGCCAATCAGCGCCGCCCCGTCGAACGCGCGCCCGTCCTGCGTCGTTACGCGGACGCGGTCGCCGATATCCTCGTAGGAAACGACGCCCGCGAGCGGCACCAGGTCGACGTTCGGCAGCGCCTTGCAGGCGTCGAGCAGGATGCGATGCAGGTCGACGCGATGGATCACGATGTAGGGGCGCTTGAACCGCTGACGGAACGACGCCCCGGTCGGAATCCGAGCGATCAGGCCGGCGTCCGTGGCGTCGATCATGAGGATCGCGTCGGGCACGATGGACTCGGCCAGCACCGCCTCGCTCACGCCGAGCTTGTCGAACATCGAAAAGACGTTGGGGCCGAGCTGGATGCCGTAGCCGATCACCCCGAACTCGGCAGCCTCCTCCAGCACGCGCACGCGATGGCCCTTGCGCGCGAGCGCAAGCGCGGCTGCAGCCCCGCCGAGGCCGCCGCCCACGACAAGGATTGTGTCGTTCTTCGCTGCCACCTCACCTCCGCGAATCAGCAAGCAACCTAACTGGCTGGCAAGCAAAGGTGAATCCTCGCCACGCCGGAATGGCGAGGAGAGCCGCGAGCGTGATTCAAAAGACACAGTGGAGGGATTTTGGAGTCGCGAAGACTCCGATCAAGCCCGTTACGGCACCCCGATCCGCTTGATCTCCCATTCGAGATCGAGGCCGGAGGTTTCCTTGACGCGCCGGCGCACGGTTTCGCCCAGCGTTTCGATGTCGGTGGCGGTCGCGCCGCCGAGGTTGATCAGGAAATTGCAGTGCAGTTCGGAGACTTGGGCGTTGCCGACGATCAGGCCGCGGCAGCCGGCGGCGTCGATCAGCTTCCAGGCGCTGTGGCCCGGCGGATTCTTGAAGGTGGAGCCGCCGGTGCGGCTTTTGATCGGCTGGGTGGCCTCGCGTGACTCCGTGATCTTGTCCATCTCGGCCGCGATCGTGGCGCGATCGCCCGGCGTGCCGGCGAATGTCGCCTGCGTGAAGATGAAATCCTCCGGCGCGCCGCAATGGCGGTAGGTATAGTGCATGTCGGCAAGCGAAAGCTCGTGGATGCGCCCGGCGCGGTCGACCGCGCGCGCCGCGACCAGCGCATCCTTGGTCTCGCCTCCGTAAGCGCCGCCGTTCATGCGCAACGCGCCGCCGATTGCGCCCGGAATGCCGCGGAAAAACGACAGTCCGGCCAAGCCCGCGTCCTGCGCCGCGCGCGCGACCTTTACGTCAGGCACCGCGGTACCGGCATGAATGCGGGTGCCATCGACCTTGATCTCATTGAAGCCGCGACCGAGCCGCACCACCACGCCGGGCACGCCCCCATCGCGCACGATCAGGTTCGAGCCAAGCCCGACCACCATCACCGGGATATCGGCGGGAATGCTCCGGAGGAAATAGGCGAGATCGTCCTCGTCCTCCGGCATCAGCAGCGCCTGCGCGGGTCCACCGACACGGAACCAGGTCAGCTCGGCAAGCGACTGGTTCGGCAGCAGCCGGCCGCGCAGTTTTGGCGCGTGGGATTTCAGCTCGGGGACGATATCGGGGAAGCTCATGAGCGCGTCGTCATGGCGTCACCCCAGCGCCTTCAACTCACCCGCCAGCGCATAGGCCCACTGCGTGATGTTGCCGGCACCGAGGCACACCACATAGTCGCCGGGCTTGGCGATGCCCTTCACGAGGCCGGCGAGTTGAGCCGGGCCTGGCAGCGGCATCACCTGACGGTGGCCGCGTGCGCGCACCGCCGCCACCAGATGGTCGCGGTCGACGCCGGCGATCGGCGCTTCGCCGGCAGGATAGACATCGGCGACGATCACGGCGTCGGCATCGTTGAAGCAGGTCGAGAACGGCTCGAACAGCGATTGCAGGCGCGTATAGCGGTGCGGCTGCACCACCGCGATCACCTGGCTCTTGGTCGACTCGCGCGCCGCCCGCAGCACCGCCGCGATCTCGACCGGATGGTGGCCGTAGTCGTCGATGATGGTGACGCCGTTCCACTCGCCGGCACGCGTGAAGCGCCGCCGCACGCCGCCGAATTTCGCCAGCGCCTGACGGATCACATCGTCGGGGATGCCGAGCTCGTGCGCCACCGCGATCGCCGACGTGGTGTTGAGCGCGTTGTGCCGGCCGGGCATCGGCAGCACCAGCCGGTCGATCGCATGCACGGTCTTGCCGGCGCGATCGCGGAATAGCACGGTGAAGCGCGACTGGCCGCCGGCGTTGTCGAGATCGACCAGGCGCACGTCGGCCTGCGGGTTCTCGCCGTAGGTGACGATGCGGCGGTCCTCGATGCGGCCGACCAGGCGCTGCACGATCGGATGGTCGGTGCACATCACGGCGAAGCCGTAGAACGGCACGTTCTCGATGAAGGCGCGGAACGCGTCCTGCACGGCGGCGAAGGTCTTGAAGTGATCGAGATGCTCGGCGTCGACGTTGGTGACGATGGCGATGTCGGCGGGAAGTTTCAGGAATGTGCCGTCGGATTCGTCGGCCTCTACCACCATCCAGTCGCCGTCGCCGAGCCGCGCATTGGTGCCGTAGGCGTTGATGATGCCGCCGTTGATGACGGTCGGATCGAAGTTGCCGGCATCGAGCAGGCAGGCGACCAGCGAGGTCGTGGTGGTCTTGCCGTGCGTGCCGGCGACAGCGACGCAGCTTTTCAGCCGCATCAGCTCGGCCAGCATCTCGGCGCGGCGAACCACCGGCAGCCGCTTTTCCCGCGCCGCGACCAGTTCCGGATTATCACGCTGGATCGCCGACGACACCACCAGCACGTGGGCGCCGTTGACGTTCTCCGCCGCGTGGCCGATCGCGACCTTGATGCCCTTCTCGCGCAGGCGCTTGACGTTGGCGCTATCGGCGACGTCCGAGCCCTGCACCATGTAGCCGAGATTGACCAGCACCTCGGCGATGCCGCTCATGCCGATGCCTCCGATCCCGACGAAATGGATCGGCCCGATGTCGCGCGGCAGCTTCATTCAAATCATCTCCGAGGATCAGCGCAGAGGCGGTATCACACCCGCAACATGAAGCACCAGATCGGCCAGCCGCTCGGCGGCGTCGAGGACGCCGGCCGACCGTGCCGCCGCAGCCATGCTTAAAAGACGCGCGGGGTCGGCGGCGAGCGCGCCGATTTCCGCCGCCAGTCTGTCGGGGGTGAATTCGGCCTGATCAAGGCGGATCGCGCCGCCCGCCTGTTCCAACACACCGGCGTTGGCGCGCTGGTCCTGATCGAGCGAATGCGGCAACGGCACCAGGATGGCGGGCCGGCCGATAGCAGCCAGTTCCGCCACGGTCGAGGCGCCGGACCGCGAGATGACGAGCTGGCTGGCCGCGAGCCGCGCCGGCAGATCGCTGAAAAACGGCTCGACTTCGGCCGCGACGCCCGCCCGCGCATAGATCCGGCGGACCTCCGCGAGATCCTCCTCGCGAGCCTGCTGCACCACGTTGAGCCGCATCTGCAGACGCGGCTCGAGCCGCTCGATCGCTGGGGGCACAATCTCCGACATCACGCGCGCGCCCTGGCTGCCGCCGAAGACCAGAAGGTGCAGCGGCCCGGCGGCGTCCGGCGGCACGTAGGGCGTTGCCGCCGCCGCCACGACCGCGGGCCGCACCGGATTGCCGGTGCGGGTCGCCTTGGCGGCCAGCGCACGATCCTTGTCGAGCACACCCGGAAAACTCGTCGCGATGGCGGTGACCCGCGGGGCCAGCAAGCGATTGGCGCGTCCCATCACGCCGTTCTGCTCGTGAATAATGGTCGGGATGCCGCGCAACGTCGCAGCCAGCAGGGGCGGCAACGTCGGATAGCCGCCGAAGCCCACCACGATGGCCGGCCGCAACGACGACAGCTTCAGCCAGGCCTTGGTCAGGCCATAGGTCAGGATGATGCCGGTCCTGGCGAGCGAAAGCGGATCGCGGCCACGAATGGTCGCACTCGGGATCACATGGATCGCATCGGCGGGAAAGTTGTCGCTGTAGCGTTTCGCACGGCCGTCGGTCGCAAGCTGGACATGGATGCCGCGCTTGCCCAAGGCCGCGGCCAGCGCCTCGGCGGGAAACAGATGGCCGCCCGTCCCGCCGGCGGCGACAAGCACGCCGCCCTTGGTGGTCACGCCGGGCTCCGCATGGCGTAGGCGTCGCGGCTCGCCATCATTTCGGCGAGCGGGCGGTCGCGCGTGAGCGCCAGCAGCATACCCATGCCGTAGGCCAGCGAGATCATCGAGGAGCCGCCGTAGGAGACGAACGGCAGCGTCATGCCTTTGGCCGGCATGAGATGCAGGTTGACCGCCATGTTGATCGCCGATTGGAGGCCGAACAGGATCGCAAGTCCCGAAACCGCAAAACGCGTGAACGGGTCCTCGTTATGAAGCGCATTCCGCAGGGCGCGGATCACGATGAAGGCGAACAGCGCGGCCAGCACGAGGCACAGCACGATGCCGAACTCCTCGGCCGCCACGGCGAAGATGAAATCGGTATGGCCTTCAGGCAGCGTGCGCTTGAGCGTGCCCTCGCCGGGGCCCCGGCCCAGCCAGCCGCCGCGCGCGAAGGATTCCAGCGCATAGTCGATGTTGTAGGTGTCGCCGGATGACGGATCGATGAACCGCTTGATGCGACGCGCCACGTGCGGGACGGTGAAATAGGCTCCGACCAACCCGACCGCGGCCACGCCGCCGAGCCCCGCCACCCAGATCAGCCGCATCCCGGCCATGAAGAACAGCGCGCCCCACACCAGCGCGATCAGCATGGTCTGGCCGAAATCGGGCTGCAGCACGAGCAGCGACACGACCAGCATCAGCAGGCCGAGCGCGACGGTGTTGGCCGGCATTTCCGGCCGGCGCGCCGATTCGCCGAACAGCCACGCGGTCAGGATCACGAATGCGGGTTTCAGGAACTCCGAGGGCTGGATGTTGACGCCCATGATCACCAGCCAGCGGCGAGCGCCCTTGATCTCGGCGCCGAAAATCGGGGTCGCCGCAACCAGAACGACGCTGACGATGAACACCACGAGCGCCAGGCGCCGGATGTGCCGCGGTGGGAGCACCGAGACGGTCAGCAAAACCAGGATCGCCGGCACCAGAAACAGCACGTGCCGGTTGACGAAATGGAATGGTTCGAGGTTCAGCCGCGCCGCGACCGGAGGACTCGCCGCGAGCGAGAGGATGATGCCGCCAAGCATGAGCACGACGATCGCCGCGAGCGTGAGCCGGTCGATCGTCCACCACCAATCGCCGAACGGCGTGCGTTGCGCGCGCGAAACCATGGATTCCCCGAAGCAGGCGGCGTCCCAGCGCTATTCCTGCCCGGCCATGGTTTCCAGGATGTTAAGATTTCGGGAGGAACCGCCTGGCGGCTGCTTTGGGCTGTTTCAATGCCTCCGGCGGCGTTGAACCCCTTTGCGTTCCAATGCATAGTGATTTGTGGAGATGGCGACGTCAGGATTCGCCGGAGACGACGTCTTGAGCGAGTTCATTCCGCCGTTTCCGAAACGGCTGCCCGAAGAGCCGACGGCGTGGCAGCGTTTCTGGCTCGGACGCCGGAACCTGATGGGGGCTTGGCCGGAGGCCGCCTTCCGATACGATTTCGTCGCGGCCAAGATTCTCGCGAAGCAGATTTTCATCTGCAACACGCCGGAAACGGTGCAATACGCGTTCAGCACGCACAATTCGAACTTCGAGCGCAAAAGCCCGACGATGCGCCACATGCTTCAGCCGCTGATCGGCGACGGGCTGTTCATCAGCGAGGGCGAAACCTGGCGCAAGCGGCGGCGGATCGTTTCGCCAATCATCCACGTGTCCCGCCTCTCCGAATTCGCGCCGGTGATGACCAACACCGCGCGCGACATGATAAAGCGCTGGCGCCGCCTGCCCGAGGGCGCGACCATCGACGTTCTGTCGGAGATGTCGCAACTGACCGCCGAGATTATCTGCCGCACGGTGTTCGGGCAGAACCTCGGACACGAGCGCGCAACCGCCATCGTCGAGGGATTTACCGAGTTCCAGCGCACTGTCAGCCTGGTCGACCTGCCCTCGGCATTCGGCCTGCCGGACTGGCTGCCGCGGTTCCGCCGTCCGGCGGTCCGGCGCTCGACCAAGCGCATCCAGCGCGTGCTGGACGACATCATCGCGGACTACCGCGCCCGCAAGAACTCAGGCGAAATTTCGGTCATCGGCCGGCTGATCGATGCGCGCGACGAGGAGACCGGCGAGCCCTTGAGCAACGAGGCGCTGCGCAACGAGGCCGTCGTCATCTTCATGGCCGGCTATGAAACCACCGCAAGCACGCTGGCGTTCGCCTGGTTCCTGATCTCGCAGGTGCCGGCCGTGGAGGCGCGCCTGCACGACGAGATCGACAGCGTGCTCGGCGATCGCTCGCCGACGTGCCAAAGCTGGCCTATACACGCGCCATCATCGAGGAGACGCTTCGGCTCTTTCCGCCGATTCCGCTGCTCGGGCGCGAAGCGCTGACCGACGAGACCATCGCAGGCCGGCACGTGCCCAAGGGCTCGATCGTGATCGTGGTGCCGTATCTGCTGCACCGGAAAAAAGGGCTTTGGGACAAGCCGGACCATTTCGTTCCGGAACGTTTCCTGGCGGGCGGCAGCGGCGCGCCGTCCAAGTGGGCCTATGTGCCGTTCAGCATCGGGCCGCGGATCTGCGCCGGCATGGCGTTCGGATTGACCGAGGCGATCCTGTGCGTGGCGACGCTGGCGAAGCAGTTCAAGCTGCAGCTTAAGCCCGGCCACGTGGTCGAGCCGGTCTGCCGGGTGTCGCTGCGCCCCGGCGACGACCTGCCGATGACCCTGCACAGGCGGCGCGCGGCACCGCAATCCGCCGAAGCCGTCGTGGCTGCGCCAGCCGCGGCCTGTCCGTTCGGTCATGGCTGAGGACGTTCCCCCGCTGCGCTGGCTATGGGCCGAACGGGATCGCAGGCGGCGCGCCGTCCAATACTGGATCTTCGATCCGCTCACCGGCCTGTATCGGTTCGCGACGCACTACGCCGCCCGAGCGTTGCCGATCGACGCCTGCTCGGCGTTGGGCGCGCGGTTCGGCAACATCGCCGGGCGCTACAGCAGGCAGTTCGACGGTCAACGCACGCGGCTGCGCGAGAACTGGACGCGTCTCAAGCCGGACGGAACCGATCCGGCATTGCCTCATGGGGTGCGAGACAGCGCCTGGCAGAATATCGGGCGGGTCGTCATGGAGTTCGCGGTCATTGACCGCTTGTGGGCCGCCGGCCGGATCGCGGTCGAAGGGGCAGAGCACGTGGCGACCGCGCGGGCGAGCGGTCGCCCGGTGCTGGTGTTGGGCGTTCACACCGGAAACTGGGAGGTAATCTGGCCGACGCTGGTCGGGCTCGGGCATCCAACAACCCTGATCTACCAGCCCCAGGGCAACCGGTTCGAGCACGCCATTCTCCGTATCTCACGGAAGCGATGCGGCATCACGCTGGCGCCGCCGTGGCGTGCCGGCGCGCTGCCGGCGTATCGCGCTTTGCTCGCCCGCAAATCGGTTCTGGTGATGTTCATCGATGAATTCATGCACGGCCACGTTCACGCGCCGTCGTTCGGACGCCCGCTCAAATTGCAGGGCAATATCGCCAACGTGGCGCGTATGGCGCGTATGAGCAACGCCGTCGTGATCCCGGTCTATTCGGTCCGCCGCGGCGGCGCATACTTCGACGTTAATTTCCTGCCGCCGGTGGATCTCGTCGACTCCGGCGATGCCGAAGCCGATCTCGCCGCGAACGTCGCCAAGCTCGATGCCCTGGTCGAACCGATCGTGCTCAAACACCTCGAACAGTGGTTCATGCTGTTCGACTTCCGTTTCGACACTTGAGCGTCAGATTCGTTGCAGGCCCGGCAGCGCCAGCACGAGGTCGCGGAACGCGGTGCCGCGCACCTCGAAATTCGGATACTGGTCGAACGACGCGCAGGCCGGCGACAGCAGCACCACCGGCTCCTTGAGCGCGGAGGCATCCGCATCGCGGGCCGATGCCGCAACAGCGCGATCGAGCGTGCGGACAATCTCGTAAGGAACCTTACCCTCCAGAGTTCGGGCGAACTCCTCCGCCGCCTCGCCGACCAGATAGGCCTTCCGGATGCGCGGAAAAAAGTTCGCGAGCGAAACGATGCCGCCGGTCTTCGGCTTGCCGCCGGCGATCCAGAAAATGTCGGAGAAACACGCCAGAGCCTGCGCCGATGAGTCGGCGTTGGTGGCCTTGGAGTCATTGACGAACAGCACCGCCCCCTTGCGCCCGACCTGCTCCATGCGGTGCGCCAGCCCCGGAAACGAGCGCATGCCCGCCTGAATGGTCGCCGCCTCGAGACCAAGCGCCATCACGGCGCCGGCCGCGCAGGCCGCGTTCTGCGCATTGTGCAGCCCGCGCAGCGAGCCGATGCCGCCGAGCTTTGCGACGAGTTCCGCGCTGCCGCCGGAGGCGCGCACGATCCGGTCGCCCTCGACATAGATGCCATCGGACAGCGGGCGGCGCACCGAGACACGCAGGACGCTCGTGCCGTTGCGCTCGATCCGGTCGGCGGCCGCCTGGCACCAGTTGTCGTCGACGCCGACGATGGCCGTTCCTTGAGGCTGCACGCCCACGACCAGACGCTCCTTGACCGCGGCATAGTTCTCCAGCGTGCCGTGACGGTCGAGATGGTCCTCGCTGACATTGATGAGAACGCCGACACGAGGATCGAGCGAGGGCGCAAGATCGATCTGGTAGGACGAGCACTCGACCACATGCGCGTGACCCGAGCGCGGGGGCGCAAGCGTGAGCACCGCCGTGCCGATGTTGCCGCCGAGATCGGCCGAGCGGCCCGCCGCCATCAGCAGATGATGGATCAGCGCCGTGGTGGTGGATTTGCCATTGGTGCCGGTGATGGCGACGAACGGCGAGTCTGGCGCAACGCGCCGTCGCTCGCGGCAATAGAGCTCGATGTCGCCGATAACCTCGACGCCGGCCGCGGCCGCCATGCCGACGGTCCAGTGCGGCGCCGGATGCGTCAGCGGCACGCCAGGCGCGAGCAACAACGCAGAAATCGTCGACCAGTCGATCCGCCGGAGGTCGGCGGTCGCGATGCCGGCGGTCTGCGCCTTGTCGAGGCCCGCGGTGCTGTCATCGAAGCCGACGACGTTCGCGCCGCCGGCCACCAGCGCCTGTGCGCTCGCCAGCCCCGAGCCGCCGAGGCCGAACACCGCGACCCTCTTTCCGGCGAAGGATGTGACGGGGATCATCGCAGCTTGAGCGTGGCGAGCCCGCCGAGCGCCAGCACGATGGAGATGATCCAGAACCGGATCACGATCTGCGGCTCGGTCCAGCCCTTCTGCTCGAAGTGATGATGGATCGGCGCCATCCGGAATACGCGCTTGCCGGTGAGCTTGAATGAAGCAACCTGCACGATCACCGACACCGCCTCCAGCACGAATAAACCGCCGATGATCGCCAGCGCGATCTCGTGCTTGGTCGCGACCGCCACCGTACCGATCAGCCCGCCAAGCGCCAGCGATCCGGTGTCGCCCATGAAGATCGAAGCCGGCGGCGCGTTGAACCAGAGGAAACCGAGACCCGCGCCGATCACCGCGCCGCACAGCACGGCCAGTTCGCCGGTGCCGGCGACATAGTGGATCTGCAGATAGTCGGCGAACACCGCGTTGCCGGAGAGATAGGAGATACCGAGGAAGCTCGCGGCCGCGATCATCACCGGCCCGATGGCGAGTCCGTCAAGTCCGTCGGTCAGGTTCACCGCATTGCCGGCGCCGACAATGATGAAGGCGCCGAACGCCAGGAAGAACCAGCCGAGATCGACGATCATCTCCTTGAACACCGGAAACGCCAGCGAGGTCGCAAAATGCGGACGCCCAAGCTGCGCGATCGCAAGGCATGCGGCCAACGCAATCAACAGCTCGATGCCGATGCGCGTGCGACCGGCGAAGCCGCGGTGGCTCTGCTTCGTCACCTTCAGATAGTCGTCGTAGAATCCCACGAGGCCGAAGCCGAGCGTGACCGCGAGCACGATCCAGACATAGGGGTTGCGCGGATTGGCCCACAGTAGAGTGGCGACCACGATTCCCAGCAAAATCATCAGCCCGCCCATGGTCGGCGTGCCGGCCTTGCTGAAATGCGATTGCGGTCCGTCGGCGCGGATCGGCTGGCCCTTGCCCTGCCGCAGCCGCAGATGATCGATGATCCACGGACCGAACAGGAACACGAACACCAGCGCGGTCATCATCGCGCCGCCGGTCCGCACCGTGAGGTAACGGAACAGGTTGAAGAAGGAGACCGTGCCAGACAGATCGGCCAGCCAATAAAACATCGGATCAACCTTGAGCGGGCGCCGCGACGGCGCTGTTGCTGGAATACTGACGAATGAGCGACTTGACGATGGGCCCCATCTTCGAGCCGAGCGAGCCCTTGACCATGACCGCGTCGCCGGCGCGCACGGCGCCCAACACTTCGGCCTCAAGCGCCGCGGATGTCTCGGCATAGCCGCCCCGCCGCTCGGAGGGAAGAGCGTTCCAAAGGCTGTGCATGAGCGGTCCGGAACAGAACACGAGATCGACGGCGTTGGCCGCGACCGCCTCGCTCAGGCCCCGATGCAGCTCGGAACCCTTGGCGCCGAGTTCCAGCATGTCGCCCAGGACCGCAATGCGGCGGCCGCGCGGTCCGACTGGCGCCTGGCCGAGCAGCGCCATCGCCGCGCGCATCGAAGCCGGGTTGGCGTTGTAGCTCTCGTCGATCAGCAGCGCGGTGCCGCCCGGCAGGTTGAGCGTCGCGCGCGCGCCTCGGCCGGTGGCCGGCGCAAGATTGGCAAGCGCCAGCGCCGCCAGCGCGAGGTCGGCGCCGGTGAGCGCGACGGCGGCCAGAACGCTGAGCGAATTCATCACCAGATGACGGCCGGGCGCGCCAAGCTTGTAAGTGACGTCGGTGCCGAGAATGCGGGCCTGCACGGTCGACGAGTCGGCCTGCAACGCGTACTTGATCAGCCGGGCCTCGGCCTTGGCGTGCTCGCCGAACGAAACGATCCGCGAAACGTTGGCGGCCTTGGCGGCCTTCTGCAGCCGGGAGAATTGCGAGTTGTCGCGATTGATGACCGCCGCGCCGCCGGGCTCGATGCCTTCGAAGATTTCCGCCTTGGCGTCGGCAATCTTCGACAGCGTGCCGAAAAATTCCAGATGCACCGGCTCGACGGTGGTGACGATGGCGACATGCGGGCGCACCAGCTTGGTCAGCGGCGATATCTCGCCGGCGTGATTCATGCCCATTTCCAGCACGGCGAAGCTTGCGCTGGCGGGACAGCGCGCCAGCGACAGCGGGACGCCCCAGTGATTGTTGTAGGAGGCGGCCGAAGCGTGGGTCTCGCCTTCGGGCGTCAGCGCCAGCCGCAGAGCTTCCTTGGTGCCGGTCTTGCCGACCGAACCGGTGACGCCGATGAATTTGGCCGCGCTGCGCGACCGCGCCGCGCGAGCGAGATCGCGCAAGCCTTCGAGCACGTCGTCCACCGCGATCAACGGCGCATCAGCGCCGAAATCCGATCGTTTATTCTTGGCGACCACCGCAAGCCCGGCGCCGGCCTGCAGCGCGGCTTGCACGAAATCATGACCGTCGCGGACGTCGCCCTGGATGGCGAAGAACGCCGCGCCGGCCTTGATGGTCCGAGTGTCGATGGAAAGCCCGGCGATGCCGGACGGCAGCGCGCCGTGGCGCTCCGCGCGCATGGCGGCGGCCATCGCCTCGACCGTCCATAGCGCCCCGCTCATGCTCCCGCCTCCTGGATCGCCGCCTCGACCGCCTCGTGGTCGCTGAACGGCAGCGTCCGGTCGCCGATGATTTGGCCGGTTTCATGACCCTTGCCGGCGACCAGCAGCACATCGCCCCGCTCCAGCGATTTCACGGCGCTGTGGATCGCCTCGCGGCGGTCGCCGACCTCGGCCGCGCCCGGCGCAGCCTTGAGGATCGCCGCCCGGATCGCTGTAGGATTTTCGCTGCGCGGATTGTCGTCGGTGACGATGACGCGGTCGGCATTGTCCACGGCGATCGCGCCCATCAGCGGCCGCTTGCCGATATCGCGATCGCCGCCGCAGCCGAACACCACGACCAATTCGCGCTTCACGTAGGGCCGCAGCGCCTCCAGCGCCTTTTCGAGCGCGTCGGGCTTGTGGGCGTAATCGACGAAAATCGGCGCGCCGTTGCGTTCGCCGACCAGATCGAGCCGGCCCTTGGCGCCCTGCAGGGTTCCGAGCGCGGCAAACACCGGCGCGGGAGCCCCGCCGGTGGCGATGACGAGCCCGGCCGCAACCAGCGCATTCTCGATCTGGAAGCCGCCAACCAGCGGGAGGCGGAGCGTATACCGCTTGCCGCCATGCTCGACGGTGAGCTTCTGGGCGAAGCCGTCGATGCCGGCCTCGACCAGGCGAATGCCGTCGCCCTTGGAGCCGACAGTCAGGAGCTTCAGCCCTCTCGCCTTCGCGGCCGCGACCACCGCATCGGAATGCTCGTGGTCGACGTCGATCACCGCGGTGCCGCCGTCGAGCACCAGCGTTTCGAACAGCCGGAGCTTGGCCGCGAGATATGCCTCGACGGTCGGATGATAATCGAGATGATCGCGCGACAGATTGGTGAAGCCGCCGGCCGCCACGCGCACACCGTCCAGCCGATGCTGATCGAGGCCATGCGACGACGCCTCGATCGCCAGATGCGTGATGCCTTCGCCGGCCAGTTCGTCGAGCGTCTTGTGAAGCGCCACGGGATCGGGCGTGGTGAGCGAACCGTAGACTTCGCGTTTCGGCGTCACCACGCCGATGGTGCCCACGCTCGCCGCCTGATGGCCGAGCGCAGCCCATATCTGGCGTGTGAAGGCCGCGACCGAGGTCTTGCCGCTGGTGCCGGTCACCGCTGCGATGATTCCGGGCTGCCGCGGGTAGAGCCGGGCCGCCGCGAGCGCGAGCGCGCGGCGCGCGTTCTCGACCCTGACAAAAACCGCGCCCCCTGGCAGCGCGTCAGGCGCGCGCTCGGCGACGATGGCCGCCGCACCCGCGGACAAAGCTTGCGGAACGAACGACAGGCCGTCCGCCTTGCTGCCCGGCACCGCCACGAACACGTCGCCGCGTTTGACGGCGCGGCTGTCCACGGTCACGCCGCCGACCTCAAGCGCGCCGGTGCGCGCATCGAACGTGGCGGAATCGGTCAGGAGTTCGGCAAGCTTCATGTTGATCCGAAAACCACGGAATTCCCGATAGCGGCGTCGCCCCGCCCCAATGCCCACGCTCGGTTTATCCGAGTCCCGGACAATTCAACACCCGGCCAAAGCGCCCGGCGCGGACCTTGCCAGCCGCGAAGCTGAAGCTACCGCGGAGATTTGGCCAGAATGAGTTGTTCGGCCGGCGGCAAATCGAATCGCGGCTCGATCCCGAGCATCGGGGCGATGCGGGCGATTACCTTGCCGGCGGTCGGCGCGGCGTTCCAGCCGGAGGTGGCGTAGCCGTGGGTCTCCGGCAAACCCTGCGGCTCGTCCAGCATGATCAGCACCTGGTAGCGCGGCTGGTCGGCCGGCAGCACGGCGGTGAAGGTCGTCAGCAGCTTGGTCTTCGAATAGCGTCCGCCGATCACCTTTTCCGAGGTGCCGGTCTTGCCGCCGACGTAGTAGCCGGCGACCTCGGCCTTGCGCGCCGAGCCCTTCTCGGCGTTCAGCCGCATCAGGAAGCGCATCTTCTCGCTGGTCTCGGGCTTGACCACCTGCCGGGCAAGCTTGCGCGCCTCTTCCTCGCTGCGCTTGAGGAAGGTCGGCGGAATCAACCAGCCGCCGTTCATCAGCGCGTTGATGCCCGCGACCGCCTGCAGCGGCGCGACCGACAGGCCGTGACCGAAGGCGATGGTGACGGTGTTCAGTTCGCCCCAGCGCTTGGGTACGATCGGTTCGGCGCTTTCCGGCAATTCGGTTCGCAGACGGTCGAGCTGGCCGATCTTCCGCAAGAACCACTTGTGGTGCTCCACGCCCATGGCGAGCGCCATGCGCGCGGTGCCGATGTTCGACGAATAGGTGAAGACCTCCGGCACGGTCAGGATGCGGTTCTGGCCGTGGTAGTCGCCGATGTTGAACTTGCCGTATCGCAGCGAACCGCGCGCGTCGAACGACGAATTGAGGTTCACCTTGCCGGAGTCGAGCGCCATCGCGACGGTCAGCGCCTTGAACGTCGAACCGAGTTCGAACACACCGGTCGTCAGACGGTTGATGCGCAGCGGATCGTTGGCCTGCTTGGGACTGTTGGGGTCGTAGTCCGGCAGCGAAATCATCGAGATGATCTCGCCGGTGCGCACGTCGGACACGATGCCGGCGGCGGCCTTGGCCTTGTATTTCTCGGCCGCGAAGATCAGTTCGTCGCGCAGCGCGTGCTGGACCCGCAGATCGAGCGCCAGCTCGATCGGCTTCTGCAAGCGGTCGGTCGCAAAGCCCGCCATATGCAGCGCCGCGAGGCCGCGCCCATCGACCCATTTCTCCAGGCCGGCGATGCCCTGGTTGTCGATGTTGACGTGGCCGATGACGTGGGAGACTTCGGCGTGGTTGGGATAGGTGCGCTTGTTCTCCGAGAGGAAGCCCACGCCCGGCAGGCCGAGCCGGTGAATTTCCTGCTGCTGCTTGGGCGTGATCTCGCGCTTGACCCAGATGAAGCCGCGCTTGGTGTTGAGCCGCTCGCGCAGATCGGCGGCATCGAGGTCGGGCAGCACGGCGGTCAGCAGTTCGACCGCCTCGTCGAGATCGATGATGCGGCGGGGTTCGGCGAACAGTGACGGCATGCGCACGTCGGTCGCGAGGATTTTTCCATTGCGGTCGAGGATGTCCGGCCGCGCGGTGGCGACCCGGTCCCCCGATCCGGCGCGGCGCACGATGTGGCTTTCCGGCGACACGGCGAACATCACCAGGCGGCCGGCGATCACCGCATAGACCAGGGTAAACGCCAGAATAGCCAGTCCGACGCGCGCCTTCGCCTTGGCGGCCCGGTCGACGTTCTGGCCGTAGAGCAGCGTACGCACCAGCCGCCGACGCCACGGTTCCACAGGCGGCGCGATCGGCAGGGCTTCGTGCAATTCGGGCGCGGGTTCGGCCACGGCGTGCATGGTCACCGGGCCTCCGGCTGTTCCGGCACGCTGCCGGTGGATTCGGTATCGGGATTCTCGATCATCGAAGCGATGGCGTCCTCGACCGGCGGCTGCACGATCTGCGGCGGCTTTTCCGGCAGGCGGTCGAGCGCATCGAATTGCATCGTCTCGGGCGGGCGCAACGGCAGATGGCGCCGCACCAGACCCTGGACGCGCGCCGGATTTTCGAGCTGCGCCCATTCCGCGCGCAACGCCGCAATGCCATCGCGCTCGCGCCGAATGTCGCCGCGCATCTTGGCGACGCGCTCGGCGCGCAGCGTCGATTCGAACTTGATCTCGTAGACGTAAGCCGCAGCGAAGATCAGCAGGGCGAGCACGCAGAAATTGAGAAGGCGCATGCTCACCTTCCCTTCACGACGTCGTCGAGCGACGGCAGGCGCGGCAGCAGCGGCGCGTCCTGGTCCGCATGCGGCAGCGCCGCCGTCCGTTCGGCTGCCCGCAGCTTGGCCGAGCGCGCCCGCGGGTTGTCAGCGGTTTCGGCTTCGTCCGCCACCAACGGCTTCTTGGTGATGATACGAAACGTCGGCGCGGGAGCTTCCAGGTCGGGCCGATGACGCGAGACGCCGGCGGCGCGGCCGCGATCGGTGAGGAACGTCTTGACGATACGGTCCTCGAGGGAATGGAAGGCGATCACCACCAGCCGGCCCGAGGGTTTGAGGATGCGTTCGGCGGCGTCCAGCGCCGCGGTCAGCTCGGCAAGCTCCTCGTTGACGAAGATTCGCAGCGCCTGGAACGTCCTGGTTGCCGGATGGATCAGACCTGGGCGTGGATGGACGACGCGGGTGATGATGTCGGACAGAGCGCGGGTGGTGACGATCGGCGCGGTCTGGCGTGCTTTCCCGATGGCGCGGGCGATCGGGCGCGCGAAGCGCTCCTCGCCAAGCGTGGAGATGATCGCAGTCAGGTCGCGCTCGGAGGCAAGCGCAACCACCTCCGCAGCGCTCGGTCCGTCGCCGCCCATGCGCATGTCGAGGGGGCCGTCGAGACGGAACGAAAATCCGCGCTCGGCGGTGTCGAGCTGCATCGACGACACGCCGAGATCGAGCACCACGCCGTCGACGCCGGCGTGGCCCAGCCGTTGCGCGACCGATTCGAGTTCGGAGAACCGCTCCTCGACCAGCACAAGCCGGCCGGCGGCCATCTGGACCAGACCTGCGCCGTGGGCGATCGCGGTGCGGTCGCGATCGATGCCGATGACGCGCGCGTCGGCGGCATCGAGAATAGCCCCGGTGTAGCCGCCCGCGCCGAACGTGCCGTCGATATAGACGCCGCCGTCGCGGACGTTGAGCTGATCGACCGCGGAACGAACGAGCACGGGAACGTGGCGGGCCAGTCCGCCAGCGGTGGAGGAACCCCCGCTGCCCGCCGCCATCCCCGTGCTCTGAGCGGATCTTCCGCCGCTCTCTCGGAGCCCGGACGTTTCCATGATGCGCGCGAGATCGCAGTGGCCTTCGCGAATCGCGCGCGGAACCGGCCCGGCTCCCAGATTCGAAATTCGTTGAGTTGGAACGTGAGGCCGCAACCTGCGGACGTCGCGGCGTCGGGCGTGCACGCCGGCTGCCTCGATCGCCGGCATCAGGTCGCCCACGCCGCGCAGCCGAACCGGCGCGCCACCCTCGGCGCCAGCCAACCGATATCCTTGCAACCCCAGTCGCTTACGCATCATTTTCGGAAGATCGCGGGGTGTCATGGATGCAATGGACGTCCGTGCCGCCACGGGCGGAAAAGCGCCCGGCCGAGCGCCAATCCCCTGCAACGGATTAATGACGTTTAAGATTAAGGAATCGTTTGCAAACGATGCCGCCCGAGCCGAAACGCCAAGTTCCGCAAGGGAACCCGCCCACAGTTCGGCGCCTTTTAGAGACCGCGCGGCGATCGCGAATCCAGGTTTTGTCTCGCATCGCAGCGCGTCAGGAAGCCGCCGGCACGTCGTTACATCCTCGCCAAAATGCGGAACAGGCGTTGTCCTGGCGCGTTAACACTCACGAGGGGAGTCTGCTTTCCATGGATCCAAAGGAGTCTCGATAATGCTCAAGAAACTCATGATCACGACGGCCGTCAGCGGCCTCATGATCGGTTCCGCCATCGCGCAGAGCAGCCCGCCGGCCAGCCCGCCCGCGAGCTCCCCGCCTGCCGCGACCACTCCGGCGCCGGCTCCCGATATGAAGGCCAGCGCGCCTTCAGCCGGCTCGACGGCTGTCGCCCCCGCGGCTTCCAGTTCCATGCAGTTCGTGAACTCGCAGAAGCCCGATCAGTGGCTGGCCTCGAAGTTCAAGGGCACGGATGTCCTTGGCTCCGACAACGAGAAGATCGGCGACGTCAGCGATCTCCTGTTCGACAAGGCCGGCAAGGTCGAGGCTGTGATTATCAGCGTGGGCGGCTTCCTGGGCATGGGCGCCAAGGAAGTGGCAATCCCGCCGAACCAGATCACCGTTCAGCCGGGCAGCAACGCCAACGATCCGTCCGACATCAAGCTGAAGGTTGCCGCGACCAAGGATCAGTTGAAGCAGGCGGCGAACTTCGAGCGCTACACTGCGCCGCGCGCCACGACCGGCGCGGGTGGCAACATGCCGGCGCGGCCGGCTCCGGCCAGCAAGTAAGCCGGTGCACGCAAGTTCGTAGCGTAGAGTATCAGTGGTGTGATCGGCCCAGGCATCCGGAAACGTTCCGGGCCTGGGCCGATGCTTTTGTCCGCTGCCTGACAGACGCGCACGACGCCGCACGGCCCTACTTCCGTTAACATTTGTTTCTTATTATCTGGACTCCTTCTGGAATTGATATCGAGACCAATGACCGAGTTTCCGACACATTCGAGCGTTGTCGAACGCGTCGTGCCTTCGCCCAATCACGACGAGCGCACGGCCCCTCCCGACATCATCCTGCTGCACTACACCGGAATGGAGAGCGCGGACGCCGCGCTCCAGCGACTCTGCGATCCGGAAGCGCGGGTATCGTCGCACTACATGGTGTTCGAGAGCGGCAGCATCGTGCAGCTCGTGCCTGAGGAACGGCGCGCGTGGCATGCGGGCATATCCTCGTGGGAAGGCGCGACCGACATCAACGCCCGTTCGATCGGGATCGAGATCGCCAACCCCGGCCACGATTTCGGCTATCCGGAGTTCGGCAAGCGCCAGATCGCAGCCACGATCACGCTATGCCGCGGCATCATCGCGCGCCGCCAGATTCGCCGCGACCGCGTGCTCGCGCATTCCGACGTCGCACCCAGCCGCAAGCGCGATCCCGGCGAGAAATTTCCCTGGCGGCTGTTTGCCGAGTCCGGTGTCGGGCTGTGGGTCGAACCCGTGGCCATCACCGACTGGCTGTCGCTGATTCCGGGTGACAGCGGCGACACCGTCAAGGAATTGCAGGCATCGCTTGCGGAATACGGCTACGGCGTCGAGGTATCGGGTCAGTACGACGAGATCACCAAGGACGTGGTCACTGCCTTCCAGCGCCATTTCCGGCCCGCACAGGTCGACGGCCTGGCCGACACGTCGACCCGCGAAACCCTGCGCAAGCTGCTCGCGGCGCGCGCGGCTTTGCTGGCGAAGCCCCAGAACCCTTGACGGCCAGGCTCTTGACGCCGTCGTCCGCCGCCCCCATCCCTATGGGCGTCAGTCGACTGGACGGCCGCGCCGGCAATCACCGAAAGGTGGCCGGGGAGGAAAGTCCGGGCTCCAGGACAAACGGTGCCGGATAACATCCGGCGGGGATTGTCTCCGCGAAAGCAGGGACAGGCCTCAGGGACAGTGCCACAGAGAACAGACCGCCGCGGCGCGTTCTTGTTTGTCGCGGCAAGGGTGAAACGGTGCGGTAAGAGCGCACCGCGTCTTCGGCAACGGAGACGGCACGGCAAACCCCACCGGGAGCAAGACCGAATAGGGACGGCATCGGGGCGAAAGCCTCAACCCTTGTCCGGGTCGCCGTCCGGGTAGGTTGCTTCAGGCGCCGGGTAACCGGCGTCGCAGAGGAATGGCCGTCACGTCTGGGGTTCGCGCCCCGGGCCATACAGAACCCGGCTTACAGGTCGGCTGATTTGATAAGGGGGCTCGGCGGGAACACCGCCGGGCCCCCGCCAATTTGTGGGCGTTGAAAGCTCCTCACAATCAGCTAGCCTACCGGCTAGCTGATGAGTGGATGATGGACGAGATCGGCGCTTCCGAAGCCAAGAACCGATTGTCGGCGCTGCTCGACAAGGTCGAATGCGGCGAGGAGATCATCATTACGCGACGGGGCAAACCAGTGGCGAAACTCGTGCCAGTCAGTCAGTCGCACGATATCGAACGGTCGCGGGCTGCCATGCAGCGAATACGGACACTGGCGCAGGAATTGAAGCTCGGGCCGTTCGCATGGAGCGAATGGAAGAAATATCGTGATTACGGTCGCCGATGAGCCCTTGTTCTAGTCAGTTCCGTCACGTTGGCGTTCGTCTTCCGCTGCTTTAGCTGTTCAGAAAAAACTCCCGCAGCATTTCCCGCGCCTGCCGCCCGACATCGAGATCGAAGCAGTTGACGATGGCGAGGCGGAACCCGCCCGGCGGCATGGCGTGCGATTCCGGATCACGATCCTGGTGGAAGGTGATCTGCACGCTGGAAACCCCGGGCATGCGCAAAACCTGATCGACCAGCGCGCGCGGCGGATGGCGATAGCTGCGGTCTTTCGGACCGAACAGCACAACGCTATAGCCGCGGCGGCGGCCGCGATCGGCGAACGTCCAAACCTGTTTGCCGTAAAGCTCGATCACCGCCGCGACCCAGCCCGCACCGTTGAGATCGGGCCATTGATCGCTCATGCGCAGATGCGCCTCGATGATCGTCCCGCCGATGGTTTCGAGATTGAGGATGCCGGTGTAACCCGCGAGATTGTTTCCGATCCAGCCGGCGCATCGCGATTGCAGCGTTTCGTCAGGCGCGGCGTGCACGGTCCAGAAATCGAACGTGCCCTCGCCTGCCGGAACGCCGGTGACGTGCCGCCACCATTGCGGCGCGCCGTCGACCACGGCCACGTCGGTGCTGACGTGCTCTCCCTCCAGCAGCGTCATCCACATGTGGCCCGCGGTGTAATGCTGCTCGTATTCGGCGGCGTCGCCGATGAGCCGGCTGCCGACGCCCATGCCGCGCAGGTTGACGATCGGCTTGGAGAACACCGGAAAGCGCGGCGGCGGCGTGCCGTGCGGGCCGGCGTCGAGGCCCTGGCTCAGCGCCACCGCGATCTTGTCATAGACCCAGCGATGCCGCGGATTCCACAGCCAGGCGTCGCTGTCTTCGGTCGGAATTTCGACGCCGTCCGGACAGACCGCGTCGGCGAAATATTGCAGGCGCCAGGGATCCGCTTCCCGAATCGGCATAGTGATATTGTGGCGTGTCCGCGCTCCCGCGTCAGCCGGGCGTACGACTTTGCGGACCGCCCTTGATCTGCAGCGCATGCACCGAGAAGTAGTTGTCGCGGTCGGTCCAGACCGCGACCGGCGTCCAGTCCGCGCCGCGCGCCAGGCAGCCGAACGATTCGACCGAATACTTGTAGCTGTTCTCGGTGTGGATGGTCTCACCGGCGCGGAACTCGATCCGCTCGCCGCACACCACCACCTTCTGGCGCTTGAGGCTGGCGAGATGCATTTCGATGCGCGAGCGCTCGCGATTGTAGAACGCGTGGTGCTCGAAACACTTCACATCGAAGCACGCGCCAAGTTCGCGGTTGATCCGGGTCAGAAGATTGAGATTGAATTTCGCGGTGATGTGCTGCTTGTCGTTGTAGGCCTTGTGCAGGACCTTCTCGTCCTTCACCAGATCGACGCCCACGATGAGCGTGGCGCCAGGCCCGAGAATGGCGCCCGCATGGCGCAGGAAGGCCGCGGCCTCGTGCGGCTCGAAATTGCCGATGGTCGATCCCGGAAAGAATCCGACCCGCGGCATCCCCTGGCTCACGGCCGGCAGTTCGAACGGCTTGCTGAAATCTGCGACCACCGGCAGCATCGCCACGCCGGGATATTCGCCGCGCAAGGTCTCGGCCTGCTGCATCAGAAACTCGGCCGAAATGTCGACCGGCACATAGGCCGCGAGTCCTTTCGCGGCGTTGAGCACGATGCGGGTCTTGGTGCTGGCGCCGCTGCCGAATTCGATCAGGGCTGCGCCGGCAGGAATCAGCGCCGCGATATCCTTGGCGCGCTCGTTGAGGATTCCGAGCTCGGTGCGCGTCGGATAATATTCCGGCAAGGTGGTGATGCTCTCGAACAGCTCCGAGCCGGTAATGTCGTAGAAATATTTCGGCGGCAGCCGCTTCGGCGTCGCGGTCAGCCCGGCGACCACGTCGGCGGCGAACGCCGTCGTCTCCCGATGATCCGGCTCGACCGGAAGGGCAGTGCGCGCCAGCGCCGTCATGCTCACGATACAGGCCTCATGTTCATGCCGCGTTACTCGTATGCGGCGAGCCGTAAGCCGCTGAATTGCCAGCGCGCCGGCGGCGGGAAGAAATTGCGATAGCTCGGCCGCGCATGGCCATCCGGCGTCGCGAGCGAAGAGCCGCGCAGCACCATTTGGTTGATCATGAACTTGCCGTTGTATTCGCCGAGTGCGCCCTCGGCGGCGCGATAGCCCGGATAAGCCAGATAGGCGCTGCGGGTCCATTGCCACGCCACGCCGAAGGCATCGCAGAGCAGCCCTGCGCGGGCTGCGACCTCCCATTCGGCTTCGGTCGGCAGGTGCTTGCCGGCCCAGCGCGCGAACGCGTCGGCCTCGTAGTAGCTGACATGGCACACCGGCGCCGCCGGGTTGACCGGCCGCAAGCCGCCGAGCGTGAGCGAAAACCACGCGCCGTCCTCGCTGTGCCAATAGCCCGGCGCGGTCCAGTCCTCGGCCTGCACGGCGTCCCAGCCGTTGGACAGCCACAGCGCCGGGTTGCCGTAGCCGCCGTCCGCGATGAACTCCAGCCATTGGCCGTTGGTGACGAGATGGCGCGCGATTGCGACGTCCTGCAGCAGCGTCTGATGCGCCGGCTGCTCGTTGTCGAAGCAGAAGCCGTCGCCGGCATGGCCGATGACGTGAATGCCCTGCGACAGCGCGGCGAAATCCTCGCCGCCGGTCGCGGTCTGCGGCGGCTGCCAGTTCGCGTCATACGCGGGACTGGTCGGGTTCTGCGCAAAGGCGTGCAGGATGTCGGTCAGGAGCAGTTCCTGGTGCTGCTGCTCGTGATGCAGTCCGATCTCCACGATCGGCACGATCTTCGCCAGCGTCTCTTGATCCGCATTGTCGATGAGAGCCGCCACCGCGGCATCGACATGCGCGCGATAGGCCGCGACTTCGTCTGCATTCGGCCGCGTGACGAGGCCGCGTTGCGGCCGCGCGTGGCGCGGGCCGGCGGCCACATAGTACGAGTTGAACAGATACGCAAACCGCTCGTCGAACGCGCGATAGCCCGCGACATGATCCTTCAACAGGAACTGCTCGAAGAACCATGTGGTGTGCGCGCGGTGCCACTTCGTCGGGCTTGCGTCCGGCATCGACTGGATCACCTGGTCCTCGGGCGACAGCGGCGCGGCGCGGCGCTCGGTCTCCGAGCGCACGGTATGGAATGCCTGCGCCCAGCGAGCCCGAAGATTGTCGGTGTTGCCGGATTTGGCGGCATCCCCCCGTTCAACAAGGGAGGCGGCAGCGAGCGGCATCATCAACTCCGCTTGGGGGATAAGGAAGAAGAAATCGTCTCTGGCTAAACCGGAATCATAACCCTGAATCGGTCCGAATTGTTCCCATGCGCGCCGGGCCCGCGCAACGGGGGGTCCTCGCCGCTACCGTTAAGTTGATCGGCCTGTGATCAACTCGGAAGGGCCGAAAGTCCGGCCACAACCATTCGGCAGGCTATCCCGAACACAGGCAATTGCACGCGGCCCGTGATAGGAGTGTCATGCAACGAAAGGATAAGGCCACAACAATGCCGACCGAAATCAAGGTGCTCAGCACCACGGCGATGAAGACCACGCTCGACGCCCTGGCGGGCGAACTGGAACGAGCCGGCTACACGATCAATCCGGCCTACGGGCCTTCGCCACGGATCGCCCAGCGCGTCGCCGACGGCGAAGCGGCCGACGTCGCGATCATCACCGCGGCTGCGCACGGCGACCTCACCCGGCAAGGCAAACTGGTGCCGGGCATTCGCTACGACGTCGCCAAGTCGAGCATCGCGGTCGGCGTGCGCGCGGGTGCGCCGCGGCCGGACATCTCGACACCGGAAAAATTCAAGCAGGCGATGCTGGCAGCGAAGTCGGTCGGCATGAGCAATCCGGTTGGCGGCGGAATGAGCGGCGGGATTGTGCAGCGCGCATTCGAACAGCTCGGCATCTGGGACGCGATGAAAGGCAAGCTGACCTTCGGCCCGGGCGGTCCCGCGGGATTGGTCGGGTTTTTCCTGGTGCGCAACGAGGTCGAGATCGGCATCCAGCAGAACGCCGAGCTGATGGCGGTTCCGGGCGTCGACATCGTCGGACCGCTGCCCGGCGAGTTGCAGGTCGACACCGTGTTCTCGCTCGGCGCGATGACGAACGCCACGCACGCCGGCGCGGCCAAGGCGGTCGGCGAGGTGCTGCGGTCGCCGGCCGGGATCGCGGCGGTCAAGAAAATGGGTCATCAGTCGGCGTGAGCGGAGCAAGGGGCGAGTCATGCGAATGCGAGCTTTGCGAATTTTCGTAGCGGCCACTGCCGTCGCGCTCGCCATGATGAGCGGCGCGGATGCAGCGGAGACCAAGGGCCTGATCAGCACCGCGGTGAAGGCGGCGATGGACGAGCTCGTGCCGCAGTTCGAGCGTGCCAGCGGGCACAAGGTGACGATCGGCTACGGGCCGTCCGGAGGTATCGCCCGGCAATTCAATGCCGGCGAGCCTGCGGATTTCATCGTGGTCGATAGCGGCGTGCTCGGCGAGCTGATCAAGCAGGGCAAAGTCGCGGCCGGCCCCACCGACATTGCGCGCACCGGCATCGGCATCGCGGTGCGCAAGGGCGCGCCGAAGCCGGACGTTTCGACGGCCGACGCGCTCAAGCGCGCGCTGCTCGCGGCGAAAACGGTCGGCCACACCGCGCCGGCCGGCGGCGGCATCACGGCCGGGCACCTGCTCAAGATGTTCGAGAAGCTCGGCATCGCGAGCGAAGTGACGGCCAAAACCAGACTCGCGGCCGGCGGGCCGAACGGCCGCGTCAGCGTGCTGGTGGCGAGCGGCGAGGCCGAGATCGGCTTGCAACTGGCGTCGGAGCTGATGTCGAATCCCGACGTCGAGATGATCGGCCTGCTGCCCGCGGAATTGCAATTGATTGCCGTCATTTCCGGCGGCATCACCGTCGGCGCCAAGGAACCGGATGCGGCGCGCGCGCTGATCCGGTTCCTCGCCGCGCCCGCCGCGATGCCGGTCTACAAGGCGAAGGGCCTGACGCTCTGAAGCAGGCGGGTGTTCTGCACCCCACCCGTCTCTCACTGCCCGCTGAACGCCGGGCTCTTGACCACGTTCGCCCACTTGGCGATCTCGTCGCGCAGGAATTGCGCGAGCTTCTCCGGCGAACCGCCGATGAAGCGAAAGCCGAGCCGAGCCTCGCGCTCCTTGACGTCGGGCATCGCCAGGATGCGCTCCATGTCGCGGTTGATCTTGGCGACGATGTCCTTCGGCGTTCCCTTGGGCGCGAACAGCGCGTACCAGCTCGCTTCGTCCTCGAACCGGATGCCCTGCTCGATCAGGGTCGGCACATCGGGCAGCATCGCGGCGCGGGCGTGACCGGACACCGCGAGCGCGCGCACTCGTCCGGAATTGACGTTGCCAATGTGTGCGCCGGTGGTCGGCATCTGAAGATCGACGCGTCCGGTCATCACGTCGGTCGCCATCTGCGAAGACTGCGTGTAGTAGATCGGCTGCAGCCGGATGCCGGTGAGCTCGCTCAGCAGCGTGACCGCGAGATGACTGCTCGACGCGTTGCTGATCGTGCCGTAGGTCACCTTGCGCGGATGAGCCTTGGCGTGATCGACCAGGTCCTTCATGGTCCTGAATGGCGAGTTCGGTCCCACCAGCACGATGTCCTGGGCGCTCGCCACCAGCATGATCGGCTCGAAGTCGCGCACCGGGTCGAAGCCCGCGACCGGCGCTAGCGTCGCGTTCACCGCCAGCGATTGCGCGCCAAGATGCAACGTCAGCCCATCGGGAGCGGATTGCGCCGCGGCGGCCGCGCCGATGTTGCCGCCGCCGCCCGCGCGATTCTCCACCAGCACCGACTGGCCCCAGGCCTCGGTGAGCTTCAGCGCCAGGATGCGGCCGAGCACGTCGATCGCGCCGCCCGCCGAGAACGCGATCACCAGGCGGACCGAGCGGCTCGGATAATCCTGCGCCGCCGCGCCCGCGCTCAACCCGAGCGCGATGCACAGCCCGAAAAAAATTGCGCGGAACGCTTGCAAGGGCGCTGGCATTTCTCAGACCCTGCCGCTCGAACGCGCCGTTACTTGAACGCGTCCTTCTTGGCCAGCTCTTGCCATTTCGCAATCTCGGACTTGAGGTGCTGCGCGAGCTTCTCCGGCGGCCCGCCCATGTAGCGGTAGCCGAGCTGCAATTCGCGCTCGCGCATGTCCGGAGAGTCGATGACTTTCTGCAGATCGCGATTGATCTTGTCGATGATCGCCTTCGGCGTGCCCTTGGGCGCGAAGAAGCCGTACCAGCTCGACTCGTCCTGCATGTTGATGCCGAGTTCGAGCATGGTGGGCAATTCGGGCAACAGCTTGGAGCGCGTCGGTCCGTTGACCGCGAGCGCGCGAACCTTGCCGGAGCGGACGTGCGGCAGCGAGCCGCCCGCGGTGGTGAACCAGATCTCGGTGCGGCCGGAGAACACGTCGGTATAGGTCTGCGACATCTGGCTGTAGGGGATGTGCTGCATCCTGACGCCGGTGACGTCCATGAACAGGACCGAGGCGAGATGCGCGCTGGTGCCGATGCCGACCGAGGCGTAGTTCAGCTTCCCGGGATTGGCCTTGGCGTAGTCGACCACCTCCTTGACCGACTTGAACGGCGTCTGGTTCGCCACCATGAACACTTCCAGCGCCGTGCCGACCAGCATGATCGGCTCGAAGCTGGTGATCGGATGGAACGAGGTGTTCGGCGAGAGCGTGACGTTGGTGCCGAGCGTCTGCGCGCCGAAGTGAAGCGTGTAGCCGTCGGGCGCGGCCTGCGCCGCAGCCGCGGCGCCGATGTTGCCGCCGCCGCCGGGCCGGTTTTCCACGACCACCTGCTGGCCCCACATTTCCGAGAGCTTCTGGGCGATGAACCGTCCCAGCACGTCGATGGCGCCCGCCGGCGAGAAGGCGATGATGATCCGGACCGGCCGTTCCGGGTAATTCTGCGCCCGCGCACCGCCCGGCAGGACCAGCGTCAGGCCCGCGGCAATCGCCAAAGCGGCGAACGATTTCAATCGCATGTCACCCTCCCGGTTTACCCGCCGTTTTCGGCCTTTTGCCCAGCATGGCGGCTCACGTGCGCGAAATCAACGTGCCTGCCGTGCGTCTCCGATGTTGCGGCGGAACGGGACCTTCGGTACTCCTTTGAGAAACTACAATCTGCGGGGTGGGAAAACATGGCTGAATGGTTCGTCGCCAGGGCATCGGATTTGAAGGACGGCGATCGCCGCATCGTGACGGCGGGCAAGCGCGAGATCGGCGTGTTCCACAAGGACGGCGCCTACCACGCCTATAGCAACACCTGCTTGCACCAGGGCGGACCGGCCTGCGAGGGCGTGATGATCAACAACGTGGTCGACATCCTCAATCCGGACCGCACCTACGAAGGCCAGAAATTTGGCGACGAAACGCACTTCGTCTGTCCGTGGCACGGCTGGGAATACGACATCAAGACCGGCGAAATGGTCGGCGACCGCAAACAGAAGCTGCGTAAGTACGAAGTGGTGAAGCGCGGCGACGACATCTACGTCGTGGCTTGACAAGAGTTGGACCGAGGGAGAACACGCACATGGATATGCCACGCAGCGACGTGCGGCCGGTCGATTTCGACAGCTTCTCGACGCCGAAGCATCTCGAACACGCTGCCCAGCAGGCACACGCCCGCAACTATCAGGATTTCCTGATCGTCGACGTGGATTCGCATCACTACGAAAACGAGTCCTACGCGGAGGTTTTCGAATACATCGAAAACCCGATCATGCGGCGCGACGCCATCGACAGCGGCGGACGCAGCACCGGATTCCTGAACACCCAGGTCGGCGGCCAGAGCATGGCGGGCCGCATCGTGCGCAACAAAGGACGCAAGCTCGACAAGCCGCGCGTCTCCAAGCATCGCGACATCGGCATGACGCTCGACTGGATGGACTCGATGGGCGTCGATTACGCCTGCCTGTTCCCGACGCCGATGCTGTTCCTGAGCGCGCACCCGGTGCCCGAGGTCGAGGCCGCGATGGCGCAGGCCTATAACCGCTGGCTCTGCGAGCGCATCCTGGCGCACGAACCGCGCATCGTCTCGATGCTCTATCTGCCGTTCAACGATCCCGACGCCGCCTACAAGACGGTGAAGGAGTTCGGCGACAAGAAGGGCGTGGTCGGCTTCATGGTGACGTCGCCGCGCTACAAGTCGGTGCACGACAACACCTTCATGCGGACCTATCGGCTCATCGAGGAGCAGGGCAAGGTGCTGTCGTTCCACGCCGCCTACAATTGGGACGACCGCGCGCTGGCGATGTGCAATCGCTTCATCGCGGCGCACGCGCTCGGCTTCATGTGGTTCAACATGGTCCACATGACCAACTGGGTGGTGAACGGCCTGCCCGAGCGCTTCCCCAAGCTCAAGGTGATGTGGATCGAGAGCGGGCTCACCTGGGCCTATTCGCTGATGCAGCGGCTCGACCACTCCTATCTGATGCGCACGTCGGACTGCCCGCAGCTCAAGCGCAAGCCGAGCGAGTACATGCGCGAGATGTACTACTCGACCCAGCCGATGGAGATGCCGGAGGACAAGACGCTGCTCGAAGCCACCTTCAAGCAGATCAAGGCCGACACACAGCTCCTGTGGTCGTCGGACTATCCGCACTGGGATTTCGACTTGCCGTCGACGATCTACGACCTGCCGTTCCTCGACGAGAAATCCAAGCGCAACATCCTCGGCGGAACGGCGGCGAAGCTGTTCAACCTCGACAGCAAGCCGGTGAAGAAGATTCCGTAGCTGTCTGTCATTCCGGGGCGCCGCGCAGCGGCGAGCCCGGAATCCAGAGCAACGATTCGCTATTGGCCCTGGATTCCGGGCTCACGCCTTCGGCGCGCCCCGGAATGACGGAGAGCTACTGACTCCCCGCGATCCCGGCCTTCGTAATCACCGCGCCCCAGCGCACGATCTCGGAATCCACGAAGCGCTTCATCTCCTCGGGCGACGGCGAGACCTGCGGAATCGTGCCATCGTTGATCAGCAGCGCCTGCACCTCCGGATCGCTCATGATCGCGCGGATTTCCGATGCGAGCTTGTCGACGATGTCCTTCGGCACGCCGCCGGTGGTGGTGATGGTGTGCCACGACGCGGTGTCATGACCCGGCATGCCGGCCTCGGCGAGCGGCGCAACGCTGGGCATCGCCACAACGCGCTGCGCCGTGGTGACGCCGAGCGCCCGCAGCTTGCCGGACTCGATCAGAGCCTTCGCCGGCGGCACGTCGCTGAACATGAACGGCACGTGGCCGGCCACGATGTCCTGCAGCGCCGGCGCCGTGCCCTTGTACGGCACGTGCACCAGGTCGAGACCGAACATGCTCTTGAACATCTCGGCGTTGAGATGGTGGAACGTGCCTGGTCCCGGCGTTGCGAACGACAATTGCCCGGGCTTCTCCTTCGCGAGCTTGACCAGATCGGCGACCGATTGCACCGGCAGCGCCGGATTGACCACCAGCACGAACGGCACCCGCGCCAGCAGCGCGATCGGCGTCAGGTCCTTGCGCGGATCGTAGGCGAGATTTTTCCGCACCGTGGCGTTGAACGCCAGGATGGTGCTCGACGCCATCATGATGGTGTGGCCGTCGGGCGCCGCGCGCGCGACGCCGGCCGCGGCCGTGACGCCGCCGCCACCCGGCCTGTGTTCGACAACGAACGGCTTGCCAAGGCGCTGTTCAAGCTTCTGCCCGAGCAGCCGCGCGAACAGACCGGTCACCCCGCCGGGCGCGAACGGCACGATGAAGCTGACCGGACGGTTGGGGTAATCGCGGGCGCTGTCCTGCGCTTGCGCCGCCGCGCGTTCGGGCGCTGCCAGCAGCAGAGCGCAAATCGCGAGAGCTG
Source organism: Rhodoplanes serenus (assembly GCA_945897515.1). Classification (GTDB taxonomy): domain Bacteria; phylum Pseudomonadota; class Alphaproteobacteria; order Rhizobiales; family Xanthobacteraceae; genus Z2-YC6860. The sequence continues at coordinate 60,715 of CAMDFO010000004.1, read as the reverse complement.
CCATTGTCGAACGCATGGGTCTTCCCCCCTCAATTTTCAAACCTGCCCGAGAAACCAGGCTACGGCCCGACCGCAAGCCGGCCCGGCCCGACGATCGCCAGCGCCAGCAATCCGCCGACGACGGCGAGATGCTCGAGTGCGATGGTGAACTGCATCCGCCGTGCCGCGCCTTGGTGCTGCATCGGCTTGTGCGCGATCAGGGTGGCGAGCGCGGTGAACGCCGCCAGCGCCAGGGCGCCGCATTGCGCATAGACCCCGAGCAGCACCATCAAGCCGGCGATCAGTTGCGTGACGATCACCAGCGGACGGAGCAGCGCCGGCTGCGGCAGCTTCAAGGCCTCCAGCTCGGCGATGGCGTCGGCGCGATGAGTGAGCTTGTCGATGCCGCTGAAGAGGAAGACGGCGCTGAGAAACACCCGCGCCGCGAGCAGTCCAAGGTCCGAGAGATCGGTCATCGTGGAGCCCGCGCGATGTCTGGGAAGGTTGAGCCGGGAGGATATCCCGTGTGGCCTGGACTTGGTAGCGGGGGAGGGATTTGAACCCCCGACCTCCGGATTATGATTCCGCTGCTCTAACCAACTGAGCTACCCCGCCGTCCAGGCCAAGGGTAAGAGGGCGGATATAGGAAGCCGCGGCAAACGGAGTCAAGCCGTTCGAGCTAAAGGCTATTTCGGGTACACGCTTCGGCGTGACGCTTATCCGAGACGGGTGCTTGGCATGGCGATCAGCGCCAATGTGGTGCGCCGCGCTCACTGGGGGCTCCGGCGTGGAGCAAGTCGGCCGATGCCCATGGAACAAATTCCGTTGCTTGGCCGTTCGTGAACGACTCAATCAAAGGAAAGCCCATGCGCCTTCTCCTGGCTGTTTTATGCGCCGCATGCCTGATCGCGCCCGCGGCGGCGCAGGACAAACAAGCGTCCGACGGCAAGCAGGGCGATTCCCCGCACAGCACCGGTCGCACTCATGTCTCGACGGAAGGCCAGATGCAGCCGCAAGGCCCCACCGGCCCGAGCGGCACCACGACCGGCGGAGCGCCCGCGGCAAGCCCGCAGGGGCAGACGCCTCCCGGATACCAGGCCGCGCCGGAGGGATCGTCCAAGACGATCGTCGATTCCGCGCCCGCGCGGTAATCGCTTCCAGGATATTTTCATCGCATGAAAACGGCCGCCCCGCAGAAAACTGCGAGGCGGCCTTCGACGCGCTACCGGGAGCCTGCGTTAGTAGCGCGAGCTCACATACTTCGGAGCCTGACCGTAGGCCTGGACGCCCACCGACTTCTTGGTCGGGCAGTCGCAATCCCTCAGGTCGCGGTTGTGGCCGGGGATTTCCCGCTCTTCCACGATCCGCTTCCGCTCGGTGTTGTACTTGTGCTCCACCAGATTGACCTGGGTGTTGACGGTCTTGGTGTCAACGTTCCGCTTGGTCAGGATGAGTTCCTTTTCGATGACGGTGTGGTTGTGCTGAACCACGCCGACATTGCGGGTCTCATTCTCGCGGATGATCAGGTGGTTGGTTTCGATCAGACGCTTGGAGGGGACGACGGCCTGAGTCTCGATGACTCGCGAGTGGTCGACGTCTCTCGTGGTCTTCACGACTTCCTGGCTGTCGTAGTTCTTCGGGGGCGGACACTTGTAGCAACCGCTCTTCCGATAGTCCCCAGCCGAGGCCGGGGTGGCCATGCCTGCCAATCCGCAGATCAACAAGGCGAGTGTCAGTGTAACAATGGACTTCATCGTGAGGCTCCCTTGGTAAAAGAGAGTGGCCTCCTCATGACGAAATCACCCTAGCAGGGCGTTTGCAGTTTGTTAACCATTATTTTTAACCAAATTTTTTCGGCGCGCCGGAACGAATTTTGATCGAGCTTTCCGGTTCAAAATGGGACATCTCCGCGCACTTCGGGCGCGCGGGCGGCCGTGGACCCGTTACTTCTTCTGGGCGGCGTTGGTGATCGCTTCCGCGATCCGGGCCTGCACTTTGGGATCGAAAAACGGATCGTCGAGATCGTGCGGCCGCTGCGCGGCAGGATCATGCAGAATAACGCCTGAAGTGGCAGCCGGGGACTGGCGACCCAGAAGCGCACGCCAGAATTTTCGAACAGCTTGCAACATGAAGACGCTGATGCCTGTGCGTTATTTCGGCTGAACGCTCTGATCGCCGCCGGGGCTTCCGGGCGGCGGGATGACCGGCGTCCGGCCGGTGTCAGGAGTCGGCAGTCGCATGTCCGGCCCGACGCTCGGCGGACAGATCACGCCGTCGGTGCGCGCCAGCTTTTCACTGAGGTTTTCGCCGGTGGTAGCTGGCGGCGCGGTCGGGCCACGCTCGCCGGCCCGCAATTGATCGCTCGGCGCGCAAGCCTTGGGATCGACCTGCGGCGCGCGGTCCTGCGCGAGAGCGGCGTCAAGGCCGACGCAGAGCAACAGACCCGCCAGGACGATGCTTGTCCTCGCGTTCATGACCGCGTCATCCGCGGCACCACCCGTTCGACCTCGTTCTTGGTCTTCTTCGAGCCGCCAGGAAACGCTTCGCGCTCCTTGGCGCTCAAACTCCGACGACCCGCCGGCGCTTTCTTCAACGCGGTCTTGCTCGCCGTGCGCTTGCCTTTGGTCTGCTTTGCCATCGCCTGCTCCGCTCACCTGCCGTCGCGGAAGACAACGGCCGGCGCGCGGAACTGTTCCTTCGGCGAGATCAGGCGCGGGCGGCGATGCGAGCGGGCGCCGCGGTCTTGCCAAAGCGAATGAGCGAGAAATGCCCGAGCGGCGGCATCGGCCGGCGCTCGATCAGATGCACGCCTTCCGCGGTTTCCACCCAGCGCGCGATCCGCGCCCAGGGAAACTCCGGCCGCCAGCCAAGCCTTCGCGCCACCGGCGAGAACCCCCGCTCGAAGGCTTTGCGCAACCCGGTTTCTGCGCCGATGTGATTGATCAGAACGATCTCGCCGCCGGGCTTGAGCACGCGGGCGAACTCGTCGAGCGTCGCCTCCGGCTCCGGCACCGCCGTAATCACATATTGCGCCACCACCACGTCGAACGACGCATCGGGAAACGCCAGGTGCTTGGCATCCATCACCGCGACGCATTCGACGTTATCGAGCTTGTGCTCGATCACGCGCTCCTGCGCCTTGCGCAGCATCGGCTCGGAATAATCGACACCAACCAGTTTGTTGGTGCGCGCATAGTCCTTCAAGGAAATGCCGGTGCCAACGCCGACATCGAGGATGCGCCCCGAAGAACCGCACGCGTTCTCCGCCGCCTCGATCGACGCCATGCGGTCGCGCTCGAACACCTTGCCGAACACCAGGTCGTAGACCGGCGCCCAGCGCGCGTAGGCATTCGCCATCGTCTGCTTGTCGATTTCTGACATCGCCGCCCCAGCTTAGGAAATCATGCGGCCCGCGCCGCCGCGGCAGCGCTGCGGATGAAGCCGCCGCCGAGCACGCGCGCCTGGCCTTCCGCGCCATCGTAGAACACGCAAGCCTGTCCGGGCGACACGCCGTCCTCGCCGTCGACCAGTTCGATTTCGTATTCGCCGGCGACCTGCGAAAGCCACGCCGCCTGCGGCGGCCGGGTCGAGCGCACCTTGACGAACACGTCGAGGCGGCCGCCGTCGAGCCTGCGGTCGAGCGCGCTCTCGCCGATCCAGTTGACGTCGCGCAACGCGATGCGCCGCATGGTGAGCGCCTCGCGCGGGCCGACCACCACGCGCCGGGTCGCGGCGTCGAGCCGCACCACATAGAGCGGCGCGGGGCCTGCGATCTTCAAGCCGCGGCGCTGACCGACGGTGAAATGGATGATGCCGTCGTGCCGGCCCAGAACCTTGCCGTCGAGGTCGACGATGTCGCCGGCCTCCGCAGCGCCCGGCCGCAGCCGCTCGATGATGTCGGTGTAGCGGCCAGTCGGCACGAAGCAGATGTCCTGGCTGTCGTGCTTGTCGGCGATCGCGAGCCCGAAGCGGCGCGCCGCCTCGCGGGTCTCCGCCTTGGTCATGTCGCCGAGCGGAAAGCGCAGCAGGTCGAGCTGCTCGTGCGTGGTGGCGAACAGGAAGTAGCTCTGGTCGCGCTCCTCTTCTCGGGCGCGATAGAGAGCGCGCGCGCCATCGGGCAGCCGGCGCGACGCCACATAGTGGCCGGTCGCCAGCACCTTGGCGTTGAGCTCGCGCGCGGTTCCGAGCAGGTCGTGAAACTTCACCGACATGTTGCAGTTGACGCACGGCACCGGCGTTTCGCCTGCGACATAGCTCTCGGCAAAGCGGTCGATCACCGCCTCCTTGAAGCGGCTTTCGTAGTCCAGCACGTAGTGCGGAATGCCGATCCGGTCGGCGACCGCGCGGGCATCGTGGATGTCCTGGCCGGCGCAGCAGGCGCCCTTGCGGTGGGTCGCGGCGCCATGGTCGTAAAGCTGAAGGGTCACCCCGACCACATCGTAGCCCTCGGCCTTGAGCAGCGCCGCCGTTACCGAGGAATCGACGCCGCCGGACATGGCGACGACCACGCGGGTCGCCTCCGGCCGGCCTTCGACGTCGAGACTGTTGCGCATGGCTGCCGCGGCTCCGGCCACGTCCCAAATGTCAGGGAAAAGGGCTTCAGCCCATTACTATAGGGGCCGACCCTCCCCACGCAATGATCGGCTCGGCCGCGAAATAGACCGCCGACTGCGGCTTTTTTCGATCCCGGCAGTTCTTGCCGCCCGCCAGCAGGCGCTGCCGACACAAGCCCCGCCCCGCAGCTTGGTCTTTTCCTTAAGCCATTGAAATTATGAGGATTTGTATTGGAACCCGGCTGGCCCGGCGCTTGCTAATCCTATCCCGTCATAACTTTCACGAGGTCCAGTCCGTGCCAGTCGTTGCTCCGAACCCGGTCGTTCAGCCGTTCCAGCCCTTGCCCTCGCCGCACGCGTCGTCCGCGGCCCATGACCGGGAAGGTCCCAGCCCGTTCGCAATGCTGCTCGATACGGCGAGCCTGGTCCCCGATGTGCCCCCTGCCCCGCCGCCACGCGCCGACCGCAAGGAGCCGCAGGCCGACCGCGCCGACGATCCCGCTCCGGCCGACGACAAGCCGGCGGAAGCCGCGGCGCCCCCTGCCAAGGACGCCAAGGATACGAAGGACGCCAAAGACACGGACAAGACGGACGAGAAAGCCGAAACCAACCCCGACCAGAAGGACGCCGCCGGCACCGAGACCAAGCCGGTCGATGTCGAGGCGATCCTGGTCGTGACCGAAGCGGTGCCGCAAACCCCGCCGGTTGCGGCGCAGGCGGCGCCGATCGTCGCCGCGCCGGTCGTGGCCGAGGCCGCCCCCGACGCAGATCAGCTCGCTGCGATTGCCGCGGCCGCCGGCGGCAAGACCGTTGAGACGCCGGTGAAGACCGCGCCGCAGGGCGAAGCCAAGCCTGCCGGGCAGATCGCAGCGAATCCGACTGCCGGGGAAACGCCGGCCGTGACGCCAATCGAAGCCGGAAAGGGCGATGGCTCGGACGCCAACAAAGACCAGGCCGGCAAGCAGCACGCTCCCGTAGTCAGCGAGATCGCAAAGCCCGCCGTGGATGCGGCAGCGCGCATTCCCGATGCCGCCGGTGCGGTGAAAGCCGGCGCGGAAGCGATACAGAATCTCGGCCTGCACACGCCGGTGAATCAGAACGTCGCGGCGGCGGCTGCCGCCACCGCCACCAACGCACCCGCCGCATCGGCGGCAGCGACCGTTCCCGTAGCGGGACTCGCGGTCGAAATCGTTTCGCAGGCCCAGATCGGCCGGCACCGCTTCGAGATCCGTCTCGACCCGCCGGAACTCGGACGCATCGACGTCCGGCTCGACGTCGACAAAGACGGCAATGTCAGCTCGCGCCTGGTGGTGGAGCGCCCCGAGACCCTCGATCTGCTCCGGCGCGACGCCCAGCAGCTCGAACGCGCGCTGCAGCAGGCCGGGCTCAAGACCGGCGACAATGCGCTGGAATTCTCGCTGCGCGACCAGAACTTCGGCCGCGACGAGCGCGACTCGCAGAACCCCTCCCGCCAGCTCAGCCCCGATGAAGAGCCCGTCCCGCTTGAAGCGGTGCGGCGCTATGGCATCGCCGGGATGGGCGGCGGCCTCGACATCCGCGTCTAAAGGATCAAAGCCATGGCCGTCGGCAGCATCATCCCAGCCACCAATCCGGCCGTCACGGCCACGATCAATTCGGCCACGTCGGGGGCCAATTCCACCACCGGCGTCGACTCCAAGACGCTGGCCGCCAACTTCACGCAGTTCCTCCAGCTCCTCACCACGCAGTTGAAGAACCAGAACCCGCTGGACCCGCTCGACACCAATCAGTTCACCCAGCAGCTCGTGCAGTTCGCCCAGGTCGAGCAGCAGCTCAAGTCGAACGACCAGCTTGCCACCCTGGTCTCGCTGCAGCGCACCGCGCAAGCCTCCCAGGCTCTGGATTTCGTCGGCAAGACCGTGGCCGTCGACGGCACGACTTCGAGCATGAAGGCCGCCACTGGCGCGCTCTGGAACCTGTCGGTGCCGAAGCCTTCGGTGGCCTCGATCACGATCACCAATGAGATCGGGATGCAGGTTTACGGCGGCAGCTACACGATGAATGCCGGACTGCAGGAATACTTCTGGGACGGCAAGGATTCCAACGGCGCCCAGCTTCCGGACGGCAGCTACAAGCTCACCGTCTCAGCCAAGGACGCAAGCGGCCAGGCCGTGACGGTGCCGGTCGAGGTCGAGGCCGCGGTGGACTCCGCCGATCTCACGAAGACCCCGCCGATCCTCTCGGTTGCCGGCCAGGACTACACGCTCGAGAAGATCAAGCGCGTGATCCGGCACTGAAATTCTCAATTTGGTAACGCCTCGTTCATGACTTGGCGACCGCCGGAATAACCCGCAAAGTGGCCAAATGCCTGGGAACGCGCGGGTCTTATGCCTTGCGATGGCGCTGGGCAACATTTACCTAATTTTCGCACGCGTTTAGCCATTTTTTAAGCCGGGACCGCTACGGTCGTATCCTCAGTTAGTCAGTAGTACGTGAGTATATGTGATGACCGAACCCCACCTCCCGAGGGTCAAGTATGTGATCGGGCCCGACGGTTCTCCGCTCACTATCGCGGACCTGCCGGCGCCGGGCACCAAGCGTTGGGTTATCCGCCGCAAGGCGGAAGTGGTCGCAGCCGTGCGAGGCGGATTGCTGTCGCTCGAAGAGGCCTGCTCGCGCTACACGCTGACCGTCGAAGAATTCCTCTCCTGGCAAGCTTCGATCGACAGTCACGGGCTCGCCGGCCTGCGCACGACGCGCATCCAGCAATACCGGCAGTAAGCAGCCCTCATCAAATTCCAGATCAAACGCCGGCCGAAAGGCCGGCGTTTTGATTCTGCATTCCATCTGTCGCTTGGCCCGATGCGCGAGCGTTGCCAGAGCCGCTCGGCATTCGCGCGCAACTGCATTAACCGGGCGGTAACCATAAACTGGGCAATTCTTGCCGGGTGCGGCGCGGTTCGCGCCGATTCAGAGGATTGCCGTGCAAGCTTTCGCCGCGTTTTTGAGAACTCTGGGCGCGACCCGGATCGTGGCGATGGGTGCGGTGACCATCGCGCTTGTCGGCTTCTTTGCCTTCCTCATCGTGCGCGCGACGGCCCCGCAGATGACGACGCTGTTCACCGAGCTTTCGGTCGAGGACTCGTCGGCGATCATCAAGGACCTGGAGCGCCAGGGCATTCCCTTCGAACTGCGCAACGAGGGCGCCACCGTGATGGTGCCGAAGGAGCGCGTCACCCGGCTGCGCATGAAGCTCGCCGAAGGCGGGCTGCCCAAGGGCGGCGGCGTTGGATATGAGATCTTCGACAAGTCCGACGCGCTCGGCGCCACCAGCTTCGTCCAGAACATCAATCATCTGCGCGCGCTGGAGGGCGAGCTTTCCCGCACCATCCGCGCCATCGACCGCGTTCAGGCGGCGCGCGTCCATCTCGTGCTGCCGGAGCGGCCGCTGTTCTCGCGCGACAAGGCCGAGCCCTCCGCATCGATCGTGCTCAAGATGCGCGGATCGCTCGATCCGCAGCAGGTGCGCTCGATCCGGCATCTGGTCGCGTCCGCGGTCAACGGACTGAAGCCGCAGCGGGTCTCGGTGGTGGACGAGACCGGACGCCTGCTTGCGGACGGTTCCGCGGACGAAACCGGGGGCGGCGTCACCGCCGACGAACGCAAGCAGGCCTACGAGCGCCGGATGCGCGAGCAGGTCGAATCGATCGTCACCTCGGTGGTCGGGCCGGGCCGGGCCCGCGTCCAGCTCACCGCCGATTTCGACTTCAACCGCATCACCCAGACCTCGGACCGGTTCGATCCGGAAAGCCGCGTGGTACGATCCAGCCAAACCCGCGAAGAAACCTCCGCGGCCGACGGCGGTGGTGGTGGTGGCGGCGCGGTTTCGGTCGGCAACGAGTTGCCCGGCGGCAACCAGCGTCCCGATGCCGGCCAGGCGCGCGACCAGAACCGCAAGTCGGAGGAAATCGTCAACTACGAGATTTCGCGCACCACCAAGACCGAGGTGATCGAGGGCGGCCGCGTCAATCGCATCTCGGTCGCCGTGGTGGTCGACGGCAACTACGTCAAGAACGACAAGGGCGAGGTCGCCTACGAGCCGCGTAGCAAGGAAGAAATCGACCGCATCGCGGCGCTGGTCCGCACCGCGATCGGATTCGACCAGAAGCGCGGCGACCAGGTCGAGGTTGCCAACCTGCGGCTCGCGGAGACGCCGTCGGCCGCGATCCCCGAACCCGCGGGAATGCTGAGCTTCCTGCAATTCACCAAGGACGACGCCATGCGCGGCGTCGAGCTGCTGGTCATGGCGCTGCTCGGGCTGATCGTTCTGCTGTTCGGCGTGCGGCCGCTGATCCGCCGCGTCACGGCGTCGTCGGAAGCCGCGAACGCCACGATCGGCGTGGCGGCCGGCGCGGTCATCGGTCCCAACGGCGTGATCCTGGCGCCGGCCGGCGCGGTGGTCACTGTCGCCGGTGGCGGCGGAGGCGGCGGGGTCGCCGGCAGCGGCGGGGTCAACGTTTCGGGCGGCAAGGCTGGCAGCATCACCACCGCAGGCGGACCCAACGTCACCATCGGCGGCGGGGAACACGCGGTCAACATTTCCAACCGCACGTCGGCCATGATCGACATCGCTCAGGTGCAGGGCCAGGTCCACGCCCAGTCGGTCCAGAAGGTTGGCGAACTCGCCGACAAGAATCCGAAAGAAGCCGTCGCGGTGATCCGAAGCTGGCTGCACGAAAACGCCGCCTGACCCCATTTCATTGACCCAGAGTCGCCATGCCATCCGCATACGCCGAAAAAAACGATACCCGTAAAGAGATCGCCAGCGCGATGGCCTCGATCGCCGGCCGGGCGCCGCCCGCGCAGCCCGCGACCCGGCAGCTCTCCGGAGCGGAGCGCGCCGCCGTCCTGATGCTGGCGCTCGGCGATCAATACGGCTCGAAAATCTGGGGCCTGCTGGACGACGACGAGCTGCGCCAGCTCTCGGTCGTGATGTCCACGCTCGGCACCGTACCGGCCGACGCGGTCGAGCAGTTGCTGCTCGAATTCGTCGGACGGCTTTCGGCGTCCGGCGCGCTGATGGGCAATTACGATCACACCGAGCGGCTGCTGCAGCAGTACCTGCCGGCGGAGCGGGTCGGCGGCATCATGGAAGAGATCCGCGGGCCGGCCGGCCGCAACATGTGGGAAAAGCTCTCCAACGTGCAGGAGCAGGTGCTCGCAAACTATCTCAAGAACGAGTATCCGCAGACCATCGCCGTGGTGCTTTCCAAGCTGCGGCCCGAGCACGCCGCGCGCGTCCTTGCGATTCTGCCCGAAGAGCTTTCGCTCGACGTCGTCAACCGCATGCTGCGGATGGAATCGGTGCAGAAGGAAGTGCTCGAGCGCGTCGAGGCGACGCTGCGCACCGAATTCATGTCGAGCATTTCGCAGACCCGCCGCCGCGACGCCCACGAGGTGATGGCGGAAATCTTCAACAACTTCGATCGCCAGACCGAGACGCGGTTCATGACCGCGCTCGAGGACGACAACCGCGAGAGCGCCGAGCGCATCAAGAACCTGATGTTCACCTTCGACGACCTGGTGCGCCTCGACACCGGTTCGGCGCAGACCCTGATGCGCCACATCGACAAGGACAAGCTCGGCGTTGCGCTCAAGGGCGCGTCCGAGGCCGTGCGGCAGTTTTTCATCAGCAACATGTCGACCCGCGCCGCCAAGATGCTGCTCGACGAGATGGCGAACATGGGCCCGGTGCGGCTGCGCGATGTCGACGAGGCCCAGGTCCTGCTGGTCAATCTGGCCAAGGACCTCGCCGGCAAGGGCGAGATCATGATCTCCAAGCAGCGCGGCGACGAAGAATTGATCTACTGAGGACGAAATGGTCGCCAGCAAGGCCAAGTTCCTGTTCGAAAACGACTTCGCCGCCGACGCCAATCCGGCGGAGCGGCCGGTCGCGCCGGCTGAGCATGCGCTCAAGCTCGCCGAGGCCGAGAGCCGCGGCTTTGCCGACGGCTTCGCGCAGGCCGAGAAGGAAGGCACCGCGGAAGCCGCGCGCCGCACCGCGATCGCATTCGAGCAGATCGGCGACGCGCTGGATCGGCTCGCGCGCGGCCTCGACACTGTCGAGCGCCGGCTCATCGGCGAAGCCGTCGAGGTGGCGGTCGCGGTCGGCCGCAAGCTCGCACCCGAATTGATCGCGCGCGAGCCGTTCGCCGAGATCGCCGCGCTCGCCACCGAATGCTTCGCGCAGCTTGCCACCACGCCGCACGTGGCGGTGCGCGTCAACGACACGCTGCTCGACACCGCGCGCGAGCAGCTCGAAGAGATGGCGCGGGCGCGCGGCTTTGCAGGCCGCGTCGTGGTGCTCGCCGAACCCGATATCGCCGCCGGCGACTGCCGCATCGAATGGGCTGACGGCGGCGTCATCCGCACCCAGGCCACAATCGAAGAAGCGATCGCCCAGGCAGTGACCCGCTACGTCACCGGCTGCAGCACCGCCGCATCCAAGCTTCCAGAGGTCCGACCGCTATGAGCGACAACAGCAAGGTACCGTTTCCCAATCTCGAAAAGGATGGCGCGATGATGCCGCCACCCGATCCGGGCGCGCTCATGCAGGGTGACGGCGGCGAAATCGACCGCAGCGCGGCGGACCTCGAAGCGGTGTTCGACGTCCCGGTTCAGGTTTCGGCCGTGCTCGGCCGCGCCCGGATGGAGATCGGCGACCTGCTCAAGCTCGGACCCGGCGCCGTGCTCGAACTCGACCGCAAGGTCGGCGAGGCGATCGACATCTATGTCAACAACCGTCTGGTGGCGCGCGGCGAGGTGGTGCTGGTCGAAGACAAGCTCGGCGTGACGATGACGGAAGTCATCAAGGCGGAACGAAACTAACCTCGGCTGTCATTCCGGGGCCGGCCAAAGGCCGGAGCCCGGAATCCAGCCACACCGAACTGCATCTGGATTCCGGGTTCGCGCTTCGCGCGCCCCGGAATGACGAAAATACGGAGTTAGACCATGCGGCTTCTCATCGTCGGCACCCTGCGCGGCCAGCTCACCGCGGCGACCAAGATCGCCATGGACAAGGGCGCGTCCGTCACGCACGCGGACAGCATCGAACAGGCGATCGCGGTGCTGCGCTCGGGCAAGGGCGCGGACCTGCTCATGGTCGAGGTCGCCATCGACATTCGCGAACTGGTGACGCAACTCGAGATCGAGCACATCCATGTGCCGATCGTGGCCTGCGGCATCGAGAACAACGCCCGCGCCGCGGTCGCAGCGATCCATGCCGGCGCCAAGGAATACATCCCGCTGCCGCCCGATCCGGAGCTGATCGCGGCGGTGCTGGCGGCGGTCGCCGACGACACCCGCGAACTGGTGTGGCGCGACGAGGCGATGGCGCAGGTGATGAAGCTCGCCCAGCAGATCGCCACGTCGGAGGCCTCGGTGCTGATCACCGGCGAATCCGGCACCGGCAAGGAGGTGCTGGCGCGCTATGTCCACACCCGGTCGAACCGCGCCAAGAAGCCGTTCATCGCGATCAATTGCGCGGCGATCCCCGAGCACCTGATGGAATCCGAGCTGTTCGGCCACGAGAAGGGCGCCTTCACCGGCGCCGTGGCGCGCCGCATCGGCAAGTTCGAGGAGGCCGCCGGCGGCACGCTGCTGCTCGACGAAGTCTCCGAGATGGATGTGCGGCTGCAGGCCAAGCTGCTGCGCGCCATCCAGGAGCGCGTCATCGACCGCGTCGGCGGCACCCGCCCGGTGCCGGTCGACATCCGCATCATCGCGACCTCGAACCGCAATCTGGTGGAGGCCGCGCGCGACGGCCAGTTCCGCGAGGACCTGCTGTTCCGCCTCAACGTGGTGAACCTGAAGATTCCGCCGCTGCGCGAGCGCCCGGCCGACGTGATCGAGCTGTCCACGTTCTTCTCGAAGAAATACGCCGAGGCCAACGGCGTGCCGCTACGGCCGTTCTCGGCCGAGGCGCGGCGCGCGTTGGCGATGCACCGCTGGCCGGGCAACGTGCGCGAACTCGAAAACACCATCCACCGCGCAGTGCTGCTGTCGAGCGGCGTCGAGATCGGTGTCGACGGCATCCTCACGCCCGACGGCACAAGGCTCGACCAGGCGCGCGGTCCCGCGGCCGTGGTCCATGCGGCGATGGCAGCCGAGCAAGTGACGCGCACGCTGGTCGGCCGCACCGTCGCCGACGTCGAGCGCGACCTGATCCTGGAGACGCTCAAGCATTGCCTGGGCAACCGCACCCACGCCTCCAACATCCTCGGCATCTCGATCCGGACGCTGCGCAACAAGCTCAACGAATATGCCGGCGACGGCGTGCCGATCCCGCCGCCGGGTGGCGGCGAGGTGCGGGGCGCGGCGTAACGTGCTATCATTCCGGGGCGCGCGTTAACTGCCTCGCACACCGTCGTCATCGCCGGGCTTGACCCGGCGATCCATGAGCGCTCTCCGCGCATGCCAACCGTACGTACTGTGTCTGCTGTCCCAGGTCATGGATGCCCGGGTCAAGCCCGGGCATGACACAGAGAGCGTGGCGGCGCGCCCACCCAATAGCGCAAGGCCAAACGGACCGCTCGCTCACGGCTCGGCCGGACTGGCACCACAAGTGACGAAACCGTCACTCGCCTTTGATGCCGGTCAGTTGCACGATCTCGGCATAGGTCTTGATCTCCGCATCGACATAACGCCGGAACTCTTCCGGAGTACTTCCGATCGGCCTGAGACCAAGCGCTGCCAGCCGCTTCTGCACGTCCGGGTTCGAAAGGGCGGTTTTTACCTCAGTGGCAAGCCTCGCGACGATCGGAGCGGGCGTGCCGGCCGGGGCAAACAGGCCGAACCAGCCGCCCGAGAATTCCGCCTTCGCGACACCGGCCTCGGCCGTCGTCGGCACCTCAGGCGCAAGCGCGGCGCGGGTCGGATGGGTGTAGGCCAGCGCCCGCAGCTTGCCACCTTTGATCAACTCGATCGACTGCGTGGACGGCACCACCATCATCTGCACCTCGCCCGACATCACCGCTGTGACCGCTGGACCGCCGCCACGATAAGGAACGTGCAGAGCCTCGATCCCGGCGCGCTTGATGAACAGCTCGCCCGCAAGATGCGTGGTGTTGCCGACGCCGATGGATGCAAACGACAGCTTGGTGCCGGGCTTCTTCGCATACGCGATCAGCTCCTGCACCGTCCTGGCCGGAATCTGGGGATTCACCACGAGGAACATCGCCTCCTGGTCGGCGATGTTCGACACCGCGATCAGGTCGCGCTGCGTGTCATAGGGCAGCTTCTTGCCCATGCTCGGGTTGACCGCGAACGACACCGACGTGATGAGCAGGGTATAGCCGTCCGGCGCGGCCTTGGCCGCCGCATCGTTGCCGATGATGCCGTTGGCGCCGGGGCGATTGTCGATCACGACAGGCTGTCCCATCTGGACCGACATCTGCTGAGCGACGATCCGCGCCAGCGTATCCGGCGCTCCAGGCCCGAACGGAACGACCATTCGTACCGGACGGACGGGATATTCTTGACTCCAAGCGGGAAGCGAAACGACGACCGCGGCAATGGAGAACAGAACGGGCAATGTTTTCCGCAACACGGCGACCTCCCTTTTGTTTCACGTATATCCTAATCTCCTGCGCAATCCGACAAAAGGAAGCAAAATCGCATGGCATACGTGAATTCCGGTGGAGTGCAGATTGCCTATGACGTGATGAACGCCCAAGGCCCGGGCGTCCCCGTGTTCTTCATCGCGGGGCTCAACGGCATGCGCCAGGCGTGCATGAAGCAAGCGACACCATTCTCGCGCGAACGGCCCGTCGTTGTGCACGATCAGCGCGGGACCGGCGCCAGCGGAAAAGAGCTCGGCATCTATAGCGTCGCGAACATGGCGAAGGATGTCGTCGCCATCATGGATGAGACCGGCATCAAGACCGCGCATATGGTCGGCACTTCCACCGGCGGCGCCATCTGCCAGATTCTGTGTCTCGACTATCCCGCTCGGGTGCAAAGCGCCGCGATCTGCTGCTCATGGCTGAAATGCGATCATTTCTTCCGCCGCCAGTTCGACATGCGAAAGCGGATTCTGAAGAGCATGGGGACCGAGGCCCTCATGTTGCAAACCTCGACCACCCTGAACGATCCGAAGTGGTTCACCGAGCATTACGACGAGCTGTTGGAGCGCGAAAAAGGCCTGCTGGAAAGAGCGGGCCCGCCGGAGGTCGACGCCGAGCGCATCGACGCGATCATGGCATTCGACGAAAGTGCGCGCCTGGGGCGGATCAAAACGCCGGTCACGGTGATCGGCGCAAAAAACGACGTGGTTTGTCCGCCCTATTATTCAGAGCAATTGGCCGCCGCAATCCCCGGCGCTACGTTGAGCCTGTATGACGATGGCGGACATTTCTTCTATCTGATGCACGCCGACCGTTTCAACGCAGAGATCCGGGACTTCATCACGCGTCACGATTGATTCATCGATGGCTGTCGACGACACGATCTACAAAATCTGCACCGCGGGGGAATGGCGCGCGGCCGAACAGGCCGGATCGTTTGCGGGCTCGGCCGTCGACCTCCGCGACGGCTACATTCATTTCTCCACCGCAGCGCAAGCCGCCGAAACCGCGCAGAAGCATTTTTCCGGCCAGCGCGATCTCGTTCTGGTTGCCGTCGATGCCGCAGCGCTCGGCGCAAACTTGAAATGGGAGCCGTCGCGCGGCGGCGCGCTGTTTCCGCATTTGTATGGCGCGCTGGCTGTGAAAGCCGTGGGCAGCGTCGCACCGCTGCCGCTCGATGCGGAAGGACGGCACGTGTTTCCGGCGCTGAAATAGCCGCGCAACAAATACTTATCCCCGCCCTCTAAACCGCACTTATGTTTATCGCAGCCTGGCTCGTCGAGGGCGTCGTCGATCGCGGCGTTGGATGACGGAGCAAGGTGCGGTGTCCGACAACGACATCGCGATGGAGCGCCGGGAGGCGCAGGGCTCCTCGCAAGGGCCCGCGCGCCTCGGGACCCCCACCCCCCTCAACACTTGGGTCCCGGAAGCTCGGCGTGAAGGCCGGCCGATCGCAAGGCCGGCCAGGGGAGCCTCGCAAGCTCCCTGGCGCCTCCCGGCGCTCCATTCCCTCATTCGAGGGAAGAAGGAAAACGGGATGCAGGCTCACCCCGGGCCTGAAATCAAACAACAGGGGCGGCGGAGCGTTGGCTAAGCCGGTTGTTTGGAAATTGAATCGGAATCCGGTGCGGACAAGTGACGCGAGAACAGAGAGCGCCTTACAACCCAAAGGTATCCATTAACCGCGCGGTAACCATGCACCCGGCAAATACTGCCTGGGGGAGTTTTCCAGCCGTTCGTTTGAGTCGGCCTGCCCGCCTTCGGATGCCGCGTCCGGCAGCCGATCGCCGCCGATCCGTTGCATTGCGTTCCAATCCCTTTTCCCGATCACCGGGACCAAGACGCCGGCCCATGGTTCAGCAATGACCGACGTAACCGCTGCCGGAGAACGTACCGGCGGCTCCAGCTTCCCGATCCTCGGCACGCTTGGCGCGCTGTTCAAGCGCGGCGACCTCGCGCTCGCCATCGGCGTGCTGACGATCCTCGTCGTTCTCATCCTGCCGCTGCCGCCGCTGCTGCTCGACCTGGCGCTGGCGGTCTCGATCATCCTCTCCGTGCTGATCCTGATGACGGCGCTGTTCATCCACACGCCGCTTGAGTTCTCGGCCTTCCCCACGGTGCTGCTGATCTCGACCATGCTGCGGCTGGCGCTGAATCTGGCCTCGACCCGGCTCATTCTCTCGCATGGTCACGAGGGCACGCAGGCCGCCGGCCACGTCATCGAGGCGTTCGGCAACTTCGTGATGGCCGGAAACTTCGTCATCGGCATCATCGTCTTCGCGATCCTGGTGGTGGTGAACTTCGTCGTCATCACCAAGGGCTCCGGCCGCATCGCCGAGGTCGCGGCGCGCTTCAATTTGGACGCCATGCCGGGCAAACAGATGGCGATCGACGCCGACCTGTCCGCCGGACTGATCGACGAAAACGAGGCCCGCAGGCGACGAAAGACCCTCGAGGACGAGAGCGGATTCTTCGGCGCGATGGACGGCGCCTCCAAGTTCGTGCGCGGCGACGCCATCGCTGGGCTTCTGGTGGTGTTCATCAACATCATCGGCGGCATGATCATCGGCGTTGCGCAGCAGGGGTTGCCGTTCGCCGAAGCCGCCCGCACCTACACGCTGCTCACCGTCGGCGACGGCCTGGTCACCCAGGTGCCGGCGCTGATCGTGTCGACCGCCGCAGGCCTGCTCGTCACCAAGGCGGGCATTTCCGGCTCGGCCGACAAGGCGCTGATCGCGCAGCTCTCCGGCTATCCCAAGGCGCTCGGCATGTCGGGCGGCGTAATGCTGGTGATGTCGCTTCTGCCCGGCATCCCGATGCTGCCGTTCCTGTTCCTCGGCGGCGGCGCCTGCGCGTTGGCCTACATCATGGACAAGAAGCACAAGGTGCAGGCTGACGCGCTGGCGGTCCAGGCGAAAGCGCAGACCACTGCCGCGGCTCCGGTGGAAGAGCCGATCGCCGCCGCGCTCAAGATCGACGACCTCAAGATCGAGCTCGGCTACGCGCTGCTGCCGCTGGTCAATTCGCCCGACGGCGCCGACCGCCTCACCGAGCAGATCAAGGCGCTGCGCCGGTCGCTGGCGATCGAGATGGGCTTCGTGATGCCGGCGGTGCGCATCCTCGACAACGTCCAGCTCGAAGCCAACGCCTACGTCATCAAGATCAAGGAGGTTGACGCCGGCACCGGCAAGGTCTGGCCGGGCCAGTACATGGTCATGGACCCGACCGGCGCGCAGGTGAACATCCCCGGCCTGCATACGGTCGAGCCGACGTTCGGCCTGCCGGCGACCTGGGTCGATATCGCCCAGAAAGAAGAAGCCGCGGTCAAGGGCTACACCGTGGTGGACGCGGCGACCGTGCTGTCGACGCATCTCACCGAACTGCTCAAGGCCAACGTGTCGGAGCTTTTGTCCTACGGCGAGGTGCAAAAGCTGATCAAGGAGTTGCCGAAGGACCAGAGCGAACTGGTCAAGGACATCGTGCCGGCGCAGATCACCACCTCGGGTATCCAGCGGGTGCTGCAGATCCTGCTGGCCGAGCGCATCTCGATCCGCGACCTCTCGACCATTCTGGAAGGCGTGGCCGACGCCGTCGCCTACACCCGCAATCCGACGATGATCGCCGAGCACGTCCGCACCCGGCTTGCCCGGCAGATCTGCGCCCAGCACACCACGCCCACCGGCTACGTGCCGCTGATCGCGCTGTCGGCCAAATGGGAGCAGAACTTCGCCGAGTCGATCGTCGGCACCGGCGATGAGCGCCATCTCGCCATGCAGCCGTCGCGGCTGTCGGAGTTCATCACGCTGGTGCGCGACCGGTTCGAGGACGCGGCGCGCGAGGGCGAGGCTCCGGTGCTGGTCACCTCCCCCGCGATCCGGCCGTTCGTGCGGGGCATCATCGAACGGTTCCGCTCGCAGACCAGCGTGCTGTCGCAGTCGGAAATCCACCCGCGGGTCCGACTGAAGACCGTCGGCAGCATCTAGGCTCACGCCGCATCACGTCCTTTCAACGGATCGTGACCGCGCCTTGGAACCAGGGCGCATCTTCCTACGTTACCTGCACGTAGCCGAAACGGGAGAGACGGCGGGCCGGGCTCCAGGCATGGAGCAGGAACGTTGTCCTACGCTTCGAACAGGAAAACGCTTTGAACCTTTACCCGGCAGGTCGCGACCAATGAAAAACCGGGGGAGACAGGCCATGAACAACTATTCGATCGCCAGCGCCGACCGGACCACCCACCTCAAGGTCGTGGTGGTTTCCTTGATCGCGGGCATCATCGTCGTCGGCGTCGGCATCGCCGCCCGCCCGAACCTTCCGGATATGAGCACGCGGCTCGAAGCGCGCGCTCCGGTTCTCAAGGCCGGTCAGCCGGTCATCTGGACCAGCAGCGAGCAGACCACGATCCGCTAGTTTTTCGTTTTCACCGATTCCTCCCCACTCGCGCGCCCTTGCGGCGCGCGATTTTTTTATGGGGCGGTCGCCCAAGCCGGTCAGGCCGGCGAATGGCGGGCCCGCATCAGGCCGATGGCGTTGAGCTCGGCCTGCTCCATCGCGGCCTCGGCCGCGCGCTCGCGGGCCTGGTCGCGCTCGTCGAGCAGCTCGACCTTCTTGAGCTCCTCGAAGGCTTCGCCCAGCGCTGCCTGGGCGTCGTCCATCTGGGTCCGCAGTTCGTCGGCGGAGCGCTTGAGGTTCTCGCGGCGCTGGATCGCAGCCTTGGCATAGGTCGGATAGGCGAAATGGGCCGGATCATGGATACCGGCACGGTCCTGCTCGGTCTTGATCTCGCGCTCGAGGTCGACCCCCATGCGCTCGAACTCGGCGATCATGCCTTCGATCTGCGCCACCTTGCGGCGTCGCTCGTCGACCTGAAACTTCTTGAGACGAATAAGCGTTTCGCGTGACTTCATCGACTCTTACTCCCCGAAGCCGCGAGACGCCGGCCAATACACGCCGGCCGCCCGCAACAGCAGCGGCACATGAGGCGGGATTGTGACGCGATAACGTTAGTTTTCGGTTTCCAACGGCAGGTCGGCCAGGATTTCCTCAAGTTGCTGATATCCCTGGATCAATGTGGTTGATTCTTCCTTGCGCTGGTTCAGGAAGGTCTCCAGCGGGCCGTGCAGCCGGATCGCCTCGTCGACCTCGGGGCTCGATCCGGGCCGGTAGGCGCCGAGCCGGATCAGCTCTTCCATGTCGGCGTAGGTGGCCATGACCTGCCGGGCGCGGGTGATGACCGGCAGGTAGGCCGGATCGGCTGAGCGAGGCATCGAGCGCGACACCGACTTCAGCACGTTGATAGCCGGATAGCGGCCACGTTCGGCGATCGCCCGCTCCATGACGATATGGCCGTCGAGGATGGACCGTACCGCATCGGCAATCGGCTCATTATGATCGTCGCCTTCGACCAGCACCGTGAAGATGCCGGTGACGCTGCCCTCGCCCATTCCGGTCCCGGCACGCTCCAGCAAGCGCGGCAGCTCGGCGAACACAGTCGGCGTATAGCCTTTGGCAGTCGGAGGCTCGCCCGCCGAAAGCCCGATCTCGCGCTGCGCCACCGCAAAGCGCGTAACCGAATCCATCAGGAGCAGCACCTTCTGGTCCTCGTCCCGGAAATACTCGGCGAGCGACATGGTCAGGTAGGCCGCCTGGCGCCGCATCAGCGCCGGCTCGTCGGAGGTCGCCACCACCACCACCGAACGCGCCAGGCCGGCGTCGCCGAGGTCGTCCTGCAGGAACTCCTGCACCTCGCGGCCGCGTTCGCCGATCAGCCCGACCACCGCGACGTCGGCCGCGACGTTGCGGGCCAGCATCGAGAGCAGCACCGATTTGCCGACGCCGGAGCCGGCGAAGATGCCCATGCGCTGGCCATGGCAGCAGGTCACGAAAGCATTGAGCGCCCGGACGCCGAGGTCGAGGGCTTGGCCGACCCGCTTGCGGGCGTGAGCCGGCGGCGGCGCGCTGCGGAACGGATAAGGTGACGGACCTGCGGACAGCGGACCTTTGCCGTCGATCGGCTCGCCCATGGCATTGACCACCCGGCCGAGCCAGGCCGGCGTCGGCCGCACCGCGCCGGGCACCGCCGACACCACGGCGCGGCAGCCGCGCCGAACGCCCTCCAGCGGGCCGAACGGCATCAGCAGTCCGTTACCGCCGGAAAAGCCGACAACCTCGCAGGGAATGGGCTTTGCGGCGGTTTCGATGGTGACCCGGGCGCCGACCGACATCGCATGGATGGGGCCCGCAACCTCAACCATCAGGCCGCGCACCCCCACCACCCGGCCGTAGATTTCGACGCCGTCCAGCTCTTCGATCTGCTCCGCCAGCGCCTTCATGCCGACACCCCTTTAGCCCGGCCGCGCAGATTCGGTATTAACCGGCTGTTTACCCGCGTCGTTAATCATTACGTCACCGTCGTTGAGGTTAAGGGACTGCTCATTCAACCAGGACGGGCGAATGAGTCACACGAATCGGTTGGGTCCAACTCTTAAAGTGGAACATGAACGACAGCGTGGCTAAAAAACCACTCTCCGGCAACATCTTAAGGCGATTCGGCCAAATTGGGCCAGGGGATGCTTGCCGCATAGAATCACGGTTTGTTAACCATGTCCCGTTAACGTTCCGAATCGGTTTGTCCCAATGCGTTTCATGGGCCGCCCCTGCGGCGAGCCGAGTTTGAGCCCGCAGCGGCGAAGAAGGGGACTGGCATGCGCGTCTTGCTGATTGAGGACGATAGCGCCACTGCGCAATCGATTGAGCTGATGCTCAAGTCCGAGAGCTTCAACGTCTACACCACGGATCTTGGTGAAGAGGGCGTCGATCTCGGAAAGCTCTACGACTACGACATCATCCTGCTCGACCTGAACCTTCCGGACATGTCCGGCTTCGAGGTGCTGCGGTCGCTGCGGGTCTCCAAGGTCAAGACTCCGATCCTGATCCTCTCTGGCCTCGCCGGCATCGAGGACAAGGTGAAGGGCCTAGGCTTCGGCGCCGACGACTACATGACCAAGCCGTTCCACAAGGACGAACTGGTGGCGCGCATCCACGCGATCGTGCGCCGGTCGAAGGGCCATGCCCAGTCGGTCATCAACACCGGCGATCTCACCGTGAACCTCGACCAGAAGACGGTCGAAGTCGGCGGCGCCCGCGTGCACCTGACCGGTAAGGAATATCAGATGCTGGAGCTGCTCTCGCTCCGCAAGGGCACCACCCTGACCAAGGAGATGTTCCTCAATCATCTCTACGGCGGCATGGACGAGCCCGAACTCAAGATCATCGACGTGTTCATCTGCAAGCTGCGCAAGAAGCTTGCGAACGCCTCGAGTGGCAAGAACTACATCGAGACGGTGTGGGGCCGCGGCTATGTTCTTCGCGAGCCGAGCGAGGAAGAGGCAAGAATTCCGGCGTAAGCCGAAGGGCAGACGCCAAACGAAAACCCCGCCGCAAGGCGGGGTTTTTGTTTGGCGCGCGCGTTCGCGCCAGGCGACCCTACCGCCGGCCGTCGATGGTAACGTTGCCCTTCACCATCTCGTCGATCTCACCTTGCGCGTAGCCCAGCTCCGACAAAATCTCGACACTCTGGCCGCCCAGGAACGGCGCCGGCGTCTGTTCGTCGCGCAGTCCCGCCGAGAACTTGTTCGGGTTGTTGATCTCGATCTTGACGCCTTCGGTCGGATGCTCGATCCGGCGGAAGAAGCCGACGTCGGCGAGGTGCTCGTCCTCGGTCAGACTGTCGATGGTGTGCACCCGGCCCGCCGGCACGTCGGCCTTTTGCAGAATCTCCAGCCACTCCGCCGTGGTCTTGGCGCGCAGCCCCTCCCGGCGGACGGTGAAATACTCCTTCACGTGGGCGTAGCGCGCCTTCACCGAGTTGAACCGCGGATCGTTCTTCAATTCCGGCTGCCCGATCGCGGCGAACAGCGCGAACGCCTGACCGTCGGTGTTGGCCGATATGCAGATCCAGCCGTCCTTGGTCTGGATCGGCTGCGCCAGCGGGTCGAGCACGCGCCGGTCGCCCCACTCGCCGAGCGGCGGCACGAAGCTCTGGTCGCCCAGATGCTCGCACAGCACGAAGGCCGACGCGTTCTCGAACATCGGGACTTCGATCGACTGGCCTTCGCCGGTGCGCTCGCGGTGGAACAGCGCGGCGAGGATGCATTGCGTCGCGATCAGGCCGACAGCGTGGTCCATCATCACCATCGGCACGAACTTCGGCTCGCCGAACACCCGCGCGTTGCAGGCCGCGACGCCCGACATGCCCTGAATGATGGAATCGTAGGCCGGTTGCCCCGCATAGCGCCCGCCGGTGCCGAAGCCCATCAGGTTGCAGACGATCAGCCGCTTGTGGCGGGCGCGCAACGCGTCGGTGCCGAGGCCGAGCCGGTCCAGCGCCGAGGGCCGGATGTTGGCGACGAACACATCCGCGGTTTCGAGCAGCCGGTGCAACGCCTGCTTGGCCTTCTCCTGCTTGAGGTCGAGCACCAGCGAGCGCTTGTTGCGGTTGAAGTGAGTGAACTTGCCGGAAAGCTGCCCGCTCTTGGAGCGCCCGCCGAGCGAGCGAAGAATGTCGCCGCCCGGCGACTCGACCTTGATGACCTCGGCGCCGTAATCGCTGAGAAACAAGGTCGCGGTCGGGCCGACGACCACGGTCGTCAGGTCGACGACCCGAATGCCAGCGAGCGGACCACCAGACATCGTGTTATTTCCGGATTGCGATGGTCACGCGGTAATGCACGCCACCATCGGGACCGGTGGCCCAGGTCTCCGCCTTGTCGCCCACGATCCGGCCGTTGAGCGCGATGGCCTGCCCGATGAACAGCGGCGCCATCGCGCGCGCGTCGTATCCCGCGATGCCGCCGCCAAGCTTCTGCCGCGCCGCTTCCACCAGCATCAGCGCGGTGAGCCCGCCGTTGACGACCAGGCCGGGATAGCCCTCGACCTCCTTGGTGTAGGGCAGATCGTAGTGGATGCGGTGTCCGTTGAAGGTCAGCGCGGAATAACGAAAGAGCTGCACGTTGTCGGGCGACCACGGCTCTGACCAGTCGGCCGCCTCCGTTGCCGGCTGCCCCTTCGCCTGCTGCGCCGGTTTCGCCGCGCCGGCGGCGTCGGCGACATCCGCGCGATAGACGTGATCCTGCTCCTCGGTGACCGCAACGCCCGACCCTGCACTCAGCTCGTGGACCACGGTCAACAACGTGAACAAGCCGGTGCGGCCGGTCTTGGCCTCGACGTGGCGGACCGTCGAAACGCGCTCCACCACATCGCCGACCCGCAGCGGCTTGTGGAAGGTGACGCGCCGGCCGGCGAACATGCGCCGCGTATTGTTCAGCGGCGGCAGAAAATCCCCGCTCTTCGGGTGGCCGTCGCGGCCGATGCTGCTCTGACGCGCGGTCGGGCCGAACAGGATGGTGTACCAGCTTTCAGGGACTTCGCTGCCGCGCGCGTAGGTGTCCGGGTCCTGATCGAGCATAGCGGCGAGACGGCGCACCGCGCCGAGCGAAATCTCGTCATCCTCGGTGCGTTGGCGGCCGAGCCAATCCTTCATCGATGCTGCCTGATCCACGAGCGCGTCCCCGCTTCAAGTTTTCGCCGCTGACGCCGCCATTCATGGCATTGTAGCGCGGAAATTCAAGCTGCAATTGGGAGTGCCTCGTGATCCGATCTTTGCTCTATGTGCCGGCGAGTTCCGAACGCTTCGTCGGCAAAGCGCACGAGCGCGGCGCCGATGCGATCATCCTCGACCTGGAGGACGCGGTCGCGCCATCGGAGAAGGCCGGCGCCCGCGCCAATCTCGCAGCGGCAGCGCCGAAGGTGGGGCAGAGCGGCGCGACGGTGTTCGTGCGCGTCAACTCGGAGCCGGAGCGAATCCGGCTCGACGCCGAGGCCGCGTGCCGGGCGGGCGCGTTCGGGCTGCTGGTGCCGAAGGTGCAGAAGCCGGACACGCTGCAGGAGCTTGCGACGTTGTTGGAGGGCGTGGAGCGCGCCACCGGCCGCGGCCAGACCGTGCTGGTGCCGATGATCGAGGACCCGGGCGCGGTGCTGGACGCCCGCGTCATTGCTAAGGCGCCGCGGGTCTTTGCCATGCTCACCGGCGGCGAGGATCTGGCGACGGCGCTCGATGCCGAACCGACGCCGGAGGTTTTGCAGTTTCCCAAGCTGATGGTGCATTTCGCGGCGAAGGCCGCTGGCGTGCGCTCGTGGGGCTTGCTGCGCACGGTCGCGGACTACGGCGACCTCGCCGGCATCGAGCAATCGGCGCGGCAGGCGCGCGCATTCGGGTTCGACGGCGCGAGTTGCGTACATCCGGCGGTGGTGCCGATTCTCAACCGCGCCTTCTCGGCTTCGGATGAGGAGTTGACGCGCGCTCGAAGCATCCTCGCGTTATACGACGAGGCCAAGGCCAAGGGCCTGGGCGCGGTGGAGTTCGAGGGCCGAATGATCGACGAGCCGGTGGCGCAGCGCGCCCGCGCGCTGCTCACCCGGGGCTAAACGCTACTTGTAGTAGCCGACGCCGCAGATCTGGCCGCCGACGCGGGTAACGAAGGATTCCTTGGCGACTGGCGCGTCGGAGCCCGGGCGCGGCCACATGTAGCCCACCTGCGACACCCGCCCCTCCTGGGCGCTCTTGTACATTTCCTCGCCGAACGCCTTGCCGGTGCGATCCTTGAAGGTTCGCAGGTCCGTGCCGATGATTGAGGGACTGGCGTGGGCCGTGGTCTTCGCATCGCTGGCGTTGACGCAAAATACATAGAGGTCGCGGTCGCGAAAGCCGCCATCCTTGCTGTTGAACCTGGCCAGCGCGGCAGTCTGATCGGCCTTCAGCGCGGCGACAGCGCGTTCCAGCATCGTCCGGGCCTGCGCCGCGGTGCCAAACTCCTGCGCGAACAGCGGCCCGGCCAGCGCCAGCATCAACAGGCCCGACACCACACTCTTTCTCATGCGATCCTCCCGGAGCCGAACGGCTGCGCACACTATATCGGTGAAGCCCTGGGCTGAACTATCATCCAGTCGGATGAAATCAGGAGACCGTTTTTGAAAGCCATCCAGATCAGCCGAACCGGCGGCAGCGACGTGCTGGAATACGTCGAGGTGCCGACGCCCTCCCCCGCCGCCGGCGAAGTGCTGGTGAAGGCGGAGTCGATCGGGGTGAATTATTTCGACCTGCTGATCCGCACCGGACGCTATCGCTGGATGCCGAAGCTGCCGTTTGTGCTCGGCAACGAGATGAGCGGCCGGGTCGCCGCCGTGGGCTCCGGCGTGCAGAACCTCAAGGTCGGCCAGCGGGTGTTCATCGCCGGCTACGAGATCGGGAATCGCGGCGGGCTCTATGCTGAATATGTCGCGGTGCCGGAAAATGCGGCATTCGCACTCCCCGAGAGCGTGGGTCCGGACGAGGCGACCGCGCTCACCAACTACCAGCTCGCCTGGATCCTGCTGCATCATGCGGCGCGCGGCGTCGAGCCGAAGACCGTGGCGGTCTATGGGGCGGCGGGCGGGGTCGGCACCGCGCTGATGGACGTTGCGCGCGATGCCGGCGCGAGCGTGATCGGCGTCGCAGGCGGCGCGGACAAATGCGCATTCGTGCGCGGACGGGGAGCCGCGCACGTCATCGATCATCAATCCGAGCCGGTGGTCGAGCGCGTGCTGGCGCTCACCGACGGGCACGGCGCCGACATTCTGTTCGATCATATCGCCGGGAAGAATTTCACCGAGGGCGTCAAGGCGGTGGCGCCGCTCGGCATGATCGTGTCCTACGCGGTGCTGGGCGGCATTCCGCAGAGCGACCTGTTCGCGGCGATGCGCGGCAACATCGAGGCAAGTCCGGCGGTGCGCTGCTTCACCATGCACACCTACGACCACATGCCGGGGCCGCGCCGCGAAGCGATGGAGCGCGCGATCGGATTGCTCGCCGGCGGCACCGTCAAGCCGGCGATCGCCGCACGCTTTCCGCTCGCGCAAGCCGCGCGCGCACACGACCTGATCGAGTCTCGCACGGCGATGGGGAAAGTCGTGCTGAAACCGTGAACGCCTGCGAGCGGCACGGCACGAGAGCGATTATCTGAAGATGCCGGACTCGGCGTCACGCCAATCGGCATAGCGATCGTAGGAATCTTTCCGTACGAACTTGGTTGCCCGTTTCTTTGCGGCCACCGCCGATTTTGAAGCTTTCTTCGGCTCCTCGGCCGGAGCGCTCGCCGCAGGTTGCTCCTGGTCCGCAAGGACCCGCGCCTTCGGCTGCTCTTTGTCCGCAAGTTCCGATGCTATTTTCGGCAGATCGGGCGCTGGCGCCTCCCGCACGGTCAGGATTTGCACGTCGGATTTGACGGCGACAGGTTTCTTGTTCGGAAGCCCATAGGAATCGGTGCTCAGCTTGAGCGGCTCGGGCTGGCCCCAATAACCTTCCGCGGCGTACATCGCGCCGACCAGAACGGCTCCGATAACGGCAAAATAGCGGATCAATGGCAGGCGTGGTCCCGTGGCGCGCATGAAAAGCAAACGTCGGGACTTGGCTTTGGTTCCGGGTCGGCGCCGCCTACGCGGGCAGGAACACCGACCGGATGAAGTCGCGGTACAGCACAATCTGTCGGGGCAGAATTGTGACGTCGCCCAGCATCCGCCCGAGAATCAATCCACCTTCCACCAGGGTCGCAGCCATGTCGGCCATCGCTTCCAGATCGACCTCCGAACGCGGCGGATAACGAAAGGCAATCACATCGAGGCGTTCGCGAAAGCGAGTGCGCCAGGCGAGCACGCCTTCGGCATTGAGCTCGCGGATTTCGCGATTGAACAACTGGTCCTGGTAACAGAATGACGCCGCAAGGCAGCCCGGATGCGCCTCCGGCAGATTGCCCAACATTTCGGCAAACAGCTTGAGGCCGACCAGGAAGCCGTGCAGCGGATCTTCGTTCAACTCGTCGCCGCGGCGGAAAATATCATCGAGCACGGCCCGGTCGTGCTCGAGGTAACGCAGCATCATCGACTTGGCGAGATCGGCCTTGTCCTTGAAGTGGTAGAAAAATCCGCTCTTGGTGATGCCAACCGCGGCGATCAACTCGTCGATCGAGGTCGCAGCGAAGCCTTTAGCCAGCACGGCGGATTCGGCGGCCGCGAGAAGGCGTTCACGGGTCTCGGCGCCTTTGCGGTGAGTGGTTTCAAGCATGACCTACTGTACCACGAGTCCAGTTGATCGAGGCGGCGCGCCGATGCAGATGCCGGGATCGCGGCCCGTTTGCTGCAACGCTTTGATTTTCCAGCATAAGATTTTCTTGGTCCAACCGCACCACGAGTTGACTGGCACGGACCGGACGACTGCGTATGTTCCCGCCCGACGCCGCATCTGCGGCCCCTCACCTTTCACTGGATTTTTGGGATTTTCGCCATGCCGCTTTATCGCACCAACCTGCCGCAGCTTGCCGACCGCTTGTTCCTGACCGACAGCGGGCTCGAAACCATGCTGATCTTCCACGAGGGTTACGAGCTCAACCAGTTCGCCTCGTTCGAGCTGCTCAAGACCGCGAGCGGGCGGCAGTGGCTGCTCGACTATTACCGGCAGCACGCGGCGACGGCCAAGGCCGCCGGCATGGGCTTCATCCTGGAAACGCCGACGTGGCGCAGCAACGCCGACTGGGGCTCCCAGCTCGGCTATACGCCGGAGGCGCTGGCGGAGCTGAACCGGCAGTCGATCGAATTGATGGTGCAGGTGCGCGACGAACTCGCGACATCCGATTGCCCGATGGTGATCAGCGGCAACATCGGCCCGCTCGGCGACGGCTACGTCGCGGGCACCATGGGCGAAGCGGAAGCGCAGGCGCTGCACGCACCGCAGATCAGGACCTTTGCTGAAACGGAAGCCGACCTGGTCAGCGCTTTCACCATGACCAGCGTTGCCGAAGCCATCGGCGTGACGCGCGCGGCCGTCGCCGCTGGCATGCCGGTCGTGATCTCGTTCACGCTCGAAACCGACGGACGGCTGCCGAGTGGCCAGAGCCTGCGGGAGGCGATCGAAGCCGTCGACGCCGCGACCGAAAACGCCCCGACCTACTACATGATCAACTGCGCGCATCCGACTCATTTCGATTCCGCGCTCGCGGCAAACGAAAATTGGGTGAAACGCCTGCGCGGCGTTCGCGCCAACGCGTCGAAGCGCAGCCATGCCGAGCTGGACGAAGCCAAGGACCTCGACGACGGAAATCCGGTCGAGCTCGGCCGGCAGTATCGCGAGCTTCGCCGCCGGCTGCCGCAGTTCACGGTGCTGGGAGGATGCTGCGGCACCGATCACCGCCATGTCGAGCAGATCTGCTTCGCCTGCAGCGAGGTGTCGGGTCTGGAGGCTGCGGAATAAAGGTCAGCGCGCGCCGGTGGCGACGGGCGCGCGCGCCGGGTTCGACAGGCTGACGATGTTGCCGGCGCCGTACGCCGCAGTACCTAGCGGATTGGGCGCATAGAGCCCGCGCTTTTCCGCGACCGGTTTGAATGCCCCGGTCAGGCCGATCACGGTCTCGGCGGCGCCGAGCGCCAGAAAGCCGTCGCGCTCGGTTACCCGCGCGAGCCGGTCGAGCACCGCGATCTTCGTCTCCTGATCGAAATAGATCAGCACGTTGCGGCAGAACACCACGTCGAACGCGCCGAGATGCGCGAAGTCATTCAGCAGGTTGAACGGCTGGAACTTCACCATGGAGCGGATTTCAGGTGCGATCTGCCAAGTCTCGCCGACCTGCGTGAAGTACTTGATCAGCATCAGCACCGGCAGCCCGCGCTGCACCTCGAACTGGCTATAGATGCCGCTCTTGGCCTTTTCCAGAACCTCGGTCGAGAGATCGGTCGCGAGAATATCGACCCGCCAGCCTTTGAGCTCGCGGCCCATCTCTTTGAGACAGATCGCAAGCGTATAGGGCTCCTGGCCGGTTGCCGCCGCGGCGCACCAGATGCGGATGCGGCGGCTCGAGCTGCGCGCCGCGATCAGCGCCGGCATGATGGTCTCGCGGAAATGATCGAACGGAACCTTGTCGCGGAAGAAGAACGACTCGTTGGTCGTCATCGCCTCGACCACTTCGACGATCAACGGCTCGGAGTCCGGCCCCCGGAGCTTTGAGACCAGCCCGGTCAGGTTGAACAGGCCGGCCTTGCGCGCCACCGGCAACAGCCGGCTTTCAACCAGGTAATGCTTGTCCGCCGAGAGCACGAGGCCCGAACGCGCCCGCAGAAGCTTGCGCAGATAGTCGTAATCGTATGGCGTCACGACTTTGCCCCCAGGAACAGACGAACGACCTTGGGCGCAATCTGCTCCAGCGGCAGGACCGCCGAGCACACACCGGCCTCGACCGCGGACCCAGGCATGCCC
The DNA here is from genome assembly GCA_945897515.1 of Rhodoplanes serenus. Taxonomy (GTDB): domain Bacteria; phylum Pseudomonadota; class Alphaproteobacteria; order Rhizobiales; family Xanthobacteraceae; genus Z2-YC6860. Next base: position 31,244 of record CAMDFO010000004.1, on the reverse strand, counting down.
CAGATCACGCTGGTCGCCTCGTCCTGCGCGATCACGCTGCCGCCGCCGGCCACGACCGCCGCGGCGCCGTTGGTGCCGTCCGAACCCATGCCGGTGAGGACCAGCGCCAGGTTCCACTGCCCCCAGACTTCGGCAGCCGAAACGAATAGTCGGTCGACCGCCGGCTTGCAGAAATTGACCGGCGGCCCGTCGTCGAGCGCGATCACGGCGGTGCCGTTGCGGCGCTCGACAAGCATGTGCTTGCCGCCCGGCGCGATATAGATCGTTCCGGCCAGCACCGGCTCGCCGTCCTGAGCTTCGCGCACCGGCCGGGTGCTGGCGCGCGCCAGGTGCTCGGCCAGAATGGTGGTGAAGGTCGCAGGCATGTGCTGGGTGATCAGCACCGGCGCGCTGTCGGTCACGGTGTCGAGGCGGGAAACCAGCCGGGTCAAAGCCTGCGGCCCACCGGTCGATGCGCCGACCAGCAGCACGCGCGGTATCGCGATCGGGAACGGACGCAAATTGAATTGCGACGCATCGGCGGGTTCCGGCACGCGCCATTTTCCGACCCGTTGCACGGCGCCGGCAAGCCGGCGGGTCGCCCGACCCGCGAGCGGCCGACGGACCTGAAATGCCGGCAGCGGACGCTGCCGGCGACGCACGCCTAGCGCGCGGATCTTCTCGATCACCTCGCGCTGGAAGTTCGCGGAGGTCATGATGCCACCTTCGGCCTCCGGCTTCGGAATGTAATCGGCAGCGCCGAGCGACAGCGCCTTCAAACTCACCTCGGCGTTTTCGCGGGTGAGCGCGGACGCCATGATGACGACCAGGTCGCGCTTCTTCTGCAACAGAAGCGGGAGCGTTGAGATGCCATCCAGCTCGGGCATGTCGACGTCCAGCACCACGACGTCGGGAGCGGCGTGCTCGAGCTGGTTGACCGCCTCGCGGCCGTTGCGCAACGCGGCGACGAGCTTCAGCCCAGGCGCTTCGCCGATCCAGCGCGACAACAGGCTGCGCACGACGATGGCGTCGTCCACGACCATGACGCGGATCTCGTCCGGCGCGGAAACGACCGGAACTGGTGTAGAGGGGGCAACGACGTTCATCGCAACGGGATACTCACAGATACGCTACGCGATAACCAACGGATGCCAGGCCGCTCAGAGCAGCCCGACCTCCTGGAATTTGGCTTCGACGATCTCCTTATCGAATGGCTTCATGATGTATTCGTTGGCACCGGCATGCAGCGCGCGAGCGATGTGCGCGACGTCGTTCTCGGTCGTGCAGAACACCACCTTCGGGCGGTCGCCGCCCGGCAGCCGGCGCAGCGCCTTGAGGAACTCGTAGCCGTCCATCTTCGGCATGTTCCAGTCGAGCAGCACCGCGTCCGGCAGTTGCTGCTGGCATGCGCCCAGCGCCTGCTCGCCGTCCTCGGCCTCGACAATCTGGAAATCCATGCCTTCCAGGATGCGACGGGCAACCTTTCGAATGACGCTAGAGTCGTCAACGACCAAGCAGATCTTCATCACCACGTACTCCTCTACGCGCGGGAAACCCCGCCACTGTCATTCACCTCGCCGCTTGCTCACGCGGCCAGGGCGCTATTCTTCATGTCCAGCAACCGATCGACGTCGAGCACGACCATGAGCTGGCCCTCGAGCCGAACCACACCGGCAGCAACGCGCGCGAGCCGGCCGTCGAGATTGGCCGGCTTCGCTTCGCATTGGCTGTTGGCGAGCTTGAGCACTTCGCCGACCCCATCGACCAGCAGACCGTAGGACTCGCCCTTCATCTCAATGCCGATCGCCATGACCGGCTGCCCATCCGGGCGCTTTCCGAGGTCGAGGCGGCTGCGCATGTCGATTGCGGTCACGATCCGGCCCCGCAGATTGAGAACGCCCGCGACTTCGGGCGGAGCCAACGGCACCCGTGTCAGGCGAGCCGGCACGAACACGTCCTGCACGCGCGAGATCGGCAGACCGAACAGCTGCTCCCCGATCGTCACCGTGACGTATTCGGTAACGCTCATCTCCGCGGTTTCGTTCATCCTGCTCATCGCCCCCTCACGCCGCCCGATCCACGTCGGCGGTCTGCTCCTTGAGCGCCGCGACCAGACTCTGGCGGTCGAATTTGGCGACATAATCGTGGAAGCCGACCTTGCGGCCGCGCTCCAGCGCTTCCGGCGAGCTGTAGGACGACAATGCAATCATTGGCATCTCGGCCAACCGCGGTTCCTCGCGGACCGCCGCGGCGAGCGAGAACCCATCCATTTCCGGCATGTCGAGGTCGGTAACCAGGACATCGAAGCGCCGGCCATTCTTAAGCAGCGATAGGGCTTCCCGGCCGCCGCCGACCGCGGTCACCTCGTAGCCGGCGGCCTTGAGCACCGGCGTGAGCATGTTGCGGAAGAACGGCGAGTCGTCGACGAACAACAGCGTTCGCGCCGCCGCGTCCACCTGCATGTCCTTGCGGCGGAACCAATCCTCGTAGGCGAGCGGCAGGAAGTGGCCGACGTCGAGGATTTCGGTCGCCCGTCCCTTCACCACCGCCGAGCCGAGCACGCCGGGGCAATCGCTCGACACCTGGATATCGAGCTTCTCCTCGACGATGTCGATGATCTCGTCGACCACCAGGCCCATGGAACGGCCGGTATCGGAGAACACCAGCAACGGCTGGACGCCTTCGGTCTTGATCCGCACGTCGTCGCTGACGCGCACCAGCGGCATGAGATGGCCGCGGTACTGCACCATGTGACGCCCGTTCGAGAGCTCGATCTTGCGGCAGTCGACCTCTTCCAGCCGGGTGATAAGCGAGAGCGGCACCGCCTTCGGTTCGGGCGAGCCGGCACGGAACACCAGGAGCGAAACCATATCGACCGCGGCGGCGTGGCGAGCGGCCTCGGCCTGGGACTGGGCGCGCATGACCGCGGCCGAGGAGGCCGTCGAGCCGATCTCCTGCGAGACCCCGTTCGGGTCGACGATCATGATGACCGAGCCGTCGCCGAGGATGGTGTTTCCGGAGAACATGGCGATGTGGCGAAGCTTGGTCGACATCGGCTTCACCACGATCTCTTCGGTGTGGAACACACCGTCGACCACGATGCCGAAGGTTTGCGCGCCGACCTGCGTGACGACGATGAAACCACGCTCGCCGATGCCGTCGCCGCCATCCATCTTGAGTAGCGTCTTGAGATGCACGAGCGGCAGCAGCTTGTCGCGCAGCCGCAGCACGGCCGCATCCTTGATGCGCTCGATGCGGTGCTCCGACTTGCCGTGCACACGCACCAGCTCGACCACCGCAAGCTGCGGAATAGCGAAGCGATCGCCGCCGGCTTCAACGATCAGCGCCGAGATGATCGCGAGCGTCAGCGGAATCTTGATCGTGAAGCTCAGACCCTCACCCTGGACGGACGCGACGTCCACGTGGCCGCCGATCTGGTCGAGATTGTTGCGCACCACATCCATGCCGACGCCACGGCCGGACACGCTGGTGATCGCCGCCGCCGTGGAGAAGCCCGGAGTGAAAATGAACTTGTGAATCTGCGCTTCCGACAGCTTGTCGAGCTCGACCTCGGTCACAAGACCGTTGGCAAGCGCCTTTTCCTTGATCCGCGCGGTGTCGAGGCCGCGCCCGTCGTCGGATACCACGACGATGATATGTCCGCCCTCATGATAGGCGCTGAGCCGGATGGTGCCCTTTTGCGGCTTGCCCGCGGCTATGCGGTCCGCCGGCCGTTCCAGGCCGTGGTCGGCCGAGTTGCGCACCATGTGGGTGAGCGGGTCCTTGATCTGCTCCAGCACCTGGCGGTCGAGCTCGGTGTCGGCGCCGTGCATTTCCAGCTCGATGTCCTTGCCGAGCTCGGCCGAAAGATCCCGCACGATGCGCGGCAGCTTCTGCCATGCATTGCCGATCGGCTGCATCCGCGTCTGCATCACGCCGTCCTGCAACTCGGCGGTCACATTGGAGAGCCGCTGCAGCGGAACCTTGAATTCAGATTCCTCGTTGTGCCGGCTGATGTCGAGAAGCTGGTTGCGCGTGAGCACCAGCTCCGAGACCATCGTCATCAGATGTTCGAGGGTATCGACGTTGACGCGGATCGACTGGTTGCCGGCCTTCCCGTCGGTCTTGTCGTCCTCGTCCTTGTCGGCAACCTTTTCACGAGCGGGCTTGGCCGCAATCGGCTTCGCGAGAGCGGGGCCAGGCGTTTCGCGGAACGCGCGTTCCAGCTCTTCGAGTGACACTTCGCCCGGGCGAAGCGGCCGCCCGAGAGTGTGCGGCACTGGCGAGCCCGCGACCTGCGGTTTTGCCGGGACGCCACGCAGCGCCATCTGCTCGAGCTGATGGATCAAGTCGCCGTCGGCCCCCTCCGGCTCGCGCTGATGCTTTTCGAGCTCCTTGAGGATGTCCTTGATCCGATCGATGGTGAAAAGCACCAGCGTGACGGCTTCGCCGGTGACCGACGCGCCGTCGCGGAATTTTCCCATCAGGGTTTCGGCGGCGTGTGCCAGCGCCTCAAGCCGCGGCAAGCCAAGGAATCCGCAGGTCCCTTTTATGGTGTGGACGAGACGGAAAATCTTGTCGAGAATCTTGGCGTTGTTGGGTTCCTGCTCGAAACGCACCAGCTCGACGTCGACCACGTCGAGACTTTCGTTCGTCTCGGTCAGGAACTCGCGAAGCAGGTCATCCATAGCAACGCTCTCAGCGACAGGCCCGGCGGTGCACGGCCGCGCCTTTCGGAAGACGTCAGTTTGTTACGGAGGCTTTAATATTGCGTGCACGGTCGGCGGCGGAAAAACCGCCGCTAAGCGTTCGTTAACCGGCAGCGCTCGGTCGGTCACCGGGCATTTAATGACTCGTTAACTCGCTCAGGGCCGAGCGGCGATCACCACGGTCTCGCCTTCAGCCACCAAGCTGGGATTGAGCCCGCAATTGCGTGCCAGCAGGCCGGTATAGAAGGGCTGGATCGCATGAGCATCGACCGAGTGGCCCTCGGCCGGGACGCCGGTTAGCAGACCGACTGCGGTCTGCGGCAGACGGGCTGCGGTGGTGGCGCCGGTGGAGGCGATGCTGAACCCCATGGTCTCGCCCTCGCCGACCGGATCGACGGTCAGGACGCCGCCGCGCGGGATCGACTGGGCCGAGATCAGCAGCATATTCAGCAACAGCTTGACGCGATTTTTGGGCAGCAGAACGCGCGGCAGGTTCCAGGCGACCTTGGTCTTGTCGTCTTCCATCAAACCGCGCGTGACCTTTTCGGCGTCGCCGGTGTCGATCTGGGCGCCTGCCGAACCCGCGGCGCCGAACGCAATCCGACAGAACTGCAGCTTGGCGGAGGCGGTCTTCGCGCTCTTCTTGATGAGGTCCATGGCGAAGGTCTTGGTTTCCTCGTCCTTGGACTCCTCCATCACTTCGAGTCCATTCATGATCGCACCGACCGGGCTGATCAGGTCGTGGCATACCCGGGAGCACAGCAGCGCGGCGAGGTCGAGGGATTCGATGACGATCGGGCCTGACATGGCGGCGGTCTCCCGGTTCAAGATGACGGACGTTTAAGCGATTCGGGCGGCGAGGGTGAGGCGTGTTACACGGCCGCACAGACATCAAGGGACGGATTCGTGACGCAGCATCTGGAAATCGCCGAAGGCATCCGCCTGCTCGACGCCTTCACGGCGATCGCCTCACGCGCTGCGGCGGCCATCTTGGCCGTTCCCGATCTCAACCGGCGGGACAAGGCCGACCGCTCGCCGGTCACCGCTGCCGATGAAGCAGCGGAAGCCGTGGTCCTGGAAGGTCTCGCGCGGGTCCTTCCCGGCGTTCCCGTGGTGTCGGAGGAGGCCGCGGGCAAAAGCCCGCCGGGTATTCTGGGTAACCGCTTCGTGCTGGTCGACCCGCTCGACGGCACCCGTGAACTGCTGGCGGGCGAGAGCGAGTACACCGTCAATATTGCGCTTGTCGTCGGCGGCGTGCCGGTCATCGGGGTAATCGGAGCTCCGGCGTTCGGCCAGATCTGGCGCGGAATGGCCGGCCATGGCGCCGAGCGGCTGCGGCTGCCTGCGGGTGCGGAACCGGACGACGCCAGCGAGCGCGTGGCGATCCGTACCCGCGCGCGGCCGTCGGACGGCGTGGTGGCGGTCGTGAGCCGTTTCCATCGCGACGCGGGCACCGACGCCTACCTGGATCGCATTCCGAACGTGCAGCGGATGACCTGCGGATCGTCGATCAAGTTCTGCCGGCTCGCGGAAGGCACGGCCGATCTCTACGTCCGGCTAACCTCGATTTCGGAGTGGGATGTGGCGGCCGGACACGCGCTGGTGACGGCCGCGGGCGGCACGATGACGACGCTCGACGGCGGCCCGGTGCCCTACGGACGCCCCGGCTTTCGCGTCCCGGGCTTTGTGGTCCGGGGCGATCGCAGCGCCACGCACGCCGGCTAATTACGGCACCAGGGTGCGCAAGACCTGCGGCCAGCGCCGCTGGGCCTCGTGGATCACGCGCTCCGGGTCTTCGCCGAACCCATCGCGCGCGACCGCGCTGTGAAACAGGTAGAGCCGGCCGTCGGAAACGATCCATATCTCGGGATGTCCGGGTGCGCTCGCGCCGCGCGCCACCGCGATCGGGTCGTAGCCGCCGAAGCGCGGCATATAGACGTCGGGGTCGGCGGCGAAGGCTGCCCGATTGCCCTCGTTGCGAAACCGCCAGGTCGCTCCGGCCAACCGGAGCTCCAGCTCCGGACGCCCGATCGTGGCGGTAGAATCGGTGAAATAGGCCACCGGATCGAACCCGCTGATCGCAAGCCCGGTGTGGTGGTCGGCGACGACCCATTCGGTGGTGGCGGCATCGATCGGACGGGGAATCAGGCCCATGCCGAGACCCACCAGGGCCGCCCCGAGCAAGGCTGCCGCAGCCGCACCCAGATATTGCGTGCACAACCTGAGCAGCTTCCGTTCCTGCCGTGCTGCCGTCATATTCCCGGCCTGTGGTGGTGCGATTCGAGTGCTCTGCCGTCACGCTACGGCAGCAGCGTGAGCAACGCGTTAAGCGGGGCTCTTGCCCTACCCTTCGATTGGAGCACGTCATGCGCGCCTTTATCCGCTTTGCCGCCATCTGCATTTTACTGGCCGGGCTCGGCGCCCCGCTCGCCTTGGCGCAATCGCAACCGCCGCAGGCTCCCGCGCCGGGGCCGCGCCAGTTCTCGTCAAGCGAGCTGCTTAATTCCGGCCATCGGTTCTTTGGCAACGTATCGCAGGGCTTCGCGCAGGTCGTCGAGCGGGCGGTCAGCCGATGGGGCCTGCCCAACGGCTATATCCTCGGCGAGGAAGCCAGTGGCGCGTTCATAGCCGGGCTGCGCTACGGCGAGGGCATGCTCTACACCAAGAACGCCGGCGACCTTCGGGTGTTCTGGCAAGGACCGTCGATCGGCTTCGACGCCGGCGGCGAAGGCGCCCGCACCATGATCCTGGTGTACAATCTGCCGTCGACCGAAGCGGTCTACGAGCGCTTCGGCGGGATCGATGGCTCGGCTTATTTCATCGGCGGCTTCGGCATGACGGCGCTCACCGCCAACAACGTCGTGTTAGTGCCGATCCGCACCGGCGTCGGACTGCGGCTGGGCGCCAACATCGGGTATTTAAAGTTTACACCGAAGGCGACGTGGAACCCGCTCTGACGGGCTGGCGAGTCTCTCTGTCCGTCATTCCGGGACGGCCGCAGGCCGGGCTCGGAATCCAGAGCAACAGGAATTTGTGCGCGGCTCTGGATTGCGGGCTCGCACGCTGACGCGCCCCAGAATGACCCGTGAGAGATTCCGCCGGTCTTAACGAAGTCCGGCTAGGGTTCTGCAATCGCCGCCGGGGTTTAGGTTAATCCCCGGTTGATGTGGCTGCCCTCGCGCCGGCGTGGCATGGTGGCTTCTTCTCGTCATTCTCGGGTCGGAGGCCCCCGTCCATGATCGAGCCGATCATGTTTTTCGGTATTGGATTCCTGGTCGCGGCCCTGCTGGGGCTCGTGCTGATTCCGCTCGTCCACAATCGCGCGGTCCGCTTGACAATGCGGCGACTGGAAGCGGCGACGCCGCTTTCAATGGCTGAAATCCAGGCCGACAAGGACCAGCTTCGCGCTGAATTCGCCATGTCGACGCGACGGCTCGAACTGTCGGTCGAGCAGATGAAGACCAAGACGACCAGCCAGCTTGCCGAGCTGGGCAAGAAGACCGACGCCATCAATCGTCTCAAGGTCGAGCTGGGCGAGAAGACCGCCGCGATCTTCGCACTGGAGGCGCGCGAGAAGGCGCTGCGCGACCAGTTGCACGCCACCGAAGGCGAACACTCGGTCAAGATCGGTTCGCTGCGTGAGGCCGAACGTACGCTCGCCGACAAGCAGGCCGAGCTCGCCAAACTCGCCACCGATCTCGACGAACGCTCGGTCGACGCCAACAGCCAGCGCATCGAGGTCGTCGCGTTGCGCGCCCAGGTCGATGTGCTCAAGGAGCGCGTCGGCTCCTACGAAAAGGAAGCCAAGGAGATCGAAGTCCGCCTCGAACGCGAACGCCAGGACGCGTCCGAAGCCAGCAACGAGCTTTCCGACGAGCGCGGCAAGGTGAACCAGTTGGGCGACCGGGTCTCGCAGCTCGAGCGCGCCCTGATCGCGCAAACCACCGAGGCCGAAATCCTGGGCCGGCGCGTGCAGGAGCTGGAAACCCGGCTGGCGGAGCAGATGCGCGTACTCGCCGAACGCGAATTCGAATGCACGCAGCTCCGCGACAAGGTTGCTGCCCTGCAAAAGACCGAGACCGATCTGCGCGCCGAGATCGCTTCCGCCGACGACCGGCAGCGCGGCTCCACCGAGAGCCTGCGGACCGAGAAGACTCAGCTCGAAGAGCAACTCACCCGCGCGCGCGACGAGCTGGAGACTGTCCAGAACGAGATGGCGGCAATGAAGCGCGACGCCGAGCAGACCTGGGCGTCCGAGCGCGTGGAAAACGCGATGCTGCGTGAACGCATCAACGACATAGCAGCCGAAATCGCGCGGCTGACGGCGGCCCTGGAAGGCCAAAGCTCGCCGATCGAGGCGCTGCTCGCCGGCGAAATGCTGGCCGGCCATTCCGTACCCAACGGCGAGGGCGGTGAAGGCAAGGGCGATCTGGCGGACCGTATCCGCGCGCTGCAATCCAAAGCTTCGAGACTGCCCGCGCCGAACTGACCGGCATTGCGCCGGTCCGGCCAGATCGCCATGATGCGCCGCCGCGAGGGGTGGCATCAGGACATTACGTGACGATGGCCGCGACGACCGCCTCCGCCTGGCTTTCCAGATTCCGCATCATGACCTGGCTTCCTGGCGGCCGCGCCGCCACGGCCGGAATGATCGCGCTCATGGCCGTTTGGAGCGGCATCGCCTGCGCTGCGGAAAATCCCGAGATCGCCAAGCGCCGCGCCGCGGAGCGCAAGTCCTTCTCCGACGCCGAAATCGTCGAAGGCTTCTTCAAGATCACCTTCGGCGCTGAATTGCACACCAGGGGGCGGGTCGACCGCGTCCGGAAATACGATGCCCCGGTGCGCGTCTATATCGACAATCGCGGCCGGCCGGACCGGCACGCCAACGTATTGGCTGCAGTCGAGGACATCCGATCGCGCATCCGGTCGCTCAACGTGTCGGTCACCGACAAACGCGACCAGGCCAACGTATTCGTGACGCTGGTGCGGGACCGCGACCTGTCACGGACGATACGAGAAATCTATGGCCGGGAGAATGCCCGGCGCATCCAGAACTCACTCGATCCGCAATGCCTCTCAAGCTTCCGCAAGGATGACAATTTTCGTATCCAGCGCTCCGATGTCATCCTCGCGGTGGATGTCGGCGCTTTTGTTTTTGCCGATTGCCTCTACGAGGAGCTGTTGCAGGCATTGGGGCCGATCAACGACGATCCCACGGTGCCGTGGAGCATGTTCAACGACAACGTCCATCTTGGATTTTTCGGAATCTACGATCAGTACATCCTCAACATCCTCTATCACCCGCGCATCCGGCCCGGCATGACGCGCGACGAGGTCACGGCAGCGCTGCCCGAAATCCTGCCTGAGGTGCGGGCCTGGGTCGCCAAGATCAACAATCTTCCCGATTAGATGCCACGGCCTGGAACTTTCGACCGAGGGGCGCGATTTCCCCACGAAGGGATAGCACCCTCATCGAAAGGAGTTCCCGATGCGCTCACTGATCCTTGTCGCCGGTGTCGCCATGGCCGCGCTACCAGCCGACGCGCCGGCGGCCAACGCGGCCTGGTGCGCCAACTATGACAACGGCGGCAGGAATTGCGGTTTCTCGTCGCAACGGCAGTGCCTTCGGACCGTCAGCGGCGTCGGCGGCATGTGCGAGTACAGCCCGGGCCGGCGCGCCGGTTGGCGGGCACGCGACTCCTACGCCCGCGGCTATTATGTCCGCGATCCTTGGCGGCCGCGGTGGTGATAAACCGGCGAAACTAGCGCGCGGTCAGCGGCGTTAGCTTCAGATCCGCCGCCAATCCGTCGAGCTGCTTGATCAGTCCTGCCGGCAGGGCGACGCCGTTGGCGGTGCGGTCCGCACGCCGCTGCCGGCGCCCTTCGCCAGGCATGCGAATGGCGTCGAAGCCGGGCAGCAGCTTGGACGAACGCATATCGACGAGATGGCGATCCACCTCCGCCTTGAACTGCTCGGGCGGCAGGAAACGCGCCACGTCAATCGCCACCATGAACTGCCCGGTGTTGGTCGGCTCCGTCCCCGGCAGCGTGAAATCGATGACATCGCGGCCGAACGCCGCGCTGTTGAGCACGCCGCCGAGCAGACCGATCATCAAGGCAAGTCCGCTACCCTTGTGACCGCCGATCGGCAGCATCACGCCGTCCTTGACGTCCTTCGGATCATTGACCGGCTTGCCGGTCTTGCTATTGACCATCCAGCCGTCCGGCATGCGCTCGCCGGAAATCACATGCTGACGGACAGTGCCGAACGACGCCAGCGAGGTCGCTATATCGAGCACGACCGGAGCTTCGACGCCGGCCGGAATGCCGAACGCGATCGGATTGGTGCCGAGCAGCGGCTCAGAGCCGCCCCAGGGCGCCATGTGATTGGCGGTCGAGACCGCGGCGTAGATTCCGACCATGTTGTGAGCGACCGGCATTTCGGCATAAACGCCAGCGGCGCCGGCGTGATTGCTGGAGTGAACGCCGACCCAACCGATGCCGCTTGCCTTCGCCAGCTCGATCGCAAGATTGGCGGCGTAGGTGATGACGAGGTGCCCCATGGCGTTGTCGCCGTCCACCAAAGCGGTCGCGGGCGAACGCTGAACGATCTTGATGGTGGCCTTGGGATTGACCCGGCCCGATTTGAGCGTTTCGCAATACGCCTTCAGCCGGAAAATGCCATGCGCGTCGAAGCCGGTGAGATCGGCCTCGATCATCTGCTTGGCGGCGATCGCCGCGTCCGCATCGGGAACGCCGCAGGCTGAAAGCGCGTCGCGGGTGAACGCGAGCATCGAAACGACAGGAATGCGGGACTGAGACATCTGCGTTATGCCGCTTTCGATTGGGCGCGCGCCGGGAAGTATTGTTCGAGCCAGTCGAAGATCACGCTGCGCACCCGCGTGTTGCTTTCCGCGAACATGAAATGATCGGTCTCGGCGAACAGGTGCAGGTCGCATGGCGATTTCGAACGCTTGAACATTTCGATCGATTGCTCTGTTGGCGTCACGGAATCGATCGACGAATGCAGCAGCAAGATCGGACGCCCCTCGGCCCGGCCGATCACGTCGTCGGCGCGGAAATCGACCATGCTCCGGACGGTGTCCCAGGTGAACATCTCGATCGAATTGTTCGACAGGTTGTTCCGCAGATGCTGCGGGATCGGCACGATGTCGTAGCGCGGCACCATCATCGGCTTGCCGGTCCGCTCGCGGTGGCCTTTGCCCGCATCCAGCATGTCGGAAAACTTCTTCCAGGCTTCCGGCGTCGGATGCTGGCCACGGAACTTGCGCTCGCCGTCGCCCCAACCGCCGGACGAGATCGCCGCCGCCACCCGCTTGTCGACGCCGGCGCAATAAACCGCGACCGCGGCGCCGAAGCTGGAGCCGATCATGCCGATGCGATCACCGATCACCTGCGGATGCTGGGCCAGGAAGGTCAGCGCGTTGCTCGCGGCCGCCACCTGCTCGAGGCAGATGATGTTGCCGCGCTCGCCTTCGCTGAGGCCGCAACCCGGCATGTCGAAGCGCAGCGTCACGTAGCCCAGCTTCTCGAACATCTTGCAGGGTTCGAGCACGTTGTTGGAATTCATGTTGCTGCCGAAGCCGTGCATGACGATGAATGCCGGCCGGCGCTCGCCCGGCTGCACGCCTTCCGGCACGCGCACGACGCCGGCAAGCTTGAAACCATCGGACGGAAACGTGACGTTGGTATCGGGCATTTTCTAACTCCCCAGCCTTATTGCCGTGCGCCGGATGCGACGCTCAACTTGCGTTTGAGCGGACCCGGCGTTTCGCCGATCATCCACGAAATTCGCCCCATATTTCAATGCGGATCGCGCAGATTAACCTTTACACAGCTTTAAAGCACGCCTCCCCGTTTTTGTCCTTACACTTGAATTTCGGCGGGGAGGCCACCTCGAAACGATCGCGCGGAATCGCGTTGTGGAGGTGGACGTGTCAAATCTGAGTCTGGCGGCATTGCAGAGCAACGAGTTCATCGTTGGCCTCGCAGTCGCGGCAATCATCATCAGCGCCCTGGTCGCATCGTCGTTGTTCCGGAACATCGCTCTGGCGCTCGCGGCCGGCGCGATCGTCCTGCTCTATCTGCAGGGCGGCATCGGTGCATTGATCGCGACCTCCAAGGTGCTCGAGACCGAAATCCGCGCCATACCCGATTTCTCTCACGGGCTGATCGTGGGGCTGGGGATTTGCGCCGTGCTGCTGGTTGGCCTGCGGACGCGCTCGCAGTAAGGCGCCACGCCCGCTCAACGATTCCCGCGCCGAATTTCACCGGCGCGCGTCGGCAATTCCGTTTTCTTTATCCAAGTCTTGGCTGGCGGTCACGGCACCCTATCGCTACCCTGGGGTTTGATCTGGATTGCCCAGGAGACTGAAATGCCGACGGAAATGCCGGGAGAACCGACGCAAGTTCTGGCTGATTTTGCAGCCTCGCTGAAATACCAAGACATCCCGGTAAAGGTCCGAGAGCACGTCAAAAATGTGCTGCTCGATACGCTCGCCTGTGCCGTCGCCGGCCACCAGGGCGAGGAAACCGGGCAGGTGTCGGCATTTGCCTCGGCGCTCGCGGAATCGAGCGAGAGCAGCGTGCTCGGCGGCGACCGGCTGTCGCTTGCGGGCGCGACGCTGCTCAACGGCTACCTCATCACCGCCGTGACGATGTGCGACATCCATCGCTCCACGCTGACCCACATCACGCCGGAGGTGGTGCCGCCCGCGCTTGCGATTGCCGAGCGCGACGGAATGTCCGGCCGCGACCTGCTGGTCGCGCTAGCCGCCGGCTTCGAAGTGATGACGCGGATCGGCATCGGGATTTATCCTGAGGCCCGCCAGAAGGGCTGGCACGGACCGGGCGTGCTCGGGCCGTTCGGCGGCGCGGCGGCGGTGGGCCGCCTGCTCGGCTTCGATGCCGAGACGATGGCGAAGGCATTCGGGCTCGCCGGCAGCCAATCCGCCGGCACCTTCGCCGCCTGGGGCACGCCGACCGTGAAATTCCACCAGTGCCGCGGCGCGCTGTCGGGATTGATGGCGGCGCTGCTCGCCGAGCAGAAATTCCTGGCGACCAAGGAATTCCTCACCGCCAAGGACGGCGGTCTCTACAGCACCTATGCCGGCGGCGGGCGGCCCGAGGTCGCGACCGCCGATCTCGGCAAGCGCTGGGAGCTGGAGCAGATCGCGCTGCGGCTGTGGCCGTCGGCGTCGTCGACGCAGGGCATGAACACCGCGCTGTTCGATCTGGTGGAAAAGCACAAGATCGATCCCGATCAGGTGAAGGTGTTGCGGGTGGGCCTCAGCAAGACGGTGTTCGACCTGCATGGCGGCCTTGCCCGCTACAAGGCGAAGTTCGACGCGCTGATCTCCGCGCACTACACCGCGGCGGTGATCCTGCACGACCGCGAGCTGACGCTGTCGCAGTTCGAGCCAGCCCGCTACGACGATCCGAAGCTGCGCAAAGCGTCGGTCGAGCAGGTCGAGGTCCACGCCGATCCGGCGCTGACCGGCGTGCAATCGACCGTCGAGATCGAGATGAAGGACGGCTCGAAGCTGTCAGCGCGCAGCGACCATCCGCGCGGGTCGTACGAGAACCCGCTGTCGCGCGTGCAGATCGAGGGCAAGTTCCGGACCTATGCCAGAGGCGTTCTGTCGGACGCCCATGTCGGCGAGGTCATCGATGCCGTCAACGGCCTGGAAGATCTCGGGTCGGTCAGCGCGCTGATGGAGATGCTGCGGGCGGCGCCGAAGCGCACGCAGAGCGGTAAGGCGGCTTGAGTCCAACGACTGTCGTGCCCGGCCTTGTGCCGGGCATCCATGTCTTCCTTCGATGCCAAGACGTGGATGGCCGGGACATAGGCGAGCGAAGCGACGCCGTCCTTTGGACGGCTATGCCCGGCCATGACGCGGATGGATCAGAGCCTATTCGACCCTACTTAGCCATCCGCTCGATCACCCGCTTCCACTTCTGCTGTTCCTGCGAAATGCGGGTCGCGAGCTGTGCCGGCGTCTCGATGATCGGCGCGATCGCGAGATCGGTCATGCGCTTTGCGATGCCGGGATCGGACAGCACGACTTTGATCTCCTGGTTCAGCCGGTCGATGATCGGCTGCGGCGTGCCGGCCGGAACGGTGATGTAGTTGATCGAGCTGCCGTCGAAACCGGGGATCGTGTCGGCGATGGTTCCCAGTTCAGGCATGGCCGGCTGGCGGTCCAGGGTTGCGAAGCCCAGCGCACGCAGGCCGCCCGACTTGATGTGCGGCAGCAGCGTCGCCGCCGAGTCGATCGCCATGTGAACGTTGCCGGCCAGCAGGTCCGTGGTCGACGGCCCGGTGCCGCGGTACGGCACGTGAACGATGTTGACCTCGGTGACCTGTTTGAACAATTCGCCGGCGAGGTGCGAACTGGCGCCGATCCCCGAGCTTGAGAAATTGAGCTTGCCGGGATTGACCTTGGCATAGGCGATCAGTTCGCTGACATTCTTGGCGGGCACGCTCGGGTGCACAACCAACACGTTCACCGATTGCGCCAGCATCGCCACCGGCGCGAAATCCTTGAACGGGTCATAGGGCAGCTTGGCCATCAGATACGGATTGGTGATCTGCGGCCCTGCCGTCGTGAACAGCCACGTGTAGCCGTCGGGCGGCGCCTTCGCGACCATGTCGGCCGCGATGGTCGCGCCGCCGCCCGGCCGGTTCTCGACTAGGATGTTCTGGCCCAGGCGCTTGCTGAGTGGCTCCGCCACGATGCGCGCCAGGATATCGGAACCGCCGCCGGCCGCGAACGGCACCAGCAGCCGGATTTGTTGCGACGGATACGTCTGAGCGAACGCCGCGCCTGCGGTGAGCGCGACCATCGCAGCGCCGAGCTGCAGTGCCTTCGCAACGAACATTCCCATTTCATCCTCCCGATGTGTGGTGCGCGTTCTTTTGAACCGCGACACCGGCAGCTATTTTTTCGAATAGACGTGATCCGGATAGTAGAAGTCCATCACTTCGGCGACCCGCGCCGCCGGCGGCGCGGCGTTGTGCCAGCCGTGCCGGCTGTGGCTGAGCCCGGTCGATTTTTTCAGTTCGACCATCGTCTCCGTCATCTTGATGGTGATGCCCAGGCAGTCGATGATCGGAACGTTGTCGATGCGATGGACGCCTTCGGATGCGAGCAGCACGTTCATCGGAATCTCGCCCGGGATGATGACATCCGCGCCGGCTGCAATCATGGCGCGGGCGGCCTCGTGGAATTTGTCGATCACAGGTCCCGGTTTCGCGAAGCCTTCGGCCACGTCGGCGAATTGCAAGCCGGTCTGACGAATGCCGACGCAGCGTCCGGAGAGGCCGCTCCAGTCGATAAGCTGCTGGTAGCGCGGGCTCACCCGGTCCATGAACAACAGCAGGCCAAAGCGGTGACCGTGCATGCTGGCGACGTGGAAGCAGACTTCGCCGGCCGCAATCACGGGAATATCGACGATGGTTTTAATCTCGCGGACCATCGGGTCGATGATCGCGCAGATTGCGAAGGCGTCGTAGCCGGATTGCGCCGCTTTCAGCGCGTTGGCCGGCCATTGCAGGGCGTGCATGCCGAACAGGAACGAATAACCGAGATCGCCACCCGGGTAGTTGGTCGGATAGGTGCCCGGGAGCGGGCCGTGCAGGTCGACCACCGTGCCGGGCTGCTTCACACGATCGATGTGCTGGCGCACCCGGTCGGTGTAGGCCGGAACGTCTTCGAGGACGATGAAGCTTTGATGCCAGATGCGCATGCGTCGTTTCGATCTTTCTGCTCGGACAGTCTCAGTGTTGCCCGATCATTGCGCGAAGGCCAGTATCGCGGCGGCGGTTTCTTGCGGCCGGTCGAGCTCGACGAGATGACCGCCCCTGGCGATCGTCATGGTCGAGACCTTGCCGCTCATGCCGTCGGCGAAGCGTGTCGCGTAAGACGGCGGCACGACCTTGTCGGCCTCGCCCCAAAGCAGAAGGGTCGGCGCGGTGACGCGATGCAGCCGGCGGCTCAGCCGGGTATCGCCGAACGGCCAGAGAATCCGGGCCGCCGCCTCGTGCGCGCGATTGACGCCGATCGACCATAGGATCGCTTCCTCGCCGGCCGGGGCCGCCATCTGTTCGGAATAGGCGCCCGGATTCTCGCAGAACACGCCCGGCGCTTCCTTGGTCTGAAGCGCGAAGATGTCGCGGGTCGGCTCGGCCATGTCGTAAAGGCCGAACGGCCCGATCAGCACCAGTTTGCCGATCAGATCGGGCCACAGCGCCGCTATATCGACCGCAACCGCGGCGGCTGCGGACGATCCGACCAGCGTATCGCCCGGCTTGAAGCCTGCGGCGAGCAGCATGTCGCGGCCCGCCAGGCACCAGCCGAGCTGGTCGTCGATCGCGTCGCCGCCTTCGCTGCCACCGAACCCCGGCAGGCTGCATGCGAACAGCCGGGCGCGGGCCGCGAGCGCGTCGTGGAAGCTCGACCATTTCAATGACAGCGCGGTGGACGGAAAATAGAACAGCGACGGACCGGAGCCCTTCTCCCAGACGCGGCAGGGCCGCCCGGCAATCTCGACCGTATGCGTACGCGAGGGGCTCATTCCGCCGCCACCTTCGCGGCGACCGGCGCTGCCTGGACGCGTTTCGCCAAAGGTTTGGGCCACCACTTGTGCTCCCATTCGTCCTCGAACAGGTCGGCAAGCTGCGGCATGACCCGCTCGGCGAACATGCGCGTGTTGTACATGGTGGTTTCCTTGTCCATGTTGCCGAACTGCAGCAGCATGAGCAGATTACCGACATTGAATTCTCTGGCGATGGCGCGGAGCTGATCCGCCACCTCGTCGGGCGAGCCAATGACGACGTAACCTTCCTTGAGGATGCCGGCGATCTCGTTCTGCAACGAGCCAAACAGTTGCGAGCGGTCGGCCGCGATCTTCACCTGCGATTTCATCTTCATGCGCTGCGTCGCCTCGGTGACGTAACCGGGCGGCGTGGCATAGCGCGGATCGACGTGCAGGCTGCGATTGTAGAAATACTCCGCCGGCTCTTTGTAGAGCCGGATGGCTTCGTCCCTGTTCTCGGCGACGCCGACGAACTGGAGAAATCCGGCGCGGAACGGATTGCGATCCTTCTTCTGCTGCGCCATCTCGTTCCAATAGCCCTGCATGGTCGCGGCGGCGGAGACATGACCATAATAGGACGTGTAGCAGTAGACGTAGTCCTGCACCCCGCACCACGCCCAGGTGTCGACCGAGCCGCCGCCGGGAATCCAGATCGGCGGACACGGCTGCTGCACCGGCCGCGGCCAGGTGTTCACGTAGCGCTGCTGGTTGAAGCGGCCGTTGAACGAGAAGACCTCGTCGCGCTGCCAGCACTCCTTGATGAGATCGTGCGCTTCGAGATAACGCTGGCGCAGCATGCTCGGGTTCTGGCCGTATGCGAAGCAGGTGTCCATCGGCGTGCCGATCGGAAAGCCCGCGATCAGCCGGCCGCCGGAAATGCAGTCCACCATCGCGAACTCTTCGGCGATGCGGGTCGGCGGGTTATAGAGCGCAAGCGAGCTTCCCAGCACACAGATCGCGGCGTCGGAGGTGCGCCGCGCGAGCGACGTGGCAATCAGGTTCGGCGACGGCATCAGGCCGTAGCCGTTGGCGTGATGCTCGTTCACGCAGATCGCGTCGAAACCGCACTCGGCGGCATATTCAAGCTCGTCCATGTATTCGTTGTAGATCTGGTGCGCCCGCACCGGATCGAACAGCTTGGGATCGATGTCCACCCAGACGCTGTGGTGCTTCTGCTTGAAATCCGCCGGCAGGTCCGGATAGGGCATCAGGTGAAACCAGAGAAACCGCATACCTGTCTCCTAGACCAGATGCCGTGGGATGAAGCGCGTCATCTCGATGCCCCTGAATCGCAGAGCTCGGGAATGCCGCTCAGGATGTCGATGTGAAGCGCTTCCATCCAGAACGTCCAGTGCGTGTCGTCGATCCGTTCCATCCAGCCGAGCCAATGCCGCAACAGCGGGTGCGGCGCGTACCACACCGACACGGCACCGTCATCGCGGGTGGCAGCGGGAAACATCTCCAGCAATTCTCCGGAAGGCGTCCGTATCATCAGGGTATCGTGGCGCGCGATGGTCCGGCACGGCTTGTCGAAGGTGACAGCCATGCCGTTCTTGAAGAACTCACCCGGCACGCAGCCGTTGAGGACGCGGGGCGTGTCGCCGCTGCTGGCCATGCAATGCGCCTAGGACGGCGGATAGACATTGAAATGGCCGATCGTCATGCGCTCCAGCGCGAAGGGATCGTCGATGTCCGTCGTCGTCCAGTTCAACTCGATGGGATGCGCAGTCTCGACGAAGGTGAGCAGCAGATCGAACAGCGTGGCGGCATCTTCCGGCATGGCGTCGAGCTTGAACGCGTTGAGGTAGCTCTTGATCTCCTCGGCGCGCGCAAAGATGGCATCGTAAAACGCCCGCAATTCCGGGATGGAAGACCGCGTCAGCTTGGCGAGGCGGTCGGCTTCGGTCGCCAGCGCCCATTCAGCCACGAACGATTGCAGACCGTGAAACTGCGGCGGCAGCGGTCGCGCGGCGGTCATGGCCGGCTCCGCAGCATCTCGTCGGCCACTGCATAGTGCTGCTGCAACAGGAATTCCTGCCGCGACAGCATGATGTTCTGCATAGCGCCGGATTTGAGCGCGCTGGTGACCTGCTCCATGGTGCCAACGTCCTCGCGGAACACCTCGCGCAGGCGGGTGCGGAAGTAGGCGTGCGCCAACGCGTCACCGACGGTCTCCGCCTTGTAGGCAAAGAACTCGACATGAACATCGGTCTTATCCGCGGCGGTCGGCCAGAACCAAAGGTTGGCGTGCCAGTGCGCACCGATGATCCAGATTAGCACCGGAAACACCTCGGCGACGTCGAAGCCCCAGTTCGGATTGCGCGAGGCGTTGACGCCGGGCGGCAGCGGCAAGCCATCCTCGCTGAATGGCGGGAACGACGGATAGAGCGGCCGGCCGTGGCCGTAGGCGATCTCCTCGACCGGCGTCACCTTCCGGTTGGGATTGGCCTGCGCCGAATAGCGGCCGTGGTGCTCGGTGATTTCGAGATAGGCCCGGTGCCGCTGCGGATTCTGCTTGCCGCCCTGGTAGTCCGGCACGGTTTTCCGGTGCACATAGGCAGCGTGGTAGCCCTCGCTGAACGAATTGATCGCGACGTTCCAGTTGGACTCGACCGCGATGCGATAGCTGGCGATGCGCTGCCGGTTGGAGAAAAAACCCTTGTACTGGTCGTGGAACTTGCCGAGCCACTGCTGCAGCGTGCCCTGCGGCTTCGGGTCGAAATTCACGAACACAAAATCCTCCCAGACCTCGGTGTGGACCGGGATCAGGCCGTGTTGTTCGGGGTCGAGATCGGCAAACTGCGTCTTGTCGGTGACGCCGATCAGGCGGCCGTCGGTTGCATAGGTCCAGCCGTGGAAGCCGCAGGTCAACGCCTTGCGGCAGCCGGACGGGTGCTTCACCAGGCGCGCCCCGCGATGGCGGCAGACGTTGTAGAACGCGCGGACCTTGCCATCGTCGCCGCGCGCTACGACGAGCGAAGTCTTCAGCGGGGGCACCTCGGCCACGACGTAGCAATTGTTCGACGGTAGATCGGTCATGCTCGCGACCGGAAGCCAAGCGCGGCGGAAGATCTGCTCGACCTCCTGTGCGTAGAACTCCGGCTTGAGGCGTTCCAGGATGTCGATCCTGGATCGCAGCCGGTCGAAGTCGCCGAAGAATTGGGTTTGGGTGATCTCGTTCATGAGAGACCTCCTGCTCGTGATCCTAATCAGAACGGCGGCATCGATCCATGGGCCTTGGCATACGCCGCGGCACCCGGGTGCTCGATCAGCGGCGTGACCGAAACTTTCATATACGGGTACATCGGCAGCGAGCCGATGTTGGCGTGCAGTTCCTCCAGCGTGTCGGCCTCCCAGACGCTGAAGTTGGCCACCTGGCCGACGATCCGCCAGATGCGGCGCATCTTCTTTGTGCCGATCAATTCCATGGCGCGAGCGTTCTCGCGGGTGCGCAGATCGTCCTTGTCCTTCTGCGGCATGTCGGCGGGGACGCTGACCTCGATGTTCACCATAAACAACATGTGCGGTTTCCTTTTCTTTCCATATGAGCGGCGCTAGGCGCTGGGTCGATCCATCAATGCGAGCATTTCGGCGTAAAGGCCGAAGCCGAGCAGTCCCTGCATGTGGCGCTTGATATGCTCGGTGAGCACGGCGCGCGTCGCGCGCACCAGCATGGTCGGCCTCTTGACGATCTCTTCCGCCAGGGTCCAGGCCCGCGCCATCAACTGGTCGGGCGGTAACACCTCTGCGACCAGGCCCAGTTCATGGGCCTTGTTCGCGTCGAGCGTCTGGCCGGTGAGCAGGAAATAGCGCGCTCGATTGACGCCGAGCAGCAGCGGATAGACCACGTGCATGCCGTCGCCTGGAACCAGCCCTCCGGTGAAGTGCGCGGAATCCTGGAACTGCGCGGTGTCGGCGGCGAGCACGATGTCGGCCAGCAGCGGCAATTCGGAATGCCGCCACGCCGGACCGTTGACTGCGCTGATGATCGGGACGCCGATATCGAGGAAGTTCATCAGGCCCTGCTTGCCTTCGGTCAGGAGCCGCTCGACAACCTCCACCGACGGGCGCGTCGGAAACAACGGATGACCGGTGTTGGTGACGCGCGGTCCGCTGAATTCCGCGCCGGTGCCGGTAAAGATGATGACCTTGTTTTCGTGATCGTTGCCGACGTCATGAAATGCCTGCGGCAGTTCGCGATGCGGCAGCAGCCCCCATTGCAGCGAGCCGCCGTCGGTGTGCAGCGTCATCTGCAGGACGCCGTTGCGCCGCTCCATCTTGATGGTCTGGTATTTGCCCGCGTATTCGGAGAGTTCGCTCATCCGGTGTCCTCGCTCAATGCCTGACCGCCGCGCCGCCGAGATAGGCTTCGTGGACCTGCGGGTTCTCGGCCAGCGCCGACGCCGGCCCGTGAAGATTGATCTCGCCGTTCTCCAGAATGTAGCCGTAGGAGCTCACATCCA
This sequence comes from Rhodoplanes serenus, assembly GCA_945897515.1. Classification (GTDB taxonomy): domain Bacteria; phylum Pseudomonadota; class Alphaproteobacteria; order Rhizobiales; family Xanthobacteraceae; genus Z2-YC6860. The sequence continues at coordinate 9,475 of CAMDFO010000004.1, read as the reverse complement.
GCGCGACGCGGGCGTTCTGCTCCACCAGCAGGATGGCGATGCCGCTTTTGTGGATGGTCTTGATGATGTCGAACACCTGCTGCACCAGGATCGGCGACAGCCCGAGGCTCGGCTCGTCCAGCATCAAGAGACGCGGCTTCGCCATCAGCGCGCGTCCGATCATCAGCATCTGCTGCTCGCCGCCGGACAGCGTACCGGCGAACTGGGCGTGGCGCTCGCGCAGCCGCGGAAACAGATCGTAGACCTGCGCCAGTTGTTCCCGGTTGCGCTGATTGTTCTTGTGCTGCCAGGCGCCGAGCATCAGATTGTCCTCGACGCTCATCGCGGTGAAGATTTCCCGGCCTTCCGGCACCTGGATGATGCCGCGCCGGACGATGTCCTCGACCCGCAGACGGCTGATGTCCTCGTCCTCGAACACGATCCGTCCCCCCGCCGCCGCAACGAGACCGGAGACGCAATTGAGCGTCGTGGTCTTGCCGGCGCCGTTGGCGCCCAGCAGACAGACGATCTGACCGGCCTCGACGTTGAGAGAGACGTTCTCCAGCGCCGAAACCTTGCCGTAGCTGGCGTGCAGACCTTCGATCCTAAGCATCGGCCGCACTCCCGAGGTAAGCCTCGATCACGCGCGGATCGTTGCGAATGTCGTTCGGCCGGCCTTCGGCGATCTTCTGGCCGAAGTTGAGAACGGTGATCCGGTCGGCGACCGACATGACAAGCTGCATAACGTGCTCGACCAGGACGATGGTGACCTTCCGCGTCTTCACCAGATCGAGCAGCAGCGCATCGACGAAGGATATCTCGCGATTGCGCAGGCCGGCCGCCGGCTCGTCGAGCAGCAGCAGACGCGGCTCGCTCGCGAGCGCCCGCGCCAGATCGAGCAGCTTCTGCCGGCCGAAATCGAGCTCGCCCGCCAGGCTGTCGCGGTAGGGGCGCAAGCCGGTCTGATCGAGAATTTCCTCGGCGTCGCGCACCGCCTGCGCCTCGGTGCGGCTCCGGTGCGGGCTCGGGGCGAAAGGAATATAGGCCGGCAGCCGTCGGGTGAGTCCGACGAGCACGTTCTCCAGCACGGTCATACGCTGGAGCAACTCCAGATTCTGGAAGGTGCGGCCGATGCCGATCCGGACGACACCGTGCGAAGGCAATGCGAGCACGGAGTTTCCGGCAAACTCGATGCTGCCCTGCGGATCGCAGAATCGGGAAATGCAGTTGAACACCGTCGACTTGCCCGCGCCGTTCGGTCCGATCAGGGCGTGGATCGACCCCTCGGCTACGTCCATCGAGAAGTCGTTCAGCGCGGTGAGGCCGCCGAAGCGCATGGTGAGATTCTTGATGGAGAGGATCGTGCTCATGCTGCCGGGCCTCGCGCGCCGGCCGCGGGAGATGCGGCGGGTTGGGGCTTGGCGCGCGCAAAAAGGCTCTGCCAGAGGCCCCAGAGCCCGCGCGGCATGAACATGGTAGCAAGTACGAGGATGAGGCCGTAGAAGAATTCCTGCCAGACCAGGAGCCCGCGCGGCGCGGCGCGGAGGAACTCCGGCAACAGCCCGATCAAGACCACGCCGATCAGGACGCCGGCGATCGAGCCCGAGCCGCCGACCACCACCATGGTCAGCACCAGGATGAGCTGCGCCAGCCCCACGGAATCCGGATTCACGAACGACTGAAACAGCGTGTAGGTGCCGCCCGCGAGACCCGCGAACACCGCCGACAGCACGAAGGCGATCACCTTGGTGCGCTTGACGTCGATGCCGGAGGCCGACGCCACGTGCTCGCTGTCGCGGATCGCGCACAGCTCGCGGCCGAGCTTCGACCGCGTGAGATACAGAAACGACAGCAGGACCAACGCCAGGATGATCGCCATGACCGGGAACGCGCGGCGGTCGGTGCCGACGACATAGCCAAAAATATCCGGCGCGCTGATGCGCAGGCCGTCGCTACCCTTGGTCACAGAATCCCACGCGCGAAAAATCCATTGCGCGCATTCGGCGAAGGCGTAAGTGGCGAGCGCGAGATAGACCGTGCGCAGCCGCGTCGCCGGAATCGCGATCAGCAGCCCCACCAGACCGGCGAACGCCGCAGCGATCGGAACGCCAACAATGAACGGCACACCGAGGCGAAGCTGCAGCAGCGCGCTGGTGTAGATACCGATGCCGAAGAACGCGATATGCGCGAACGCGAACTGGCCCGACCAGCCCAGCAGCAGATCGAGTCCGAGCGCGAGGATGGCGTACATCATCAGCGTGTTGCCGAGATACAGAAAATACTCCGGCAGCAGCAGCGGCAGCACGAAGCCGAGCGCCAGCAGGATCAGGACCCCGACGAACGGCCGCACTGTGAGCTCGCCGTACATCGTCAGACTTTCTTGAACGCCAGTTCGCCGAACAGGCCCTGCGGACGCAGCACCAGGATCAGCATGATCACGACGAACGGCGTGACCGCCATCGCCTGCGGCGAGATCAGGATGCCGACGAAGTTCTGCAGCACGCCAAGAATGATGCCGCCGACCACGCAGCCGACGAGCGAGCTGAAGCCGCCGATGATGGCGGCGGCGAACGCCAGCATCACGACGTTGCCCATGTCGGGCGTCATCAGGAGCTTGGGCGACAGCAGTATGCCGGCGATCCCGGCAAGGCCCGCGGCCAGGCCCCAGGCGATCATCCGCATCGATTTCACCGGGATGCCGATCAGCGCAGCAGCGCGGGGATTCTGGCTGGTGGCGCGCAGCGCCTTGCCGGTCCGGGTCCAGCCGAAGAAACCCGTCAGCGCGATCATGACGACAACGGTCACCGCGATGATCGCGATGTCCTGCTTGAGAAGGATCACGTCGCCGATGAAGATCGGCGCACCCTCCAGAAGCGGCGGCAGACGGCGTACCTCCTCGGTATAGGGCACGACGCGGACCGCGCCCTTGAGCAGATAGCCGAGCCCGATGGTGGCGACGACGAGCGGAACCAAATCAGCCTCGGCATTCTTGGAATAGCGTTGCCCGCGAACCGTGGTGAGCGGTATCCGTTCGAACAGCGCGCCGACGGCATACATCGCGACAATCACGACGACGAACATCAATGGATAGCTCAGCTCGAAGTACACCAGAGCCAGCAGGCCGATGTAGCCGCCGAGCATCAGAAGTTCGCCGCCGGCGAAGTTCACCACGTCGGTGGACTTGTAGACGATCACGAGCGACAGCGCGACCAGGGCGTACACGCACCCGGTCACGACGCCGCTCGCGGCCGCCTGTAGAAGCAGATCGGACATCATCGGAGATCGGGCATGGCGAGAGTTGCCGCGCCCACGCTTCTACAGTCCATCCTTTCCATTCCATGTATAGACGCCGGGCATCATCTTCTGCGTCTTGCCGTCGTATTTCACGACGAAACCGCTGCGCATCCCGTCCCTGCGGTCCTTGCCGAACTGCAGCGGGCCGGCGAGAATCTCAGGCTTGAAATCCAGCGACTCCATGGCGGCCACGAACGACTCACGGGTGAGATTGCGCCCGGCCTTTTCCAGGGCTTCCACCACGGCCATGGCGGACGGCAGGCCGGTGATCATGAACGGGCCGGCCTCGCGATCGGGATAGTGCGACTTGTAGATGTCGGCATACTTTTTCTTGATCGCCTCGTCGCCGACGTCGGTGAACGACCAGCCGTGATAGAAATTCGTCAGCGCCGCCGGATTGCCGACGTTACGGGCGAACACTGCCGGCGTCGGTATGCCCTGCACCGCCTGCATCAGTGGGATCGAGGTCATGCCGTACTCGCCGTACTTCTGCGCGATCAGGACGGCCGGCGCCGGATAGGCGCCGGACAGGATCACGTCAGGCCGCGCCGCGCGGATTTTCAACAGCGGCGCAGTCACATCGGTGATGTTCGCCGGGATGCGCTCGGCGGCCACGACCTCGACCTTGGCGGCTTCCAGGATCGCGCGCGTGGTCGCAAGGTTGGCGTTGCCGTAATCATCATCGTGCACGATGATCGCGGCGCGCTTTACCTTCAGCTCTTTGATGGCATAGCCGGCGAGCGCGGCGGCATAGACCCGCTGCGTGCCGTGGAACGCGCCGAAGGTGTATTTCAGCGGCGGGATGACGGCGTTGTCGCCCGCCGCGTTGAGCATGGAGTACGGGACTTTCTCGCGGTTGATGTACTCCTGCGCCGCGGTCAGCGCCGCGGTGCAGGACCCGCCGTGCAGCATGAACACGTTGTCGACGGTGACGAGCTTCTTGACGACCGTGACCACGTCGTTGGCGGTGCACTTGTCGTCCTCGATCACCAGCTTGATCTTGCGGCCGTGGATGCCGCCTTTCTTGTTGGCCTCCTGGTACCACATCCGCGCGGCGTTCACCGGATCGAGCCCGAACCCGACCAGCGGTCCGGACAGCGGCCCGAACAATCCGATCGTAATTTCGGTGTCGGTCAGACCCGGGTCCGCGGCAACGCCGGGACTTGCGATTGCAAGCGCTGCGGCGGCACCGATCAAACTCGCTTTCACGCCCTTCAACCAGTCCATGTCTTCCTCCCTTACTGTTTATTGATTGTTGGTTGGCCGCTCTCTCGCCGGCAACGCCGGCGTCTCAAAGATTCATATCCGCCCTCGCCAGATTTCGGACGCCGGCACTCACCTGCTCATCGCTTCGCAGCGCGTTGGTGTCGTCCCGCCGATCGGAGATGAACTCGACGTTGGCCAGGATGACATCCGCGGCGTCTGCCAGATCGCTCTTGATCGCGCTGGCGGCGGCCAGCGAATCGCGCCGGCGCAACGCTTTCAGAACCTCGGCATGGTTGTTCCTGGCAAGCGTGGTGCCTTTGCTCGTGAACACGGCGTTGAGGAACGGGCCGACCTGCATCCACAACGATTCAACGATCGGCAGCATCACCGCGCTGTCCGCGGACTGATACAGGCCGAAATGAAACCGGTAGTTCGCGCCGAGATATTGCTTGACGTCGTTCAATCCGACCGCCGCCTGCATTTCATCGTTGATCGCCGCCAGCTCGGCCACCCGGTTGCGGCCGATCAATTCGGCGCCGCGACGCGCAAGCTTCGATTCAAGGCTGAGCCGCACCTGCAGCAGCTCCTGGAACGTCTGCCGCGTCATGAGGGGAACACAGACGGTGCGGTTCGGCAGCATCACCAGGCCGCGCTCGGCGACCAGCCGTTTCAGCGCATCGCGCACGGGAATGAGACTGGTCTGGAAGCGATCCGCCAGCGCGCGCATCGAGAACCGCTGACCGGGCACGAGATCGCCCATGACCAGGGCCTGGCGCAGGCTTGCGTAGATCGCATCGTGCAAGCCGCCGTTGGGCAGCTCCGCGCGATCGACTGGAGCACCGAGCAGCAACTCCGCCCACTCAGCCCTGCCGTCTTCCATAAAGGACGCCCCGACCACAAACGCTTGACGCGCATATAACAGCGGTTGAATATTTAGGGCCAAAGCCCGTGTTTTTGTCAACGCTGTTATAACAACCGGACCTCCAGCCGCATGCAGACACGCAAGCTACGGTCATTGGAGGTGTCCAGCATCGGGCTGGGATGCATGGGGATGACGCCCATCTACGGCAATCCCGATCCCGATCTGGCGGTCAAGACGATCCACCTGGCGGCCGAGTTGGGCATCACGCTGCTCGACACGTCGGATGCCTACGGCAAAGGCACGAACGAGCAACTGGTGGGGCGCGCGACCGCCGGCCGGCGCGACCGCTATGTCATCTCAAGCAAGTTCGGAAACATCCGGCTTCCGGACGGCAGTCCGTCGGTGAACGGCCGCCCGGAATACGTGCAGCAGGCCTGCGAGGCGAGCTTGAAACGCCTCGGCATCGAGACCCTCGATTTGTACTTCCAGCATCGCGTGGACACCTCGGTGCCGGTCGAGGACACTGTCGGCGCCATGGGCCGGCTGGTCGAACAGGGCAAGGTGCGCCACATCGGATTGTCCGAGGCGGCGCCGGCCCGCATCCGCCGCGCGCAGGCGACCTATCCGATCACCGCGCTGCAAACCGAGTATTCGCTGTCCACCCGCGAGGTCGAAGCCGAAATCCTCGATGTCTGCGAGGAATTGGGCATCGGCTTCGTCGCCTATGGCGCGCTCGGCCGCGGCCTGCTGACCGGCACGATCGCGAAGGATACCACGCTCGAGAAAAACGATATCCGCCTCCAGATGCCGCGCTTCCAGGGCTCCAACCGGGATGCCAACCTGGTTCTGGTGTCGCGCCTCAAAGAGCTGGCGCAAGCCGAGCGCTGCACGCCGTCGCAACTGGCTATCGCATGGGTGCTGACGCGACGCGACTGGATCGTGCCGATTGTCGGCACCAGCAAGCCGCAGCGATTGGAAGAGAACGCCGCGGCCGCATCGCTGCGGATTTCAGCGGCGACGCTTCAGGCGCTGGACGAGGCATTCCCGGTGGGCGCCGTTGCAGGAGCGCGCACGGTGCTGGAGCTGATGCCTCGGCTTGGTCTTTAGCCCATTGCAGAGCGCCAGCACGCCGCAGCATCGAAGCAACTTCATCCTTTCGGACGCGGTTGACCCACATTATCATCGTCGATCAACCGGAGTGCGCGCAGGTGGCGATTGAACCGATCTATCTCTTCGGCATTCCGGTCGATTTCATCCTGTTCGCGCTGACGCTGCTCGGCGTGGCGCTGTTCCACAATCGCACCCTTGAGGTCGCGCTGACCGGCCTCGCCGCGATCACCGTCTACAAATTGATCTTCACGGGCTTCAAGTTCGGCCCGGGCCTCCCCGGCCTCGGACTGCACATGCAGCACGAGTGGGTGATCCTGGCGAACCTGTTCCTGCTGCTGATGGGCTTCGCGCTGCTATCCCGGCACTTCGAGAAAAGTCAGATTCCGGAGGGGATGCCGGCATTCCTGCCCGACGACTGGAAGGGCGCCTTCGCACTGCTCGTCGTCGTGTTCGTGCTGTCGAGCTTCCTCGACAACATCGCCGCGGCGCTGATCGGCGGCACCATGGCCCGCCATGTGTTCCGGGGAAAAGTCCACATCGGCTATCTCGCGGCGATCGTCGCAGCCTCGAATGCCGGCGGCTCGGGCAGCGTTGTCGGCGACACCACGACCACCATGATGTGGATCGACGGCATCAGCCCGCTGGTGGTGATGGAGGCGTATGTGGCCGCCAGCGTCGCCCTGGTTATTTTCGGCATCCCGGCCGCCCGTCAGCAGCACGCCCATTCCCCGATCGTCAAAGGCGCGCCGAAGGGCCTCGCCGTCGACTGGACGCGTGTGCTGATCGTGGCCGTGATCCTGGTGGCCGCCATTCTTGCCAATGTGGTGGCGAATCTGAGATTCCCGGCGCTGCTCGACGCCATTCCGGTGATCGGGCTCGCGGTCTGGGTAGCGATCCTGGCGACCGCGGCGTTGCGGCGACCCGACTGGGAGGTGATGCCGGAGACGTTCAAGGGAACCATCTTCCTGCTGGCGCTCGTCACCTGCGCCTCGATGATGCCGGTCGAAAAATTGCCGCTCGCATCCTGGCAAACCGCGCTGGGGCTCGGCTTCGTGTCCGCCGTGTTCGACAACATCCCTCTCACGGCACTTGCCCTGAAGCAGGGCGGCTACGACTGGGGCTTCCTCGCCTATGCGGTGGGCTTCGGCGGCTCGATGATCTGGTTCGGCTCGTCCGCAGGCGTTGCGCTGGCCAACATGTACCCCGAAGCGAAGTCGGTGGGGCTGTGGCTGCGCCACGGCTGGCACGTCGCGATAGCCTATGTCATCGGGTTCTTCGTCATGCTCGCGATCGTCGGCTGGAAGCCGGACGCCGAGCACAAAAAGCGAGTGGACATGCCGCCACCGCCGGTGGTCATCGCCGGGCGATGAAAAGATAACAAAGGAATTCCGCTGGCGCTCCCTGGGGGAATCGAACCCCCGTTTCAGCCTTGAGAGGGCAGGCTCATAGCCTTTTTGGGTTTTCTGGGGTTTCCAAAACCCCTGCAATAATTGATATTTAGGCCTGGAGAAACCCGAGGGAACTTGGGGAAACTAGGGCGTATATTTAGTCTGAAAAAATATCCAGGAGGCACCGAAATGGCCCGAACCGTTCGCGATGCCAAGCTCGAAACCCGCGCCGCCCGCGACAGGCTGCCGACCGGGAAGACGCCGCACTGGAAGACGCTGGTTCCCGGCAAGTTGCATTTGGGATATCGGCGCAAGAAGAAGGACCTGCCGGGCAAGTGGCTCGTCCGCCACTATCTCGGCCAGGAGCGCTACCACACCGCACCGCTCGGCGACGCCGACGATTACCAGGATGCGCCGGACAACAAGGACTATCTGACGTTCGCAGACGCGCAGCGGATGGCCCACGAGCACCGGGTCGAGCGTCGGCTCGGCAGGGGGATGAATGTTACCGACGCCATCGCCGAATACGTCAAGAATCTGCGAACAGAACGCGAGGCAACTGCCGACCATGCGGAGCGGACCGCCCAAAAAATGATCCTGCCACGGCTTGGCAAGAGGAAGCTGGCTGACCTGACGACCGAACTCATCACCGACTGGCGCGACGACCTGGCCAATGAGCCTGCGAGGCTACGGACGAAGCCTGGCGAGCCGCAGAAGTTCAAGGCGCGACCCGCGACCAAGGACTCCCAGCGGGCTCGTTGCGCGACAGCAAACCGCGTGATGGGCGTGCTCAAGGCTGCGCTGAACCTGTCGTTCAACAAAGGGCACGTGCAGGACGACCTGGCATGGCGGCGCGTCAAGCCATTCAAGAAGGTCCACGCCGCTCGCCCAGGCCACCTCACCGTCGCCGAGGCGAAGCGGATCATAAACGCAGCCGACCGCGACTCCGGTTTCCGCAATCTGGTCCATGCCGCGCTGTTGACTGGCTGCCGCTACGGTGAGTTGTGTGCCTTGGAGGTCCGCGACTTCCAACGCGGCAAGGTCCACATCCGCGACAGCAAGAGCGGCAAGCCGCGCGACGTGGTGCTGAGCGATGAGGGCACCTCATTCTTCGCACAGGTCACGGCAGGTCGCGCCGGTAACGAAACGATGCTGATGAACAGGGGCCGGATCGAGCGCGAGAGGAAGCGGCGCGAGAGGGCAGACAACAATATCGCAGTCGATGACGATGGCCGATGGCGGACGGCGGAACAGGCCCGACCGATGGTCGAGGCATGCAAGCGGGCGAAGATCGCGCCGGCGGTCGGATTTCATCAGTTGCGCCACACCTGGGCATCCCTCGCGGTGATGAATGGCATGCCGCTGCTCGTCGTCGCGCGCAATCTGGGCCACCGCGACACTCGCATGGTCGAACAGCACTACGGGCACCTCACGGAGAGCTACATCGACAAGGCAGTGCGCGACTCCGCGCCGACGTTCGGCTTCAAGGCGGACAGGAAGCTCGCCACGCTGCCGCGCTAGTTTCCGCAAAACCGCGAAAAACCAGGACTTGCCTTTGCGTGCCGAAAATGCTATATACCATCTAGGCTCACCGGCATGTCACGACATGCTGGAAGAAGTGGTCTGGTGCACAAGC
>CAMDFO010000003.1 GCA_945897515.1 Rhodoplanes serenus | reverse complement strand
TCGCCGCCGGCGCTCCGATCGAGGTCGATCTCACCCCGATCACCGCCGGTCAGGTCATCAAGGTGTTCTGGCGCGGCAAGCCGATCTTCATCAATCACCGGACGCCGAAGGAGATCGAGGAGGCGCGCAAGGTCCAGCTCGCGAGCCTGCCCGACCCGGAGCCCGACGAGAAGCGCGTCAAGCAGGGCAAGGACCAGTGGCAGGTTCTGGTCGGCATCTGCACGCACCTCGGCTGCATTCCGCTTGCCCATTCGGGCACCTACAATGGCTACTTCTGTCCGTGCCACGGTTCGCAGTACGACACCTCCGGCCGCATCCGGAGCGGCCCCGCGCCGACCAATCTCCCGCTGCCGCCTTACGAATTCATCTCCGACACCAAAATCCGGATCGGCTGACGGGCCTCGAATTTTTCCTGCAGGTTGACTCATGAGCGGACATCCGACCTACCAGCCGCAAAGCTCATTCATGAAGTGGATGGAGCGCCGGCTGCCGATTGCCGGGCTGATCCATTCCTCGTTCGTGGTCTACCCGACGCCGCGCAATCTGAACTACTGGTGGACGTTCGGCGGCATCCTGTCGTTCCTGCTTGGCGTCCAGATCATCACCGGCATCATTTTGGTGATGCACTACACGCCGCACGCCGACATGGCGTTCAATTCCGTCGAGCACATCATGCGCGACGTGAACTACGGCTGGCTGATCCGCTACCTGCACTCCAACGGCGCCTCGATGTTCTTCGTCGCGGTCTACATCCACATGTTCCGCGGCATGTACTACGGCTCCTACAAGGAGCCGCGCGAGGTGCTGTGGATCCTCGGCGTCATCCTCTATCTGCTGATGATGGCGACCGGCTTCCTGGGCTACACGCTGCCATGGGGCCAGATGAGCTTCTGGGGCGCCACCGTCATCACCAACTTCTTCTCGGCTATTCCGATCGTCGGTGAGTCGGTCGTGACCTGGCTGTGGGGCGGCTATGCGATCGGCAACCCGACGCTGCAGCGCTTCTTCTCGCTGCACTACCTGCTGCCGTTCGTGATCGCCGGTGTCGTGGTGCTGCACATCTGGGCGCTGCACATGGTCGGGCAGAACAATCCGACCGGCATCGAGCCGAAGACCGACAAGGACGTGGTTGCGTTCACGCCCTATGCCACCATCAAGGACAGTTTCATGATGGTGTGCTTCTGCATCGTGTTCGCCTGGTTCGTGTTCTATGTGCCAAACTATCTCGGCCATGCCGACAACTACATCCCGGCCAATCCGTCGGTGACGCCGACCCACATCGTGCCGGAATGGTATTACCTGCCGTTCTACGCGATCCTGCGCGCCATCCCGGACAAGCTGATGGGCGTGATCGCGCTGGTCGGCTCGATCGTGATCCTCGCCTTCCTGCCGTGGCTCGACACCTCGAAGGTGCGTTCGGCGACCTACCGGCCGCTGTATCGCCAGTTTTTCTGGATCTTTGTCATCGTCTGCATCGGGCTCGGCTGGCTCGGCGCCAAGCCGGCCGAAGGCGGCTATGTCATCGCCGCGCGCATCCTGACGTTCTACTACTTCGCGCACTTCATCGTGATCCTGCCGCTGCTCGGCTGGATCGAGAAGCCGAAGCCGCTGCCGAACTCGATTGCCGAAGCCATCCTGCAAAAGGGTGTGCCGATCGGCGCGTCGGGCCCGGCGCCCACCGTGAACAAGGCCTAGGGGAGGGATCGATGGTCCGACAGTTCCTTGCCCTCGCTCTGGCCGGTTCGGTTGCGGCTCTTGCAGCGGCTGCGCCCGCCGCCGCTGCCGAAGGCACACCGCCGCCGCCGCGCGAGAAATGGTCGTTCTCCGGCCCATTCGGAAAATTCGATCGCGGGCAGCTTCAGCGCGGGTTCAAGGTCTATCGCGAGGTCTGCCAAGTCTGTCACGGCATGACCCTGCTGTCGTTCCGCAATCTCAGCGAGCCGGGCGGACCGGAGTTCTCGGTCGCGCAGGTCCGGACCCTTGCGGCCGAATACAAGGTCCAGGATGGACCGAACGACGCCGGCGAAATGTTCGAGCGCAACGGCCGTGCCGGTGACCGTTTCCCCGCCCCGTACAAGAACGACAACGAAGCGCGCTCGCGCTACAACGCGGTGCCGCCGGACTTCTCGGTAATCGCCAAGGCGCGCACCTACGAGCGCGGCTTCCCCTGGTTCGTGCTCGACATGTTCACGCAGTACCAGGAGCACGGCGTCGACTACATCTCGGCGCTGATGCAGGGCTACGAGGACAAGCCCCCGCAGGGCGTCAACATTCCGCAGGGGCTGGCGTACAACAAGTATTTCCCCGGTCACGCCATCGCGATGCCGAAGCCGATGGAAGACGGCCGCGTCACTTATGAGGACGGCTCGCCGCAGACGCTTGCGCAATATTCCAAGGACGTTTCGGCGTTCCTGGCGTGGGCCGCCGAGCCGCACCTGGAAGCGCGCAAGCGCATGGGCTTCCAGGTCATGATCTTCCTGCTGATCTTCGCGGGCTTGATGTACTTCACCAAGAAGAAGGTCTGGAAACAGGTCGAGCTGCACCCGGAGGACCTCACGCCGCGTCCGCCGACCGAATACAAGACCTGACGACGAGACAAAGGGCCCTTCGGGGCCCTTTCGATTAGGCGGAAAATTTCAGCGCCGGCCTGAGCGCCTGCAACAGCAGCCGCAACTCCAGCTCGCGAAATTCCAGAAACACCTTCCGGGTCCAGCCGTACAGCTCCGAGGTAGGATCGGCGGTTTTGGCGATATATGCGGCGAAGGAAAATCCCGGCCGTTCGAGCACGTTGCGGATGACCGCAGCGAGCGCGGGAATGCTCACCGGCGGGCCGCCGCTTGCGGTCGGCGGGAAGTCGTCGCGGTAGCGCTCGACCACAGGCACCGCCTAGTTCAGCACCGGGACCAGCGCCAGGTCGGGAAAGCGATTCCGCAGCATGTCGTAGCCCTGGCGCGTGCGCCGGTCCGGATCCGCCAGGAACAGCACCATCGGCGCTACCGCGTTGCGCCGCGCTTCGCGCACGAAATCGAGCTCTTGCACCAGCGTGAAGAACGGATCGAACAGGCCGTGGCCGAGATCGACGATCTTCGGCACGTGGTCGCCGGCGATGAGCTGGTCGAACAGCGCCATCTGGCCGCGGATGTCGCCGATGCTGGCGACGGCGGTATAGGCCGGCAGGTAATCGACCAGTGCGAACTGGTCGGGATTGACGTCGAACGCCGTTACCGGACGTTTCTCGGAGCGGAAGAACTCGGCACACGCACGCGCCAGCAGCGTCTTGCCGACGCGCGGTCGTGGCGAGCAGATGATGAACACCGGCGTTCGTCGTTCCATGCGCGGCCGCTAGAGCCCGATCCGTGGATACTGAATCACGCGCTGCCCGCTTTTCTTTTGTTTGGGCATGATTTTTTCGGAAACCGGTTTCCACTTTTCCGGATCATGCCGCTCAGGCTTGGCGCGCCGCGCCCTTGCGTTGCGCTTCGGGGGCGACGATGTCGACCAGCTTGACGCAATCGAACTCGGCCCACACGTTGCCGAGCCAGTGCCGGACATAGCCGCGCAGCACGAACGAATACGACACCGGCTGGCCATCCTGGCCCTTGTTGGCGACGAACGACACGAACGGCACCGAGGCCAGCTCGACCTGTTCGCAGGCCATCTCGTTGAGCTTCGGGATGGTGATCTCGTTGGCGTCTTTGATTTTCTTGAAATAGGAATTGTAGGTCGCCGGATCCCACTCGAAGAACGTGGTGTTGTTGATGAAGTTCTTGACCAGGAAATAGCTGGCGTCGGTCATGAAGCCCGCGGTCTCGGCGATCTCGTCCAGCGAGGCGACCGACGGCCCGAGGATATGAAATACCGCGAGCGTGAGCTGGTTCTTCTTGGCGGCTTCCAGGAATCCGATGTCGCGCAAGGCGCGGAGCGTGGTCGACAGCAGGCCGGCGCGGACATCGATTACCGTGATCTGCGAGTCCGTGCTCGACAGCGTGTCGAAAATCTTCATCTGGTCGGAGGTCGAGGTGATGTCGACCACGTCGGTGATGTCGGGATGAAAGCGCCGCAAGGTGCCCTTAGGCGACTCGGTGTCGAAAGCGCGGACCGGCAGGTTATGCGCAACCAGATAGTCGAGCAGCGTCCGCGAGACGGTCGTCTTGCCGACGCCGCCCTTGTCCGCGCCCACCAGGATCACTGCCGGCTTGGCCATAAGATATCCTTCGGGGTCACGAGGAGGTCCTCGCGCACCCCTGCGTCAGGAACATGGCAGAACGCCAAGCGAATTGAAATTCGTCCGTCCCCTGCGCCGGGGACATTTCCCCATCGCACTTATGGGTGCGCCAGCGACCATTGCGGTCAGTTGCGGCCGTGCGGCCCCCATGGTCCCGAGGCGGGGCCGGGAGGGCCGTCCAACTGGACCGGCGGCTCGCCGGGCAGGAACGGCTTCGGCTCGCCATCGGAGTCTGGCGCGGGGGCCGCATCGGCGGTTTGTTCCGGGGCGGCTGGCGAGGGCAGGGCCAGCGGTCCGGGATCGCGGCCGCCGGCGAATTGCACCAGCGCGGCGACGCGCTTGTCGACCGCCGGGTGGGTCGCGAACAGATCCGCAAAACCCGAACGCGGGTTGTCGATGCACATCTCCATGACGGCCGATGTCGCGCCTTCCAGCTCGCCACGGTTTTCGATCTTGCGGAGTGCCGAGATCATGGCGTCCGGATTCTTGGTGAGCTCGACCGACCCGGCGTCGGCGAGGTATTCCCGCCGCCGCGACAGCGCAAAGCGGATCACGATCGAAAGCAGCCACGCCAGCGCGATCAGCGCGATGGCGATGACGATTGCAAGACCGGCGCCGCCCTTGCCGCGCTCGCCGCTGCCGCTGCTACCGCCGTTGTCACGCGATCTCCATCGGAAGCCGCCCTGGAACAGCATCTGGAACACCAGTTCGGCGAAAAAGCCGACGACGCCCGCGATGATCACCGCCACCACCATCATCCGCACGTCGCCGTTGCGGATATGGGTGAGCTCGTGGGCGAGCACCGCCTCGACCTCGGCGTCGTCGAGATGGTCGAGCAGGCCGGAGGTCACGGTGATGGAATATTGCTTCGAATTCAGCCCGGTGGCGAAGGCGTTGAGCGCGGCGTCATCCATCACCTTGAGCTTCGGCATCGGGATGCCGCGCGAAATGCAGAGGTTTTCCAGCAGATTGTAGAGTCTCGGCTGCTCTGTCCGGGTGACCTCGCGGCCGCCGGTTACGGCGTCGATCATCTTCTGGTGGAATTTGTAGGCGATCAGCATCCAGAGCAGCGTCGCGGCGGTCGCGAACGGCATCGCGATCAGGAAATTCGCAAATGCCGCGCGAAAAAGCCATTCCAGCGAGGCGTCGCCCATCAGCGCCTCGGCCGCCAGGGCGCCGGCGAACACCATCACATAGACCAGGAAGAACAGCCCGAGCAGCAGCGCAATCGAGCGCCGCCGGTTCGACTGGATGTGGGTGTAGAGACCGAAGGCGGCCGCCATGGTCCGCTCCTGGTGCGTTCTCTGGGGCGTTTTGGGCCGCTTCCGGCCGGCCCTCGGCTGACGCCTAGAACTTGACCTGCGGTGTCTTCTCCAAGGTCGGCCGGTCGGTGCCGACGTCGAAGAACTCGCGCTCGCCAAAGCCCAGCGTCCGGGCGAACAGCGCGGCCGGGAACTGCTGGATGCCGGTGTTGTATTCCTGGACCGCGTTGTTGAAGAACCGCCGCGCCGCGGCGAGCTTGTTTTCGATGTCGCTCAATTCGGCCTGGAGCTGCTGGAAGTTCGCGTTGGCCTTGAGGTCCGGATAGGCCTCCGAAAGCGCGAACAATTGCCGCAGCGCGCCGGACAGCATGTTCTCCGCCGCCGCCTGCTGGGCCGGACCCTGGGCGGCCATGGCGGTGTTGCGCAGCTTGACGACCTCTTCGAGCGTGCTGCGCTCGTGCGCGGCGTAGCCCTTCACCGTCTCGACCAGATTGGGAATCAGATCGTGCCGCTGCTTGAGCTGCACATCCACGTCGGCGAACGCCTGACCGACCCGCTGCCGCATGGCGACGAGCTGGTTGTAGATCATGACGATCCAGGCGACGAGAACGACGATCACTCCGAGAACGATCCAGCCGGTTGTGGACATGGAACTGGCTCCTGGGGACGGGACGTACAGCCTAGCAGAAACCGCCCGGGTGGGATCGGCCCTGCACAGGTGTTTGTGGGTTCGGCAAAAAAAGACCCCAGGCCGAAGCCTGGGGTCGGTTCGTCGAACGGCTGTTCGGGGGGTAAGGGGGGAGCCGCCCGACGGTTACGGGGTTCAACGCAGCTTCCCGTGTTTGGTTCCGAACTTTGTTGCGCCCTCCGAAAGTTTTTACGCGGTATCCAGGTAGCGGCCGAGGCCGGAATGGATCAGTTCGACGGCGCCATCCCGGTCTCCTTGGCCAGTTTTACCGTGGAGGCCACGTCGTCGTGGAAGTATTTCGTGAATTGCTCCGGGGTCATCGGCATCGGCGAGGTGGCGGTCTTGGCCAGCCGCTCCCGCACCGACGGCTCGGCCAGGGCCTTGGCGGCCTCCTCGTGCAGCCGCTTGATGATCGCGGGCGGCGTCTTGGCCGGCATGAACAGCCCGCCCCAGAAGTGGTAGGCGGCGTTCGGCAGGCCGGCTTCGGCCATGGTCGGGACGTTCGGCAGGTCGGGCGAGCGCTTGTCCGCGCCGACCGCGAGCGCCACCACCTTGCCCTGCTGGACCAGCGACAGCGCGGGCGCCAGCGGCAGGAAATAGAAATCGATGCGCCCCGAGAGCACCTCGGTGAACGCCTCGGCCGGTCCGCGGAACGGGATGTGCTGGGCCTGGAAGCCGGCGGCGTGCTGGAACCGCGCGCCCGCCATGTGCGAGGTCGAGCCGATCCCGGCGGAAGCGTAGTTCATCGCGCCGGGCTTGGCCTTGGCGGCCGCCACCAGCTCGGCGACGGTCTTGAACCCCTTCGATGGCGCGGTGATCAGCACCACCGGCTGGATACCGATCGGGATCACCGGAGCGAAATCCTTCAGGGTGTCGTAGGGCAGGGACTTGTGGTGCACCAGAGCCGAACTGAACGACGACGAGTGCAGCAGCACGGTGTAGCCGTCGGGTTCGGCCTTGGCGACCGCGCCCACGCCGATGGTCCCGCCGCCGCCTGGCCGGTTCTCGACCACGAACGGCTGGCCGACCTGCTTGGCCACCTGTTCGAGCGTGATGCGGCCGATCAGGTCGCTGGCGTTGCCCGCGGTGAACGGGCTGACGACCTGGACCGTCCGTGTCGGCCAAGTCTGCGATGACGTCTGCGACAAAGCTGCCGAACCGCTGGCCGCGAGCCACGCGCCCGCAACGGCCAAGCATAACATGCGAAGCGAGATCATTGCCTTCCTCCCTCTTGTTTGGTCGGGAGGATGAGCGCTTTCGGCGGACCCGACAAGATGTGTCGGGCCGAGCGCCGTGCGGCGAAGCCCGCAACGATACGCTACCCCGGACGCCTCGACGGCGTCCGGGGGTCGTCATGTGCTTTCGTCCTTTGAAGGACTAGCGAGGAGCGGGTGCCGGCGGCGCGGCCGGTGCGGGCGCGGACTCAGTCGCGGTGCGGCCCGGTGACGCCGCCGAGCCCGTGGTAGCAGGCATCTCGCGGGCGTTGTTGCTCATGCCCGAGCTCGATGTTGCGGGCTGGTTGTTGGAGGCGGTGTCGGTCGAGGTGCTGCTCAGGCCGTAAACCAGAATGCCGAGCACCAGCATCGCGGCAACGGCGCTCACGATCCACATCGTGCGGGAATTGTCGTTCGGGGACTCGATTGGTACGCGGCGCGGATTCGGGGTCCGATCGTCATCAAGGGTCATGGATTTGTCCTCCTATGCCTATGGAGGAAAATCGCTATCGCGGACGATGGTTCCTCAGAACCGGGAGGGCCGTTTGATCGTCAGACCGCTTCCCTGATCTTCACCGCGGCCTCCAGATCGACCGAAACGAGCTGCGAGACGCCGCGTTCCGCCATGGTCACGCCGAACAGCCGGTTCATTCGCGCCATGGTGATCGGGTTGTGGGTGATGATGACGAAGCGCGTGTCGGTCGAGCGGATCATCTCGTCCAAAAGGTCGCAGAACCGCTCCACATTGTGGTCGTCGAGCGGCGCGTCCACTTCGTCCAGCACGCAGATCGGCGCCGGGTTGGTGAGGAACACGGCGAAGATCAGCGCCAGCGCGGTCAGCGCCTGCTCGCCGCCGGACAGCAGCGACAGCGTCGCCGGCTTCTTGCCGGGCGGCTTCGCCAAAATTTCGAGGCCGGCCTCCAGCGGATCGTCGCTCTCGATCAGTTGCAGTTCCGCGGTGCCGCCGCCGAACAGCTCGGCAAACAGCCGCTGGAAATGGCCGTTGACCACGGCGAACGAGGTCAAGAGCCGCTCCCGCGCCTCCTTGTTGAGGCTCTGGATGCCCTGGCGCAGCCGCTTGATGGCTTCGACCAGATCGTCGCGCTCAGCGGTGAGGGTGGTGTGCTGGGTTTCGATCTCGCCCAGCTCTTCCTCGGCGCGCAGGTTGACCGCGCCGAGCCGCTCGCGATCGCGCCGCAGCTTTTCCAGGTCGGCCTCGATGCTGGCGACGTCGGGCAGCGTGGCGTCGGACTCGATGCCTGCCAGCGCCGCGACGCCGTCGGGCTCGACCTCGAGAATTTCCTTGATCTCGTGGGCGATGTCGGTGAGCCGCCGCCGCGCGCCGTCGACGCGCTCTTCGGCGCGCGCCGCTTCCTCGCGGGCGGCGCCGAGCGCTTCGAGCGCGGCGCGCACCGCGCGATCGAAGGTGTTCAGCACGGTCTCGGCTTCGGCCAGCCGGTCGGCGGCCTCGCGGCGCGTGCCTTCGGCGCCTTCGATCTCGCCGATCAGCACCTGGCGCTTTTCGGCAAAGGCTGCTGGCGCGCCAGCGAGCGCGGCGCGCTCCTCGTTGGTCTCGCTGTTACGCGTTTCCAGCGTGCCGATTTGCGCGCTCGCACTGTCGCGGCGCTCGCTCCACTGCGTACGGTCGGCGCCGATGGCGTTGAGACGGCGGTCGGCCAGTTCGGCCTCGCGCGCCAGCGCCTGCGCCTCGGCGCGCACGTCGGCTGCGGCGATGCGCTTGCCTTCGATATCGCTGCGGACGGCGGCAAGTTTTTCTTCCAGCTCGGCCGACGGGGGCAGGGCGGCCAGCGCGGTCTCGGCATCCTGGCGGGCGGCCTGCGCCTCGTCGCGGCCGGCGATCAGCCGGGTCTTGGCCTCGGTCAGCGCCGACACCCGCGCGGCATTGCGCGCGATTTCACGCTCGGCCGCGCCATGCAGCTCGCGCGCGGCATCGGCCTCGCGCTGCGTCGTACGCCTGCGCTCGCGCGCGGCGCTCTCGGCGGCCGCCGCGGCGGCGAGTTCCGCCGTCGTCTTCTCCACGTGAGCGCGACGCGTTTCCAGTTCGGCGCGCGCGGTGACCAGTTCGCCGTCGATATCCGCGAGCCGGCCGCGCTCGGCCAGCCGCCGCGCCGCGCCGGTCGGCGCATGGGCATCGGCCGCGAAGCCGTCCCACCGCCACAGGTCGCCTTCGAGCGAAACCAGCCGCTGGCCCGGCTTGAGCAGCGCGATCAGACGCGGGCCGTCGGCGCGCGCGATCACGCCGATCTGGGCGAGGCGGCGGGCCAATTCGGGCGGCGCGGTGACGTGCTGCGACAGCGCCGTTACACCCTCGGGCAGTGCTGGATCGGCGGGATCGAGCGTTGCGCCCGACCAGCGCATCGGCGACGACGGATCGGCCGGCGCGTCAAGATCGTCGCCGAGCGCTGCGCCCAGCGCCTTCTCGTAGCCCTTGCCGACCTGGATGTTGTCCATCACCGGCGGCCAGAGATTCTGGCTCTCGACGGCAAGCAGCTTCATCAGGGTCTTGGCTTCGGTCTCCAGCCGCTGCGTCGCGCGTTCGGCGTCGGTCAGCGGAGCTCGCGCAGCTTCCAGTTCCTTGCGAGCCGCGACATGCGCGGCTTCGGCCAGGGTCGCGGCCTGTTCGGCCTCGGCGACGGCGGCTTGCGCCTCATCGAGCGTGGCGGCGAGTGCGCCGAGATCGGGCCGGCTTTCCGCGGCGGCCGCAAGCCCGGCTTCGATGTTGGCGATTTCGCTTTCGATGCGGGCGGTGCGTCCGGCCTGTTCGGCGGACGCGTTGGTGAGCTGGTTGCGCTTCGCGGTCAGGTCGGCGAGTGCGCCGGTCAATTCGCTGAAGGTCTTTTCGGCGGCTTGCAGCACGTCTTCGGCAGTGGCGACGCGCTCGTCGACGCCGGTGCGAAGCTGCACGATGCCGGCCACCTCCTGCTTGAGGGTGGCTTCCTCGGCGTCGAGCCGTTCCAGCGTCGACTGGGCGTCGGCGGCAAGCGCGCGCTCGCGCGCCAGGTCTTCCTGCAACTGCGCGAGCCTGCGGTCGAGCTCGGCCATGCGCTCGCGGGCGCGGGTCTCTTCGGCGTCGAGCGCATCGCGGGCGTTGATCAGGCGCTGCAATGCGGCGGCGGCGCGGGCCTCGGCTTCGCGCAGCGGCGGCACCGCGGCCTGGGCTTCCTCGCGGCCCCTGCCGGCCTCGGTCTGGGCGATGGTGGCTTCCGCGACGGCGCGGACGCTCAAATCCTTGGCCCGCTCGGCCTCGGCGACTTCGGCGTTCGCCCCGATCCAACGCAGATGATAGAGCGTCGATTCCGCCTTGCGGATGTCGGCTGCGACCGCCTTGTAGCGCACCGCTTGGCGGGCTTGGCGCTTCAACGCATCGATCTGGCTGGAGAGCTGGCGCACCACGTCCTCGACGCGCAGCAGATTGCTCTCGGCCGCCTTGAGCCGCAGTTCGGCCTCATGGCGGCGCGCGTGCAGGCCGGAAATGCCGGCGGCTTCTTCGAGCACCCGGCGGCGTTGCTCGGGCTTGGCCTGGATGATCTCGCCGATGCGGCCCTGATGCACCAGCGCCGGCGATCGCGAGCCGGTCGAAGCGTCGGCAAACAATGTCATGACGTCGCGCGCGCGCACGTCGCTGCCGTTGATGCGATAGAGCGAACCCTTTTCGCGCTCGATCCGCCGCGAGATATCGATGGTCTCGTGCTCGTTGAACTGGGTCGGCGCCGCGTGCTTGGAATTGTCGATCCGGATCGCGACCTCGGCGGTGTTGCGCGCCGGCCGGTTGTTGGTGCCGGAGAAGATCACGTCGTCCATCTCGGAGGCGCGCATCGACTTGAACGAGGTCTCGCCCATGACCCAGCGCAGCGCTTCGACCAGGTTGGACTTGCCGCAGCCGTTCGGCCCGACCACGCCGGTCAGGCCCGGCTCGATCAGAAAATCGGTCGGTTCGACGAAGGACTTGAATCCGATCAGGCGCAGTCGCGTGAGCTTCATGCCGGCATCATTCCAATTGGGGCCCCGCTCGGGGCCCATCCGTATCGCGGGCGACAATGAATCGCCCCGACCGCCGGGGCAACCGCAGGTGTCACTTATCCCGATCTTTGTTCGCGGCTTGGCGCGAAAATGCACGGAACTTCAAAGGAATAGGGGAAAACTTCCCACGGCCTCGGGTTGCGTGACGACATGGCAGCGCGGCGCGGTTGGAATTGCCGCGTCGACGCTGCGTCGTTTAACTGATTCGCTGCGGTGGGTCGCTCAGCTCTTGAGCAGCGGCTCGATCGCCTTTTCCAGGTCCTCGACCGTGAGCACGCCGTTGTACTTCTTGCCGTTGATGAAGAAGGTCGGCGTCGAATTGACCCCGAGCTTCTCGGCGCCGCGGTTGCGCACCGCCTCGATGCCCTCGAGCATCTTCTGGTCCTTCAGGCAGGCGTCGAAGGTCTGCTGGGTGAAGCCGGCCTGGCGGGCGATAGCGAGCAGCGGCTCGATCGGTCGCTGCACCACCCAGGTATTCTGCTGGTTGAACAGCGTCTCGACCAGCGGGAAGTAGCGGTCCTTGCCGGCGCAGCGCGCCAGCATGAAGGCGCCTGCCGACAGCGGGTCGAGCGGGAACTCGCGCAGGATGTAGCGGGCCTTGCCGGTGTCGATCCAGCGCTTCTTCATCTCCGGATAGCTGCGGTTGTGGAACGCCGCGCAATGGCTGCAGGTCATCGACGCGTATTCGATGATGGTGACCGGCGCGTCGTTCTTGCCGATCGACATCTCGTCGAGCGGGCCGGGCTGCATCAGCTCGGCGACGCTGACCTCCTGCGCCCAGGCGGCCGGCGCAAGGACGAGATCCGCGACCGACATCAACGCGGCAGCGATGGCGAGCGAGCTTGTGCCCGCTATGAATTTCCGTCGTGTGATCACTGGGAAGCTCCGTGCAATGGCCGATCCGGCCACGGTCCTATTGGGCCGGAATGTGGCATTCGCGGGCCGGTTCGCCAAGGGCCGCGGCGGCCGCCCGGTCACGTTCGTTTGATCGCGGTAAACTCGTGAAAATTGCAGGATTTGGCGGTCTTTCAGCCGCTCAACCCTTCTTCACCGCGGCGCCGAGCCGGGCCAGCGCCATGCGCAGGTCCTCGTCAACGACGGCATCCAGTGTGGCGGCGACGCGGGCGGTCGCGGCCGGATCGATCTGCGGCCGCGCCGGGCGGGCGTGCCGCTTCAGCGGCGCCTGGCGGAGCGCCAGCCGTCCGACCGCCTGCCAGCCGAAAAAGCGGTTGATGCGTTCGAGAATGACGCTGGACTGATGCTGAATTTCGATCGCCGCCGGGCCCTCGACGCGCAGAACCAGCGTCGCCGGCTCGGTCGGCTCGCCGTCGTGCGCGCGCTGCCACTGGATCTTGATCGGCTGGGCGTGGGCCGCGATCTCCCCGCCGACGATATCCGGCCAGCGCGTCACCAGTTCGGTGGAGGCAAAGCCCTGCTTCTTGAACGTGTCCGCCAGGAATTCGTTGGCGAGAACGGACAAGGCGCGGGGCGGACGGGGCTTGTTCACGGCGTGCGCCTCTGTCACATCGGTCGCATGAGGGTAGCAGGCGCGGCGCAGCGAAAAAAGCCGACAGTCAAGGAGACGGCGGCTGACGCGCCCGATCCCGCGGCGCTGCTCGCCTGGTACGACCGCCATCGCCGGGTATTGCCGTGGCGCGCCATGCCCGGCGAGACGGCGGATGCCTATCGCGTGTGGCTGTCGGAAATCATGCTGCAGCAGACCACCGTGAAAGCGGTCGCGCCGTATTACGTGCGCTTCCTGCAACGCTGGCCGAACGTGGATGAACTCGCCGCGGCGCCGCTCGACGACGTGCTGCGGGCCTGGGCCGGGCTCGGCTACTACGCCCGCGCCCGCAATCTGCACGCCTGCGCGGGAGCCGTCGTGGCCGAGCATGGTGGGCGATTTCCCGTAACCGAGGACGCGTTGCGCACGCTGCCCGGCGTCGGGGCCTATACGGCTGCGGCGATCGCCGCCATCGCGTTCGACCGGCGTGCGGTAGCGATCGACGGCAATATCGAGCGCGTGGTTGCGCGGCTGTTCGCAGTGGAGATGCCGCTGCCGGCCGCGAAAACCGAAATCCGACGCTTCGCCAAGACGCTGGTGCCCGAAAGCCGTCCCGGCGACTTCACGCAGGCGATGATGGACCTCGGCGCCACCATCTGCACGCCGAAGAAGCCGGCGTGTTCGCTGTGTCCGTGGTTCGATCCGTGCGAAGCGCGCCGGCGCGGCGATGCGGA
Source organism: Rhodoplanes serenus (assembly GCA_945897515.1). Lineage (GTDB taxonomy): Bacteria > Pseudomonadota > Alphaproteobacteria > Rhizobiales > Xanthobacteraceae > Z2-YC6860. The sequence goes on along the minus strand of CAMDFO010000003.1, from coordinate 101,108 downwards.
GACATTCCCGCGCAAGGCCGCGAAGGTCGAAGGAAAACTACGCCGCGGTGCATCGTTCGTCGTAATCCGCGCCGACGGCCACGTGCTGGTGCGCAGCCGGCCGAGCAAGGGCTTGCTCGGCGGCATGACCGAGGTCCCGAGCACGGCCTGGACACAGGACTTCGACGAGACGCGTGCGCTCGACCAAGCGCCGCTCAAGGCAAAATGGCGGCGCGTATCGGGCGTGGTGGAGCACGGGTTCACGCATTTCCCGCTGGAGCAGTCGGTGTATGTCGCAATGATGCCGGCGAGCGCGAACGCCCCCGCCGGTATGCGATGGGTGCCGCTCGCGGAGCTTCATGGCGAGGCGTTGCCCAACGTCATGCGCAAGGTGATCGCGCATGCCGGCATCGAGTTGCGCCGCGACCGACCCTAGAATCCGTAAAGCTTGTTGGCGTTGTCGACCAGGATGCGGTTGCGCGTCTTTTCGTCCGGCACCCACTCGCTCATCAGGTCGAGCAGGTCGCCGTCGTCGGGCATCTCGCGGCCGTCGAGATTGACGTGCGGCCAGTCCGAACCCCACACCATCCGCTCCGGCGCGTGCTTGACGAAGGCGTGCGCCATCGGCGTCACGGATGGATACGGCACGTTCTCCAGCGTGCAGCGCATCGGGCCCGACAGCTTGAGCCAGACCCGGCCGGTGTCGAGCATCTTCATCATCGCCTTCATCGCCGGCTGATCGACGCCCCCGGCGGCCGGAATGCTGGCGAAGTGGTCGAGCACGATGTCGTTCTTCAAGGACAGCAGCTTGTCGGCATATTCGGTGATGTCGGTGCCGTGCGGATAGAACTGGATGTGCCAGCCGTGCTCGTGAACGCGCGCGGCGATGCCGGGATCGAAATTCGGCACGTGGCTGCCGCGTTTCGTGCTCATCATTCGCATGCCTTTGACGCCGAGCTTGGTCAGCCGCGCCAACTCCGATGTCGGAATATCGTCCTTCACCAACGCGATCCCGCGAAAGCGCTTCGGGTATTTCGTCAGCACGTCGGCGAGCATGGTGTAGTCGCGGCCGTAGCCGCCGGGGCTGACAATGACGGCGGTGCTCAATCCCAGAATTTTCTGGAGATCGAACAGCATCTCCGGCGGGGCGTCGTGCGCGCTGTAGGGGCTGTCGGGCGCCCACGGGTATTTCCCGCCCGGTCCGAACAGATGGATGTGGGTGTCGCAGGCGCCCGGCGGCACGGCGAGCTTGGGCTTTTTGGCATTGGCGTTGGCCGTGGTCGTGAGCTTTGGCATGCGGCAGTTCTTTCGTTGGGATTTGCGAAACGTAGCTCGGATTACTCCGGCTTGATGTTGGAAGCCTTCACCAGTTCGCGCCACTGCACCAATTCGCGGGCAATCTTTGCGGAGAACTCCTCCGGCGTGTTCCCGACCGGATCGATGCCGTCCTTCAAGAAGCGCGCGCGCAGCTCCGGCGTGGCGACGGCGCGGGCGGATGCGGCGGCGAGCCGGTCGACGATGGCCTTCGGCGTTCCGGCCGGCGCGATCATGCCAATCCAGAGGATGCCCTCGTAACCGGGCAGGCCCATTTCCGCGACCGTGGGAACGTCCGGCATCAGCGGGGAGCGGGAGAGGTTGGCATAGGCCAGCGCGCGCAGCTTGCCGGCGACGACGTGGGGATTGCCGGTGGCGTAGGTGTCCATCTTGAGCTGCACCACGCCGGACAGCAGGTCGGTCATCGCCGGCGCCGCGCCGCGATAGGGAATGTGCGCGACCTGGATGCCGAGCCCGCGCAGCATCATTTCGGTGGTGACATGCGGCAGCGTGCCGATGCCGGCCGAGGAATAGTTCAGCTTGCCGGGATTCTTCTTGGCGTAGTCGACGAAGCTGCGAAAGTCGGCGAACGGCGCGCCCGGATGGCTCACCAGAAGCTCGGGCACCGCGGCCACGATCGAGACCGGCGCAAAATCCTTCTCGGTGTCGTACGGCAGCTTGGGGTTGATCGCGGCGCCGATGGTGTGGTTCGGCGTGGTCAGCAGGATGGTGTAGCCGTCGGGCGCAGCCTTGGCGGTGGCGTCCGCCGCGAGCACGCCGCCGGCGCCGGAGCGGTTGTCAATGATGAACGAGCGGCCGAGGTCCTCCGACATTTTCGCCGTGACCAGCCGCGCCACCAGATCGACGGTGCCGCCCGCCGGGAACGGCAGGATCAGCCGGATCGGACGGTCGGGATATTGCGCGAAGCTCGTGCCGCCGCTTGCGACGACGAGACCGAGCGCAGCCAAAATGAGTCCCATGCATTTCATTGCGGATGTCATGATTGCGGCTCCTCGCCAAAGTACAATTGCAGTGCGGTCCGGCCAAAGATCGCGGCGCGCGTTGTCTCGTCGGGCACGGCATCATTGAGCCAGTCGATGGTCGATTGATAGCTGAACTGGTTTTCATGTCCGACGAACGGACAATCGCTGGCCCATACCAGCCGCTCGGGTCCGGCGCTGCGCACCAGTTCGCGCGCATAGTCAGGTGCTGCGGCGCCGAGCCGGTAGCCGGCGGACATCTTCACCCAGGTGCGGCCCTTTTCGACCGAGCGCAGCATGGCCTTGAAGCCGTCGCCGTTGACGCCGGTCTTTGGATCGGGTCGGCCGAGATGGTCGATGACCAGCTTGACGCCGGAGTCCTCGATCTTCGGGATGAAGAACGGCAGGTTCTCGCCTTCGGTGTGCAGGTGCACGTGCCAGTCGAGATCGGCAAGGCGGCGGAAGAAGCTGCGGTATTCGAAGGTCGTGATGTCGGGCAGTTGCTTCATGCTGATGAAGGGCAGGCGCACGCCAACGACGCCGTCCTGGCTCATGGTTTCGAGCACGACGCGCTCGATCGTCGGCTTGCAGATGATGGTGCCGCGCAGCCGCCGCGGCTGCTGGCGCAGCGCTTCGATGGTGTAGTCGTTGTAGTCGCCCCACGGACTTGCCGCGGCGATGACGGCGCGCTCGACGCCATGCGCGTCCATGGTGGCGATGAGCTGCTCGTGGGTGAAGCCGTATTTCGGCGCGTGGCGCGGGTTGTCGATCAGCGGCATGTCTTGCGTAAAGACATGAACGTGTGCGTCGATGATCATCGGAGCGGGCATGTGGTCCGGTCGTTCCAGGTCAGCGCGGTTCGATGCCGGCTTGCTTGATAACGGCGGCCCATTTGTCGATGTCGGCCACGATCCGCGCGCGCATCTCCTCAGGCGTGCTGCCCTTGGCGAGAGTGCCGAAATCGAGCATGCGCTGGCGGAATTCCGGCGTCGCCACCGCCGTGTTGATGTGCCGGTTGAGCAGCGCGACGGTCTCGGGCGGCGTCGCCGCCGGCACCACCAGCGCGTTCCATCCGACCACTTCGGCGTTGATGCCCTTTTCCTTCAAGGTCGGCACGTCCGGTAGCCGGGGCGAGCGGACATCGCCGGTGCCGGCGACGGCGCGGACCTGCCCGGCGTCGATCGGCGCCTTGAGCGCGGCGTAGGAGTCCACCGCGATCTGGATGTCGCCGCGAATGAGCGCGGTCATCACCTCGGGCGTGCTGCGATAGGGGACGATGGTCATCGGAATGCTGGTCACGGAGCGAAGTAGTTCCGCGGTGACGTTCTGTGTGCTGCCTGGAACCACGGTGCCGATGTTGAACTTGGCGGGGTCGGTCCGCGCCAGCGCCAATACGTCTTCGATGCTGCGGAGCGGCGAGTCGCCCTTGGTGAGGATAAGGAGATCGAAATAGGCCGCAGTCGACACCGGCGCAAACGCGGTCCTGGGATCGAACGGCATGGTTTTCAAAAGCGATTGAGCGATGGTGACGGCGCTGGACAGCACGAACAGGGTGTAGCCGTCCGGCGCCGTGGACGAGACCGCGGCCGCGGCGATCATGCCGCCGGCGCTCGGCCGGTTCTCGATCACCACCTGCTGGCCGGTGATCTCGGTGAGCTTTTGCCCCAGGAGTCGCATGGTGATGTCGGCGAAGCCGCCGGGCCCGAAACCCATGACGATGCGGAGCGGTCGGTTAGGGAAGGTTTGCGCGCCCGCAGTCCCGACCGCCACGAAGCCGAGCACAAGCGCGACCAGGACACCTAGCATTTTCGTCACGGAGCAATTCCTCCCTTGAATTCGCTCTTGAATATTCTCTTGAATATTCCTGCGCGCCCGCCTCGTAATGGGTGGGGCACGCTTCAATCATCATCCTACGCCGCGCCGCAGGCTCCGCAATGAAATCAATCGGGAGGAAATGACATGACGATCCAACGCTTCGAGAACGGTCCGCGCATGAGCCGCGTCGTGGTGCACGGCGACACGGTCTATCTTGCGGGGCTGACCGCCGAGAAGAATGTGGGCAAGAGCGTGGGCGAGCAGACCCAGGAAATCCTCGACCGGATCGACGCACTGCTCAAGCAGGGCGGCACCGACAAGTCGAAGCTGTTGCAGGCGGTGATCTGGCTGCAGGACATCCGCGTGGTCGACGAGTTCAACAAGGTGTGGGACGCCTGGGTGGTGGCAGGCTCGTGTCCGGCGCGCGCGTGCATCGAGGCGCGGCTGCAATCGCCGGCGAAGATGATCGAGATTCAGGTGACGGCGGCGCAGTAGCGCTGCCGCGCGTCAGCTTGGAAAAGGTCCCCAGGCGCGCTGAATCGCGGGGCGCGCTTCGATCGCGTCATGCCAGCGTTTCAGGTTGGGATAAGCGGAAAGGCCGATGTCTTTCACGCCATGGAGGTGTACGTCCGAATACATCGTCATGTCGGCGATCGAGTAAGCGCCCGCGAAATATTCGTTTGAAGCGAGATGCCGGTCGAGCGTGCTCAGCATGTCGCGCAGGACCGCGTCATAGTGCTTTTGCGCGGGCGGCACCTTCTCCGGATTGCGCACCACCCAATGGCCGAACTGCTGCGATAGCGTCGTAAAGGTCGCGGAGCCGTAGAACAGCCATTGATCGACTTTGACGCGAGTGACCGGATCGCTCGGATAGAATTTGCCGGATTTCTCCCCGAGATACTTGAAGATTGCGCCAGATTCACAGATCGAGACGGTCGCGCCTCCCGGACCGTCGTGATCGACGATCGCCGGTATCTTGTGTCCCGGACTGATCTTTAGGAACTCCGGCGACATCTGCGCCTTCTCCCGGATATTGACCGGGATAATTTTGTGCGGAAGTCCCGCCTCCTCAAGCATCATGCGCGGCTTGTAGCCGTTGTCCGTCGTCCAAGTGTAGCAATCGATCATCGGTATCCTCGAGATGAGGCGCGCAACCCCCGACTGCGGGATCGCGGCCGCCACAGGTCCCGCGCGGAAGTCTGTCGCGTTAGTTTGCCTTGCCGGCGGTGCGATAGAAACCGATCAACTTAACAATTCGAGACCTTGGTCAGTTCGCTTTTGCCGCCGCCACGGCCGGCTCAGTTCATCGGATTGGCGCGGCGGTCCGGCTGGCTGTCGTACTGCTCCGGGTCCATCGCCCAATGCATCTGGTCGTAGCCCGCCGCGTAGTTGCGGTTGGTGACGGCCGGATTGCGGTTGACGAGCTGGCGCAGGCACATCGGATGCGTGAGGCTTCGCACCTCATGCTCGATGGTGAACAGGTGCTTGCCGGTATCGGGATCGATTAGGTCCCGGAAACGGTATTGGTACTGGTTGTCCTCTTTGCTGACGAGGCCGCGCTCGCCGAGTCGCTTGTAGGGCCCAGAGAAGTTCACGACGTAGATCTGCACGTGGTGATCGTCGTACTCGGGCTGCGGCTTGTCGGTTTCGCGGAACTGCATGTATTGCTGCTTGCCGACGGTTACGCGCGCCGTGGTGCCGTCGCCGTTCATCACGGTCGCCGGTACGTCGATCATCTGCCGATAGAAATTAACGATGCCCTTGGCGGTGCCGACCGGGACGTCGAACTCGACATACGGGATGCCGAGATTGATCCGCCCGAAGCGCGCGGCGTCCGGCTCGTAGACGCGATAGCGATTGCCCCAGGGGCACATCGCTTCGACGTGGTCGTTGTGCTCACTGAATCCGAACTTGGTGCCTTCAAGCCGCTTCTGCACGCCCGAAAGGCGATTAAGCAGAGCCCCACGGCCGGGGATCACCAAGCCAGTATGGCCGCGCAGCACCTGCGGATCGCCGCTTGGCAGATGGAACTGACTGCGGCCCGCGTTCATCCACATATTGGTGTCGGCCGCCATCATGAAGGGATCGCGCGTCAGCCCGAGGCCTGCGCCGTAGAACAGCGACGCGATGCGCTGGTCCGGGATCGTGACGTTGACGTGCTCAAGGTGGATCGAGTTGCCGAGGTCTTCGGCGGCGCGATCGAAGGTTTGCTGCTGCATGGTGGGCGTTCCCGAAAGGTTTCGACCGGCACTATAGCATAGCCAGGGATGCGCGCACGGTCGGTGCGTAGGCCCGCAGCCCTGCTATGCTCCGCCCCGACAGCGGCCCATCGAAGCCGCGCGGGGGAGAAACCATGACCGAGCCTTTGGTACTGAACGAGCGCCTGCCCGATCCGGCGGTGAAAATCCTCGATCCCAGCTTCGAAAAGTATCGCCTGGTGCTGGCGAGCGTCGAGCGGCTGTCGCAGGGCTACGCCTGGGCGGAGGGGCCGGTCTATTTCGGCGACGCGCGCTGCCTGCTGTGGAGCGACATCCCCAACAACCGCATCCTGCGCTGGGACGAGGAGACAGGGCAGACCACGATCTTCCGCAAGCCCTCGAACTACGCCAACGGCAACACCCGCGACCGCCAGGGCCGGCTGGTCACCGCCGAGCACGGCCGGCGCGTCACCCGCACCGAGTACAACGGCACGATCACCGTGCTGATCGACAAATTCGACGGCAAGCGGCTGAGTTCACCCAACGACGTGGTGGTGAAATCCGACGACTCGATCTGGTTCACCGACATGACCGCCGGCATCGCCGGCAACTGGAACGGTGAAATCGCCGAGCAGGAGCTTCCGCAACGGGTCTATCGCCTCGACGGCAAGACCGGGAAGGCAACCGTGGTCAACGAGGGGACGGTCACGCGTCCCAACGGCCTGGCGTTCTCGCCCGACGAGAAAATCCTCTACGTCATCGAGAGCCAGCCCGGTCTGCGCGCGATCTATGCGTTCGACGTGACCGGCGACGGCGCCACGCTGGCCAACGGCCGCATGCTGGTGAAGTGCGAGAAAGACGAGGTGCCGGACGGCTTCCGCGTCGATATCGACGGCAACCTGTGGTGCGGCTGGGGCATGGGTTCGGCCGAGCTCGACGGCGTGCGTATCTTCAATCCGCAGGGCCAGCCGATCGGTCACATCAGCCTGCCCGAGCGCGCCGCCAACGTCTGCTTCGGCGGACCCAAGCGCAACCGGCTGTTCATGACGGCGAGCCACTCGATCTACGCGCTGTATGTGAACACCCAAGGCGCGACGTTGGGCGGCTGATTTCCGCTCCCCGGAAATGCTAATCTCAAGCAAACGCGGCCGGCCAACGGCCCGCGTATCACTGGGGAGCGACATCATGCCAATCACCAAGCGCGACATGCTGACCGGCGCGACCGCAGCCGCGGCCGCGATCACCATGACCCAATCGGCGTTCGGCCGTTGGGAGCCGAGCGAGCGTTATCCCGATCCCTCCGTTCAGGTGCTCGATCCGAGCTTCAACAAGTACCGCCTCGGGCTTGCGGGCGTGGAGCGGATCGCCACCGGCACGCGATGGAACGAGGGTCCGGTCTATTTCGGCGACGGGCGTTACCTGCTGTGGAGCGACATTCCGAACAACCGCATCCTGCGCTGGGACGAGGAGACCGGCCGCGTGAGCGTATTCCGCAAGCCCTCGAACAACGCCAACGGCAACACCCGCGACCGCCAGGGCCGCCTCGTCACCTGCGAGCATGACACGCGGCGCCTGACGCGCACCGAGTACGACGGCACGATCACCGTGCTGGCCGACAAGTTTGAGGGCAAGCCGCTGAATTCGCCGAACGACGTGGTGGTGAAGTCCGACGACTCGATCTGGTTCACCGATCCGCCGTTCGGCATCCTCGGCAACTACGAGGGACACACCGCCACGCCGGAATTGCCGACCAACGTTTATCGGCTCGACAAGAATGGACAGTTGACGGTCGCGACCGGCGATATCAATCGGCCGAACGGGCTGGCGTTCTCGCCCGACGAGTCGAAGCTCTACGTGGTCGAGGCCGCGCTCAATCCGCGCGTCATCCAGGTTTTTGATGTCACAGACAACGGCACCAAGCTTGCCAACAAACGGGCGTTCATCAACGCCGAACCGGGCGGCACGCCGGACGGCTTCCGCGTCGATGTCGACGGCAACCTGTGGTGCGGCTGGGGCATGGGCAATGCGCAGCAGGACGGCGTGAAGATTTTCGATCCGACCGGCAAGCCGATCGGCTTCATCGCGCTGCCCGAGCGCTGCGCCAACGTCTGTTTCGGCGGCGTCAAGCGCAACCGCCTGTTCATGGCGGCGAGCCACTCGGTTTATTCGCTGTACGTGAATACCCAGGGCGTGAAGGGCGGATGACCGACCCGCTCGGCATTCTGGCGATCTGGAACGACTGCGCGCCCGGCCGCGAGGCCGAGTTCGAGGAGTGGTACCAGCACGAGCATCTCGCCGAACGGATCGCGGTGCCGGGATTTCTGCTCGGCCGGCGCTACGAGGCGGTGGCCGGCGCGCCGCGCTACTTCGCGTTCTATCTCACGCAATCGCCCGACGTGCTGAAGTCTCCGGCTTATCTGGAGCGGCTCGACAATCCGTCGCCGTTGACGCGGCAGATCATGTCGGAACCGTTTCGCAACGCCATCCGGACGGTCTGCCGGCAGTCCGTCCGGCTCGGCATCGTGCGCGGGGCGGCCGTAGCGGCGCTGCGTTTCGAACAATCACCGGATTTGGAGACGCTGACGGCGGCGATCAGGCCGCTAATGGCGGATAACGCCGTAGCCTGCGCAGAGGTCTGGTCGGCCGCCGATCCGCAGCAGTTTCCGGTGTCGGCCGAGGAGCGCGTGCGCGGCGGCGACCGCAAGATCGAGGCGTGTCTGTTTGTCGAGACGCTTCGCGTGTCGGAAGCCGAGCAAATCGCGGCAGCGCTGTTGCGGCAATTCCCGCAAGCCGTGTCCGGCGTCTATCGGCTGCTGTGCGAGATCAGGCCGGGCGGAACCTAGACTGCCGCCGTCTCCGCCCTGACCTGCGCGCGCAACGCGTCGATCGAGACCAGGCCCTTCGGCGTGTCGAGATGCCAGAAGGTCCAGCCGTTGCAGGCGTCCAGCCCCTGCGCCAGCGCGCCGATACGATGGATCGAGCCGACCGCTTCGCCAAGCGACACCGCGCCGTCGGCGCGCACCAGCGCCTTGTGGCGCTTCTTGGCGTCGACCAGCTTGGCGCCGGGCGAGATCATTCCGCGTTCGAGCAGCAGCGCGAACGCCACCCGCGGCGCCTCGCGCGCGGTCATGAACGGCGCCAGCGTCGGCGCTTCCAGCGGCGTGACCGCGTCGATGCGTTTGCGCGCTGCCGCAGCGTAGGCCGGATCGCGCTCGATGCCGATGTAGCGCCGGCCGAGATGGCGCGCCACCGCGCCGGTGGTGCCGGTGCCGTTGAACGGGTCGAGCACGAGATCGTCGGGGCGCGAGCTTGAGAGAATGACACGGGCCAGCAGCGCTTCCGGCTTCTGCGTCGGATGCAGCTTCTTGCCGTCGCGGCCTTTCAGCCGCTCCTCGCCGGTGCACAGCGGGATGGTCCAGTCGGAACGGACCTGGATGTCCTCGTTGCCGGCTTTCAGCGCTTCGTAGTTGAAGGTGTAGCCGCGCGCGTCCTGGTCGCGCGATGCCCAGATCAGCGTCTCGTGCGCGTTGGTGAAGCGACGGCCGCGGAAGTTTGGCATCGGATTGGTCTTGCGCCACACCACGTCGTTGAGGATCCAGAACCCGAGGTCCTGCAACACCGTGCCGACACGGAAGATGTTGTGATACGAGCCGATCACCCACAGGGTGCCGGCCGGCTTGAGCACCCGTTTGCAAGCCGTAAGCCAGGCGCGGGTGAAATCGTCATAGACCTTGAAGCTGGTGAACTGATCCCAGTCGTCGTCGACAGCGTCGACCTTGGAATCGTCGGGGCGCTTGAGGTCGCCGGCAAGCTGTAGATTGTACGGCGGATCGGCGAACACCAGATCGACCGATTGGGCAGGGAGTTTCGCCATCTCGGCGACGCAGTCGCCGACGAGGATGCGAGCGCTCGCACTCGGAGCGGCAACGCGGGACTCTGAACTGAAGCGGGGCGCCCTTGAGGACGCCCCGCGACGCGACACACCCATGACTCAGAACTCTGATACTCAGGCGACGCGGCCGGCGACGCGGGACCTACAAACCGACAAGCAGGAGGATGCCTTTCCAAGGTTAATATGCGGTTAATGAGGAAAGCGCCCTTTTGCGCGCTAACACGTTGCAAACCATATGGAACCAAGCCGTTTCGGCGCTGTTCATGTGTGGTCGGGCAGGTTGGTCGATGGACTTACGTGTTTCCACTGGGCAACATTTGCCGGGTGCGAGCGACGGAGAGAATCAATGCGCTGGGATGAGCTGCCTCGCAGCGACAATATCGACGACCGGCGTGGCGATGACGGCGGCGGGGGAGGTGGTGGCGGCGGATTCCCCATGGGCGGCGGCGGACTCGGTATCGGAACCGTCGTCGTGCTCGGTCTTGTCGGCTGGGCGCTCGGCATCGACCCCCGTTTGCTGATCGGCGGGGCGGAAATCCTCACAGGCGGCGGCTCTTCGCAACAGCAACAGCCCTATCGCGAGACGCACCGCCAGGAGCCGCGGCGTACCGGAGCACCGACGGACCGAACCGGGCAGTTCATCGCCGCGGTGCTCGGCAGCGGCGACGCCACCTGGAAGGTGATCTTCGAGCGCGAACGGCAGACCTATCGTGCACCACGGCTGGTGATGTTTGCAGGCTCGACCCAATCGGCCTGCGGCTTCGCCCAGAGCGCGATGGGTCCGTTCTACTGCCCGCCGAGCCGCGAGATTTATCTGGATACCTCGTTCTTCCAGGATCTGGAGCGGCGCTTCCGCGGCTGCACCGGCAAGGCCTGCGAGTTCGCCCAGGCCTATGTCATCACCCACGAGGTCGGCCATCACGTGCAGAACCTGCTCGGCATCCTGCCGAAGGCGCAGCAGGCGCAGCGCGCCGCCGGCGACAAGGTTCAGGCCAACCGCATCCAGGTCCGGGTCGAGCTGCAAGCCGACTGCTTCGCCGGCGTCTGGGCGCATCACGCCGAGCAGAAGTGGAAGGTGATCGAGCCGGGCGATATCGACGCCGCGTTGCAGACCGCCTCGGCGATCGGCGACGACATGCTGCAACGCCGCTCGCAGGGCCGCGTCGTGCCCGACAGCTTCACCCACGGCTCCTCGGAGCAGCGCAAGCGCTGGTTCACGGTCGGTTACAAGGAAGGGCGGGTCGCGGCCTGCAACACGTTCTCGGCCGGGCAGGTTTAACCCTTGCCGTCATTCCGGGACGCGCGAAGCGCGGGCCCGGAATCCAGACAAGAATTCGAGAGAGTGCGCCGCCTCGTTCTGGATTCCGGGTTCGCGGGCTTCGCCCACGCCCCGGAATGACGTAGATTGAATTATGCCCGGCATCGACCAGAACCGACAATTCATTCCGCTCAAGATCGCGGTGCTCACGGTTTCCGACACGCGCAGCCTGGCCGACGACAAGTCCGGCTCGACGCTCGCCGAGCGCATCGAAAAAGCCGGCCACGCCGTCGCCGGCCGCGCCATCGTCCCGGACGACGTCGAGAAAATCCGCGCCCAGCTCCGCGCCTGGATCGCCGATCCGGCGATCGACGTCGTCATCTCGACCGGCGGTACCGGCTTCACCGGCCGCGACGTGACGCCGGAAGCCGCCGAGCCGCTGTTTGAAAAGCGCATGGACGGCTTTTCGACTGCGTTTCACATGGTGAGCTATCCGAAGATCGGCTCGTCGACGATCCAGTCGCGCGCCACCGCGGGCGTCGCTAACTCGACCTTCATCTTCTGCGTGCCGGGTTCGCCAGGCGCCTGCCGTGACGCCTGGGACGAAATCCTGGTGAACCAGCTCGATTATCGCTTCAGGCCATGCAACTTCGTCGAGTTGATGCCCCGGCTCGACGAGCACCTGCGGCGGCCGAAGGCCCAGGGCGCGACGGCTTAGGATTCCGCAACGTTGTACCAATCGGGAGGCGTCATGCCCGGCCTTGTGCCGGGCATCCACGTCTTGGCTGCAAGGAAGACGTAGATGGCCGGGACAAGCCCGGCCATGACGGGGATAGAGCATGGTTCTTCTCGGAGAGAGATCGAACTACAGCGTCAAATCCCAATGTTCACTGACGACGTCCTGGCCGAAGCTATGCTTCGGTTCGCTCGACGTGAGGGAGAACCCGGCCTTGCGATAGACGTGGCGGGCGGCGGTGAGCACGCCGTGGGTCCATAGTGTGATCCTGCGATAGCCGCAGGCGCGCGCGAAGCTCACGCATTCGTCGGTCAGCCGCATGCCGATGCCGAGACCGCGCGCCGAGGGCTCGACCAGGAGCAGGCGCAGGCGGGCGACCTCGTCGGAATCCTTCACCAGAAACACCGATCCGGCATTCCGGCCGTCGACCTCGGCGATCCAACAGCGTTCGCGCTGCGGGTCGTAGTTGTTGACGAAGTCGGCGACGATCTGCGCGCATAGCCCCTCGAATGTGCCGGCCCACTGGTATTCTTGCGCGTAGAGGACAGCGTGGCGCGCGACGATCCAGCCGAAGTCGCCGGGCCGCGGCTGGCGCAGCACGATGGTGGCTTTGGAATTCGGTGCTGCATCGAGCAGCGCCTCGACGGTTTGCAAGGCATCGACCAGGCGGTCTTGTTGCGGCGGGTCGAGCCGGCCCAGCACCGCACCGACTTGCTCTCTGGTGCGCGCCTCCAGCGGTGCGAACGCCTTCCGTCCTGCGGCCGTGATCGACAGGAAGCTCTGCCGTGCATCGGCCGGCGAGACCTGCCTGCGGATCAGCCCGCGTTTTTCGAAGCGGCGGAGGATGCGGCTGAGATAGCCGGGGTCGAGGCCAAGCTCGCGCGTGATGTCGCTGGCGGTGGCGGCTTCCCGTTGCGTGATTTCGTAGAGCACACGCGCTTCGGTCAGCGAGAAGCTGCTGTCCAGCCAGCCGTCGCCCAGCACGCCGATGTGCTGGGTGTAGAAGCGGTTGAAGCGGCGCACCGCGGCGACGCGCTGCTCCAGTTCATGGCCGGCCTGCGCTGACATGAGGGCAGGATCGGAGAGATACTTGACTGAGTCAAGTATCGCCGGCGGGCCGCACCGGCAAGTGTTCGCTGCTATCGAACCCGGCGCTTGGCCTTGCGGCTCCGCGGTTCTTCGACCGAGGCGTAAAAGTAGGGATTGTGATTGCACCAGGCGCCGGGGATACCCGCAATTTCAGCCCGGCACATCGCGAACGAGCGCATGTCGCAGCGATTGTCGACGAAGCCGCGGCCGAGACTCATATGCGCACACCACGGCCCCTCGTAACGGGCGAAGCTTGGCTGTGCTCCGAGGAGCGCAGCGGCGAGGAGCATGCCGGCTGCCAATACGAGGCGTTTCATTCGCTTTTCTCCCCTATCGTTTCTCGGGCTTTTACTGGGTCCTTGCTCGACGCCGCGGTTCCTTGATCGGCTCCCTCCCGGCCGCGCCGCGGTAATAGGGATTTTGGCTGCAGTAGCTCGAGCCCTGGCCCATGACTTCCTGCCGGCACATCTCGAACGAGCGCATGTCGCAGCGTTGCACCATGCTGTCGTCGCCGACCATGATGCTGGCGCACCAAGGGCCTTCGACCTGGGCAAACTGGGCCTGTACCGGTTGGGCATTTCCCATCGCGGTCGCCAGCGCCAACGCACCGGCCATCAACATTGCTTTCATGACATCGCCTCCATGCCGCCAGCCTTGCGGCTCGGCCATCGCTCCTGGGAAACCAACGCCGATAGTGGGCGTTGTATTCGCACCTGTTCACATAAATGCGTGAGGCGTAGAATCGTTCTTGTTTTGTTCTAAATCATAGGCTACGGTCCGCCCCATGACCCGTCCTTCCGCAGCCCTCCGAACCCCGTCGGCATTGGTGCCCTCCGTGCCGGCGGGGGATTATTTTGGGACCGGCCTTCTCGGGACCCGCGTTGGCAGCGAGCGCCGCCGGGGCCGGGGGACGCTTTCCAACGCCTCCGGGCGGTACGAGCCAATCGCCCGCATCGCCTTCGACGACGGCTGGCAGAGCCTGGAAGAGCTGCCCCCGTTCGCCACCACGGTCTCGGTCGATTCCACGCGCAAGATCATCACCCGAAACGAGTCGCCGGATATTTCCTTCGACCGCTCGATCAATCCGTATCGCGGCTGCGAGCACGGCTGCGTCTATTGCTTCGCGCGGCCGACCCACGCCTATCTTGGCCTGTCGCCGGGGCTTGATTTCGAAGCCAAGCTGTTCGTGAAGCCTGAGGCTCCAGCGCTCCTTGAAAAGGAATTGTCGGCGCCCGGCTATCAGCCGCGCACCATCGCAATCGGCACCAACACCGATCCCTATCAGCCGATCGAGCGCAAATACCAGGTGATGCGCGGCATCCTCGAAGTGCTGGAGCGCGCCGGCCATCCGGTCGGCATCGTCACCAAGTCGGCGCTGATCCTGCGCGACATGGACATCCTGGCCCGCATGGCGGAGCGCAACCTCGCCAAGGTCGCCATTTCGGTGACGACGCTCGATCCCAAGCTGGCACGCACAATGGAGCCTCGCGCGGCGACGCCGGGCCGCCGGCTGGAGGCGCTGCGGCAACTGTCCGCCGCAGGCATACCCACGTCGGTGATGGTCGCGCCGGTCATTCCGGCGATCAACGACATGGACATCGAGCGCATTCTCGACGCCGCTGCGCTGGCGGGCGTGCAGAGCGCGGGGTACGTCCTGCTGCGGCTGCCGCTGGAGGTGCGCGATCTGTTCGTCGAATGGCTGAAGGCGAATTATCCCGACCGCGCCAGCCACGTCATGAAGCTCATTCGCGATATGCGCGGCGGCAAGGACTACGATTCCGAATGGGGCAAGCGCATGACCGGCGCAGGCCCCTATGCCTGGATGCTCGGCCGCCGGTTCGAGACCGCCTGCGCGAAGCTGGGGCTCAACACGAACCGGGCTTCGCTCACCACCGAGCATTTCGTCTCGCCGCGCCCACGCGCCGAACAGCTCAGCCTGTTCGGATGAGCGAGCCCCGCCTCACAGTCGTGACGCTCGGCGTGCGTGACGTTGGTGTCAGCGCGCGCTTCTACGAGGCGCTCGGTTTCGTCCGCAAGGTGCGTGCGACCGGCGACGAGATCGCATTTTTCGACGCCGGCGGCGTTGTCATTGCATTGTGGGGCTGGGACAAGCTCGCCGCCGATGCGGCCGTGCCGTCCGAGCCGCGGCCGCAAGCCTTCCGCGGATCGACCCTGGCGTGGAACTGCAAGACGCCGGAGGAGGTCGACGCCGCCTATGCCCGCGGGCTGGCGGCGGGCGGTACGCCGCTGCTGTCGCCCGGACCGACAGATTACGGCGGCTATCGCGGCTATTTCGCCGATCCCGACGGCCATGCCTGGGAGGTCGTAACGGCCCCCGGCTTCGCCTTCACCGACGATGGCCGGCTGATCCTGCCGGAATGACGGTTGTCCCCGGCATTCTCAAGCCGCTTTTCTGGAACATTGACTTGAGCGCCTCGCCGCGCAGGATCGCGGCCCATGAGTCGCACGCCAAGCAAAGTCGTCATCCGAACCGGCCGCCTGCCGCTGGATGACGCCGACATTCGCCCGACGTTCCGGCGCGAACGGCGCGCCCTGAACAAGGGGATATGGCCGGTCGCCGGCTGCGACGAAGCCGGCCGCGGCCCGCTCGCGGGTCCCGTGGTCGCCGCTGCCGTCATTCTCGATCCCAATCGCATCCCGCGCGGACTGAACGACTCCAAGAAGCTCGACCGCGAGGAGCGTGAGAAGCTCTATCTGAAAATCTGCGCCACGGCCGAAGTCGCGGTCGCGTTCGGCTCGACCGCACGCATTGATCGCGACAACATTCTCCGCGCATCGCTGTGGGCGCTGGCGCGTGCGGTGCGGGCGCTGCCGGTGCGGCCCAAGCTGGTTTTCGTCGACGGTCGCGACCGCATCGACGCCGGCTGCGACTGCGAGGCGGTGATTTCCGGCGACGCGCTGGTGCTGTCGATCGCCGCCGCCTCGATCGTTGCCAAGGTGACGCGCGACCGGCTGATGATGCGGCTGGGGCTTGCGCATCCGGGCTACGGTTTCGAGCGCCACATGGGCTACAGCGTGCCGGAACACCAGGCCGCTCTGACCCGCCTCGGCCCGACCATCCATCATCGCCGCTCGTTTGCGCCGGTGGCGGCCTGCTATAGTAACGTCGTGGTCGCCGAGCCGCTGGAAACGAGCTTGCCTCTGGCGCGAGCCCGCGCTTAGCTTCTTCCCGTCATGGCCGCGTGGCGGCTGCGCACCCTTCAGCACCATCCCTGATAAAATCCGCGGGGTCGCGTCCCGCGTGACGGCAAGGTTGTTCGGTACCCATGCTCACGGTCCCTCTGTTCGTCGAATTGCTGCGCACCCGCCCGGCGCTGCTGGTGGCCGCGGCCGCGCTGGCGCAGGCCGCGCTGTGGACGCTCGTGCCGGTGCTGTTTTATTCGGCGCCGCCGCCGGCGCTGGCTGAAGTCCTCGCGTTCGGCCGCGAATTCCAGCTCGGCGGCGATCTCGGGCCACCTCTGGCGCAGTGGCTTGCCGAGCTGGCGTTTCGCATCGGCGGTCTGTTCGGGGTCTATCTGCTGTCGCAAGCCTGCGTCGTTACCACCTATCTGGCGGTGTTCGCGCTGGGCCGCCGCATTGTCGGCGACAGCCACGCTGCGATCGCCGTGTTGTTGATGGCGGGCATAGCCGCGTTCACCGTGCCGACGCCCGACTTCGGCCCCGGCGTGCTTGCGATGGCGCTGTGGGCGCTGGCGCTGCTGCTCTATGGGCGCGCGATGTTCGAGCAGCGCCGGACATCCTGGATTGCGCTTGGCGCTGCGATTGGGCTGCTTCTGTTCACGACCACCACCGGGCTGGTCCTGTTCGCTCTGCTGCTGGCGTTCACGCTTTCAAGCGAGCGCGGCCGCGCCCAGTTGACCCATATCGAGCCGTGGATCGGCGGCGTCGTCGCGGTGCTGATATTTTTTCCGTCCCTGATCTGGCTCGATCAGACCGGCGGCGTGAGCTTCGAAAGCTTCGCCTCCATTGACGACAACGTCCGGGCCTGGGCCCGCATGATCGCGGTGCTGGTTGCCGGTCACGCTGGCCTCGCCGTGCTGGTGGCGCTGGCCTACGGCGTGCCGTTCCGGCGGCGCCGTCCGGTGCCGCAGCTCGAGCGTGCCGCGGTCGATCCGGAGGCGCGCCGCTTCGTTTATGTCTTCGCGCTGGCCCCCGCGCTCGCGGTGCTTGCTCTGGCACCGTTCATCAGCCGACCGGATGCTTTCGTGGCTCAGCCGCTGGTGGTGCTGTCGGGTGTCGCGGTGGTCGTGGCCGCCGGAGACCGCATTCGGCTCACTCATCACGGCCTTATGCGCTACGCCTGGATCGGCCTGCTGGCGCTGCCGCCGCTGTTGACCGCGGCCGTCGTGCTGATGCCGCGGACCTTCGGCGTGGACCTGGCCGTTGGCTGGCCGGCGGCGGAGATGGGACGTTTTTTCGGCGAAGACTTCGCGCGCCGCACCGGCCGGCCGCTGTCGATCGTGGCGGGTGAGCCGCGCACCGCAGCGCTCATCGCGATCGCAGCGCCGAGCCGGCCGAGTCTGTTCCTCGACGCGGCGCCCGAACGTACCCCCTGGGTGACGCGCCAGGATATAGCGGAGAACGGCGCGCTCGTAGTCTGGCCGACGACGGACACGCGCGGAGCGCCGCCGGCCGCGATCCGCGAGCGCTTTCCCGGATTGGCCAATGAGGTGCCGCGCGTATTCGAGCGCCGCTTCGGGGGCGGACCCGCGGTCCGGATCGGCTGGGGCGTGATCCGCCCGCGCGCGGCAGGACCGCCGCCCGTGCGGTGAAGGTTAGTGATGGTGATAGCTTTCGCCGGGCTTCACCTTGCCGCGGAACACCCAATACACATAGATCGTGTAGCCGAAGATCAGCGGCAGCAGGCCCGCGGTGCCGACCAGCATGAACATCTGACTCGACGGAGCGGCAGCAGTGTCCCAGATCGTGAGCGACGGCGGCACCAGATAGGGAAACCACGAGATCACCAGGCCGAGGAAGCCAAGCAAGAACAGCGCAATCGACGCAAAGAACGGCGTCTTCTCGCCACCTCCCGCAAGCCCGCGCCACGCCAACAGCGTCATCAGTCCCGTGACCAGCGGCATCGGCCACAAATAGTAGAAGTTCGGCAGCGAGAACCAGCGTTCGGCGATGCGCGGGATCTGCAGTGGCGTCCACAGGCTCACCAGTGCCATCAACGCCAGCACGGCGAGCAGCAGCAGCTTCGCCTGTCCGCGCGCGTGGTCGGCGACCGGCCCTTCGGCCTTCATCACCAGCCACGTTGCGCCGAGCAGCGCATAGCCCGCGACGACGCCGGCTCCGCATAGCAACGCAAAAGGCGTCGCCCAGTCGAACGAACCGCCGGCGAACCCGTTGTCCGCTACGCGGATGCCCTGGATCATGCCGCCCAGGATCACGCCCTGGCAGAACGCGGCGAGCGTCGAGCCGCCTGCGAAGGCGATATTCCATCGCGTGCCGGTGCTGACCACGCGAAACTCGAACGCGACGCCGCGGAACACCAGCGCGAGCAGCATCAGGATCACCGGCAGGTACATCGCCGGCATGACGATGGCGTAGGCGAGGGGGAACGCCACCAGCAGGCCGACGCCGCCGAGCACCAGCCAGGTTTCGTTGCCGTCCCAGAACGGCGCGATCGAGTTGATCATCTGGTCGCGCTCGTCGTTGCCCTTGGCGAACGGAAACAGGATGCCGACGCCGAGGTCGAAGCCGTCGAGGATGACGTACATCGCGACGGCTGTGCCGATGATGGCGGCCCAGATCAGCGGGAGGTGCGCTTCCATATCAGCCTCCGCCTGCGAGCGCTTGGCGGCCGGCGTCGTGCGCGGCCGACAGCGGACGCTTTCCAGGGCCGCCCGGCGGCTCGACTGCGCTGCCCTGCGGGCCTTTCGCGATCAGCCGGTTGATGTAGTAGATGCCGAACGAGAACACGATCGCGTACACGAGCACAAATAGCACCAGCGTGACGGCCACCACGCTGCCGATCACCGGCGAGGTCGCATCCGCGGTGCGCAAGATGCCGTGCACGATCCACGGCTGGCGTCCGCTCTCGGTCACGATCCATCCGGCGAGCACGGCGACGAAGCCCATCCACCAGGTGTGCGCCATGACGTGCAGATACCAGCGCGTGGTGAACAGCGTGCCGCGCCACCATAGGAATGCACCGAACAGCGCCGCCGCGATCATGAAGAAGCCGATGCCGAGCATGACACGGAATGCGAAGAAGACACTTTTCACCGGCGGGCGATCCTGCGGCGGCACGCTCTTGAGGCCCTGGAACAGGCCGTTGGGATCGTGCGTGAGCACCAGCGAAGCGCCGCGCGGAATCGATAGCGCGTAGCGGTTGACCTCGCCCTGCTCGTCCGGCCAGGCGAAGATGTGGAAGTCGCCGGGCTTGCTGCCGTCCCAATGCGCCTCCATCGCCGCGACCTTGATCGGCTGGTGCTTGAGTGTGTTGAGGCCGTGCAGGTCGCCGATGATGAGTTGCAGCGGCGCAAGGATTGCAAGCAACCCAATCGCCATGCGCATCATGGTTCGGCCTTCGTCGACATGACGTCCCGCCAGCAGATAGCGCGCGCCGACCGCCAGCACGACGAAGCCGGCAGTGAGGTATGAGGCGTTGAGCATGTGCGCGAGGCGGTACAAGAAGCTCGGGTTGAACACGATGGTCCACCAGTCGAGCGGGAACGCCACGCCGTCGCGCATCTCGTGGCCGACCGGAGTGTGCATCCAGGAGTTCGCTGACAGGATCCAGAACGCCGAGGTCGCGGTTCCAATTGCGACGAACACCGCCGACAGCGCGTGCAACCAGCGCGGCACGAGTTTGCCGCCGAACAGCATGATCGAAAGGAACGTGGCTTCGAGGAAGAACGCGGTCAGCACCTCGTAGCCGGCGAGCGGCCCGATGATGTTGCCGGTGACGCGCGAGAACCGGCTCCAGTTGGTGCCGAGCTCGTAGGACAGCACGATCCCCGACACCACGCCCATGCCGAACGACACCGCGAAGATCTTGGTCCAGAACCGGGCGATCTGCTGGTAGCGCTCATTGCCGGTGATCAGCGACATCACCCCGAGCGTGGCGATATAGGCCGACAGGCCGATCGTGAACGTCGGGAAGATGATGTATAAAGAGATCGTGAAGGCGAACTGCAGCCGTGCCAGGAGGACGGGATCGAAGTCCATCGTCGAAATCCTAAGGAGCAATGAGCCTCGGCGAACGCTTACGGTGGATAATGTCGGTGCGGTTGTTGAATTCCGCAAGGTGGCGGATGTTCCCGCGGCCGCTTGCGGCTATCCTAGCCCCACGCGCATTCAGGGGGCACCGCGATGAGCGACATCAACGGCTTTCTCGACCGGTATTTCGGTCTCAAACAGAACGGCACCACGGTCCGCACCGAGTGCATCGCCGGCGTCACCACCTTTCTCACGATGGTCTACATCGTATTCGTCAACCCGCTGATCTTGTCGAAGGCCGGCATGGATCAGGGTGCGGTGTTCACCGCGACCTGCCTCGCGGCGGCGATTTCGACGCTGATCATGGCGCTCTACGCCAACTACCCGATCGCGCTGGCGCCGGGCATGGGGCTCAACGCCTTCTTCGCCTTCACGCTGGTGCTGACCTACAAATACACTTGGCAGCAGGCGCTGGCGTTCGTGTTCATCTCCGGCGTGCTGGCGCTGATCATCTCGCTCACGCCGCTGCGCGAATACGTCATCAATTCGATCCCGCGCAATCTCAAGCTCGCGGTGTCGGCCGGCATCGGGCTGTTTCTGTTCATCATTGCGCTGGAGCAGGCCAAGGTGGTGGTCGATCATCCAGCGACGTTGGTCACTCTCGGCGATCTCAAGCAGTGGCCGGCGATCCTTGCGCTGGCGGGCTTCGTGCTGATCGCCGCGCTCAACAGCCGCAACATCGTCGGCGCCACCCTGATCGGCATCCTGGTGGTGACGATCCTGGGAATGCCGCTCGGCCTTGTGACGGCAACCAGCATCGTCTCGCTGCCGCCGTCGCTTACGCCGACCTTCCTGCAACTGGATTTCTCCAGGGTGTTCGAGGCGACCGCGCTGACCGTGATCTTCACGCTGCTGCTGGTCGACTTCTTCGACACCGCGGGCACGCTGATCGGCGTGTCGCATCGCGCCGGTCTGCTCGACAAAGAGGGCAAGCTGCCGCGCATGCGGCAGGCGCTGATCGCGGATTCCACGGCGTCGGTGATCGGCGCGGGGCTCGGCACCTCCAACACCACGAGCTACATCGAGAGCGCGGCGGGCGTCGCCGCTGGCGGGCGCACCGGGCTGACCGGCGTGGTGGTGGCCGCGCTGTTCCTGCTGGCGCTGTTCTTCGCGCCGCTGGCGGGCATGATCCCGGCCTACGCGTCGGCCGCGGCATTGCTGTATGTGGCCGTGGTGATGGCGCGCGGCTTGGCCGAGATGGAATGGGACGACCTGACGGAAACGGCGCCTGCGGTGGTCGCGGCCGTCACGATGCCGCTGACCTATTCGATCGCCACCGGCATCGGGCTCGGTTTCATCGTGTATGCGCTGTGCAAGATATTGTCAGGGCGCTTTGCGGAGGCGAAGCCTGTGGTGGTGGTGCTCGCGGTGCTGTTCGCTATCAAGTTCGCAGTGGGGTGAATCTGCCAGCGGTATCGCCGTATACTTCGCGTCCAAGTCAACGCAGACCGTAGCGCGAGAATTCCTCGGCGATGTTCGGCTGGATTTCCTTGGCGGCCGCGATATCGGCGTTGCCGCCAACGCGGTCGCCCTTGCGCAGCTTGGCGACGCCCCGGCCGTAGAGCGAGCCTGCGATTTTCGGATCGATCTTCAAGGCGGCCTCGAAGTCGGCAAGCGCGGCATCGATCTGATTGAGCTTGAGATTGACGAAGCCGCGGCTGTCGAGCACGTCGGAGGCGTTGGGCCGCAGCTTGAGCGCCTGGTTGCAATCGCCAAGCGCGGGCTGAATTTCGCGGCCGGCGGCGGCGCGCGCCCAGCATCGCGCTCCCCACGCCTCCGCGTTGTCAGGCTGCAGGCGCACCACGTCGCCATAGTCGGCGGCGGCGCGGGCAAGATCGCCTTTGCGCTGATACGCGGCGCCGCGGTTGCTGTAGGCGCTGGCAAATTGCGGGTTGATCTTGATCGCCTGGGTGTAATCGGCGATGGCGCGCTCGACATCGTTCTTGGCCTCATAGGCCGCCGCGCGGCCGTTGAGCAGTTCGGCGTCGCTCGGATCGACCGTGATGGCCTGGCTGAAATCCGAGATAGCGCGGTCGAGGTCGCCCTTGCCGCTGTGCGACACGCCGCGGAAGTAGTAGGCGACCGCGAGATTCTTCAGCGTTTCCTGGATGACGGCATTGCACCCCGCAATGGCATGGTCGGGCGCGGCATTGCGCTCGGCATTCATGCAGCGCGCCGAATTCTGGGCCGAACTTCCGGGCGGCGCCGGTTGCGGCGCCTGTGCCGCGCGCGGCGGCGGGGCTGGTTGTGAGGAGACGGCCCGCGGCGGCTCTGCGACGGGCAGGGGCGGTGAAGGCGCGGGCGGGGATTCGACAACGGGCGCCGGGGGCGAGACGGGCTGCGGCTGCGCCGCCGGCTGTGGTTCCCTCGGCGCGGGCTGCGACACCGGTTGCGGCTGCTGCTGCGGCGCGGGTTGTTGAGTGACCTGCGGCGGAGCCACCGATCGCGTGGACTGCGTGGCTTGCGGGTTGGTGTACTGCGGCCGCGCCGGCTCGGACCTGCGTTGCTGCTGCCGCTGCTGTTGCTGCTGGTATAGCCGCTGCTGATAGAGCCGCTGCTGATATTCCTGGTACTGCCGCTGCTGTTGCCACGACTGCGCGCTTGCGCCGGTCGCCGAACCGATCAGCGTTCCGGCGATCGCGGCGACGATTGCGATGCGATGGAAGAAAAACCCGCGCATGGCCCCAACATGGTTACTTGCGACATGCAGAATGCCGCTGCGATGATCTAACATCCCGGCGCGCCGAAACGCGTTAATGAGAGTGGTATTTCTGCCGCTCAGGTTAATTCGCGGGCGCGGCGTTAACCCAATGCCTTCTTGATCGCGAGGAAATCGCGCCATGCAAGGCGCTTGGCGATCGGCGTGCGCAGCAGATAGGCCGGATGCAGCATCGGCATGGCGCGAATCTCGCGCGTGCCGGTGTGATACGGCTGCCAGCGGCCGCGATTTTTCGTAATGCCCTGCACATTAAGCAACGCGCCGGTCGACGGCTGCCCGATGGTCACCAGGATGTCGGGATCGGACAGCTCGATCTGGCGTTGGATGAACGGCAGGCAGATCTGCGTCTCGACCGGCGTTGGCGTGCGGTTGCCGGGCGGCCGCCACGGCACGATGTTGGCGATGTAGACCTGCGAGCGGTTGAGGCCGATCGCCGCCAGCATCTTGTCAAGTAACTGTCCGGAGCGGCCGACGAAGGCGAGCCCGGATTTGTCCTCCTCGTAGCCCGGCGCCTCGCCGACGAACATGACGCGGGAGTTCGGCGTGCCGTCGGCGAACACCAGTTGAGTGGCGGTGCCCTTCAACGCGCAGCCGTCGAACGCTTCGAGGATGGTGCGCAACTCGTCGAGGCTGGCGGCGGAACGCGCGGCCTCGCGCGCGGCCATCACCGCGGCCTCAGCGGCCGGCGGGGGCGGGGCCTGCGCCGGAACGATCGGCGCGGCTCTGGGCGGCAGCACTGGCCTGGCGGCTGCGGATGGCGGCACGGTGGCGGCTCGGGCCGGGCTCAAATCGGGCGCGTCGGGCGAGAGCCAGTCGGTCGCGGTCTCGCCGACAGGCGCATCGGCGCCCGCCTCCAAATAGAAGGCGAGCAGGTCGCGGGCGGCCTTGTCGCGGTCGGTCGGCATCGCGGCCATGTTTATCATGGCGGCGATTGTCGCGCTTCGGCAAACGTGGAAAAACTACAAACAGCAGGAGATCGTCATGGCTGCCCCAGATTCGGCCGAGCTGCCCGCCCGCGAAGCCATGGAGTTCGACGTCGTGATCGTCGGCGCGGGGCCTGCGGGCTTGGCCGCTGCGATCCGGCTCAAGCAGGTCTCGCCCGATGCCACCGTGGTGGTGGTGGAGAAGGGCTCCGAGGTCGGCGCCCACATCCTCTCCGGCGCGGTGATCGACCCGATCGCACTCGACCGGCTGCTGCCCGATTGGCGCTCCGAGGACACCCCGATCAAGACCGCGGTCACCGACGATCGCTTTTACTGGATGGGACAATCCGGCGCGCTGCGGCTTCCGAACATGCTGATGCCGCCACTGATGTCGAACCACGGCAATTTCATCGTCTCGCTCGGCAGCGTTTGCAAATGGCTCGCCACCAAGGCGGAGGCGCTGGGGGTGGAAATTTATCCGGGCTTTGCCGCGGCCGAGGTGCTGTACGACGGCGACGCGGTCGCGGGCATCGCCACCGGCGACATGGGCGTCGGCAAGGACGGCCAGCCGAAGGACTCATTCACCCGCGGCATGGAACTGCGCGCCAAGTACACGCTGTTCGGCGAGGGCGCGCGCGGCTCGCTGTCGAAAATGCTGATCGCGAAATACGCGCTCGCGGACGGCCGCGAGCCGCAGAAGTTCGGCATCGGGCTGAAGGAGATCTGGCAGGTCGCCCCCGACCGGCACCACAAGGGGCTGGTGCAACACAGCTTCGGCTGGCCGCTCGACGGCTCGACCGGCGGCGGCTCGTTCCTCTATCACTTCGACGACAATCTGGTGTCGGTTGGCTTCGTCGTGCATCTGAATTACGCGAACCCGTACATCTCGCCGTTCGACGAGTTCCAGCGCTTCAAGACCCATCCGAGCATTCGCGGCACCTTCGAAGGCGGTAAGCGACTGTCCTACGGTGCGCGCGCCATCACCGAGGGTGGCTACCAATCGGTGCCGAAGCTGACGTTCCCGGGCGGCGCGCTGATCGGGTGCTCGGCCGGTTTCGTCAACGTGCCGCGCATCAAGGGCAGCCACAACGCGATGCTCTCCGGCATGCTGGCGGCGGAGTACGTCGCCGAGGCGCTGTCGGAGGGCCGCTCCAACGACGAGATCGGCAGCTACGACGAAGCCTGGCGCGACAGCGACATCGGCGCCGACCTGTGGAAGGTCCGCAATGCCAAGCCGCTGTGGTCGAAGCTGGGTACCTTCCTGGGAATCGGCGCCGGTGGTCTCGACATGTGGACCAACACGCTGGGATTTTCGTTGTTTGGCACACTCGGCCACGGCAAGGCCGACGCCGAAAGCCTCAAGCCCGCCTCAGGGTTCAAGCCGATCGCCTATCCGAGGGCCGACGGCAAGCTCACCTTCGACAAGCTGTCCTCGGTGTTCCTGTCGAACACCAATCACGAAGAGGACCAGCCGGTGCATCTGCGGGTTGCCGACCTGGCCCTGCAAAAGGCATCCGAGCACGACGTCTACGCCGGTCCTTCGCAGCGCTATTGTCCGGCCGGCGTCTACGAGTGGGTGGAGGAGGGCGGTCAGCCGCGCTTCGTGATCAACGCGCAGAACTGCGTCCACTGCAAAACCTGCGATATCAAGGACCCGAATCGCAACATCACCTGGGTACCGCCCGAGGGCGGCGGTGGGCCGAACTATCCGAACATGTGACGCTCGTTCTCGGGCCGCGAGAGCGGATGGCCAGCCGCCACATTCGCAAACGTGAACAATCATTTCCGCCCGCGGCCACGATACCGCCACACCAAGTTATACACGGTGGACATGGCTCCCGCGTCGCGACCCATCCTTGCGGGCAGCTTGCAAAAAGGCCATTCTCCGGCCGACTCGGGGGGTGCTGTGCCAGCGCCCGCCCATGGAGGTCATCGACCCGTGACCGTTTCGATCCTGTCTCGATGCCTTGCCGGCGTCGCGTTCGGCACCTTCCTTCTCATGCTGCCGGACACCCTGGCCGCACAGGGGACGAGCCGAGTCCGCCAGACGTCGCAGTTGCCTTCCGCGAACGAACTCGCGCGGGTTTCGCCGTCGGGCAGTTATCTCGCCGCCCGCCATGCCGGAGTGCAGCGGGACGCTGCTGCCGCCTCTGCCTATTTCCGCGCCGCTCTCAAGGCCGATCCGCGCAACAGCGAACTGCTGGAGCGGGCCTTCCTGTCCGTGCTGTCGGAAGGCGACGTGGAGGAGGCGGTCAAGCTGGCGGAGCGCGTGGTCCAGCTCGACCGCAACGATCGGATCGCGCGGCTCGTGCTGGGCGTGCGCGCGCTCAAGCAGAAGAATTATCAGGTCGCGCGGCAGAACCTGACGCAGTCGATCCGCGGACCGATTACCGATCTGGCGGCTACGCTGCTCACGGGTTGGGCCATGGTCGGCGCGGGTGACACCAAGGGCGCCGTCGAGGCAATCGACAAGCTCCAGGGCGCAGACTGGTATGCGCTGTTCAAAGACCTGCACACCGGAATGATCCTCGATCTGGCTGGCCAGAAGCGAGAGGCCGGCCGCCGCTTCGATCGCGCCCACAAGCTCGACCCGTCGGCGCTGCGTCTGGTCGAGGCTTACGGCTCATGGCTGTCGCGCAATAACAGCCGGGAAGAAGCCAACAAGGTGTTCCGCACCTTCGACAGCCAACTCCCGCGTCATCCGCTGATCGTCGAGGCGATGACCGCGCTTCAGACCAACAAGCCTCTGCCGCTGCTGGTCGACTCGCCGCAGGCCGGTGCGGCCGAGGTCCTCTATGGGCTCGGCGCCGCGCTCGGACGCCGCGGCGGCGAGGACCTCGGTCTGGTCTATCTCCAACTTGCGCTCTATCTGTCGCCCAATCAGCCTCTGGCGCTGCTGTCGCTCGCCGATCTCTACGAGCAGATCAAAAATCCGCGGCTCGCCATCAGAATCTACGAGCGCGTGCCGCAGAACACGCCGCTTCGACGGAACGCCGAGATCCAGCTCGCGGTCAATCTCGACACGCTGGATCGAACCGACGAAGCCAAGACGCGGCTCGAAAAGCTGATCGGCGCGCGGCCCAACGACACCGAAGCGATCATGGCGCTGGGCAACATTTTGCGCGGCCGCAAGCTGTTCGCCAAATGCGCGCAGGTTTATGGCAAGGGCATCGGCACCATCGCCAATCCCGAGCGGGTACATTGGCTGATCTTTTATTTCCGCGGTATCTGCAACGAACGCGCCAAGAAATGGGCGGGCGCCGAAGAAGACCTGAAGCAGGCGCTGAAGCTCTATCCCGATCAGCCGCACGTGCTCAATTATCTCGGCTATTCCTGGATCGACCAGGGCATGAACCTCGACGAGGGCATGCGTATGATCCGCCGGGCGGTCGAGCAGCGACCCGACGACGGCTATATTGTCGACTCGCTCGGATGGGCCTACTACCGGCTCGGAAATTTCGAAGAGGCGGTGAAGCACCTGGAGCGCGCGGTCGAGCTGAAGCCCGACGATCCGACCATCAACGATCATCTGGGTGACGGCTATTGGAAGGTCGGCCGGATGATCGAGGCCAAGTTCCAGTGGTCGCACGCCAAGGACCTTAAGCCTGAGCCAGACGAACTGGTGAAGATCGAACAGAAACTCCAGTCCGGGATTCCGCCCGAGGAAACCTCCGCCGCCGACGCCAAGACCAAGAAGCCCGGCAACGGCGGGTGATGCCCGTCCGCCCGTGTCGCCCAAGCCCAGCGCAGCGTCGAAGAAGCCCAGCGCAGCGTCGAAGAAGCCCAGCGCTCCGCTGTCCGAGTACGCGCCCGCCAAAGTCAATCTCACGCTTGCGGTGCTCGGGCGCAGAGCTGACGGCTATCACACGCTCGAGAGCTTGGTCGCGTTCGCGCGGCTGCGCGACCGCCTGACGTTTCACCCGGGCGAGGCACTCGAACTGACCGTGCGCGGGCCGACGTCTGCGGCATCCGGTGCGACCGCCGATAATCTTGTGCTCAAGGCCGCCCGCGCCGCGGCGGCGGCTATCCCGGGGCTCACGCTCGGGCGCTTCCATCTGACCAAGAACTTGCCGGTTGCGGCCGGTCTCGGCGGCGGCTCGGCCGATGCGGCAGCCGCCCTGCGGTTGCTGGCGCGGGCGAACGGCTTGGCGCTCGACGATGCGCGGCTGTTGAAGGCGGCGCGACAGGTCGGCGCGGACGTACCGGTGTGTCTCGATCCTCGCCCGCGCGTGATGCGGGGCATCGGCGAGCGGCTGTCGTCCCCGATCGAGCTTCCGCAGCTTGCGGCGGTGCTGGTCAATCCGGGTGTCGCGTTGCCGACCGGCGAGGTGTTCGCGCAATTGCGGACGGCGCGCCCCAAGCGCGGCCACCGAGCCCGGCTAGGAAATATCCCCCGCGAGCACGATGCGTTGCTGGCATTTCTTGCAAGTGGAGCGAACGACCTCGAACCCGCGGCGATTGCGCTGGCGCCTGCGGTGGGCAAGGTGCTCTCGGCGTTGCGATCGTCGCCGGGCTGCCGGCTCGCGCGCATGTCGGGGTCGGGCGCGACCTGCTTTGGGCTGTTCGCGTCATCCCGCGCCGCAACAAGCGCCGCGCGAAAATTGACTGCGTCTTATCCGCGCTGGTGGGTGCGCTCGACATTTCTGGGATAGGATCGCGGCAGACAAAGGTTCCCGCATCGAGGAACCGTCGCTAGGGGGAGCCATGATCAATCGCCGCCGCCTGATGAAGCTGTCCGCAGCCGCCGCGCTCGCGCCCGGTCTCGCCCGTCCCGCGATCGCGCAAGGAGCATGGCCGAACCGCCCGGTCAGCATCGCCATCCCGTTCACGCCAGGAGGCGGCGCCGACATGATCGCGCGTCTGGTCGCGCAGAAAATGACCGAAGTTCTCGGCCAGCAATTCATCGTCGAGAGCAAGCCGGGCGCCGGCGGCAATCTCGCGGCGCAATACATCGCCCGTTCCGCCCCGGACGGCTACAACATGTTCCTGGCAGGCGATCACCACGCCACCAACAATCATCTCAATCCGGGTCTCAACTACGATGCGGTGAAGGATTTCGAGCCGGTGTCGTTGGTGGTGCAGTACCCTATCGCGATGGCGATACCCGCCAATTCGCCGCACAAGACGCTTGCCGACTTCATCGCCGCCGCCAAGGCCAACCCGGGCAAGATGACTTACGGATCGCCCGGCCATGGCGCGGTGCCGCATCTGTCCGCCGAGCTGTTCGTGCGCGCCGCCAACATCAAGATGACCAACGTGCCGTATCGCGGCGCGGCGCCGGGCATCCAGGATCTGATCCCGGGACGGATCGATTCATTCTGGAACAATGTGGCTCCGATGCTGCCGCTGCAAAACGACGGCAAGCTGCGCATGCTGGCGGTGACCACGGCGAAGCGCTCGCCGCAGGTCCCCGACATGCCGACCATTGGCGAGACGCTGCCGGGATACGACGTGACCGGCTGGTACGCGCTTTTCGTGCCCGCCAAGACGCCGAAGGACATCATCCAGAGGATGTACACCGGGGCCAAGGCGGCGGCCGAGGATCCGGTGATCCGGAAGCGGCTGCAGGACCAGGCGATGATGGTGGTGGGCTCGACGCCAGACGAACTCGCCAAGTTCCACCAGGACGAACTCGCCAAGTGGGGACCGGTGATCAGGGAAGCCGGACTGGTGCAGAAGAGCTGATTCATTTCGGGTGCGCCGCTTCGCGGCGCCCCCGGAACGACTCGGCGCTAATGCGTCCTGGCGGTGCAGAACTCCACCGCCTCTTCCAGCGCCTGTTTCATCGGCGATTCCGGAAACAGCGCGAGCGCATCGCGGGCGATGGCGCCGTAGTGGTGCGCGCGCTTGATCGTGTCCTCCAGGGCGCGGTGCTTGGTCATCAGCCCGATCGCAGTTTCGAGATCGGCGTCGGCGACCTCGCCCTGCTCCAGCGTGCGGGTCCAGAACGCGCGCTCGCTCTCGCTGCCGCGGCGGAACGACAGCACCACCGGCAAAGTGATCTTGCCCTCGCGGAAATCGTCGCCGACGTTTTTGCCGAGCTTTGCCGCCTTGCCGCCATAGTCGAGCACGTCGTCTACGAGCTGGAATGCAATGCCGAGGTTCATGCCGAACGACCGGCATGCTGCGGTCTCGGCCTTCGGCCGATTGGATAGCACCGGCCCGACCTCGCAGGCGGCGCCGAACAGCTCGGCGGTCTTGGCCCGGATCACCGCCAGATACTCGTCCTCGGTGGTCGCGGTATTCTTGGCGGCGGCGAGCTGCATCACCTCGCCTTCGGCGATAATGGCGGCGGCCGACGACAGGATTTCCAGGGCGCGCAACGACCCGACCTCGACCATCATCTTGAACGCCTGCCCGAGCAGGAAGTCGCCGACCAGCACGCTCGCCTCGTTGCCCCACAGCATGCGAGCGGCCTGGCGGCCGCGCCGCATCTCGCTTTCGTCCACGACATCGTCGTGCAGCAGCGTCGCCGTGTGCATGAACTCGACCGCGGCGGCGAGCTTGATGTGGCCTTCGCCGGAATAGCCGGTGAGCTGTGCCATGGCGACGGTGAGCATGGGACGCAGCCGCTTGCCGCCGGAGGAAATCAGGTGGTTTGCCACCTCGGGGATCATCGTTACTTCGGAGCCGGTGCGAGCCAGGATGGCCGCATTGACGCGCTGCATATCGGCGGCGGCGAGCCCGACCAGGCGGTCGATGGTGGCATCCGCCTGGTTGAAGGGAAGAACGACGGCCAAGAGCTTTCTCCGGATTGGTGCAAAAAGGACGCGCTAGGATAGAAACGCTGTGGTAAGCGGGCAAGTGTGGCGGCTCGGGTGCGACACCCTACCCATATTCGGGCAGCCAGGGGGAGACAGCCCATGTTGCGGACAGACACGGGCGCGGAGGCCGAGATCGCGAGCCGGCTCGGCGTTGCGGTGCTGATACCCTGCTACAACGAGGAAGCCGCCATCGGCAAGGTCGTGGCGGACTTTCGCGCCGCGCTGCCGGATGCGGAAATCTACGTCTACGACAACAATTCGACCGACCGCACGATGGAGATGGCTGCAGCCGCCGGCGCGGTGGTGCGCCGGGAACTTCACCAGGGCAAGGGTCGCGTGGTCCGGCGGATGTTCACCGACATCGACGCCGACATCTATGTCATGGTCGACGGCGACGCCACCTACGACGCCCCGAGCGCGGGTGCGATGATCGAAAGGCTGGTGGGCGACCGGCTCGACATGGTCGTGGCGGTCCGGGTCGACAGCGAGGAGGCGGCCTACCGCCCCGGCCACCGCACCGGCAACTGGCTCTTGACCGGCTTCGTCTCGATGGTGTTTGGCGAGACTTTCACCGACATGCTGTCGGGTTACCGCGTGTTTACGCGCCGCTTCGTGAAATCTTTTCCGGCGCTGTCGGGCGGGTTCGAGATCGAGACCGAGCTCACCGTGCACGCGCTCGAACTGGAGGTGCCGGTCGGCGAGTTCCGCACGCCCTACTATGCCCGGCCGGAGGGCTCCGCCTCCAAGCTCAACACCTGGCGCGACGGCTTCCGTATCCTGCGGACGATCCTCAAGCTCTATCGCTCCGAGCGGCCGCTGCCGTTCTTCGGCGCCATCGGTGTTTCGCTCGGCATTGCCTCGGTCGGCTTCGCGATTCCGCTGTTCGTCACGTATTTCCGCGAAGGCCTGGTGCCGCGGGTGCCGACTGCGATGCTGTCGACCGGCCTGATGCTGTTGGCGTTCCTTTTGATCGCGGTGGGAATCGTGCTCGACACGGTGACGCGCGGGCGGCGGGAGCTCAAGCTGCTGTCCTATCTCGCACAGCGTGCGCCGGCCGAAGAGCGGCGGCGAGGAGCATGATTTTTTGCGCGAACTGGTCCGCACCAACAACGCCGTTCTGATCACGGCGATCGAGGCGCTGCTCAAGGGCGCTGAAATCCCACACGCCGTTCTCGACCAGCACATGAGCGTGCTGGAGGGCTCGCTCGGCATGTTGCCACGACGGATTGTGGTCGACGAGGAGGACCACGCCGCCGCGCGGCAATTGCTGGAAGACGCAGGTCTCGGCCATGAGCTTCGGCCGGGCGGCTCGACGCCCGAGACCACCGACGATGCCGTGCTCGGCGGACGCCTGCGGCTCAAGCAGAAACGGCGCGGCCACCGGGTCGGCCACGATGCCATCCTGCTGGCGGCCGCGACCGGCGCGCGGCCCGGCGACCGGGCGGTCGATCTCGGCTCGGGCGTCGGGGGTGCCGGTCTGGCGCTGGCGGTGCGGGTGCCGGACGTAACCGTGGTGCTGGCCGAGATCGATCCTGAACTGGTGGCGATCGCCGCGGACAACATCGCCGGTAACGGATTGGAAGCGCGGGTGCGGGTGGCGATGCTCGACGTGACGGCTGCGTCGGACGCCTTTGCTGCGGTCGGGCTCGGGGCCGGCGGAGCCGATCATGTGCTGATGAATCCGCCGTTCAACGATCCGTCACGTCAGAACGTCTCGCCCGATGCGGCGCGCCGCGCGGCGCATGCAGCCTCCGACGACGTGCTGACGGAATGGATCGGCGCGGCGTCGTGGCTGTTGCACTCCGCCGGCACGCTCACCATGATCTGGCGCGCCGACGGCTTGGCTTCCGTGCTGGCCGCGCTCGAGCCGCGCTTCGGAGGGGTCACGGTATTGCCAGTGCACGGCCGCGCCGGACAGCCGGCGATCCGTATTCTCGTGCGGGCGAGCAAAGGCAGTCGCGCGCCGCTGGCACTGCTGCCCGGTCTAATGCTCAACGATTCAGACGGCCGCCCGACGGCGGAAGCCGAAGATGTGTTGCGGCAAGGTCTGGCCTTGCCGATGATTGGTGATTAGTCCGCCCCGCGTTCCGCCGGCTGTGCAGGCACCGACAGATACGATACCGCCACAATGGTGGCGATCAGGAGGAGCAGGAGAAGGATTTTCATTTTTGCGCTCCTTATTGCCTGGGACAATGCCACGTCCCGAGCATTGTTCCTCGCTCAAAGAAACGTCATCAGTGATCGGGATTGGTTAACAATGAATGACTTGAGGCCGCGACAAAGCGCGTCTATGTCGTAGGGCATGGTCGACGATTTGGCACCCCAGCGATTCCTGCACAGTTTTCGTGCACGCCTGCCGCATTGGTTGGGCTTCAACTCGCCGGTCGTCCCGGTGGTTCGACTCACCGGCGTGATCGGATTCTCGACGCCGCTCAAGCCGGGCCTGACGCTGTCGTCGATCGCGCGTTCGCTCGATCGCGCGTTCTCGATGAAAAAGGCGCGCGCGGTCGCGCTCGCGATCAATTCGCCTGGCGGCTCGGCGGCACAATCGCACCTGATCTACACCCGCATCCGGTCGCTCGCCGACGAGAAGAAAATTCCAGTCATCGCCTTCGTCGAGGATGTAGGCGCATCCGGCG
Source organism: Rhodoplanes serenus (assembly GCA_945897515.1). Classification (GTDB taxonomy): domain Bacteria; phylum Pseudomonadota; class Alphaproteobacteria; order Rhizobiales; family Xanthobacteraceae; genus Z2-YC6860. Next base: position 67,551 of record CAMDFO010000003.1, on the reverse strand, counting down.
GCTACATGATCGCCTGCGCTGCGGACGAGATCGTGTGCGACCCGTCGTCGATCGTCGGCTCGATCGGCGTGGTCGGCGGCGCGTTCGGCTTCCACAAGCTGATCGAGAAGCTCGGCATCGAGCGCCGGCTTTATACGTCGGGCGAACGCAAGGCGATGCTCGATCCATTCCTGCCGGAAAAGCCGGAGGACGTGGAGCGCCTGAAAGCGATCCAGCGCGAGATCCATGACAGCTTCATCGCGCTGGTGAAGGAGCGGCGCGGCGACAAGCTCGACAGCCGCGAATCTGCCTTGTTCTCCGGGGAATATTGGACCGGGAGCCGGGCGCGCGAACTCGGCCTGGTTGACGGCATCGGGGAGCTGCGCGGCATTTTGCGCGAGCGTTACGGGGACAAGGTCAAGATACCGCTGATCGAGGCGCGCGGTCTGTTCGGCCGCCGACCTCCCGGGCTGGGTGCGGGTGGTCTCGACGCGCTTTGGGACCGGTCCAGCCTCGTCGAGGATGCGGTATCGACGCTCGAAGCCCGCGCGCTATGGTCGCGTTACGGGCTTTAGGATTTCGGCCCCTAAGGGGAAGCACACATGGTCGTTCCGCCTGCCATCGTCTGGACGCTTGGAGCGGTCGGCACCGCGCTGCTGTCCAAGCTGCTGATCAAGGAATGGCAGCGCGTCAACGCCGAGCTCGATCGGGTCAGGCGTTCGCCGGAGCCCGAGCGCCAGCGTCTGCCGACCCTGCGGCGCGATCCGAGGACCGGAATCTACCGGCCCTGACTGTTTTGATGGATAGGCTGGACCGCCTCAGCGGCCCGGAAGCTACTCGCGGCCGGTCACCAGCGCTGCGAAGAACAGGGTGGCTAGCGCCACGCCGACGATTTCAAAGGCAAGCATCGGAAATCTCCCTGGCCGGTTGTTTCCTGTAGTCGCGCCGGCAGGCACTTCGGTTCAAAGTGATCGGACGATACCGCGTGGCTGCTAAAGAACGGCCAAACGTCCTGGGAGTTCCGTTGGCAGGGTTAGCCCCTCGTTAATCCGTATGGACGAACGGCGGCAGCCGGCCTGGCAGCCGCCGTTTTTCGGTATTTTCAGCCCCAGATCAGGGAGAAACCTTCAGGCGGGCCTTGTATCAGCCCGGCTCCTTGATGCCTTTTTCGCGCACCACCTTGCCCCAGCGCGCCAGTTCGTCCTTGAGGATTGCGCCGAACTCGGCCGGGGTGTTGGCCACCGGCACCGCGCCGGACTGGATCAGCTTCTCTTTGACCACCGGATCGTTGATCGCGGCGACGAAGGCGGCGTTGAGTTTGGCGATCACCGACGGCGGCGTCTTGGCCGGCGCAAGCAGTCCGTACCAGTTGCCTGAATCGGTGCCCGCATAGCCCTGTTCGATAAACGTCGGTACGTTCGGCAAGAGCGGATTGCGCTGGCTCGACGCAGCGCCAAGCGGCTTGACCTTGCCGCCCTTGATCTGCGGCATCAGCACGGTTGCGTCAGCAAAGAATGCCTGCACTTGGCCGCCGAGCAGGTCGGTCAGCGCGAGGGCAGCGCCGCGATACGGCACGTGCACGAATTTGATGCCGGCCGCGCTCTGGTAGAGCTCCATCGCCAGATGCGTGGTCGAGCCGACGCCGGTCGAAGCGAACGGGATCGCCCCCGGCTTTTCTTTTGCCAGCGCTGCGAGATCCTTGGCCGAATTGGCGGGATGGTCGGCGCGCACCACCAGGATTGTGGTGTTGCGGACGACTTGGGTGACTGGTGCGAAATCGCGCAGCACGTCGTAGGGCAGATCAGTGCGCATATGCGGTGTGATCGCGATCGCGCCGACCGTGCTCAAAAAGATGGTGTGGCCGTCCGGCTCGGCCTTGGCGACGAAGTCGGCGCCGAGCGCGCCGTTGGCCCCGGCCTTGTTTTCGATCAGGACCGGCTGGGGCAAGAGGTCCTTGAGCTTGTCGGCGATCAGGCGACCGACGAAATCGGTCGGGCCGCCAGGCGGGAAGGCGATCACCATGCGGATCGGACGGGTGGGGAAGTCCTGGGCCTGCACGGCAGGCGTCCCGGCGGCCAGCAGCAGCAACGCGGTCGCGAATGTGGCAAGGCGTGAATGCACGTCGTCCTCCCCGATGTTTTGTTGATCGCAGGCTATCGCGCCCGGGGCGGCGCGGCCACCACCATGTCTGCTTCTTGACCCTCCCCATGCGCGCCGTTACGTCTCAGCCGCGCGACCGCGCTTGGATTCCTTATGGCTGACGATCTTCCCGCCCACATGCGCCCGGAGCGCTCGTTCCAGGGCCTGATCCTGACGCTCCAGCGATTCTGGGCGGAGCAGGGCTGCGTCATCCTGCAGCCCTACGACATGGAGGTCGGCGCCGGGACTTTCCATCCGGCAACCACGTTGCGTGCCCTCGGGCCGAAGCCCTGGAACGCGGCCTACGTGCAGCCGTCGCGACGGCCGAAGGATGGCCGCTACGGCGAGAACCCGAACCGGCTGCAGCACTACTATCAGTACCAGGTGATCCTCAAACCATCGCCGCCGGATCTCCAGGACCTCTATCTGAAATCACTCGCGGCCATCGGCATCGACAGCGGGTTACACGACATCCGTTTCGTCGAGGACGACTGGGAGAGCCCGACGCTCGGCGCCTGGGGGCTCGGCTGGGAATGCTGGTGCGACGGCATGGAGGTGTCGCAGTTCACCTATTTCCAGCAGGTCGCGGGCTTCGAATGCGCGCCGGTGGCGGGCGAGCTCACCTACGGCCTCGAGCGGCTGGCGATGTACGTGCAGGGCGTCGAGAACGTCTACGATTTGAATTTCAACGGCCGCGATGGCGCCGACAAGGTGACCTATGGCGACGTATTTCTGCAAGCCGAGCAGGAATACTCGCGGCACAATTTCGAGCACTCCGACACCGTAATGCTGTTCGAGCAGTTCAAGATGGCGGAAGCCGCATGCCGGACGTATCTCGACGCCGGATGGGAAAAATCCGCCGGCGAGAACAAGAAGCACCTGATGGCGCTGCCGGCCTACGACCAGGCGATCAAGGCGAGCCACGTGTTCAATCTGCTCGATGCGCGCGGCGTGATCTCGGTGACCGAGCGGCAGAGCTACATTCTGCGCGTGCGCGAATTGGCGAAGGCGTGCGGCGGGGCGTGGCTCGCGACCGCAGGGGGAGGAACAACATGAGCATGGACACGGCGCCGAACATCGGCGGGCGGAAGCCGCTGCCGGTCAATGTCGAGGCGGGCAAGAGCTATTGGTGGTGCGCCTGCGGCCGCTCGCAGGCGCAGCCGTTCTGCGACGGCTCGCACAAGGGCACGGGATTCTCGCCGCGCGAGTTCAAGCCGGAGCAGACCGAAGAGGCGTGGTTCTGCACCTGCAAGCGCACCGGCACGCCGCCGCTGTGCGACGGGAGTCACAAGAAGCTCTAGCCATGCCGGACCTTCTGCTCGAATTCTTCTCCGAGGAAATCCCCGCGCGCATGCAGGCGCGGGCGGCGGAGGATTTGCGCAAGATGGTGACCGACCGGCTGGTCGCGGCCGGGCTGACCTATGAGGGCGCGAAAGCTTTTGCCACGCCGCGCCGGCTGGCGCTCGCGGTGCAGGGCGTGCCGGTGCGGCAGTCGGACGTGAAGGACGAGCGCAAAGGTCCGAAGGTCGGCGCGCCCGAGCAGGCCATCGCGGGATTTCTGCGCGCGGCCGGGCTCACGTCGATCGACCAGGCCAAGGTGCAGGCCGACAAGAAGGGCGATTTCTACGTCGCGTCGATCGAAAAGCCGGGCAGGCCCACCATCGAGGTGATTGCCGAGATCGTGCCCGAGGTCGCGAAGGCGTTCCCCTGGCCGAAGGCGATGCGCTGGGGCGCTGCGTCGGCGCAGCCCGGCTCGCTGAACTGGGTTCGGCCGCTGCACTCCATCGTCGCGATGTTCGGTCCGGAGACCGAGGAGCCCGAGATCGTAAAGTTCGACGTCGGCGGCGTCACAGCCGGCGATACGACCTATGGCCATCGCTTCATGGCGCCGGCCGCGATCAAGGTGAAGCGGCTCGACGACTACATGGCCAAGCTCGACAAGGCCAAGGTCGTGGTCGATGCCGCGCGGCGGCAGCAGATGATCCTGGCCGACGCCAAGAACCTCGCGTTTGCGCAGGGATTTGAACTGGTCGAGGACGAAGGCTTGCTCGCTGAGGTCGCCGGGCTGGTCGAATGGCCGGTGGTGCTGATGGGGAGCTTCGACGAGGCGTTCCTCGCGATCCCCGACGAGGTGATCCGCGCGACCATCCGCAACAACCAGAAATGCTTTGTGGTCCGCAATCCGAAGACCGGGAAGCTCGCCAACCGGTTCATCCTGACGGCGAACATCGAGGCGAGCGACGACGGCAAGGCCATCGTCGCCGGCAACGAGCGCGTGATCCGGGCGCGGCTGTCGGATGCGAAATTCTTCTACGAAACGGATTTGAAGACCAAGCTTGAGGATCGGCTGCCGAAATTCGAGCAGATCGTGTTTCACGAGAAGCTTGGGACGCAAGGAGATCGTATTGTCCGGATCGAAACTCTAGCGGCCGAGCTTGCCTCATCGGTCGGAGCAGATGTGGAGAAGGCCCAACGGGCGGCGAGATTGGCCAAAGCGGATTTACTAACCGAAGTGGTTGGGGAGTTTCCTGAAGTACAAGGTTTGATGGGGCGCTACTACGCTTTGGCTCAAGGCGAGGATAAGAGTGTCGCCGCTGCAATTGAGGATCACTACAAGCCACTCGGCCCTGGAGATCGCGTCCCAAGCGATCCGGTTTCAATTGCGGTCGCACTCGCGGACAAAGCGGATATTCTCGCCGGTTTCTGGGCCATTCAAGAAAAGCCGACCGGTAGCAAGGACCCCTACGCTCTGCGAAGAGCTGCCTTGGGCATTATCCGTCTGGTTCTGGATAACGGCCTGCGCGTCTCGCTCTCTCACCCGCTCGCGGCGGCGGCAAGTCAGCACCTGTTGATCTTGAGCGATCCGGACTATCAAACGCGCGAACCGAACGCCCGCGAACTTGCTGCTTGGGAGCGACAGAAGAGCCATTATTCGGAGTTTGAAAAACTCGATCCAAAGAAGGCCCTGGATGAGGTGGACCGACTTTCGTTAGTCGGGGTGGATATTGTTGCTGATCTTTTGCTGTTCTTCGCCGACCGCCTCAAAGTCCAACTCCGCGAACAGGGCGCGCGTCACGATCTCGTCGATGCCGTGTTCGCGCTCGAAGGCCAGGACGACCTGCTGCTGATCGTCCGCCGCGTCGAAGCGCTGGGAAAATTCCTCGACACCGACGACGGTAAAAATCTGCTGGCCGGTACCAAACGCGCGGCCAACATCCTGCGCATCGAGGAAAGGAAGGACAACAAGAGCTACACTGGTGCGCCGGACTCCTCGTTGCTCGGCCAGGGCGAAGAAAAACAACTGGCAGCCGCCATCGACACTGCCAAGATCGAAGCCTCCGCGGCCGTCGCCAAGGAAGACTTCGCCACCGCCATGACCGCGATGGCGAAGCTGCGCCCGCACGTCGATGCGTTCTTCGACAAGGTCACGGTCAATGTCGACGACAAGGCGTTGCGCGAGAATCGGCTGAAGCTGCTCAACGAGATCAGGGAGGCTACTCGCGCGGTGGCGGACTTCTCCAAGATTGAGGGGTAGGGCGAGGGTCTTGCAGCGTCATGCCCTGGGCATAGCCGTCCGAAGGACGGCGTCGCTTCGCTCGCCTATGTGCCGGGCATCCACGTCTTGGCATAGAAGAAAGTCGTGGATGGCCGGGTCAAGCCCGGCCATGACGGGGTTATAGCGCGCCCCTAATCACAAAAGCCGATTGAGGAAACGCCGGGGAAGGGTCAAAACGAACCCTGATAGAGACAGCGAGAGCGCCATGGCACGCCGTCCTGCCCCGAAGAAGTCGAAGAAGGTCCCGGTGAAGGCCGCCCGCAAGGCCAAGCCGGTCCGGCGTGCCGGCGCGTCGAAAGCGCCCACCAAGGCCAGCGGGGGCAAATGGGTCTACGCGTTCGGCGGCGGCAAGGCCGAAGGCACCGCCCAGATGCGCGACCTGCTCGGCGGCAAGGGCGCCAATCTCGCCGAGATGGCGAATCTCGGTCTGCCGGTGCCGCCCGGCTTCACCATCACCACCGGCGTCTGCACGCACTATTACGCCAACGGCCAGAGCTATCCGAAAGAGCTGAAGGCGCAGGTCGAGGCCGGCTTGGCGCATGTCGCGCGCATCACCGGCAAGCGCTTCGGCGACCGCAACGATCCGCTGCTGGTTTCGGTGCGCTCGGGCGGCCGCGCGTCGATGCCCGGCATGATGGACACCGTGCTCAACCTCGGGCTCAACGACGAGACCGTCGAGGCGGTGGCGAAGAATTCGGGCGACCGGCGCTTCGCCTACGATTCCTATCGCCGCTTCATCCAGATGTATTCCGACGTGGTGCTGGGCGTGGAGCATCATCATTTCGAGGACATCCTCGAAGACCATAAATCGCAGGCCGGCTTGACGCTCGACACCGAGCTATCGGCCGACGACTGGGTCGACATCGTGACGCGCTATCAGGAGCGCGTGCAGGAAGAAAAGGGCGAGCCGTTCCCGCAGGACCCGCAGGCGCAATTGTGGGGCGCGGTCGGCGCGGTGTTTGGATCGTGGATGAACGCGCGCGCCATCACCTACCGCCGCCTGCACAACATTCCCGAAAGCTGGGGCACCGCGGTGAATGTGCAGGCCATGGTGTTCGGCAACATGGGCGACACCTCGGCCACCGGCGTCGCGTTCACGCGCAATCCTTCGACCGGAGAGAAGCGGCTGTACGGCGAATTTCTGATCAACGCCCAGGGCGAGGATGTGGTCGCCGGCATCCGCACGCCGCAGGAGATCACTGAAGTTGCGCGCAAGGAGGCCGGCTCCGACAAGCCGTCGATGGAAGCGGCGATGCCGGATGCGTTCAAGGAGCTTTCGCGCATCTACAACAAGCTCGAACGCCACTACCGCGACATGCAGGACCTGGAGTTCACCGTCGAGCAGGGCAAGCTCTGGATGCTGCAGACCCGATCCGGCAAGCGCACCGCTAAGGCCGCGCTCCGCATCGCGGTGGAGCTTGCCAACGAAAAGCTGATCTCGAAGGACGAAGCGGTGGCCCGCATCGATCCTGCCTCGCTCGACCAGCTTCTGCATCCGACCATCGATCCGAAAGCCGAACGCAAGGGGATTGCCAGCGGGTTGCCGGCATCGCCGGGCGCGGCGTCAGGCGAGATCGTGTTTTCATCCGATGAAGCGGCGCAACTGAAGGCCGAGGGTCGGAAGGTCATTCTGGTGCGCGTGGAGACCTCGCCGGAGGACATTCACGGCATGCATGCCGCCGAAGGAATTCTGACCACTCGCGGCGGCATGACTTCGCATGCCGCGGTGGTTGCGCGCGGCATGGGCAAGCCTTGCGTCTCCGGCGCCGGCTTGCTGCGCGTCGATTACAACGCGCAGACCATGACCGCAGGCAACGTGGTGCTCAAGCGCGGCGAGACCATCACGATCGACGGCTCGACCGGTCAGGTGCTCGCCGGCCGCGTGCCGATGGTGGAGCCCGCGATGTCGGGTGAATTCGGCACCCTGATGGGCTGGGCCGATAAGGTGCGTTCGCTCGGCGTGCGGGCCAATGCGGACACGCCGGCGGATGCCCGGGTCGCGGTGCGGTTCGGCGCCGAAGGCATCGGGCTCTGCCGCACCGAGCACATGTTCTTCGACGAGGAGCGCATCCAGGCGGTGCGCGAGATGATCCTGGCCGACGACGAGAAGGCAAGGCGCGCGGCGCTGGCCAAGATACTCCCGATGCAGCGCGGCGATTTCATCGAGCTGTTCGAGATCATGGGCGGCCTGCCGGTGACCATCCGGCTGCTCGATCCGCCGCTGCACGAATTCCTGCCGCACGGCGCAGCCGACATCGCCGAGGTCGCCGCCGCCATGGGCGCGGACCCGAAGAAGCTGGAACACCGCGCCAAGGACCTCGCCGAGTTCAACCCGATGCTCGGCTTCCGCGGCTGCCGCATCGCCATCGCCTATCCGGAGATCGCCGAGATGCAGGCGCGCGCGATCTTCGAAGCCGCGGTGGAGGCCGGCAAGCGCACCGGCAAGCCGGTGGTGCCCGAGGTGATGGTGCCGCTGATCGCGACCAGGGCCGAGCTCGACATCGTCAAGGCACGCATCGATGCGATGGCCGACGCTGTGCGGAAAGAAACTGGCGCCAAACTCGACTACCAGGTCGGCACCATGATCGAGCTGCCGCGCACCTGCCTGATCGCCGGCGAGATCGCGGAGAGTGCGGAGTTCTTCTCGTTCGGCACCAACGATCTGACGCAGACCGCGTTCGGCATCAGCCGCGACGATGCAGCCTCGTTCCTCGGCATCTACGTCCAGCGCGGCATCCTGCCGTGCGATCCGTTCGTGTCGATCGACCGCGAGGGCGTCGGCGCGTTGGTACGCATCGGCGTCGAGCGCGGCCGCAAGGTGCGCAAGGGCCTCAAGGTCGGGATCTGCGGCGAGCACGGCGGCGATCCGGACTCGGTCGCATTCTGCCACGAGGTTGGCCTGGATTATGTGTCGTGCTCGCCGTTTCGTGTGCCGATCGCGCGGCTTGCCGCGGCCCAGGCCGCGCTCGGCAAGAAGGCCGCAGGCGAGGCGTAGCTCGTCCTTCGTTCGCGGGGACGACAGCCGCACCTATCGCCCTTGGTCGGGTATTCCCCCGCTGCATCCCCATGCTAGCCTGCCGCCGGGGGAAGCGGTTTTCAGCGGGCGAGGGGACGATGGCGGACGTATTGAAGCCGGCGGCTGAGCCATCGGCCATTTCCGACGACAAGCTGAAAAAGGCCGAAGCCTTCATCGAAGCCGAAGAGGGTGCGGTCAACCGGCTGTCCGGCATGGCCGGCAACGCGGTCACCAGCATCGCGGTGGCGATGTCGCTGTTTCATCTCTATGCAGCCGTGGGGGGCGCCTGGCCGTTCAGCGACTTCCCGATCATCTCGACCCAGCCGCTGCGTTACGCGCATGTCGCCTTCGTGCTGATCCTCAGCTTTCTGCTGTTTCCGATGGGTACGCGGTTCCGCAACCGCATCCGCTGGTGGGATGTGGTGCTCGGCATCGTCGGCGCGGCGATCCTGCTTTACGCCATCGACGGCGGCGAGGACTTCACCGACCGCGCCACCTCCCCGACCCAGCTCGACACCATCCTCGGCGTGGTCTTCATCGGTTTGCTGCTGGAGGCGACGCGGCGCACCACCGGGTGGATCGTGCCCGTCGTGGCCTTGGCGTTCATCGCCTATTCCTACTACGGCCCATATCTGCCGCAACCGTGGACGCACCGCGGGTTCGATATCAGCCAGCTTGTCGGCCACCTGTTCATTACCCTCGAAGGCATCTTCGGAATTCCGGTCGACGTGTCGTCGAGCCTGATCGTGCTGTTCTGCATCTACGGCGCGTTCCTGCAGCACTCGGGCGCTGGAAAATTCTTCATCGATTTTTCTATGGCGCTGATGGGCAACAAGGCCAACAGCGCGGGGCGCACGGTCGTGCTGTCGTCGTTCCTGCTCGGCGGGCCCTCGGGTTCGGGCGTCGCAACCACCGTTACGGTCGGCGCGGTCGCCTATCCGATGATGGAGAAGGCCGGTTTTGAGAAGAATGCTGCCGGTGGCCTGCTGGCCGCCGGTGGCCTCGGCGCCATCATCTCGCCGCCGGTGCTGGGCGCGGCCGCGTTTCTGATCGCCGAGTTTCTCAAGATCAGCTATCTCGACGTCATCTCCATGGCGATGATCCCGACCTGCCTCTATTACCTGTCGTTGCTGTTCATGGTTGAGCTCGATGCCAAGAAATTCGGCGCCCAACCCGTCACGATCGACCACGACATGTCGATCTGGCAAATGACGCGGCGCTACGGGTTCCACTTCGTCTCGCTGGTCTCGGTCGTCATCTTCATGGTGTGGGGCTATTCGCCGACGCTGTCGGTGTTCTGGGCAACGGTGCTGACCTACGCGCTGAGTTTCCTGGCGCGCGATAACGCGCTGGTTCCCAAGAAGCTGGTGCGCGCGCTTGCCGAGGGCTCGACCAGCGCGCTCACCGCGGCGACCACCTGCGCTACCGCCGGCATCATTGTCGGCGTGGTGACGCTCACCGGACTCGGCCTGAAATTTTCCGCGATCGTGATCGGCTATGCCGGCGGCAGTCTGCTGCTGACTGCGATCTACACCGCGCTGATCGTGTGGATCGTCGGTCTCGCCGTGCCGGTCACCGCGTCCTACATCATCTGCGCCGTGATCGCGGCGCCCGCCATGATGAAGCTCGGCGTACCCGACGTCGCGGCCCACATGTTCATCTTCTACTATTCGGTGCTGTCCGAGGTTTCGCCGCCGACCGCGCTGTCGCCATTCGCTGCGGCCGCGATCACCGGCGGCGATCCATACAAGACCACGCTGCAGGCCTGGAAATACACCATCCCGGCATTCCTGGTGCCGTTCGTGTTCGTGCTCGACCCGCAAGGCGTCGGGCTGCTGCTCAAGCTGCCGGCGGGCGGCTCATGGGTGGACATCGTGCTGATCACCGCCAAGACCGGGCTCGGACTGGCGGCGCTGGCGTCGGCTGCGCAAGGCTGGGCGCTCCGCCGCACCACAACGGCCGAACGCTTGCTGCTGACGCTGGCCGGCCTTTTCCTGGTGTTCCCAAGCCTCCTGGAGGCTCTGATGGAGGCCCTGACCGGCCGTGACATCAGCTATACCGCGACATTTGGCTTGGCCATCGCCGCGGGAGTTCTGTTAAAACAGCGCATGCAGCCGGTCCTGCCCAAAGCGCCGGCATAGGACAGGGAGGAACGACCTGATGAATCGCAGAGAATTCTTGTTGGCTGGTGGGGCGACCCTGGTCGCGGGTGCGGCGCTGTTCAACGGCGTGGCGTTCGCGCAGCAGGTTAATATCGCCATCGCCACCGGCGGCACCGGCGGCGTCTACTATCCGCTCGGCGGCGGCATGGCCAACGTGCTTTCGAAGTACGTACCGGGGGTGGCGGCGACCGCGCGCGTCACCGGCGGTTCGGTCGACAACCTCAAGCTGATCGGCTCCAAGCAGAGCGAAGTCGCGCTGGTGATGGTCGATGCCGCGCTCGACGCGCTCAAGGGCGAAGACAAATTCAAGGGCAACAAGGTCGAAGTGCGAACCTTGATGGTGCTCTATCCGAACCGCATGCATGTGGTGACGGTCGAGGGCAAAGGCATCGAGAAAATGTCCGACCTCAAGGGCAAGCGCGTCTCCACCGGTTCGCCCGGCAGCGCGACCGAGGTGATGGCGTTTCGCGTCATCGAGGGCGCCGGGCTCGACAAGGACAAGGACATGCGGCGCGAGCGTCTCGGCGTTGCGGAATCCACCAACGCGCTCAAGGACGGCAAGATCGACGCGTACTTTTGGGTTGGCGGTCTGCCGACCGCGGCGGTCACCGATCTCGGCGCCAGCCCCGGCGTGAAGATCAAGCTGATCGATCACACCGAGGTGGTCGATAAGATGAACGCCAAGTACGGCGATCTCTACACCACCGGCGTCATCCCAGCGAAGACCTATCCGGGTCAGGACAAGGACAACAGGATCTCGGTGGTGCAGAATATCCTGGTCGCCAATGCATCGATGTCCGACAAGGTCGCCTACGACATCGTCAAGACCTTCATCGAGAAGCAGCCTGAGCTGGTGGCTGTCCACGGCGAGGCCGCGGCTATCACATTGGCAAACCAGATCACGAAGAACTCGCCGATCCCGTGGCATCCTGGTGCGACCAAGTACTTCAACGAAAAAGGCGCGAAGATGTAAGCCAAACGGCATACATCCAAATAAATTGCGTGACGTCATGGCCGGGCTTGTCCCGGCCATGTACGTTCAGGGCCGGCCAGGGCAGGCCGAGGTTTGAGACACGTGGCGACTGGGGATAGGTGGACGCAAGCGGCAGGCAAGCCGGCTCGATCGGGCCGTTCGCTTGCGTTGGGGTGGTATGGGCTGATGGCGCTCGGCGGGTTCGGCTTCGGCATCCTTGCCGACCAGCGGCCGTTCGGCGACGAATTGCTGGTCCATCCGCTGGTGGTGTTCTTCATCCTGGTTGGGCTCGCGCTGATCGCGCTGCGCGTTCTGCTGGCGCGGCCGGTGCCCGACGTAATCTCCGACCGCGCGCTGGTCGCCGGGTGCGTTGTCGGACTCGTCCTGTTCCTCGCCGGGAATTTCGCCGGCGTCTATGTATTTCCGATCCGGTGATGCGCCGTTGCGAGCCGCGGTTCCAAATTGACGAATTGTTTACCGGCGGCCCGCGCGTTGCCGCGGCGCGCTGCAGTTAACGGCTTCGCAACGTTAATCCGACAATAAATAAACCTGTCGCATTGGCGCCACGAGCGGCGCTCTTGCCGAGCGGGTTTTGCGTTCAGTTTCGTTGCGTCTTGTAGCGTTGCGTCCTGTAGCGTCGCGTGAGCGTGTGCATGGTAGCGTCGCGTAACAGGCCGAAGGGCGCCCGGTCGGGCCCCTTCGGCCTCAGCGTCCTGGTGCTGAGCCTGCTGCCGACGTACGTCGGTCAACAGGACATTGGCGCATCGTTGGCGCAGCAGTCGCAGGCGCTCCAGCGTTGGCGCCCGCTCGTAACGGCATCGCCGTTCGGCACCGCGCATGCCGCCTCCTTCAACTTTCCACGTCCCATCGGCACCGCGATACCGGAACAGCCGGAATATCGCCTCGCGAGTTTCAGCGCCTACGAGCCGGACGATGGCGAGCTCAGCCCCCGCGATTTTGGCATCGTGCCGATGCCGCGCTCGAGACCGCAGGATTTCCCGGTCGTCAACCGCAGGCTCAAGGGCGACCTTCTGGTCGCGCGCCCGCTACCTCGCCAACAGCCGCAATCGGAGCCGCAGCCTCCGTCGCAGCCGGGCGGAACCCGCGATCTCAAGCCCGGCCGGGTCAAGACCGTGGCGTTTCCACGGCCCGAGCAGTCGCCGTCCGGCGTCGAACCGCTTGCACCTGAGGCTGTGCCTGCGGAGCCCGACTTTGACTTCTCGGTTGTCGTGGCGCCGGAGCCCGGACCGGCCGAATTGCCGGCGGCGATCATGCCGGAACCGGATGCGGTCGCTTTACCCGATGTGTTCGAAGCCGTCGAAGCGGCATCGGACAGCCCGCAGCTCGATCCGATCGACGACACCAATCCGGCGGTGCGGCTGGCGCGGCTTTATTTCGGCCCGCTCCCGATCGGGGAGGCTGTCGGCGGGATCGAGCCATGGCCCGCGGGCGAAGAGCCGGTGCTGGTGATGCCACCACCGCAGGATCTTAAGGTTCAGCGCGCTGTGGCGGTGCCCGCGACGACACTTGCGGCCAAGGGCGAGGTGACCGGCGCCGGCAAGCGGCCCAAGACCCCGGCCGAGCGGCTCGGGCTCGACATCAAAAGCCGTGCGAAAGCGGAGAAGTGTCTCGCCGAAGCGGTCTATTTCGAATCGCGCGGTGAAGCCAAGCGCGGCCAGATCGCGGTGGCGCAGGTGGTGATGAACCGGGTGTTCTCCGGCTTCTATCCGAACAACGTCTGCGGCGTCGTCTACCAGAACGCGCACCGCCATCTCGCCTGCCAGTTCACCTTCGCCTGCGACGGCATCAGGGACGTAGTGACCGAGCCCGAGATGTGGACGCAGGCCAAGGAGATCGCGCGCGACACGCTTGACGGTAGGCTGTGGCTGACCGATATCGCCAAGTCCACGCACTACCACGCCTACTGGGTGCATCCGTGGTGGGTCAGCACCATGCGCAAGCTGTCGCGGATCGGGGTGCACACGTTCTATCGCCCGCGTCGTTGGGGCGACGGCGCCGACGCGCCGATCTGGGGACCGGGCGTGACCGTGGCGAACGCGAGCGCCGCGAAGCTGTAGGCTTCGTTCCGGAACGGCTTACTTGTCGCCAATGACGGCGACGGCCGAGATCTCAAGCATCATGCCCACCGCCGGCAGGCTGTGCACCGTGATCGTGGTGCTGGCCGGGAAATTCCCGTTGGTCCAGAATTCGCGGCGGATCGGCATCAGCGGATCAATCAGGCGCGGATCGGTGAGATAGACCGTGATCGTGACCACGTCGTCGATGCTGCCGCCGGCGCGCTTCACCACGGCGTCGATGGCGCGGAAGATGACGCGCGCCTGACCGACGAAATCGCCGGCCATCGACTTGCCCTGCTCGTCGACCAGCCCGGTCTGCCCGGATACCCAGACGATCTTGCCGCCCTCGGTCACGACGCCGGGCGAGAAGCCACGCGATTGCGCGCGCTCCTGTTTCAGATATTCGCGTGCTTCGAGCGGTGACGCGGCGAACACTGTCAGCGCCAGTGTCGCGATTGCAGCGGGAAATCTCATGGCTTGCCCCCATTGAACGGGAGCAGGCTAGCACGTGTGCCGGATGCGGTTAAATCTCGATATCCAGGGCGACGTCGAGGCTCGGCGAGGAATGCGTCAACGCTCCGGACGACGCGTAGTCGACGCCGGTGGCCGCGATCTCGGCGATCGTGTCGAGCGTAATTCCGCCCGAGGCCTCGATCACCAGGCGGTCGGCGACGGTCGCGACCGCTTGCTTCATCATTGCCGTATCGAAATTGTCGAGCAGCACCACGTCGGCCAAACCGACGTCGAGCACCTCCTGCAACTGCGCAAGCGAGTCCACCTCGATCTCGATCTTGACCAGGTGGCCGACCTTGGCGCGAGCCCGCTCCAGCACGGCGCGGATGCCGCCCGCCACTGCAATGTGGTTGTCCTTGATCAGGATCGCGTCGTCGAGGCCGAAGCGGTGGTTGAAGCCGCCGCCGCAGCGGATGGCATATTTTTCCAGCGCGCGCAGCCCCGGCGTGGTCTTGCGCGTGCAGCAGATGCGGGTCTTGTGGCTGCCGATCTTGCGCACGAACGCCGCCGTGGCGGTCGCGATTCCCGACAGATGACCGAGGAAATTGAGCGCTGCGCGCTCGCCGGCCAGCACCGCGCGGGCGTCGCCGTTGATGTTCATCAGCGAGGTCTTGGCCGCGACCGTCGCACCGTCGCGCACCAGCGGCAGCAGCTCGATCTCCGGCGACAGCCGGCGCAAGGTCGCTGCGACCAGCGGCAGCCCGGCGATGGTACCGGCCTTGCGCGCCACAAGAACGGTGCGGCTCTCGGTGCCGACCGGAATGGTCGCGATCGAGGTCACGTCGCCGGCGCGGCCGAGGTCCTCGGCCAGCGCGCGCGTCACCGCGTCTTCGATTTCCAGCGGCGAAAGGAAGCCGTCCGGGTAAATCAGGGACTGCTCGATCAAGGTTTCGGTCGCGCGTGTCAGCATATCGCCTTACTCCGTTACGCTGGGCCCCGGATAGCGTCGCTGCGCGGCGCTTCCGGGGTTTCGGCCTTCGGCCTCAACTCTTCAGATAGATCATGCGCTCGACCGCGCGGCGCGCTCGTTCGGCGATCATGGGGTCGACCACGACCTCCTCTTTCATCTGCAAGAGGCTGTCGAGGATTTTCGGCAACGTGATGCGCTTCATGTGCGGGCAGAGATTGCACGGCCGCACGAATTCCACGTCAGGCAACTCGCCCTGCACGTTGTCGGCCATCGAGCATTCGGTGACCATCACCACGCGCTTCGGCCGCTTCGCCCGCACCCAATCGATCATGTGCGCGGTCGAGCCGGTGAAGTCCGCTTCGGCGATCACGTCGGGCGGACACTCCGGATGCGCGATGATCTGCACCGACGGATCGTTGGCGCGGACCTGTTTCAATTCGTCGGCGGTGAAGCGCTCGTGCACCTCGCAGCGGCCCTTCCAGGCGATGATCTTCACCTTGGTCTGGGATGCGACGTATTTTGCCAGATATTCGTCCGGCAGCAGGATGACGCGCTCAGCGCCCAGGCTCTCGACCACCTGCACCGCGTTCGACGAGGTGCAGCAGATGTCGCTCTCCGCCTTCACCTCGGCGGAGGTGTTGACGTAGGTGACGACCGGCACGCCCGGAAAGCGTTCGCGCAATAGCCGCACGTCCTCGCCGGTGATGGCTTCGGCGAGCGAGCAGCCCGCGCGGAGGTCAGGGATCAGCACCGTCTTGCCGGGGTTGAGGACCTTCGCGGTCTCGGCCATGAAGTGCACGCCACACTGCACGATGATGTCGGCGTCGACCTTGGTGGCCTCGCGTGCAAGCTGGAGCGAGTCGCCGGTGAAGTCGGCGACGCAATTGTAGATTTCCGGCGTCTGGTAATTGTGCGCCAGGATCACGGCGTTGCGCTGCTTCTTCAGCGCGTTGATCGCCTTCACGTAAGGCGCAAAGAACGGCCACTCGTTGGGCGGGATGACCTTCTGAACGCGCGCATAAAGGTGCGCGGTCTCGCGCTCCACCTGCGGCGTCCATTCCAATGAAGGTGCGGGCAGGGCGCCGTATTTGCGCAGCGCCGCGGAGCCCGCGGCAGGCTTCTGTGCCGGGACTGGCGGCCGCCGCGACACCTCAGGACCCAGGATATCCAAGACCGGCATCGAACTTTTCCTTCCTATATGCTCAATATGAGCATATTTGGAGACGAAAACACCCGGCCAAAGCCGGTACGTCCGTGATCGGTGCTCTGCCGCGAGGCGGCTTATCCTCACTTCGAGCAATACAACACATACCACTTCGGTCGCTACTTCGCCAGAGCCTTGCCGCGAGCAAGCCATGCGCGGAACGGATCATTGCCATCACCAACATTCGCTTTTGCCGACTCCCGGCAACCTCTATGGTCGCGCCGCCACGCGCGTTCGCCCCGTGGCTCCTGCCGGAGATCTGAAATGTCCGCCGCTTCCGCGCCGTCGAAGCTTGCAACGTGGCGTACGCCCGCGGTCCTGATCGCCTGCGGCTGTGTGATCGCCGTCATCAGCTTCGGGCCGCGCTCCTCGCTCGGCTTCTTCCTGACGCCGCTGTCGAACACGCAAGGCTGGGGCCGTGACGTGTTCGGGCTGGCGCTTGCGATCCAGAACCTGCTGTGGGGATTGGGCCAGCCTTTCGCCGGCGCCATCGCCGACAAATACGGCGCGCCGCGCGTGCTGAGCGCCGGCGCCGTCCTCTATGCGCTTGGCCTCTACCTGATGTCGCAGTCCAACACGCCGGGGATGCTTTATCTCTCCGCCGGCGTGCTGATCGGGTTCGGCCTGTCCGGCTGCGCGATGCCGGCGATCATCGGCGCGCTCGGCAAGCTGGTGCCGGAAAGCTGGCGCTCGCTTGCATTTGGCGCGGGCACCGCGGCCGGCTCCTTCGGACAATTCCTGTATTCGCCGCTCGCCGTCGGCCTGATGGAATCCTACGGCTGGCAGACGACGCTGTTGATCTTCTCCTGCCTGCTGCTGCTGATCGTGCCGCTGTCGCTGACGCTCGCAGCGCCGCGCGGGACGGCCGCGCGCAACGCCGCCGCGGCGCCGACGCAGTCCGCGCGTCAGGCGTTCGCCGAGGCATTCCGGCACCGCTCCTATGTGCTGCTGGTGCTGGGCTTCTTCACCTGCGGCTTCCAGCTCGCCTTCGTGACGGTGCACCTGCCGTCCTATCTCGTCGACCGGGGTCTTTCGGTCCAGGTCGGCGGCTGGACGCTTGCCATCATCGGCCTGTTCAACATCGTCGGCTCGCTGGGGTCGGGCTATCTCGGCGGCATCCTGCCGAAGCGCTACATCCTCTCGACCATCTATTTCTGCCGGGCGATCTCCATCGTGGTCTTCATCTCGCTGCCGGCGAGCCCGGTCGTGACCTTGATCTTCGGCGCGGTGACCGGATTGCTCTGGCTCTCGACCGTGCCGCCGACCTCGGGCCTGGTGGCGCTGATGTTCGGCACCCGCTGGCTCACCATGCTGTTCGGCTTTGCCTTCTTCAGCCATCAGGTCGGGGGCTTCCTCGGGGTCTGGCTGGGCGGTCTGCTGTTCGAGCGGACCGGCTCCTATGACATCGTGTGGTGGCTGTCGGTGTTCTTCGGCGTCGCTTCCGCAATCATCAACCTGCCGATCGTCGAAAAGCCGGTCGCGCGCACACCCGTGGCAACTGCATCCGCATGAATCCTGCTGTGAATGTCTCCGCGCTGAAAACCTGGCGCACGCCTCTCGTCGTCATGGTTCTGGGCTGCCTGATTGCCGTCATCGCGTTTGGCCCGCGTTCGACGCTCGGCTTCTTCATGACGCCGGTCACGTCGGTCAACGGCTGGGGCCGCGACCTGTTCGCGTTCGCGATTGCGATTCAGAACCTGGCCTGGGGGATCGGGCAGCCGTTTTCCGGCGTGCTTGCCGATCGCTTCGGCACGGCGCGGGTGATGTGTATCGGGGCAGTGCTTTATGCGGTCGGCCTTGCGCTGATGGCCTATTCGACCACGCCAGGCATGTTCAACATTTCCGCCGGCCTGCTGATCGGCTTCGGCCTGTCGGGCTGCTCATTCCCGGTCGTGCTCGCCGCGCTCGGCAAGATTCTGCCCGAGGAATGGCGGTCGTTCTCGTTCGGGATGGGGACCGCCGCGGGCTCGTTCGGCCAGTTTCTCTATTCGCCGCTCGCCGTGCTGCTGATGGATTCATACGGCTGGCAGAACGCGCTCCTGATATTCGCCGTCAGCCTGCTGCTGGTGCTGCCGTTGTCGATCGTCCTTGCGACCAAGCCCAACGACAAGCGCGGAACCGGATCGATCCCGCAGCAGTCGCTCAAGCAAGCGCTGTCCGAGGCGCTATCGCATCGTTCCTACGTGCTGCTGGTGCTGGGCTATTTCACCTGCGGCTTTCAGCTTCAGTTCGTCACCATCCACCTGCCATCCTACCTGCTCGACAAGGGGCTTTCGGCTCAGGTCGGCGGCTGGACCATCGCCGTCATCGGCCTGTTCAACATCGTCGGCTCGCTGGCCTCCGGCTGGCTCGGCAATTACTTCCCCAAGCGGTTCCTGCTCTCCGTCATCTATTTCGGCCGCGCCCTCGGCATCCTCGCCTTCATCTCGTTCCCGGTGACGCCGACGACCTGCATCATCTTCGGCGCCTACATGGGCCTGCTCTGGCTCTCCACCGTGCCGCCGACGACCAGCCTGATCGCGCTGATGTTCGGCACGCGCTGGCTGGCGACGCTCGCGGGCTTTGCGTTCTTCAGCCATCAGGTCGGCGGCTTCCTCGGCGTGCTGATCGGCGGCATCGCGTTCGAGCGCACCGGCTCCTACGACCTGATGTGGTGGCTCGCGATCCTGTTCGGCGTGCTGTCCGCGGTCATCAACCTGCCGATCGTCGAGAAGCCGGTGGTGCGTCCGGCCGCCGCTGCCGTATGATCGCGGGATGACCGCTCCCTCTCTGACCTGGCGCACCCCCGCCGTCATCCTGGTCTGCGGCTGCCTGATCGGAATGCTGGCTTTCGGCCCCCGAGCGGGCCTCGGCTTCTTCCTGACGCCGATGTCGGCGACCCACGGCTGGGGCCGTGATGTGTTCTCGCTCGCCATGGGCCTGCAGATGCTGCTGTGGGGCGTGGGTCAGCCGTTCGCGGGAGCGCTCGCCGACCGCTTCGGCGCGATCTCGGTGCTGTGCGGCGGCGCGCTGCTCTACGCCGTGGGCCTCGTGTTGATGGCCTATTCGACCACGCCGCTGATGCTGCACATCACCGCCGGCGTGATCATCGGCTTTGGCCTCGCCGGCTGCTCGTTCACGCTGGTGATCGGTGCCTTCGGCAAGCTGATGCCGGAGAGCTGGCGCTCGCTCGCCTTCGGCGCCGGAACCGCGGCCGGATCGTTCGGTCAGTTCCTGTTCTCGCCCCTGTCGGTCGCGTTCATCGACTCCTTCGGCTGGCAGCACACGCTGTTGATCTTCAGCGCGATCGTTCTCCTGATCCTGCCGCTATCGCTCGCGCTCGCCGCGCCGCGGGCCGTACCCGGTGCTGCCGCCGCGCGGCCGCAATCGGTCACGCAGGCGCTGACGGAAGCGTTCGGCCACCGCTCCTACGTCCTTCTCGTGCTCGGCTTCTTCACCTGCGGCTTCCAGATATTCTTCATCGCCATCCACCTTCCGGCCTATCTCATCGACCGCGGACTGCCGGCCGAGATCGGCGGCTGGGCGCTCGCCATGATCGGCCTGTTCAACATCGTGGGATCGCTCTTGTCGGGCTGGCTCGGTAACCTGATCCCGAAGCGCTACATCCTGGCCGTGATCTACTTCGGCCGCTCGATCGCAATCTTGATCTTCATCCTGCTGCCGCCGAGCACGCTGACCACGCTGGTGTTCAGCGCGGTGATCGGATTCTTGTGGCTGTCGACCGTGCCGCCCACCTCCGCTCTGGTCGCCGTGATGTTTGGGACCAAATGGCTCACCATGCTGTTCGGGTTTGCATTCTTCAGCCACCAGGTCGGCGGCTTCCTCGGGGTGTGGCTCGGCGGCGTGCTGTTCGAACAGACCGGCTCCTATGACGTGATCTGGTGGCTCGCGATCCTGCTGGGTGTGCTGTCCGCGGTCATCAATCTGCCGATCGTCGAGAAGCCAGTGTTGCGGCCGGCACCCGCGGTGGTCTGACCGCACTTGCGCGGCCCGGCGCCGCGCGGCAAAAATCGTTCAGTGTCAGGTCGAAGGGAGTGGACGTGGCCACCTTCAAAGCCATCGTGATCGAGAAGGCCGACAAGGCGCAGACTGTCGGCTTGAAGGATTTCGACGAGAACGACCTGATGGACGGCGACGTCACCGTCGCGGTCGAATGGTCCACCTTGAACTACAAGGACGGGCTCGCCATCACCGGCCGGGCGCCGGTGGTGCGCCGGTTCCCGATGATCCCCGGCATCGACTTCGTGGGCACGGTCGAAACCTCGTCGCATCCGGACTGGAAACCGGGCGACCGGGTCATCCTTAACGGCTGGGGTGTCGGCGAGACCCATCTGGGGGCCTATGCCGAAAAGGCGCGCGTCAAGGGCGATTGGCTGGTCCGGCTGCCGCCAGGCATCAGCCCGCGCGAGGCGATGGCGGTGGGAACCGCCGGCTACACCGCGATGCTCGCTGTGATGGCGCTCGAACATCAGGGCGTCGCTCCGGACGCAGGGCCCGTGGTGGTGAGCGGGGCCGCCGGCGGGGTCGGCTCGGTTGCGGTGGCGATCCTGGGCAAGCTCGGCTACCGGGTGATCGCCTCGACCGGCCGTCCGGAGGAGGCCGATTATCTCAAGGAACTCGGCGCCGCCGAAGTCATCGACCGCAGCGAGCTTTCAGGTTCCGTCCGGCCGCTGGCCAGAGAACGTTGGGCCGGCGGCATCGATTCTGTCGGTTCCACCACGCTCGCCAACATGATTTCGATGACGAAATATGGCGGCGCCGTCGCGGCCTGCGGGCTCGCCGGCGGCATGGACCTGCCATCGAGCGTCGCACCCTTCATCCTGCGCGGGGTGTCGCTGTTGGGCATCGATTCCGTTCAATGTTCACCACGAAAGCGGTCCGCCGCCTGGGCCCGCTTGGATTCCGACCTCGATCGCGGCAAACTCCAAGCCATGACCAGCCAGATCGGCCTCTCGGAAGTGATCGAGGCCGCGGGAAACATCCTGGAGGGGCGGGTTCGGGGACGGATCGTGGTCAAGATCCGGTAAAGACGTTCAGAGTTTGTCGACGATCGTCAGGCATGATCGCCGGGAGTCGCGTGGTTACCGAGTGGTTAACTCGGCAGTCTGGTAGCGCAAAGAGTGGAGTAGGGGATGTCGGGGACGTTGGCGCGTGTTGCCATCCTTGTTGCGGGCCTGATGAGCGTGCTGCCGGCCGCAGCCGCCGAGATGACGCCGGAAGAAGCGCGCAGCTTCGTTATCGGCAAGAATTTTTCCTACACCTGCTTCGAAGGCACCACCGGCGGCGGACGCATTCATGCGGACGGCTCGGTCGCGGGCTATATCCAGATTCGCGGCGGCGCTCCGCGCTACGTGGTGATGCCGCCCAACACGCTGCAGGTGAAGGGCGCCGCGGTCTGCGCCCAGGTGCGCGGCATGCCGTTCCAGCCGTGCTTCCGCCTGCAGAAGACCGGTCAGGCAAGCTTCCGCGGCTCGATCTCCGGTTTCGGATTTGCGTATTGCGATTTCCAGCGCCGCAACGCGCGGATCGAGGTTGCGCGTGGGCCGATGCGGATCGCGCCGGTGCAGGAAGCCGCCGCGGGCAATTGAAGGCGCTCGCTGCTGCTCTTTCCAATCACACTGTAGTTTCTATTCGTCATGGCCGGGCTTGTCCCGGCCATCCACGTCTGTGCCAAGGAAGACGTGGATGCCCGGCACAAGGCCGGGCATGACGTGGAGAGAGGTCAAAAAAAGCCTCTACAGCCCGAGGGTGACCTCGGCCCAGCGCATCACCGTCTTGCCGTTGAGGAACTCGATCACGCCGGGCTCGATCGCGCCCGGACGGTCGTGATCCAGCACGACCGTCGCCACGATGGCGTCGCAGCGGTCGTTGAACGCGATCGATAGCGCGGACTTGCCGGAGTGCACCGGATTTGCGATCGCGTAGGAGCGGCTTCGGCCTTTCATCCATTGCACGCTGATCGGGCGGCCGTCGCCGAGCTTGGCGATGTGGCTGCCCATCAGGTCGAAGTCGCTGATCCGTTCCAGCTCTTCGTCGTCGGCGACGCCGGTGGTGCAGTTGCAGAAACCGATCTTGGCGCGGATGTAGAGGTTGACCTCCGTGCCGCAGTCGGCGGCCTTGCACTGGAACGCTTTGCCCTTGCCCCATTGGTCGAGCCCGAACGGCCATGCCACCTCGGTCCAGGCCGGGCGACTCTTCGACACGGCCACGTCCTTCGCGTAGCCGATCGCGAGCCACGCGAGTGCGCCGATCAAGCCGCCCAGACCGAATGCGGCTGCGACGGCGATGAGAGTGCCTTTTTTCATCGCGTCACCGGCTGTCTGCTGCCGGACGGCGTGTCCTAGTTGCTGGCCATGAACGTCTTGGCGGCTGCCAGCTCAGGCCGGTCGCCGCTTCCCGCAAGCGCGATCAGCTTCTGATAGTTCTCCTTCGCCTTGGCCTTGTCGCCGAGCTTCTCGGCGGCCCGTGCCGCGCCGGCATAGCCGAGGAAGCGGTTCGGTTCCTTGACCTTGGTGGCTTCGAAGGCTGCGAGCGCCTCCTTGGCCATGCCGCGCTCTAGCAGCATGAAGCCGTAGAGTTCGCGCGCCGGAGCGAGCGGTCCCGGCGTCACCGCGGCCTTCTCGGTCTTATCCTCGGCGTCGGCGGCAGCGCTCATGGTCTTGAGCGCTTCACCGTGCTTGCCCTCGGCATGCAGCACCCAGGCAGCGGCGACCTGCCGCTGGATGTCGACGATTTCCGCCCAATAGAGGTCCTTGGACTCGCGCAGTTTGCCGCTGAACTCGGCAAGCTTGGCGACATCGGCCTTGGCAGCCTCCGGGTTGCCGGATCGTGCGGCCCCGAGCGCGCGGGCAAAGTGCGACATCGCCATCACGTAACCGAACGAGTTCGGCCGGACCGGCAGTTGCGCCGCGGCGCTCCAGTCGCCGCGCTCGATCGCATAACGCGCCGGCGATGCGGCCAGCGCATAGTTGCCGCCCGAGATGTTCGGATTGAAGTTGCTGGCCAGCTTCATGTCTTCGAGGACGGCGAGCGCCTCTTTGTCCTGAGCGAGCTGGAGGTGGGCATAGACCATGTAGTCCTGGCCATGCAGGTAGTTGCCGACCGACTTTTCCGCCTTCGCCGCCTTGACCGAGGCGATGTTGGAGTCGATGGATTCCTTCCAATAGCCGACGCGAGTGTAGATGTGCGACGGCATGTGCTGGGCGTGCGGAGCGGCGGGCGCGACCTTGGCATAGCGGTTGGCCGCCTCGAGGCCCTTCGCGGCGGTGTCCGGATAGTCGTAGAGGTGGATCAGGTAGTGCGTGACGCCGGGATGCTGCGGCAGCCGCTTGGACATCGGTTCCAGGATCGCGGCGCCCTTCATCTGCTGGGCATAGCTCTTGTCGTTCAGGTCGGCTGATGCGTTGAGCGTAATGGCGTAGGCGATCTGCGCCTCGTCGTCGTCCGGATATTTCGCCGCCACCTTCGCCTGCGCGTCACGCAGCGCGCGGATGCGCTGGGTGTTGCTGAGCTTGTCATGGTCGACATACATCACGGCAAGCGCGTCGATATAATCCCGCTCGCGCTCGGTCTTGGCGTTCATCGCCTTGGCCTTCTGGATGGCGGCGAGGCCGGGTGCGAGGTTGGGCCGCGGGATCGCGTTGTGCGGGTTGTCCATCAGCGTGAGCGCGATGCCCCATTGCGCCATGGCGCAGGTCGGATCGGCCTTTAGCGCTTCCTCGAAAACCTCTTTCGCCGCGTTGTACCAGAACGAATGCTGGTAGCGCATCCCGCGGTCGAAGCGGCGCTGCGCCACCTCGTTGCAGGATGTCTTGAAGTTGACGCTGCCGAGTTGCTGATCAACGTCGCTCTGCGCGACGATGGGTTGCGACGACGACAGAATCAACGCCGTCATGCTGACGCTGGCCGCGAGCAAGGATTTGCGCATCGTTATCCTCCCAGGCATATGTGGAATTTGTTCCGCTCCACACGTGCGTCGAGCATAGACCTTCACGCCACCGCTGGAAAGATCATGCAGGTCGTGGTGGCGTGGGCGTAGAGCTTGCCCGCCTTGTCGCGCAGATCGCCTTCGGAGGTTGCGACCGTTCGCCCGCGGTGGATGACACGGCCTTCGGCGCGAACCGGACCGGTATCCCTGCTCAGCGCCCGCACGAAATTGAGCTTGAGTTCCAGCGTGGTCCAGGCGTCGCCTTTGGCGAGCGTCGAGAAGATCGCGCAGCCGAGTGCTGAATCGAGCAGCGATGCGGCGAAGCCGCCATGCACCGTGCCGATCGGATTGTAATGCCGGAATTCCGGATAGCCCTCGAACACCGCGCGGCCGTTCTCGGCTTCGATCAGGCGAAAGCCCAGCGTCCCCGCCATCGGCGCCTGCGGCACCGGGCCCGCGATCATCGCCTTGAGAAAACTCAACCCGTCATAGGACAGGATCGCGTCCATCGGCAGGACACCGGTGGTCATTGGCGGTGGTGGTGCCTCGTTCGATACCATGGTGTCTCCGCGTGTTCCGTGCAATCGTTCGCTAACCATCGCCGTACAAGCCGCGCCGCGCAATCGCGCTCGTTCGCCGCCGATTAATGTTGCTGTGGAATAAGCTCCGGCAACAACAAGACACGGATTGGGGGGCTTATGAAGTCGAGCATCGCGGCGGCTGCCGCTTTGATTGCATTGCTGAGTGCTCCGGCCTTGGCCGACCGCACGCTGTCGGGCGCCGAGGCGCAACGCCTGCTGGCCGGCAAGCGCTTCAACCTGCAATGCATTGACGGTACGCGCGGCACCGGATCGTTCAGCGGGCGCAGCGTCACGGTGTCCTACAAGCGTCCGGCCGCCGGCGAGGACGCCATGGAATCGATGGACAAGGCCACAGTCAGCGCTCGCGGCAACGAAATCTGCCTGAATTGGAAAGAGTTCAACGGTGGCGGCGATGGCTGCTATCCGGTGGCGGAAAAATCTGCGGGCAAGTATCGGCTCGGCAGCAGCAGCCGCTGGTGCGACATCAGCGCGAGATAGAAGCGCTTACGCCCGCCCGCCCAAACGCAATCCGGGAGCGGGACGTTCCTGCATCACCTCACGGCGGAAGCGAAACAGCGCCGCCGGCCGGCCGCCGGTGGCAGTCGAAGTCTCGCCGGTGGGTTCGACCAGCGCCGCGGTCTCCACCAGGCGCCGGAAGTTCTGCTTGTGCAGATGCCGGCCGGAAATCGCCTCGACCGTGCGCTGCAATTCCGTCAGCGTGAACTCCGGCGGCATCAGCTCGAACACCACCGGACGGTATTTCAACTTGGCGCGCAGCCGCGCGATGGCGGTGGCGAGGATGCGCCGGTGATCGAACCGCATCGGCTCGCCGAGCGGGGGAATCTTGCTTTTGGCGACGGCGGGATTGCGTCCGTCGCGCCGCGCCTCTTCGACCATTCCGGCTTCGTAGAGCAGCTCGTAGCGATCGAGGACTTTCTCCTCGTCCCACGGCGAGCCACCGGTGCCGAAGGTGTGGCGCAGCCGTTCGCCGCGGCCCGGCGGTCGCGCCGGATCGTCCTTTCCGCTGCGCGCCCATTGTTCGAGCAGCGGCAGGATCGACTCGTCGAGGATGGCGGGCCGGCCGTCGCGCCAGTCCTCCCACGGAAAAAATCGATACCACGGCTCGAAGCGGGCGGCGGCGGCACGCAACGCCGCGGCGTTGTCGGCCATGCGGGTCAGCGCGAGATAGCCGACCGAGACCATATGCGCGCCGGTGTCGTCCGGCCTCGCATGCCGGCCGCGGTCGCCGAAGGTGTAGAGCTGCTCGACATAGCCGACATGGAGCGCGGTCTGCGCCTGCACCCAGGACCGCAGGCCGATCTCGAAGGTGCGGTGCGAAAGCGGATCGAACGGACCGAATGGCAGACCGGCGCGCGTCTCGGCTCTGGCGTCGCCGGCGACCAGCACGGCGGGTTCTTCGGCCTCCACCGCGACGATCGCGGCGGTGAGCCCGACTTCGATCGGCGTGAGGTGAGTGTCGGCCATCGTCACTCGAGATCGAGCCGAAACGGGTCGCCCTCCTGCGCGGCGCGGCCGGCGCCGATGGCGCGCACCGCCTCGACCATGCGGCCGCGGCGGCCGAGGATCTGGTCGGCGAGTGCGACGATGCGCGCGTTCGGAGTTGCGGTTGCCGAACCGTCACGGATCGCCTGCGCGATCCTGGCTTCGCTTCGATTGGGATTGAGCACGCAGGCGGCGACGAATGCGCCCGCGGTCGAGCGGCTGATGCCCGCATAACAGTGGATCACGATCGGCAGCTTGCGCGGCCAGGCCTGGACGAATTCAACGAGCCGCGTGACGTGCTCCTCACCAGGATGGGTGTAGCCGTCGAGCGGTTCGACGATGTCATCCATCCCGAGGATCAGATGGTCCTCGACCCGGATGCTGGCCGGCCGTTGCACGCGATCGACGATCCGCAGCAGCGTGACGATGTGGCGGGCGCCGGTCTCTTCGACGGTGTTGTGCAGGCGCGCCAGCGAGCAGACGTGGATCATGCGGCGACTCCAGAAATTCGTGCCCATCATATAGGAACGGCGTGGATCGCCGGAACACCCGACGTTACGGTCCGATCAGCGCGGCAAAGCGTTCCAGGTAACGCTTCTCGGCCACCTCGGCGGGCCAGGGCGTCAGATAATCGCGTTCGAGGGTGGGCGATAGCTTCGGCGGCGGTCCGAAGAAGCGCCGAGCCTCGTCGGCAGCGAAGCCGGCCAAGTGCGTGGCCTCGAGATAGGCGGCGCCCATGTCGGCGGCCTTCAGCAGGCGCTCGGTCTCCGCCGGGCGCTTCACCGGCAGGCCGAAGCGCAGATGAATAGCCGCGAGCAGGCGCGCCTCGACGCCCTTGTAGGCATCGCCGATCACCGCCTTGAACGGCGAGATCATGTCGCCGACGACGTATTCCGGCGCGTCGTGCAGGATGATGGCGAGCCGCGCCTGCTGGCCGAGCCGCGGCGTCCGGGCGCGGGCGACGGTTTCGACCAGCAGCGTGTGCTGCGCCACTGAGAAGATGTGTGCGCCGAAGGTCTGGCCGTTCCAGCGAGCGACCCGGGCGAGGCCGTGCGCGATGTCCTCCATCTCGACATCGAGCGGCGACGGGTTGAGCAGGTCGAGCCGGCGGCCCGACAGCATGCGCTGCCAGGCACGCGGCGATTCCGTATCGGTGCGCCTTGTGGGTGTGAGCTTGGACGGCGGCTTGGCCACGGCGTTATTTTTTCTTGGTGGGCGTGCAGCAGGCAGCGTGCCGGTGACATTGCACCAGATGGTCGTTGACCATGCCGACCGCCTGCATGAAGGCATAGACGATGGTGGGGCCGACGAACTTGAAGCCACGCGACGAGAGCTCCTTCGACATGGCCTTCGAGACGGTAGTTTCGGCAGGCACTTGCTTGGTGCTGCGGAATTGATTGATCTTCGGTTTGCCGTCGAGGAAATCCCAGAGCAGCGCCGAGAACCCGGGGCCTTTCTCCATCACCTCGATCCAGGCGCGGGCGGACAGCACGGCGCCGTCGATCTTCATCTGGTTGCGCACGATGCCGGCATCCTGCATCAGCTTGTCGGTCTTGCGCTTGTTGTAGCGTGCGATCTTCTCCGGCTGGAAATCGTCGAAGGCGCGTCGGAAGTTGTCGCGCTTGCGCAGGATAGTGATCCAGGACAATCCGGCCTGGAAGCCATCGAGCACCAGCTTTTCGTAGAGCGCCCGATCGTCATATTCAGGCACGCCCCATTCCTCGTCGTGATAGGCGACGTAAAGCGGGTCCTGCTTCGGCCAGGGGCAACGGTGCAGACCGTCGGGGTGAAGAATCGGTGCACTCATGTCGCGATCTTATCCCCCGGGAACGCAAACCGCGCCCATTCCGGCTTGCGCGGCTTGAGCGTGATGCCGCCGGCGGTGAGCGGCGTACCGGCGGCGAGCGCGTCGGCGAGACGGTCGATGCGCAGCGTGGCGAGCCCGGTCCGGCCGACCGCCGAGCCGGTGGTGCCGATCGGCTTGTCGCCCGCCATCACGGCGATACCGGCATCGGGCGCATGGTCTTCAACCGCGAAAGCCACGATGCGGGTCCGGGCGGTGCCGCGATGCTCCATGCGCGATACCACCTCCTGGCCGACATAGCAGCCCTTGTCGAAATCGACGCCTCCGAGCTGGTCCATGTCGGCTTCGTGCGGGAAGGCGTCGCCATAGATGAAGTCGATGCCGCCGCGCGGCATGCCAAGCGCGATGCGGTGCGCCTCGTAGGCCGACGCATCGAGCAGCGTTGCACCGAGATCGGCCGCGGCTTCGTTCAAGAGGTGCGGGGGAAGCATCACGCGCTGGCCCAAGGCCGGCAGGCGTGGGTCGGGATAGACCAGGCCGTATTCGGTGTCGCCGGTCCCGTTCCAGATCGCCAGCACGCCCAGGCTCTCCGAAATATCCTCCACGATTACCTTGGCGCGCAACTTGTAGAAATTCAGCCGCTCCACCAAGTTTCCGGCGAGCGCGCGCGGGCAGTCGAGGAAAAAATCGCCGCCGTCCTCGACAGGGGCCTGGACGACCAGGCCATCGACGATGATCTTGCCTTGCGGTGTCAGCAGGGCCGCATAGCGCGGCGTCGCCGGCGTCATCAGGGCGATATCGGCGGTGAGTAGTCCATTGAGGAACGTCCGCGCGTCGGGCCCTGCGATCTTGACCACGCCGCGGTCGGGGAGAAGTGCTGCTTTCATGGGATTAATATTTGCCTTAAGGCCAGGCTGGAACGTAAGCCGCTGCCGGGGTCGTCTCAAGGCCGGGGACCCGAATAGATGGAATGTCGCACAGTAAGGAAGAACGATGGCTGCGAGCTACGACCTGATCATCAAGGGCGCCACCGTCGTCAACCACGATGGGGCGGGCGTGCGCGATCTTGCCATCAGGGACGGCCGGATTGCCGCGGTCGGGGATACCAGCGGCGTGGCCGGTGAAACCGTCGACGGGCGGGGCCTGCACGTGCTCCCCGGCGTGATCGACAGCCACGTTCATTTCCGCGAACCCGGCCTAACCCACAAGGAAGACCTCGAAACCGGCTCGCGTGCGGCGGTCCAGGGCGGCGTGACCGCTATTTTCGAGATGCCCAACACCGATCCGACCACGACCGATGCCGGGGCGCTCGCCGACAAGGTGAAACGAGCGCACCACCGGATGCACTGCGACTTCGCGTTCTACGTCGGCACCACCCGCGAGAACACCCGCGATCTGGCCGAACTGGAACGGCTGCCGGGTGCCTGCGGCGTCAAGGTGTTCATGGGCTCGTCGACCGGTTCGTTGCTGGTCGAGGACGACGAAGGCGTGCGCGACATCCTCAAGGTCATCCGCCGCCGTGCCGCGTTCCATTCCGAGGACGAATACCGCCTCCGCGAACGCATGCACCTGCGCGTCGACGGCGACCCGCGCTCGCATCCGGTTTGGCGTGACGCGACCGCGGCGCTGATGTGTACCGAGCGGCTGATCCGGCTCGCCCGGGAAACCGGCAAGCGGGTCCATGTGCTGCACGTAACCACCAAGGAGGAAATGCTCTTTCTGGCGCAGCATAAGGACGTTGCCTCGGCGGAGGCGACGCCGACGCATCTCACGCTCGCGGCGCCCGATTGCTACGAACGTCTCGGCACGCTCGCCCAGCTCAATCCGCCGGTGCGGGACGCGTCGCATCGCGACGGTCTCTGGCATGGCCTTGCCCAAGGCGTTGTGGACTGCCTGGGTTCCGACCACTCGCCGCACACCCTGGAGGAAAAATCCCACCCCTATCCGAAGACGCACTCAGGCATGACCGGTGTGCAGACGCTGGTGCCGATTATGCTCGATCACGTCAACGCCGGGCGGCTGTCGCTTGCGCGGTTTGTCGATCTGACCAGCGCCGGCCCGGCGCGGTTGTTCGGCATGGCGCGCAAGGGACGGATTGCGGTGGGCTACGACGCTGATCTTACAATTGTCGATCTTAAGCGGCGTGAAACTATAACCAACAGTTGGATCTGTTCACGGGCGGGGTGGACGCCTTATGACGGCGTCGAGGTGACCGGCTGGCCGGTCGGCACGTTCATACGTGGCCGCAAGGTGATGTGGAACGGCGAATTGCTCACGCCGGGGCAGGGCGAGGCGGTGCGGTTCCTGGAAACGTTGGCTGGCGAACGATGACCCGGCACGCTCGATGGACTCAGGACGAATCTTGCCGCGCAATGCAAGTTTTCCCCAACGCAAGGTTGCCATCCGGAGCGGTTTATCCCAAATGGACAATGTACTTTGGGGCGAGACGAATCGCCGGCCGACAATTGTGTCAACGGCCGCTGGTCGAAGCGCGTCTTCCCGCGATCTAGGGGGCAATGTGAGCGACGATCTCGTCTCGCTCAAATTCGCGGTCGTATCCGAGGCCGCGGCGGAACGCGAATTGGTACGGCAAGCGGCCTCCATGGCCTCCGTACCGATCGAAACAATCGAAGTCGCCGAGCCCGCCGATACCGCTGCCGTTTGCGAGTTGCTGGCACGCGAGTCTTTGGATGTGGTGTTTCTCGATTCCCGCATGCCGAAGCCGGATCGGCAGGCTGCGATCGATGCGGCGCGTGCCGCCAAGTCCGGTCCGTTCGTGATCCTCATCGGCGCGGCGGATATCAAAACAAGACAGGTTCTGACCGATGGGCTGCCGGTTGACGGTGTCCTGGCCAAGCCGATCGACGCCGTCGAAGCGCGGGCGCTGGTCGATGGCTGCGTTCGGGCTCGCATCCCCAGCCGGGTCCTGGTGGTCGACGATTCTTCGACGGTGCGATCGGTGGTGCGCAAGGTGCTTGCGGCCAGCCGGTTCCGCCTTGAATCGGATGAAGCCGAGGAGGGGGGCGCCGCCCTCGAGCGCGTCCGCGATCAGCATTTCGACATCATGTTTCTGGACTGCCATATGCCGGGACTGGACGGCTGGGGCACGCTTGCGGAACTGCAACGCACCCACCCACAGATTCAAGTCGTGATGATTACCGGGACAAACGACGAGAGGATTGCCGACAAGGCACGCGCTGCGGGCGCCAAGGATTTGCTGTTCAAGCCGTTCTACGCAAAGGACATCGACGCCGTGCTGAATCGGCTGTTCGGGTTGATGCCGGCGAAAGCAAGCTGACAACTGCGTCTATTGGCGCAAAAGCTGGACAGAAAAGTCGCCATTGAGAATACGTTTGGAAAGACCGTCGGCATATTTGGCCGTGGCTTCCTCCCCGTAGGTCGAAACCATGTCGGCGAACGCCGCGAACAGGCAGGCTTGCGCCATGCAGTCATCGTCGACGCCGTCGAGACGCGCTTCCGCCCATGCTTCGTGCAGATAGCTGAGAGCGGCTCGCTTTTGCTCTTGATCCGTCGCTGGCTCACGGCCCGATATTGTCGGTTTCACGATATCCATGCTCGACGGCGGACGCGCGCCACTCGCTGCCACATCTGCGGCAAACCTAGCACGCCGGGATGGCGCGACCAGGGCGCTCTTTTAAGAAAGGTTAATCGCCGGCGTTAACGGCGTGTCCTAGTTGGAATAGCGCGCGGTGATTTCGCGGGCGATCTTGGCGCCTTCCTCCAGATAGCGACGGATGGCGACGTCGGCAGCGGGCGTGCAGGTGCGATACGTCTGCTGAAAGCCGCGGAAACCGCGATTGAAGCTGACCGTCAGGCGGTTGCGCCGCTCGCCGCTCTGCGCCTCGGCGTCCAGCAGCGCCTGCATTTCAGCGCGCCATTTCTGGCCCTCGTTTGAGCCGCAGACGCCGCGAAGATGGTGCAGGGCGCCCAGAATCTCGGCCAGCCGTTGCAGGTCGCCGTCGAAAGGCGCGGGGCCGCCTTCGGTCGTTTGCGCCGAAGCGTTCGCCGTGGCGAACGCGAGGAAGACCATGGTCAGGAGTGGTTTGAGCATCACCTTCGATATGCGCCGTGCGGGGGCAGCCCGCAAGCGTCAGCCGATTGCCGCCATACGCTCGAACGCGGCAGCGACGATCACGGCAAGGCCTTCGGTGGTCTTGAGTTCCGCAAGCTCGGCGGGGGTGACCCAGCGGGCGTCGGCCAGTTCCTCGTTGAGCACGGGCTCGCCCGAAATCCAGCGCGCGGCGTAGCAAAGAATGACGAAATGACGTTGCGCCCGTCCCTCGGCGTCCCGCACGATCACCTCGCGGTGGCCGGCGAGCCCGACCGGCTCGACCTTGAGCTGGGTTTCTTCGTCGATCTCTCGCACCAGCGCCTCGGTGAGCGTTTCACCGCCCTCGACCACCCCGCCGGGCATGGTCCAAAGGCCAAGCGCCGGCCCGCGGTCCCGGCATGCCACCAGGACGCGTCCATCGCGGATAATGGCGGCGCTGACCGCAAGGATCGGGCGGTCGGGATAGGCGCGCGGGTCAGGCGGGGTGTTCACCGGTTAAACAGTTCATCCACCGCGTTCTGCGGTGCGGTTCGCGCGCTGCATACGAGAGGTTCGTTGCCGTTGATGACGGCCGCGGCGCGCGAGACCATCGGTTTGAGGCCGGTGACGGCGCGCTTGGCCAGCGCCAGTGCCTTGGGCGCTGTGGGATCGGCCGCGATGGCTTCGCGGGTCGCCATCAGCATCGTGTTCATGATGTCGGCGAGCGTATCGAGCGACTCCCGAACCAGCGGATCGGCGGCCCGATAGGCCGTGATCGCGGCGTGGCGGTCGGTGAAGCGTGAGGCAGCGAAGTGCTCGCTGTAGCTCCTCGGCTCCCAGGCGAGGAAATCCTCGACGCATTCGGGCGCAGCCGAGATCATCTCGAGCACCATGATCGCCTCACTGAAATGGTTGAGGTAATCGGTCGAGAGGCCGGTGATCTCGTTAAGCCTGGGAATGCCGGCGACAGGGGCAGCGGCAGCGGTCATCGGCAGTTTTCCCCAGGGCACGAATGGTGTTGCAGTCTTGTCGGGGTTGGTTAATGCCGCCTTAATAAATAAGTCGGGAGCGCCGGAGCAGAAAAAGAATGTGCGGACGCTATTGCATAACCACCGCGCCCGAGGCGATCCGCCGGCTGTTCCGCTATCGGGAGCAGCCGAACTTTCCGCCGCGCTATAACGTTGCGCCCACCCAGCCGGTGCCGATTGTGCGGCTGACGGACGGCGAGCGGAGCTTCGCGCTGGTGCGCTGGGGCCTGCTGCCGCCCTGGGTCAAGGATCCCAAGGCCTTCTCGCTGGTGATCAATGCGCGCGCGGAATCGGTCAACGACAAGCCCGCCTTCCGCAACGCCATGCGGCGGCGGCGCTGCCTGTTTCCCGCCGATGGTTTCTACGAATGGAAGGTCGAGGGCGGCCGCAGGCGCGCGTTCCACGCCCGGCCGGTCGGCGGTGGTCCGCTGGCGTTCGCAGGATTGTGGGAGACCTGGACCGGCCCGAACGGCGAGGAGGTGGAGACCGCGGCCATCGTCACGACGCAGGCCAACCGTGCGATGGCGCAGGTCCATCACCGCGCGCCGGTGATCGTGCCGCCGGACGCATTCGACCTTTGGCTGGACTGCCGCAACGTCGACGAGCACACCGCGACTGCGCTGTTGGGTCCCGCGCCGGAAGGTTCGATGGAGGTCTACGAGGTGTCGCCGGCGGTCAACAAGGTCGCCAACGACGCGCCGGAACTGGTCGAGCCTTATACGCCGACCACGGAAGCTCCACTTGAACAGCCAAAGCCGAAGGCGAAACGTCAGCAGGCCGATCCTGGGCAAGGATCGTTGTTCTGACCTACAGCACCTTGCCCGGGTTGAGGATGCCCTTCGGGTCGAGCGTGCGCTTGAGCGTCTTCATCAGATCGTAGGCGACCGGGTCCTTGATCTTCGGCAGGTAGTCGCGCTTGACGATGCCGACGCCATGCTCGGCCGAAACCGAGCCGCCGTATTTCAGCACGATTTTGTAGACCACGTCGTTCATGTCGTCCCAGCGCTTCAGGTATTCCGCCTTGTCGGCGCCGATAGGCTGCGTGATGTTGTAGTGGATGTTGCCGTCGCCGACATGGCCGAACGGCAGCGGCCGCGCACCGGGAATGAGCTTGACCGCGGCGGCGTTGGCTTCCTCGATGAACGCCGGAATATTGGCGACCGGCACGGACACGTCGTGCTTGATCGAACCGCCCTCGCGGCCCTGCATCTCGCCGAACTGCTCGCGGATACGCCAGAACGCCTTGGCCTGTTCGACGCTCTCGCAGATGGTGGCGTCCAGAACGAGACCACGCTCCATTCCTTCTGCCAGCGCCTGCTCCATCACCTCGCGCAGCCCTTCGGGGCGCTGCGACGACATCTCGATCAGCACCACATAGGGCGAACGGGTGGTGAGCGGATCGCGCGCGCCGGCGTGCCGCACCACCATATCGACGCCCTCGCGTGACATGATCTCGAAGCTGGTGACGCCGCCGGCCGTGCGCTCGGTGCAGAGACCCAGCAGATCGACCGACGCCTGCACATTCGGGATCGCGGCCCACGCGGTCTCGACCGCCTTCGGGCGCGGCACCAGCCGCAGCACCGCGGCGGTGATGATGCCGAGCGTGCCTTCCGCGCCGATGAACAGGTTTTTCAGGTCGTAGCCGGTGTTGTCCTTCTTGAGCTTGTTGAGGTTGTTCAGCACGCGCCCGTCGGCCAGCACAACTTCGAGGCCAAGCGCGTGCGAACGCGCAACGCCGTGGGTCAGCGCGGCGGTGCCGCCGGCGTTGGTGGAGAGATTGCCGCCGATGGTGCAGCTTCCTTCCGATGGCAGCAGTTGCGGATAGAGCCGGTCGACCGCGGCGGCGGCTTCGCGCGCCCGCATCAGGGTAACCCCGGCCTCGCAGGTGATGGTGTTGGAGACCGCGTCGACCTCCCGGATCTTGTCGAGCCGCTGCAGCGACAGCACGATCTCGCCATTGTGCGAAAGCTGGCCGCCGACCAGGCCGGTGTTGCCGCCCTGCGGCACGATCGCGGTCGAGGTCTCGTTGGCGATCTTCAGGAGCTCCGAAACCTCCGCCACCGAGCCGGGCCGCAGCACCACGGGCGTATGGCCTTCCCACAGGCCGCGAAACTCGACCAGGAACGGCTTTTGCTTATCCGGGTCGGTGATGGCGTTCTTCTCGCCGACGACCTTGGTGAAGCGGGAGATGATGTCCGGGGAAGGATTGAGCATTGCGGTCTCATTTCAATCGGCGCACGGGAGCAAGATAGCGCAGATTGAGCCGCAAACCAGCCGGGTGTTGGGAAACGTTGGCGGCTAGTGCGCCCTCAGGAAGGCCTGATAGGGCTTCATCGCCTGGTCGATTGGCTTTTTCTGCATGCCGGTCAGCGCGACCATGACGAAGAAATTGTTGCCGTCCTTGTCGCGGTCGACGCTGAACGATACCGCTTCGAACCGTTGTTGCGGCCGGCTCGGGTTCTCGTAGCGATAGACCTGGAAGGCGACTTGGCCGTTGGCGCGTTCGACGTCCGGCTGCTTGACGATCTTGGTGTCGCGCACCGCTTCACGCCAACGCTCCTGGCTGACCCGAACGAAGTCGGCAAGCTCCTGCGTGTCGCGCCGGACCGATACCTTGACGTACATCACGGCGTCGGCGGTGCTGAAGGTCTTGCCGCGCGGAACCATGACCTGCAGCCGCTGCGCCTTGCTTGCCTCCGCGTCCTCGACCCAGTTCTTCGGCGGCGTGAGCTTCAACGTAAACGACGGGCAGAGTTGGCCCGCGCAGACGGTCATCAGCTTCGCGATCTCGGCCTGTGCCGGCGTTGAGGTCACTGCAACGGAGGCAACGAGCAGGCCGGCAGCAAGGACGATGCGGAATGGGGGCATGGGCGCACTCCTTCGGCACGGGCCGGGCCGCCCGCCGTCACTTGGTCGATGTTTCCGGCTGTTGGGTTCAGCGTCCCGTGAAGTGTTAGCCCCGCGGGGCGGCCGCGCGCGCCAGCCGGTCGTTGATCGCTTCGCCAAGTCCTTCGTTCGGGATTTTCATCACAGCGATCGCAGGCGAATTGATGGCATCGAGCGCGCGCAGGTAGGAAAAAAGATTGGCCGCGGCTTCCACCAGGTCGGCGGTCACCGACAGATTGAGCACGCGGCTTGCGCGCTCCGCTCCGGGGGGCACGACCCCGAACGCGAGCAGCGCCTCGCCCGGACGCACGTTCTCGGCATCGAGGCGCAACTGTGCCTTCGGCGCGTAGTGCGAGGCGAGCATTCCCGGTGCAAGCGGCGCATCCAGCTCGATCGCGCCGGGCGGCGGCTCGGCGAGTGGCATGCCCAAGACCCGTTCGATGTCGGCACGGGGCAAGCCGCCGGGCCGCAGCAGGGCGGGGCGATCGAGACACGCCACGATGGTGGACTCGACGCCGACGGTTGCCGGCCCGCCGTCGAGGATGAGATCGATCAGGCCGCGCAGATCGGCCATCACGTGGGCGGCGGTGGTGGGCGAGACGTGACCGGAGCGGTTGGCGGACGGCGCGACCACCGGCCGTCCCAGCGCGCGCACGATATCGAGCGCCACCGGATGGTCGGGCATCCGCACCGCAATCGAATCGAGGCCGGCGGTGGCGAGATCGGCGACCGTGCAATCCGGGCGTTTCGGCAGCACCAGCGTCAACGGCCCCGGCCAGAATGCGGTGGCGAGCCGTTCTGCTGCCGCGTCGAACGAGGCGAGGGCGCGCGCACCTGCAACGTCGGCGACATGCGCGATCAATGGGTTGAACGCCGGGCGGCCCTTGGCGGCATAGAGCCGGGCGATTGCCGGCCCGTTGGTGGCGTCGGCGCCGAGCCCATAGACGGTCTCGGTGGGGAACGCGACCAGTCCGCCGGCGTTGAGTGTGCGCCCGGCCTCGGCGACGCTCTCCCGATCGGCCGGCAGCAGGCGTGTGACAAGGCCTGCGGTCATGCCCGCTGCCTGCTCCGGGATTTTGCCGGCCGATTGCTCACACTTCGGCGCGCCTTGACGGCGGCCGTGACCTTCATCCAGTCGAGTGTTTTCTCGTCCTCCAGGTTCTGGATTCGCTCGAACAGCCGTTCCATCGCCTTGTTGTCGCAATGCGAGGTGAGCAACAGGAATTTCTCCCGCATCTCGGCGCGGTCGAGCGGCGATTCCGGCGTGCCCTTGAAGTCCGCGACCCGGCGGGTCAGCGCGCGGCCATCCTTGAGCGTCACCGTCACCGTCGAGGCCAGCGTGTGACCGTGCTTGGCCTCGTCGGAAACCGTGATGGTCACGCGTTGAGCGAGCGAGCGGATCGCCGGATTGTTGAAGGACGCTGCGCTGAACGAGCGCGGATCGCGCGCGTTCTTGTAGTGCGCGAGCGCGACGCAGAACGGCAGCGAGTATTGCGCCATCATCAGGTCGGCGGGCGAGGGGATGTTGTTGATGGTCGCCATCTTGGGATTGCCGGCGACGTGAATGGAGGCGACGTCCTCGCTCTTGTATTTGTGCTCGATGCGCAAGTCTTCCACCGCCTGCACCGAGGTGTGCGAGGTGATGTGGACCGGGAAACGTTTGAGCATGATGCGCAGGCTTGCGTATTCCTCGCCCAGCCCGCGGGTCAGCGCCTCGACGTCGTACTCGCCGCAATACACTTTCAGGAACCCGAACGGTCCCTCCAGTACGGTATGAGGGCCGGTGAAGCCATCGGCCGCGAGATTCGCCGCCAGGACGCCGCTTTCGGCCGCGCGGCCCATGTGCAGGCGTTTGACCATCGCGCCGGTGCCCGACCGCGCGAACTCCAGCAGACCGCAGGCCAGCGAACCCGCGATCCCGATGGCGTTGGTCATTTTCTCGGCGTCGAATTTCAGCAGGCGGCCAACCGCAATCGCGCCGCCGAACGGTCCGGTCGTGCCAGGCGCGTGAAAGCCGCGGCCTTCGTTGTTGTGCTTCGTGGCGCGCCCGATGCGGATCATGGTCTCGGCGCCGGCGACGAAAGCCGCGATTAGTTCCCGGCCGCCGATGCCACGCTCCTGAGCCACCGCCAGCGCCGGCACGAACATGGTGGCGCCCGGATGCACGCCAGTGTTCGGCCACGTCAGGTTGTCCATCTCGAAGGCGTGCGACAGCGCGCCGTTGGCGAAGGCCGCGGCTGGCGCCGCCAGGGCCGCTCCGCCCGGACCGAGCAGGCGGCTTCTGCCGCTGCCACCCGTGCGGGAGGCATAGCCGACGATCATCCGGCTCCACGGCAGATGGGCGCCGAACGCGATTGCCGCGATCGTATCGGCGATGCAGTCCTTGGCGCGCTCGATCACCGGGCCCGGCAGGTCCCGGGTGCGGACTGAAGTCGCGTATTCGGCAAGCGTTTTCGTCTCGTTGGCCATCGGGAACCTGTTTTCGGACAGAAGCTTGCGACCCCCCCGGGCCGTCGCTATAAGTCCGGCCTTCTAGTCGGAGTGTAGCGCAGCCTGGTAGCGCACCTCGTTCGGGACGAGGGGGTCGCAGGTTCAAATCCTGCCACTCCGACCAATACTTAGCCCAATTGGATGGCTGCCGGGAGCCTTCATGCGT
Source organism: Rhodoplanes serenus (assembly GCA_945897515.1). GTDB lineage: Bacteria > Pseudomonadota > Alphaproteobacteria > Rhizobiales > Xanthobacteraceae > Z2-YC6860. The sequence continues at coordinate 28,585 of CAMDFO010000003.1, read as the reverse complement.
TCGCGCCCGCATCGGGCCGAACGCGGCTTTGCGGCGTTTTTTCACGCGTGCGCGGCGTGCAATCCGGTATAAATCGCCCATAAGAATGATGGGGAGGATCGGATGGCCGTCACCAGACGCCGCGCGCTTGAGCTTGCCGGCGCATTCGCCGCCGCCAGCGCCATCCCGGCGCATGCGCAGCAAAACTGGCCGACGCGCTCGCTGCGCATCCTGGTCGGCACCTCGCCCGGCGGCAGCCCCGACATCGTCAGCCGGATGCTGGCCGACAAGCTGACTGGCCCGCTCGGCCAGTCGATCACTGTCGAGAACAACACCGGCGGCGGTGGCGGCATCGCCGCGACCATGGTGTCGCGCTCGCCGCCCGATGGCACCAACATGACCATGCTGACCGCCGGCTACGCCAGCGGCGTGGCGACCGGCAAGTTTCCGTTCCACCCGACCGACACGTTCGGTCTGGTCAGCATGGTCTGTGCCTATCCGTTCGTCTATTCGGTGCCCAAGGACTCGCCGATCAAGTCGTTCCAGGACATGCTGGATCGCGCCAAGGCCAATCCCGGCAAGCTCACCTACGTCATCACTTCGCTCGGCTCGGTCTATCACCTGATCGGCAAATGGGTGGACATGCAGGCCGGCACCGACATGGTGCCGGTTTCCTACCGCGGCTCGGCTGCGGCGGTGACTGACGTGCTCGGCGGACGCGTCGACGTCATGCTGGATACCGCCACATCCGGGTTTCCGCGCATCCGCAACGGTCAGTTCCGGGTGCTGGCGGTGACTTCGCCCGAGCGCTACGCGCTCCTGCCGGAGGCGCCGACCGTAGCCGAGACCCTGCCGGGGGTGAGCTACATGTCCTGGCTCGGCGTGGCGACCGCTCCGCATACCCCGCGGCCGATCGTCGATCGGCTGAACGCCGAGCTTCACCGCGCGCTTGCCCTGGCGGACGTCAAGGAGAAGCTGGCCCAGGGTGGAAACATCGCGACCCCGACCACGCCGGAGGCGATGAGCAAGCAGATCGTGGACGAGATCGCGAACTGGAAGCGCCTGATCGAGGCCAACAACATCAAGGTCGAATAACCGACGCGGCCTATTCCCGCAGGTTCGGGGGGAAGGCCTGCAATCAGCGGCTGCGGACTTGTGCGAAGCCGGAAAGCCCGCGTACCCTCAGACCAAGCTGGAATAAGCAGCCGTCATCCAGGGTGATGAAACCACCGGCCGGTTCGCCCGCCGATCCAAGGAGAGGAACGCCATGACTTCGCAAGCGAAAAGCATTGGACTGGCCTTCGGGCTCGCAATCGCGCTCGCCACCCCCGCGACCGCGGTCGACTTGAAGCTGATGACCGGCCCGCAGGGCGGCGCCTGGGTGCCGCTCGGCGGCCAACTCAAGGACATGTGGGAAAAGGCGGTGCCCGGCACCAACGTGCAGGCGCTGCCCGGCGCCGGCATCGCCAACGTGCGCGGCATCGAGGAGAACAAGACCGACATCGGCTTCGGCAACTCGATCTCGACCGTCGACGCGATCGCTGGCAAGGCGCCGTTCAACAAGCCGCATAACAACGTGTGCAATATTGCCACGCTCTACCCGCAATATTTCCAGGTGGTGGTGCGCGTCGACTCCGGCATCAACTCGGTGAAGGACCTCAAGGGCAAGTCGATCGCTGCCCAGCCGCGCGGCAACACCGCGGAAGAGATCACCAAGCATATTCTGCAGGTGAACGGGCTGTCCTACAGCGATGCCCGGATGAGCTTCGTGTCCTACACCGACGCCGTAGCGCAGGTGCAGGACGGCCACGCCCACGCCTTCACGCTCGGCACCACCATTCCTTCGGGCGCGGTGATGGATCTGGCGTCGGCGCGCGACATCAAGTTGCTCGATCTGGAGGGCGATCTCGCGGCGATGCGCAAGATCAACCCCGGCTACACCCTCAATAACGTTCCGAAGGGCACCTATCCGAAGCAGGATAAGGACATCAAGGTGATCGGCTACGCCACCCACCTTGTCGTCTCCTGCAAGTTGCCCGAGGCCACGGTCTACGGCATGACCAAGGCGATCGCAGCCAACACCCAGACCATGTCCAGCATCGTCAAGGACATCCGCGGCCTGACGCCGACGGGCATGGCCGAGGACATCGGCGTGCCGTTCCATCCCGGCGCGGCGAAGTTCTACAAGGAAGCCGGCCTCACCGTGAAGACGCGCTAGGCGCAATCGGCAATATCGGCGCGGCTTTCGGGCCGCGCCGAATTTTTCTGCCGTCCGCGTGCGGCTTTCCCTCGGGGGAGGGGACCCAGAGTGAAAATCCAGCTCAGCCAGGAAAGAGTATTGCATTGGGCCGTGACGGCCGTGGCCGTCGCGATGGTGCTCTATCACATGTGGGTCATCCTGGCGGGACCGTCGGAAGCGATCATCTTCCGCGGCACCCACCTGATGTTCGCGCTTGGGCTGTGCTTCCTGATCTACGGCAGCAAGGTGGGGCTGATCCGGCCGATCCCGACGCTGCTCGATTATGTCTGGCTGGCAGCCGGCATCGCGTCGGTGCTCTATCTTTTCATCAACTACGAATACATCATCACCCGCATCTACTACATCGACGATCTGACCTGGGCCGACCTGATTTTCGGCACCATACTGATCGTGGTCGTGACCGAAGCGACGCGGCGCTGCGTCGATGTGGCGCTTCCAATCACCGGCTTGATCTTCCTGCTCTATGGGCTGTTCATCGCCAGGCTTGAGCCGGAGCGGCTGATCGACCAGTTGTACATGACCACCGAAGGCATCTTCGGCCAGGCGCTGGCGGTGTCGGCCTCGTTCGTCATCATCTTCGTGGTGTTCGGCAGCTTCATGGAGAAGACCGGCGTCGGGCAATTGTTCATGGACTTCGCCATGGCGCTGACCGGGCACACCGCCGGCGGGCCCGGCAAGGTGGCGGTGGTGAGCTCCAGCCTGTTCGGCACGATCTCCGGCAGCGCCGTGGCTAACGTCATGGTCGACGGTCCGATCTCTATTCCGCTGATGAAGCGCTCCGGGTTCAAGCCGCACTTTGCGGCCGGTGTCGAGGCGACTGCCTCGACCGGCGGGCAGATCATGCCGCCGATCATGGGCGCCGCCGCCTTTGTGATGGCGGAATTTCTGGCGGTGCCGTACGGCCAGATCGTGATCTGGGCGGTCATCCCCGCGATCCTTTATTACGTCGCCTGTTTCGCGGCGGTGCACTTCGAGGCCAAGCGGCAGGGCATCCATGGCGTGCCGCGCTCCGAATTGCCGCGGCTGCGAATCGTCATGGCGGAACGCGGCCACCTGTTCCTGCCGATCCTGATCCTGCTCGTGGTGATGTACTCGGGCTACAGCGCGCCTCTAGCAGCGCTCGCCGGCACCTTGTCCTGCTTCCCGGTGGCGGCGCTGCGCAAATCCACCCGCGTCAACGTCCGGTGGCAGAACGTCGTCGACGCGATGGTCGAGGGCGCCAAGAACTCGCTGGCCGTGGCGCTCGCCTGCGCTTCCGCCGGCATCATGATCGGCGTGGTGACGCTGTCCGGCCTCGGCATCGTGTTCACGCAATGGGTCGTGGGGCTGTCGCAGGACTACCTGTTCATCGCGCTGGTGATGACCATGCTGGCGGCGATCGTACTCGGCACCGGGTTGCCGACGACGCCGTCCTACATTCTTCTCACCGCGCTCCTGATACCCGCGATCATGAAACTCGGCGTCATCGAGCCGGCCGCGCACATGTTCGCGTTCTACTTTGCGGTGCTCTCGGCGATCACGCCGCCGGTCGCGCTCGCGGTGTTTGCGGCCGCGGGGCTGGCGAAGGCCGACATGTGGGATTCCGGATGGGCGGCGATGAAGATCGGCGCGGCAGGCTTCATCGTGCCCTTCATGTTCGTCTACCAGCCGGCGCTGCTGATGATCGGCACCTGGCCGGAGATCATCCAGGCGTTCATCACGTCGTCGATCGGAATCGCGCTGTTCGCCGGCGGGCTGCACGGCTATTTCGTCACCCGGGCCTCGATGTGGCAGCGCGGATTGCTGGTTGCGGCCGGTGGATGCCTGGTGTTCCCCGGCGCGTGGAACGACCTCGCCGGCGTGGTGCTGGCCGGCATTGTGGTGGCGGTCCAGTTAATCGAGCGCCGCAAGGAAATAGCGTCGCCCAAGCCCGAGCCGGTCAAGCCAGGGTCGTAAATGCGGCATAAACGTCGGCGCGCGGTGGTCCGCCGAACGGCATCCACTCCCTAAGTCGAATGCTTATCGCGCTTGCCGGCGCGTAATGTGCCGCGGGGCAATAGGGAGTGAAATGCAATGAAATTCCGGAATGGTCTGGGCCTGCTGGCGCTAATGCTGGCGGGCCTTTCGCTGATGGGGATCAGCACGGTTTCCGCGCAAAACTATCCGAACAAGCCGGTCCGCTGGGTGGTGGGCTATCCGCCGGGCGGCGCCACCGACATCCTGGCGCGCATCATCGGCAACCACCTGTCGGAGAAGCTGGGCCAGCAGTTCATCATCGAGAACAAGCCGGGCGCCGGCAACAACATCGCGACCGAGTACGTGATCAATTCGCCGCCGGACGGCTATACGGTCTATCTGGTCAACCCGGCGAACGGCATCAACGCTTCGCTCTACAAGAAGCTGTCGTTCGATTTCATACGTGACATGGCGCCGGTCGGCGGCCTGATGCGAGTGCCGAACGTCATGACCGTCAATCCGAACGTCCCGGCGAAGACGGTGGCCGAGTTCATCGCGCACGTGAAGGCAAACCCGGGCAAGGTCAATCTGGCCTCGTCCGGTAATGGCACGTCGGTGCACCTGTCGGGCGAGCTGTTCATGACCATGACCGGCCTGAAGATGACGCACGTGCCGTATCGCGGCTCCGCGCCGGCGCTGACCGATCTGCTCGGCGGTCAGGTGCATGTGATCTTCGACAACATGCCGTCGGTCATATCGCACATCAAGGGTGGCAAGCTGCGCGCGCTCGGCGTGACCACGGAGGCGCGCTCGGACCAGCTTCCCGACGTGCCGACGGTCGCCGAGACCGTCAAGGGCTACGAAGCCAGCGCCTGGTTCGGCATGGGGGCGCCGGCGAAGACGCCGCCTGCGATCCTCGCGGTGCTCAACAAGGCCATCAACGAAGCGCTCGCCGATCCGAAGATCAAGGCGCGGCTGGCCGATCTGGGCGGCGCCAGCATGGGCGGAACGCCCGCCGATTTCGGCAAGATCGTCGCGTCCGAGACCGAGAAGTGGAAAAAGGTGGTCGAGCTCTCCGGCGCCAGCGTGGAGTAGCCGCGATTCGACGCACTCAAGTCGAAATGACCGGGCCACTCGCCCGGCCATTTCGATTCCGTCCGTTCAATCCGCCTTGATGCCCATCTCGGTGACGAGCGTCCCGTAGGTCGCGTGAAAGCCGTCGATGTGCTGCTTGACGCCGGCAGCCGTGTTCTCGGCGGGAACCGGGACGGTGTGGCCGAAGCCTTCCAGGCGCTCGCGGACCGCCTTGTCGCCAAGCGCCGTGGCGATCTCCTTGTTCAGATAGGCCTGGACCGCGGCCGGCGTGCCCTTGGGCGCCAGCATGAAATTCGTGATCTGGATCGCCACATCGAGGCCGCCTTCGCGGATGGTCGGCACGTTCGGCATCTTCGACGATCGCTTCTCGCTGGCGATGGCGAGCGGGGCAACCTTGCCGGCCTCGACTTGCGGCAGCACGAGCGTCTGGGTGTCGAACGTGACCTGAACCTCGTTGGCGACCAGCGCCTGCATCATCGGCCCGTTGCCCCGGTACGGCACGTGGACCATGTCGACCTTGGCGAGCTTGATGAATTGCAGGCCGGTCAGGTGCTGCGGGCCGCCGGTACCCGACGAGCCCCAGTTGATCTTGCCGGGATTGGCGCGGACATAAGCCAGGAATTCGCTCAGCGTCTTGAACCGCTGCGCGGTCGCGCTGTTGGCGATCAGCACGAAGGGATAGGAATACACCGCCGCGATCGGGACGAAATCGTTGCTCGGGTGCCACGACAGCTTGCTCAGCGCGGGCAGGGTGGCGTGCGAGCTGGTCGTCAGCAGCAGCGTGTAGCCGTCGGGCTCCGAGCGCATCAGCTCGTTGACGGCGATGGCGCCGCCGGCGCCCGGCTTGGCCTCGACAATGATGGGTTGACCGACTTGCTCGGTCAGCTTTTGGCCAAGGATACGCGCGACCACGTCGGTGCCGCCGCCGGCGGCGAACGGGATCAGGATCCGGATCGGACGATTGGGGAATTTAGCCTGGGCCAATGCTTCGGGTGTGTGCGCTGCAATGACCGCTGCTGCTGCAAGAACGCCAAGCAATAATTTCGCCGTCATATCATCCTCCCCAAGTTGCTTCTTGTTCTCGCGTATCAGGAAACCAGGCTTCGGTCCGCAGGCTCGAAGTGTGCGAGCGAGCGTAGGTGTCGTGCATTCTTCTCGGCGTCTTCGCGCGGTTTGCCAAGCGAGGCATCGTGGATGGTCACATAGCCATCGTAGCCGATCGCCGCCAACGATTGCATGATCTCGCCGAAATCGATGCCGCCCGGATCGTGGACCTGGATCTGGTCGAACGGCACGTTGCCCCGGCACCACGTCACCATGACGGATTTCGCGGCCGGGTGCAGTCGCTGGTTCTGCAGATAGACGTTGAACAGATAGGGCGCGAACTTCTCGATCGTAGCGCGGCCGTAGGACTCGCCGCAAAGCTCCAGGTTGCCCGGCTCGTAGGTCAGGCCGAAGTTCTTGCGGCCGATCCGGCGCAGCACGTCGACTGACGCATCGATCTGCTCGAACAGCGATTTGTTGTGGCACTGATGCGCGAGCCTGATGCCGCGCTCGCCCGCTTGGTCGGCCGCGCGCTGGGCCCAGGGAATGTCCTCGGCCTTGCGCAGTGCGACGCGCAACAGATCGCAGCTCAACGCCTCGGCGAGATCGAGATACGGAGCGATATTGCGCAGAGCGAGCGGGCCTTCGTCGGAATTTTCCGGGATCGGGAAGTCGCCGGTAACCATGGAGACCGCCAGACCTTTCTGGCGAAGCAAATGGGCCGCCTCGATCACCTCGGCGCGTGGCGTGTGGATGCCGATCAGCGAGGCGCGCATGCAGAGCGCGTGATAGCCGTTTGCGGCCGCGATATCGGCGAGTTCGGAAAGCGGCACCGCGGCTTCGCGCTTGGCCGAGAATTTTTCGCCAATCCGCGCGGAAAGAGAAAGCTTCATGGCCGGAGGCTCGGGCCAATCCGGTAGGCTGTCAAGACAACCGGTGGGCCTGTGCGATCAGCCATTGGCGGCCTCCCCAGATTGGAAAGACCCTAGTAAGGTCATCGGCAAAGCCGTCGGAGCACGAGGAAGATGACCAGGAAGAAGCCCGAAGACCTCCGCAGCCACCGCTGGCTCGGCGTCGCCGACATGCGCTCGTTCGGCCACCGCTCGCGGCTGCGCCAGATCGGCTACGATGCCGAGGATTGGACCGGCAAGCCGGTGATCGGGATCATCAACACCTGGAGCGAGATCAATCCCTGCCACGCGCACCTGCGGACGCGCGCCGAGAACGTCAAGCGCGGCGTTCTGCAGGCCGGTGGATTTCCGATCGAGCTGCCAGCGATGTCGCTGTCGGAGACGTTCGTGAAGCCGTCTACGATGATGTATCGCAACATGCTGGCGATGGAGGTGGAGGAGTTGCTACGCAGCCATCCGCTCGACGGCGCGGTGCTGATGGGCGGCTGCGATAAGACCACGCCCGGCCTGGTGATGGGCGCGCTCAGCATGAACATCCCGGCGATCTACATTCCGGCCGGGCCGATGCTGCGCGGCAACTGGGGCGGCCAGTTCCTAGGCTCCGGCTCCGACGTCTGGAAATACTGGACCGAGAAGCGCGCCGGTAACATCACCGAGGACGACTGGAGCGAGATCGAGGGGGGCATCGCGCGCTCGTTCGGCACCTGCATGGTGATGGGTACGGCCGCGACCATGATGGCGATCACCGAGGCGCTGGGCCTCGCACTGCCGGGTTCGTCGTCGATCCCGGCGGCGGACTCCGGCCATCCCCGCATGTGCGGCGCTTCGGGCCGCCGTATCGTCGAGATGGTGTGGGAGGACCTGACGCCGGACAAGATCTGCACCGCGGCGGCGTTCGACAACGCCATCAAGGTGCACATGGCGATGGGCGGCTCGACCAACGCCATCATCCACGTCGTGGCGATGGCGCGGCGCGCCGGCATCCCGGTCGACATGGAGACGTTCGACCAGCTCTCGCGGCAGATACCGGTGCTCGCCAACGTGCGGCCATCCGGAAAATACCTGATGGAGGATTTCTATTACGCGGGCGGCCTGCGCGCGATGATGGAGAACCTGCGCGAGAAGCTCGACCTGTCCTGCATCACCGTCACCGGAAAGACCGTCGGCGAGAACATCGAAGGCGCCAAGACCCACATTTCCGATGTGATCCACACGCTGAACGATCCGGTCTACGGCGAAGGCGCGACCGCGGTGCTTAAGGGCAACCTCGCGCCCAACGGCTGCGTCATCAAACCGGCCGCCGCCGAGCAGCGCTTCCTCAAGCACCGCGGCAAGGCGATCGCGTTCGAGAACTACGATCACATGATGAAGGAGATCGAGCGCGACGATCTCGACGTCACGGCCGACCATATCCTGGTGCTGAAAAATGCGGGGCCGAAGGGCGGGCCGGGCATGCCGGAGTGGGGCATGCTGCCGATACCGAAGCGTTTGCTGGGGCAGGGCGTGCGCGACATGATCCGCATCTCGGACGGCCGCATGAGCGGCACCAGCTACGGCGCCTGCATCCTGCATGTCGCGCCGGAGAGCTTCGTCGGCGGTCCGCTCAACTTCGTGCAGACCGGAGACGAGATCGAGATCGATGTCGACAAGCGCTCGATCCATCTCCACGTCAGCGATGCGGAGCTTGCCCGCCGCAAGGCTGCCTGGAAGCAGCCGGCGCCGAAATATCCGCGCGGCTACGGCGCGATGTTCTCGGAGCACATCGGCCAGGCCGATCAGGGCTGCGACTTCGATTTCCTGCAAGGCAAGGCCGTCATGCCGGAGCCGGAGATCCACTGATGATCACCCCGCCGCTGACCGCCGCCGAGACATCGGGACTGGTCAATCTGGATCTGTCTTCAGGCGCCGAACCGCTCAGGGCCATGTTGTTGTCCCTGGTCGCGCAGGGTGTCTTGCAGGTCGAGCGGCGGCAGCACAAGGGCCTCGCCGGCAGTACGACACGCGATCATGTGGTGCTTGTCTCGGCACCGCGCGACCCGCCCGAGCATGTCGCAGCGGTGCTCGCTCTCGTGCGCGCGGACGATAGCAGCATGGACGCGCTGATGCGGCGGGCGCGGGCAGCGTTTGGCATGGACTTGAGCGGTTACAAAGAAAAGTTCGTGGTCCCGGCGCTGATCGCGCGCGGCCTTGCAGAAGTCGAGCGCTGGCGGATGCTGGGCCTGATTCCGATGAGCGCGATCCGCCGCACCGCGGCCGGCGAGCGGGAACGCGAGCGTCTGTCGCAGGCCATGGAAGAGGCGCGCGGCCTGCCGAAGCTGTTGAAGAGCCAGCCGGCCGTGGCTGCAGCGCAGATCGTGGCGCTGGGAGCGGCAATCTATCTGGTGAGCGGCCTGCATTCGCATTTCGGCGAGATCGCCGGCGTGATGCGCGAGCCCGGATACGACGGCGGCGTCAACAGCGGGGGGCTTGATTTCGGTGGCCTGGACGCCGCGGGCATCGCCGCGATCGGCCAGAGCGTGGCTGCCTTCGATTCAGGTTTTGGCGGCGGCGATGGAGGGGGCGGCGGCAGCATGGGCGGCGGAGCGAGCGGCAGCGACTGACGCGCGCCGCCGAGCCGCGGTCATTCCTTGATGTTCGCCGCCTTCACCACCTCGGTCCATTTTTTGATCTCTGCCTGCATGAAGGCGGTGAACTCCGCCGGTGTGCTGGCGATCGGCACCACGCCCTGGGTCGCGAACTTTGCGAGCATCTGCGGCGTCTTTACGATGCGGACGATTTCCGCATTGAGCTTCTGCACCACTGCGGGCGGCATGTTGGCCGGCCCGATCACGCCGAACAGCAGGGAGGCTTCGTAATCGGGCACGCCCGCTTCGGCCACGGTCTGCACCTCGGGAAGAAGCTCATTGCGCTTGAGTGCCGTCACCGCCAACGGCTTCAATCGTTTGTCTCTGACAAGCGGCAGCGCCTGGAACACGCTGAGCACGCTCATCTGCACGTGGCCCGCGATCACGTCATTCAATGCCGGCGCGCCGCCGCGGTAGGGCACGTGCTGGAACTTGGCGCCGCTCTGTACGCCGACAAGCTCCAACGACAATTGTTGGATCGAGCCGACGCCGGGCGTCGAATAGGAGATCGTGCCCGGCTTCGCTTTGGCGAGCTTGATCGCTTCGGTCATGTTGTTGGGCGCAAAGCTCGGATGCGCGAAGATCAGCAGCGGCGAGGAGGCCACGAGACTGATCGGGGTGAAGTCCTTGATCGCGTCGTAACCCGCGCTCGGCGACACCAGTGGATTGGTGACGTGGCCGGACACGATTGTCAGCAGCGAATGGCCGTCGGCCGGCATCCGGGCGAGTTGCTGAGACGCCAGCGCGCCGTTGGCGCCGGCGCGGTTTTCCACGACCACCGGGTGCCGCCAGACCTTCTCCAATTCGCTGCCGAGGTCGCGTGCGATGATGTCGGCGGTGCCGCCGGGTGGGAAGCCGACCAGCATCTTGATCGGTCCGCTCGGATAGGTCTGCGCCGCGGCCATTTCGGGCGCAGCCAGCAGCATTGCGGCCGCAACCGCAGATTTGAACCACGTCATCACCGTCTCCTTGATATTGTTTCCTCGGGCAATTTTAATTGAGCCTTCAGGTTGCCTCGCTTGCGACCTTAGCCCATTTCGGCGCTGGGTTGCGGGATCATTCGGAACGGGCGTTCCCTTCAAACGAGAGAGGTCGTAGGGTCTGCCGGTCGGGCTAAGCAAGATCCGCGGCCGGGGGAAAGAGCATGCAATGCAGTGAAGGATTTTGGCGCGTCGTCCGTGCGTCGGCGCTCTGTTTGGTTGCCGCGTTGATTTGCGACAAGGCCGACGCCCAGAACATCTGCCCCGATAACGTGATCCGCATCGTCGTGCCGTTTCCTCCGGGCGGCCCGACCGACATCGCCGCGCGCGTCCTTGCCGAGAAGCTACGAGAGCGGCTGGGCCAGAATGTTATCGTCGAGAGCCGCGCCGGTGCGGCGGGCGCGACCGGCACGGGTTATGTCGCGGGGTTGCCAGGCAACGGCTGCACCATGCTGCTGGCTTACGACACCCATGCGGTCAATCCATATCTGCTCAATCTTCCGTTCGACACCGCGACCGCGTTCAAGCCGGTGATCCTGATCGGTACCATCCCCAACATGGTCGCGGCGCATCCTTCGCAGCCGTGGAAGAGCTTCGCCGAGATGGTGGCCGACGCGAAGAAGGAACCGGAACGCCTGGCCTATGCCACCGGTGGCACCGGCACCGTCGCGCACATGACCATGAAGCTGGTCGAACAGCACTATGGCTTCCAGCTCCGACAGGTCCCGTATCGCGGCGGCGCGCCCGCGGCGCAGGACCTGCTCGCGGGCCATGTGCCGATGATGGTCGGCTCGGTCACTGCGCTGGGCGCCTTCGTGCGCGATGGCAAGGCCCGTGCGCTGGTTCAGACCGGCACCGCGCGGCATCCGCTCCTGCCGGAGACGCCGACGCTGGCGGAATTGGGCCAGACCGGATTCGCGGCCGCGGCGTGGATCGGCATTCTGGTGCCGGCGAGCAGCAGCGATGCCATCGTCACGCGGTTCAACACCGAGCTGAAAGCCGTGTTGCAGGACCCTTGGGCGCGCGAACGCCTGGCGGCTGTGGGCGTGCAGATCACGGCATCGTCGCCCGCGGAATTGGGAAGCCACATCAAAGCGGAGATGGCGCGCTGGAGCGAGGTTGTGCGCCGCCATAACATCAAGGCGGAGTAGGGCGATGAAGCTTGTCAGTTTCGTAAGCGGAGGCCAGGAACGGTTGGGGCTCGTTCGCGGCGACGACATCGTCGACACGTTGCGAGCCGGCGGTGACCCGGCGCTGTTCGCCAGTGCGCTCGCCTTCATCAGGGCGGGAGACCCGGCGCGGAAGGCCGCGCAGGCGATGCTGGCCAATCCGCTGAAGCACGCCTTGATCCCGGCGAAGGATGCCGTGCTGGCCGCGCCGCTGCGTCCCAACACCATTCTTTGCAGCGGCAGCAACTACAAGGACCATAACGCCGAGAAGGCCAACACGCCGATCAGCGGCAAGGAGCCGGAATTCTTCGTGAAGACCGCCGACTGCGTGGTCGGGCCGAACGAGCCGATTGCGTTCGACGAGCGGTTCTCCAAAAAGATCGACTGCGAGGTCGAGCTTGCGATCGTGATCGGCAAGGCCGGCCGTTTCATCGAAGCGTCCCGTGCGCTGGAGCACGTGTTCGGCTACACCATCGTCAACGACGTCACCGCGCGCGACCGCCAGGTCCGCCGCACGCCCGAGGGCATGACCTGGTACGAACTCGGCAGCGGCAAGGCGTTCGACTCCGGCGCGCCGCTCGGACCGTGCATCGTCACCGCCGACGAGATCGACGACCCACAAAAGCTCAAGCTGCAGTCCCGCATCAACGGAGAGTTGCGGCAGTCGAGCAGCACGTCGAACATGATCTGGACCTGCGCTGAGCTCATTCATTTCTTCTCGCGCAACTTCACGCTGCGCCCCGGCATGGTCATCATCACCGGTACGCCGGCCGGCACTGCATGGTCGTCGGACAAGGAACTCGGCGGCAAGGGCGTGCATCAGCCGGGCCTGGTGCCGGCGACACGCTACTGCCTGCCCGGCGATGTGGTTGAGTGCGAAGTGAAGAAAATCGGGACCTTGCGCAACCCGGTCGCCGAGGCCAGCGAAATCAGCAAGACCGGCTCCGCTCAGGTGGCCGCTGAATAACAAGGCCGCGCAACAGCAGCGGTCGTCGTAACGGGAGAATGCCTCAGGGGGAGTTTGTCATGGATCGCCGTAGATTTCTTCAAGGCGCGATGGCCGCGCCTTTCGTCACCACGCTTGCTCCGTCGCCGTCGCAAGCGCAGTCTTGGCCGACGCGCAACATCACCATGGTGGTCGCGTTCCCGCCTGGCGGGCAAGCCGATCTCGCGGCGCGCCCGGTCGCGGCGGCGCTGGAGAAAATCCTCGGCCGCTCGGTGGTGGTCGACAACCGCTCCGGCGCGGGCGGCATGCTCGGCAATGCCGCGGTGGCGCGCGCGGAGCCCGATGGGCATACGCTGCTGATGGCGCTGTCCTCGATGGTGTTTCTCCCGGAGGCGGAGCGGGTGATGGAGCGCAAGCCATCCTATGAGATGGATCAGCTTGTTCCGATTGCGCGCGTGCTGGCCGACCCGGCGACGCTTCCGGTCATGACCAACGCACCCTGGACATCTGTCGCCGATCTGGTCGCGGACGCGAAAAAACGGCCGGCGACGATTGCCTTCGGCAGCTCCGGCAACTACGGCGCCGGCCATGTCCCGATGGAGATGTTCCAGCAGGCAGCCGGCATCAAGCTGCTGCACGTGCCCTATCGCGGCGGCGGTCCGGCGCTCGCGGCCTTCCTCGGCAATCAGACGCCGGTGACTGTGCAGGCGCCGGGACCGGTGTGGCCGCATGTGCAGGACGGCAAGGTGAAATTGCTCGCAACCTGGGCCGACAAGCGCACCGCGGAAATGCCGAATATCCCGACCATGATCGAACTCGGCTACAAGGATGTCGAGTATTACATCTGGGCCGGACTGTTCGCTCCGAAGGCAACCCCCGCGCCGATCATCAACCGCTTGCGCGACGCCATGCGCGAGGTCATGAAGAACCCGCAGGTGACTTCGGTGTTCGTCAAGGCCGGCAGTCCGCCGGCCTACATGGACCAGCCGGAGTTTGCGAAGTTCGTGGAGGCTGATGCCAAGCGGCTTATTCCGGTGATCCGAAAAATTGGGAAGTTGGACGAGAAATGAAAATCGGACTGTTCGATCACATCGAAGACGGCGAACGGCCGCTCGCGACTCTTCTCGACGAGCGGCTGACCTTCATCAAAGCTGCCGACGAGGCCGGCTTCTACTGCCTGCATCTGGCGGAGCATCATCAGACGCCGCTCAACATGGTGCCGGTGCCCGGCGTATTTCTCGGGGCGGTGGCGCGTGAGACCAAGCGGATACGGCTTGGGCCGCTGACTTATCTGCTGCCGCTGTATTCGCCGCTCCGCCTGATCGATGAAATCTGCATGCTCGACCATCTGAGCAACGGCCGCATGGAAATCGGCGTCGGCCGCGGCGTTTCGCCGTTCGAGTTGAAGTATCACAAGGTCGAGCACGACCAGTCGCGCGAGATATTCACCGACGCGTTCCACTGCATCAGCGCGGGGCTCACCACCGACAAGCTGACCTATTCCGGCAAGCACTACCAATACGACAACGTGCCGATCGCGCTGCGTCCGCTGCAACAGCCGCATCCGGCGTTCTGGTACGGCTCGTCCGGCGCGGAGGGGTCGACCTGGGCCGGCGAGCAGGGCTTGCACTTCGTGACGCTCGGCCCCAATGCCGCCGCCAAGGATAACATCGATGCCTTCCGGGCCGGCTTCGCCAAGCGCGGCAACGTCGCGGCGCAGCCGAAGGCGGAGTTCTCCGGCGGTGTCGCAATCGGCGTGCAGCGTCACATCTTCGTCGACGACACCGACGAGAAGGCGAGGGCCTGGGCCAAGCCCGCGATGGAGGTACACCTCAAGAACATTAACTGGATCCGCACCCAGCATGGCGTCACCGCTAAGGCGGCGCGGATGCGGAATGTGCGCGGCCAGAATTTTGAGGAATGCCTGGCCGAAGGCACGGTGATCGCCGGCTCGCCGGAAACCGTGCGGGCCGAGATCGAGCGTCATCACGCCGAGATCGGGTTTAACTACCTGCTGACCTATCTGTTCCTGGGCACCATGTCGCTGGCGCAGGCGCTGCGCTCGCTCGCGCTGTTCAAGACCGAGGTGATGCCGAAGATCGAGCGGCTGTAGCGCCGCGTCACCCGTCCTTCATCGCCTCGTGCTTCCACACGTCCCAGGAGTCGCCGAGGCGTGCGGGGTCCTGTGCCTCATCGGGCGTGAGGTAGTGAATCGGGCGGTTGAACGATAGCGCGGTCGCGAGCTGTTGCGCGTTGACCTCGGTATAGAGCGCACGGTGCACGACGCGCGGGATGTCCGAGGCGACGACCAGGTTGCCGTGGCCGCGCATCAGGGCGACCGGCTTGTCGCCGAGCGTCTTCGCGAGCGCAGCGCCCTGTTTGTTGTTGGTGACCAGCAGCCCCTGGGTGAGCCCCACGTCGCGAATCTCAAAGCACGGGCAGCCGTGTACCAGGAACGATGCGATGTGGGAGATCGCCTTGAGCGGCTCACCGGTGACGCTGAACGGGATCACGGTCGGCGAATGGCTGTGCACCACGGCGTTGACGTCCGGCCGGGCGCGGTAGGCTTCGCCGTGGATGAAACGCTCCAGGAACATGCGGCGGCCTTGCTGGTCGACCGGATTGGAGTCGAGATCGAACTCCATGATGTCCTCGGCACGGACGAGCGCGGGGGCTCGTGCGCGCGACAGCAGATAGCGCTCCGGATTGGACGGGTGCCGAATGCTCACATGGCCCCATGCGTCGAGCACGCCGTGCTGGGCGAGAATGCGGCTCGCGGCAACAAGGTCGTCAAGGAGCCCGGCATCGATCGGACCGGCGGAAGAAATGGAAGCATCAGCCACTGCGCACCTCGCTTGGTTAATTCGATTGGCAGAAACGCCAGCCGTGTGTACGGCCTGGAGTCCAGAATGTCATGGCGTTCCTGCTACTTCGCCTTGATGCCGGCCTGTTCGACGACCTTGGTCCATTTCGCGAACTCGCTGGCGATGTCCTTGGCGTATTCCTCCGGTGTGCTCGGCAGCGGCTCGGCGCCTTCGGCGGCGATGCGGGCTTTCACATCGGCGGAGTTGAGCGCCTCGCGCAAGGCGGCGCTGAGCTTTGCGACGACCGCGGGCGGCGTGCCGGCCGGCGCGATCAGGCCGTAGCGCTGCGCCGCCTCGAAACCCGGCATGCCGGCCTCGGCGACGGTCGGAACCTCGGGCAGCTCCGGTGAGCGCTTCAAGCTTGTCATCGCAATCGGCCGCAGGATGTTGTTCTTGATGTTGCCCATGACGGACGGCATCCCGGCGTACATCAGCGAGACGTGATTGCCGACCAGCGCGGCCACTGCCGGACCAGACCCGCGGAACGGCACGTGCACCATCGACGTGCCGGCGGCGTTGTCGAACATCACGCCGGTCAGATGATTGGGCGTTCCCGCGCCGCCTGAGCCGTAAGTAAGTTTGCCTGGCTCTTGCTTCGCCAGCGCGATCAGCTCCTGGATGGACTTCGCCGGCACGCTGGGATGGACCACGATCACCACCGGAGCGTTCGCGATCAGGCCGATCGGCGCGAAATCCTTGCGCGGGTCGTATCCGGCGTTGGCGTAGAACGCCGGCCCCTGGGCCAGGGTCCCGGTGTTGCCCAAGCCCAGCGTGTAGCCGTCGGGCGTCGCCTGTGCGATCTGGCGGGTCGCGGTGGTGCCGCCGGCGCCGGGCCGGTTCTCGACCACGATCTGCTGGCCGAGGGTGCGGCTCATCCGCTCTCCGATCACGCGTGCCATGATGTCGTTGCCGCCGCCGGCCGCGGTGGAGACAACGATCGTGATCGTCCGGGTGGGATAGTCCTGCGCTTGCGCTCCTCCAAGCGTGGCGGCCAGCGCCATTGCAACCAGAATCGGTTTCATCTCGAGCTCCCTTGATCAATGCGCAGCCGAATAAGTGGGCTGCCTCACCGTGGCGTGTTGCGTGCGATCTGCTCCAGCACCGGCATCCATTGTCGCTGCTGTGCGTTGACGAAGGCGACCGATTCCTCGGCCGTCATGTATCTCGGATAGCCGCCGATCGCCGCAAAACGGCTGATCACGTCCGGCAATTCCAACACCTTGCGCAGCTCGACGCCGAGCCGTTGCAGAATGGGTTGCGGCGTGCCGAGCGGCGCGACGAACACCTGCCAGCCGCCGGCGTTGAACTCAGGCAGCGTTTCTCCGACCGTCGGCACATCGGGGAACTCGCCGAGCCTCTGCACGGAGGATACCGCGATCGGCTTGAGCGCGCCGCTTCGGACCGCGCCGATCAGCCCGGGATAGCCCTCGACCACGATTGGGACGCGGCCGCCAAGCGCGTCGTTGAGCGCCTGCGCTGGCCCGCCGGTGTACGGTACAAGCTGCATTTTGAATCCGC
Organism: Rhodoplanes serenus; assembly: GCA_945897515.1. Taxonomy (GTDB): domain Bacteria; phylum Pseudomonadota; class Alphaproteobacteria; order Rhizobiales; family Xanthobacteraceae; genus Z2-YC6860. Next base: position 11,260 of record CAMDFO010000003.1, on the reverse strand, counting down.
CGCGCATCTGCAGCAGTTCGCCGGTCAGGTGCGAGATTCGTCCGACGCCGGTCGCTGCATACGAGAGTGCGCCTGGCTGCGCCTTGCCGCGCGCGATCAGCTCCGGCAGCGATGTCACGCCGAATGTCGGGATCACGGCGACGAACATCGGTTGATCGGACAGATATCCGATCGGCGCGAAGTCGCGCGGCAGCATCAGTGGCAGATTGGCGGTCTTCCCCGGCAGTGTGACGAATGCGGACGCCGCCGGCGCGTAGATCGTATAGCCGTCGTTCGGCGCGCCTGCGGCGACGCGGGCCGCGATCGCGCCGCCGGCGCCGGGGTGGTTGAGCGTTAGCACCTGCTGGCCGACAGCCTGGCTCAGCTTGTCGGCAACGATCCGCGTCACCACGTCCACCGTGCTGCCGGCCGCGGAATCGACGATGATGCGGATCGGCTTGTTCGGATAATTGTCGCCCTGCGCCGACGCGTCGCCGACGATTCCGAGCGCGGCCGCGATTGCGGCCGCGACAGACAGCATTCTCATGGGCTTGCCTTTCACTGGGCCTGCTTGGCCACTTGTTCCAGCATTGGCCGCCATATCGTCTGCTCCGATTGGCTGAATGCCGTCGCCTCGGCCGGAGACATGTGCCGCACGAAAGCGCCAAGCGTCGCATACTTGGCGGCGATCTCCTTGTCCTGTAGCGCGGTCTGCATGTCGGTGGCGACCTTGCGCACGATGGCGTCCGGCGTCCCGGACGGCGCCACCATGATCTGCCAGCCGCCGGCGATGAAACCGGGAAGCGTCTCGGCGACCGTCGGCAGGTCCGGGAAACCTGGGACGCGTGCATTGGCTGTGACGGCCAGCCCCTTGATCGACCCGCCCTGCAGCGATCCGGCCAAACTCGAATAGCCGTCAAGAACCAGCCCGACGCGGCCGCTGATGATGTCGTTCATCGCCTGGGCCGGGCCGCCGGTGTAGGGAACAAGCTGCAGCTTGATGCCGGCACGGCTTTGCAAGAGCTCCATCGTCAAATGGGTGATCCGGCCGCGTCCGGTCGCGGCATAGGAGATTTGTCCGGGCTTTTGCTTTGCGAGCGCGATCAGCTCCGGCAACGTGCTGATGCCGAGCGTAGGCGACATGCCGATGAACATCGGCTGGTGCGTGACGAACCCGATCGGAACGAAGTCGCGCGGCAACTCGACCGGCAGATTGGACGCCACCCCGGGCGCCCCTGGCAGCGCCAGAAACACCGAGGCTGCTGGCATGTAGAGCGTGTAGCCGTCGGGGGGCGCGCCGGCCGCAACGCGCGCCGAGATGCTGCCGCCGGCGCCAGGTTGATTGAGGGTTAGAACCTGCTGACCCCACAATTGGCTGAGTCGCTCCGCCAGGATGCGGAGCGTGACGTCGTTGGCGCTGCCCGGAGCGGAATCGACCACGATCCGGACTGGCCGGTTGGGGTAGTCGCTCTGGGCCTGCACGCCATCTGCGGCGGCAAGCACGGCCGCGAGAATGATCCAGACCGCCCGTTTCATGTGTCCCTCCGCTGCTTATTCCCTGCCGGCGCTGGATTTTCTTTGATCGCTGTTGGCTGCCTGCAGGGTGTTCAAATCCCACAAACCGGCTTTTGCCCAATCCTAGTTGGTATAAGATCGGTTCGACAACGGGCCTCGAATGCCCGGGTATAACGGGAGGCGATCAGATGAAGCTCAGACAGTTCTTGTATTCGAGCGTTGCCGCGGTCGGCATTGCCGTGCTTGCAGCGGCCGTGCCGTCGCCGGCGAGCGCGCAGCAGGTGCAAGCGGTTGCCATCGACAACGACGACATCGGCGGCGTGGTGCGCGGCCCGAATGGGCAAGCGGAAGCCGGCGTCTGGGTGATCGCGGAAACCACCGACCTGCCGACCCGCTACATCAAGAGCGTCGTCACCGACGACCAGGGTCGCTACGTCATCCCGGATCTCCCGACAGCCAACTATCAGGTTTGGGTGCGCGGCTATGGGCTGGTGGATTCGCCGAAGGTGCGCGCCAAGCCTGGCCAGACGCTCAATCACACGGCGGTGCCGGCTCCGAACGAGGCGGCGGCGGCGCACTACTACCCGGCCATCTACTGGTACACGATGATGAAGATACCGCCGGCGAAGGATTTCGGCGGCTCGACCGACATCCCCAAGAACATCACGCAGGATATCTGGCGCCAGCGCATGAGCAATGTCGACTGCGTCGGTTGTCACCAGCTTGGTCAGGAAGCGACACGGACCATTCCCGCACAGCTTGGTCATTTCAAGTCAGGTGCTGACGCATGGGTCCGCCGCATCGCGTCCGGGCAGTCCGGCGAGATGATGACGAACCGCATTGCCGGCCAGCTCGGCGGCGTGCCCTACCAGTATTTCGGCGATTGGACCGACCGCGTCGCCAAGGGCGAACTGCCGAAGAACAAGCCGCCGCGACCGCAAGGCGTGGAGCGTAACCTCGTGGTCACCGCGTGGGAGTGGTCCAGTCCGGACAAGTATTTGCACGATCTGATCTCGTCGGATCGGCGCAAGCCGACGGTCAATGCCAACGGCCCGCTCTACGGCGCGCCGGAGTATTCGACCGACATGATGCCGATCCTCGATCCGAAGACCCACAAGGTCACGTACTTCAAGATGCCGGTGGCGGATCCGAACATGCCGCTGTCGCTGGGACCAGGTCACGCCGGTGCGATCAAGCCGACGATGCCCTCGCCGTACTGGGGCGATGAGGTGCTGTGGGACACCAAGGCCAACAAGCACAACGCTATGCTCGACGACAAGGGCCGGGTGTGGCTCGCTGCCACCATCCGCGGCCGCCCCAATCCGGCGTGGTGCAAGGCGGGGTCGGAGCATCCGTCGGCCAAGGTGTTCCCGCTGAACGACAGCAGCCGGCAGGTCGCGGTGCTCGATCCGAAGACGCAGAAGTACGACTTCATCGACACCTGCTTCGGCACCCACCATCCGCAGTTCGGCTACGACGCGGACAACACGCTGTGGCTGTCGGGCTCCGGTCCGGTCGCCGGCTGGGTCAACACCAAGGTGTGGGACGAGACCAAGGACGCCCAGAAGGCGGTCGGCTGGTTCCCGTTCGTGCTCGATACCAACGGCAACGGCAAGCTCGATGAGTTCACCGATGCCGGCAAGCCCGCCGAGGCCGGCAAGGACGCGCGCTTCAATCCCGGCTCCGGCCCGTACGCGGTAATGCCGCATCCGACCGACGGGTCGGTCTGGTACACCTCCGGCGTATTCGGCGGCAGGGCAGGATTCCTGCGCTTCGATCCGAAGACCAAGCTCAGCGAGTTCTTTGCCGTCCCGAAGGAGGGCATCGGGCTGCGCGGCGGCGACATCGGCAAGGACGGCGTGTTGTATGGTTCGGGCTCTGCCGGCCATCTCATCGCCTTCGATCGTCGCAAGTGCAAGGCTCCGCTCAGCGGGCCGAATGCGACCGGCGATCACTGTCCGGAGGGCTGGTCCCTGCACAAGTATCCGGGGCCGGGCTTTGAGGGCTTCCCGAACACCAGCGCGGAGGCGAGCTACTACACCTGGGTAGACCACCACAACGCGGTGGGCCTGGGCGACAACATCCCGATCTCGACCGCCAACCTCCAGGACGGCTTTGCCGCCTTCAAGGACGGCCAGATGATCCTGATGCGCGTGCCGTACCCGATGGGCTTCTACGCCAAGGGCCTCGACGCTCGCATCGACGATCCGAACGCCGGCTGGAAGGGCAGGGGCCTGTGGAGCGCCAGCGGCGACCGGACGCCCTGGCTCAACGAGCTCGGCAAGGGCGCGCGTCCGCTGGCGGTGCAAATCCAGGTCCGGCCCAATCCGCTCGCCAAGTAAGCGGATTGCAGGAGACTTGAAACGATACGTGGGGGCTGCGCAGTGCGGCCCCCAACGACTTTACAAAAACGAAGCCGGGCTGCAGGGCAGCCCGGATGCATCCCGACTGAGTTTGGCGGCCACAGGAGGGTGACATGGCATTGCGGCGTTTCCTTTATGCGAGCGTTGCGGTGATCGGCATCGTGGCAATGGCAGCGGGGTCGGTGAGTGCCCAGCAGGCCGCCGCGGTGGCCATCGACAACGACGACATCGGTGGCGTGGTCAGGGGACCGAACGGCCCGGAGGCCGGGGTCTGGGTGATCGCCGAAACCACCGATCTGCCGACCCGCTACATCAAGAGCGTGGTGACGGACGATAGCGGTCGTTATCTCATTCCTGATCTGCCGCCAGGTGCAAGCTACACGGTATGGGCGCGTGGCTACGGTCTGACCGATTCCGCCAAGGTGCAAAGCCGGCCCGGCCAGATCGTCAACCTGACTGCGCAGACTGCGACGCCCAAGGCCGCAGCGGAGATCTATCCGGCGATCTACTGGTATTCGATGATGAAGACGCCGGGAAAGCACGAATTCCCGCTCGGCAACGTCAAGAGCCAGGGCGAGTGGCTCAATGTGACGAAGACCAACGGCTGCTACGGCTGCCACGCGCTCGGCAACAAGGCTACGCGCACCATTCCGCCGCAGTTCGCCGACATGAAGTCGGAAGACGCCTGGGCACGCCGCATCCTCTCCGGACAGGCCATGACCAACATGGCGACTTCGATCGGCCGGATCGAAACTCCGCGTGCGTTGAGCTTGTTTGCCGACTGGACCGATCGCATTGCGGCGGGCGAATTGCCGGCAGCGAAGCCGCCGCGGCCGCAGGGCCAGGAGCGCAACGTCGTCATCACGCAGTGGGATTTCAGCGAGCCCAAGCACTACCTGCATGACATCACTGCGACCGACAAGCGCAAGCCGACGTTGAACGCGAACGGTCTGATCTACGGCGCGGTCGAGAACAGCACCGACATCATTCCGGTGCTCGACCCGGTCAATCACAAGGCATCGTCATTCAGGATGCCAGTGCGCGATCCGAATACGCCGTCGCACAAGAACGACCCGCTGTCGCCGTCACCCTATTGGGGCGACGAGGCGATCTGGGACGGACAGACCAGCACGCACAACCCGATGTATGACGAGAAGGGCCAAGTGTGGTTTACCTCGCGTGTCGGCGCAGCGCCCAATCCAGACTTCTGCAAGCAGGGCTCCAGCCATCCGTCGGCCAAGGTGTTCCCGCTGGCGACATCCACGCGCCATCTGTCGATGCTCGATCCCAAGACCGGCAAGATCACGCTGATCCGCACGTGCTTCCAGACTCATCATCTCGTGTTCGCCGAGGACACCAACAACACGCTGTGGCTGAGTCAGGGCGGGCCGGGCAGCGGCGTGGTTGGCTGGCTCGACCGCAAGGTGTTTGAGGAAACCGGCGACGAGGCCAAGGCGCAGGGCTGGACCCCGATCGTCATCGACACCAACGGCAACGGCAAGCGCGACGCGTGGGTCGAGCCGAACCAGCCGGTCGATCCGACCAAGGACAAGCGGATCGTCGGCGCGCTCTATGGCATCGGCATCAACCCGCAGGACGGCACGATCTGGGGCACGGTGCTGACGTTCCCCGGTTACATCATCCGCGTCGACCCCGGCTCCAATCCGTCGGAGACTGCGCTCGCCGAAATCTACGAGCCGCCGATGCCGGGCTACGGCCCGCGCGGCTTCGACATCGACCGCAACGGCATCGCCTGGGTGCCGCTGTCCAGCGGACACATGGGGAAATTCGACCGCAGCAAGTGCAAGGTGCTGCGCGGCCCGGAAACCGCGACCGGCCGGCATTGCCCGGAAGGCTGGACGCTTTATCCGTTCCCCGGCCCGCAGATGGCGAACGTGCCGGACACCGGCAGCGCGGAGGCGAGCTACTACACCTGGGTCGACCAGTTCGACACGTTCGGCCTGGGCCGCAACGTGCCTTGGGCCACCGGCAACGCCAACGAGTCGCTGATGGCGCTGGTGGACGGCCAATGGCTGAACTTCGTCGTTCCGTATCCGAACGGCTTCTACGCCAAGTGGATGGACGGCCGCATCGACGATCCGAACGGCGGCTGGAAGGGCCGGGGTCTGTGGGCGACCTACGGCACGCGCACGCCGTTCCATCTCGAAACCGGCAAGGGCACGCGGCCGAAGGTGGTGAAGTTCCAGCTTCGCCCCGACTCGCTGGCGCGGTGAGGTAGGCAAGAGGAGGGGGTTATGGGCTTGTTGCCCGACTTCGTGCTGGACTACGTCGACGTCGGCACGTTCTGGACTATCCTGATGATCGTCCACGGCCTGCTTGCTGTCGCCCTGCTCGGCGCGCTCACCCATCAGGCGATGTCGGTGCTGATGCCGGTGCGGCAGGTGGCGGGCGCGGGTGCACCGGGCTTTGTCACGCGCTTCCGCGCCGTGCAGGGCGCGGGCTATGCGGCCGCAGTGTGTGTGCTGTGGATCGTGACCTTCATCTTTGGGGCTTGGATCTACACCAAGTATCGCATGTACGTTCGCATCCCAATCGAGCAGCAGGGCTTCTGGAAGACCCAAGGCGTGTTCGAGCTGAAGGAGCACCTCGCGACCATCGGGCTTGGCTTGCTGCCGATCTACTGGCTGTTCTGGAAAGATGCCAAGAACCCGGACTACGAAAGCGCGCGCAAGTGGCTGACGGTCACGCTCGCCGCGATGGTCTGGTTCATGTTCCTGGTCGGCCACATCGTCAATAACGTTCGGGGGTTCGGGTCATGAGCACCACAACGACCACCGGAACGCCCGTGGCGCGGGCAACATCGCTGGTGTCCTCAGCCGCGTTCCGCACCTTTGCGGTGGTGTGCGCGATCACTACACCGATCATCTACGTGGCCTGCGAAATGCAGAACTGGCCGCTGTTCACCTATCATCCGGGAACCAACCGGGTTGATCTGTTCTACGCCCCGGCGGTCCGCAACGAAGGCCCCGCGATGCACTGGTACGGCTGGACTGCGACCACGCTGCTCGTCTCGGGCGTGCTAGGCGTTCTCGCGACATTCCTGCCGGAGAATGCCACCCGGAAAATACCGCTGTCGCTGGTCTGGATCGTACCGCTCGCGTCGATTCCGGTCCTAATCTATGCCTTGAGATTCTTCTGGCGGTGGTAGCAGCGCTTTATCGTGCGGACGTTTCTGGGTTAGAATGGGTCCAAAGAGACTCGGAGGCCGACATGGCAATTCTGATCCGAAAATTGGCGATGGCGGCGGGCCTGGCCCTCGCGGTGGCGGGCGTAGCCTGGGCCGGCGGCGACGACGTCGACGCGACCGGCGATTTCCAGGAGGAAGGCCCGTCCTATTTCGGCTTCGTGCGCGACCACCGCGGCTCGCCGGTGTCCGACGCCGTGGTGAAGCTGATCCCGAAGACAGGCGAGGGCGTCGAGGTGAAGACCAATGTGCTCGGGCTTTACCGCAGCCACGTGCGCAAGGACGTCGAGCCCAAGGACGTCGAGGTGTCGTGCGCCAAAGCCGGCTTCCGCCAGACGAGGGTGTACCGGCGGACGGCGGCCGATGCCCAGGCCCGGGTGATCGAAACCGAGTGCACGCTGCAACGGCTGTAGCGTCGGCCATGCGTTGGCCGATGCTCATCCGGCACGCTGGCCTCTGCGTCCTGATTGCTTTCTGGTTCGCGGGCCCTGCGCTCGCGCAATCCGCCGACACGATTTTCGTCAACGGCAGGATCGTCCAGTACGGCGCAGCGCCCGCCGAGGCGCTGGCGGTGCGCGACGGCAAGATCGCGGCGCTCGGCGCATCCAATACCATCGGCGCGCTCGCGGGGCCAAGCACCCGCACCATCGATCTCGCGGGCCGGACCGTCATTCCCGGGCTGATCGATTCCCATATCCACGCCATTCGTGCCGGGCTCACCTACACCACCGAGGTGCATTGGATCGGCGCTCGCTCGATCCCCGAAGCGCTCGGCCGCCTGCGCGAAGCGGCGGCACGCGCGCCCAAGGACTCATGGCTGGTGATCGCCGGCGGCTGGACCGAGAAGCAATTCGCCGAAGGCCGCCGACCGACGCAAGAAGAAGTCGCGGCCGCCGCGCCGCATCATCGCGTCTATGTGCAGATTCTCTACACCGCCGTGTTGCTGTCGCCCGGCGGTTTCGAGGCGCTCGGTGTCGCGCAGGACGCAGAACTTGCTTCGCGGCTGAAGGTCGAGACCGATGCTGACGGCAAGCCGAGCGGCTGGCTCGGCGGCGATAACCGTACCATCAGCGATCTGTTCAATCTGCTGCCGCGTCCGAGTCTGGCGCAGCAGGCCTCGGGCACCCGCGCGTTCTTCCGCACGCTCAACAGCCTCGGCATCACCGGCGTGATCGACCCCGGCGGTTACAACATGCCGATCGAGGAGTATCAGGCGCTGTTCCAGGTCTGGCGCGATCGCGCGCTGACGGTGCGCGTCGCCTACAGCCTGTGCGCGCCGCGCCGCGGGCACGAACTCGAAGACTTCCAATCGCTGCTGCAAATGCTGCCGATGGGTTTCGGCGATGATTTCCTGCGTTTCAACGGCATCGGCGAGAACGTCACTTGGGGTATGTACAACAACGAAACGCCGTCCGACGCGCAGAAGGAACAGCTATACCAAACGCTGAAATGGGCGGCGCCTCGGGGCCTGACCGCGACCCTGCACTGGCACAACAACCGCTCGATCCACCACCTGCTCGACGTGCTGGAGCGGGTGAACAAGGAAATGCCGATCGCGCCGTTGCGCTGGTCGGTCGCGCATCTCACCGATGGCTCCCCCGAAACGCTCGCCCGCATGAAGGCGATGGGCGTGGGCTGGCTGATGCAGAACGCGCTGTATTTTCGTGGCGAGGCGTTCATCGGCCAGCGCGGCGCGGAGGCGATGCGGCTGTCGCCGCCGATCGGCACCGCGCTTAAGATGGGCTTGTCCGTCGGCGGCGGAACGGATGCGCACCGGGTGATGTCGTACAATCCGTTCGTCTCGCTGCGATGGATGCTCGACGGCAAGACCGCGGGCGGTCTTGCGATGCGCGATTCATCCGAAATTCCGACGCGCGAGCAGGCGCTTCGCCTCTATACCGAGGGCAGCGCCTGGTTCGCGCACGATGACCATCGCCGCGGCTTGCTCGCCGTCGGCAAGCTCGCGGACCTCGCGGTGCTGAGTGCTGACTATCTCAGCGTGACGGTGGAGGAGATTGGCGGCATCCGGTCGCTGCTGACGATGCTCGGCGGACGGGTTGTGTACGCGGCTGGCCCGTACGCCGCGTTGGAGCAGCAGGCACCGGAGTAGAAGTTATTTCTCCACGCCCAGCTTCTCCGCCATCCAGTCACCGGTCAGCGGGCGGAACTTGTAGCTGATGTTGAAGCAGACGTGGTTGCCTTCGGGGTACACCACCAGCTCGGATGCCCCCGACGCGGATTTCGCCAGCCGCTCGCCTTCGCTTGGCGCGATCAGCCGGTCGCCGGCGCCGAACACCACCAGCAACGGACATTTGATTTTCTTCGCGACGTGCTCGAGCGTCAGCTTCTTGGCGATCTCGTGCGCCTCGGGAATCGTCTTGGCGTGGCTGCGGACGCGGAACACCTCCTGCGACACGGCCGGCATTTTCGGCAGCGTGGTGCCCCAGTCGAATGGGCCGCAATTGGCGATGCAGGCTTTCAGCCGCGGCTCGCCGGCCGCCGCGAGCGGCGCGTAGAGCGCGCCGAGGCTCTGGCCGACCACGCCCACGCTGGATCCGTCGACGTCGTTACGCTTCTCCAGCACGTCGATCACCGCGCCGAGCACCGGACCCCATTCATGGGTGGTCGGCAGATGAAACGAGGTTTCGCCCTGGCCCGGCCCGTCGAGGGTGAGCGCCGCCATGCCACGGTCGACGAACGCCTGCGCCCAGGCGTGCAGCTCCTCCTTGCAGGCATCGAGCCCCGGCAGGATCACCGCGATCGGTGGGCGCTTGGCGTTGTGCGGCTTGCGCAGCCAGCCGGACATCGGAACGCCCTTGTATGGAAATTTGACGTACTCTATCGGCGGGTCGAGACCGGGCGCGGCCGCGGCGTAGCAGCGCATCATCGCCTCGTGCGCAACGCGCCACTCGGCGGTCCGGTCGGCGAACAGGTGCTTGCCGTAGTGGTAGCAGAGCGCGGCACGCACGTTCGCTTCCGCCGCGGTCACCCGGCGGCCTTTGGCGGCTGCTTCCCTCGCCAGCCCCTCGTGCCGCGCGCCTTCCTCCGACCACAGGCGGCACCAGTCATCCCAATGGTCGATCCGCGTCATCAGCGCGTTCAGATCGTTCGGATCGACGCCGGTTGCCACATAGCGCGGAATGAAGTGCGAGAAAATCAGATCGACCTGCGGATCGCGTGCCATGACTTATTCCAGATGAAGGGCGATCAAACGTCTCACCCCCGGCGCGCATTGACAAGGGTGCGGCTGCCGCGCGGTTGGCATGCGTCGCGCCGCCGACCAAGCGGGAAAGCGCATTTGCCCAACACGCTCGAATGACGCTAAAGAGAGGCGATGAACGATATTCCCTTCGACAAGAACTTCGCGCTCATTCCAGGTCAGGTGGACGAACCGATCCCCGGCGTGCGCCGCATCCTTTGCGACAACCCGAGCCCATTCACCTACAAGGGCACGGTGAGCTACATCGTTGGCCGCGGCAGCGTTGCGATCGTCGATCCGGGCCCTGAGGACGAGGCGCACAGCAGGGCGCTGCTCGACGCCGTGCGGGGCGAAACCGTGACGCATATTTTCGTCACGCACACCCATCGCGACCACTCCCCGGGCGTGCCCGTAATCAAGCGAGCCACCGGCGCGCAGGTGCTGGGCGAAGGGCCGCACCGGCCGTCGCGCATGCTCAACGTTGGCGAAGCTCCCCGGATGGAAGCGTCGGGCGACATGGATTTCCGGCCCGATCGCATGCTGGCCGATGGCGAAGTGGTGTCCGGCAACGGCTGGACCGTCGAAGCGGTGACCACGCCGGGCCACACCAAGAACCACATGGCGTTCGCGTTCAAGGAGGCGAACGTGCTGTTCTCCGGCGATCACGTCATGGCATGGTCCACGCCGGTGGTGGCGCCGCCCGACGGTGCGATGGGCGACTACATGGGCTCGCTCGCCAAGCTCAGCAAGCGATCCGAACCCATCTACTTTCCGGGTCATGGCGGCGCGGTCCACAATGCGTCGCGCTTTGTCGCTGCCTACATTCTGCACCGCAAGGCGCGCGAGGCCTCGATCATGAATTTCCTCGGCAAGGGGGAAGCGGAAATCCCGACCATCGTCGGCGCGATCTATCAAGGTCTCGATCCGCGACTGACCAAGGCGGCAGGCATGTCCGTGCTGGCGCATCTTGAGGATCTGGTGGCGCGCGGCACGGTCGCG
>CAMDFO010000002.1 GCA_945897515.1 Rhodoplanes serenus | reverse complement strand
GTAACGGAGATCAGCTTCGGTGCCTTGCGGCCCTGAGCCTCGGCCTTGGCGATCGCTTCCTGATAGAAGCCGATCTCGGAGCCGGAGGTGAAGAACACGAACTCCACGCCCGCCTCGGTCATCGCCGCGACGATGGCCTCGCCGTTGTCGGCAACGGGGATATTCACCCACTCGCGGCTTTGGTTACGGCGGCCGCCGGCATGGTTCATGGGTTTATCCTCTGCCTTTGATAGGACGCCGTTGCGATCAATCCAATTTATTGATGCGGTCGATGTTCGGCAACGAATGTCGAAGCCGGCCCATCTCTGTCGAACCGCTACGTTCCGGAGTTCCTCCGCCATCTAACGGACCAAAACTCCCGAATTGTGAACCAAGCCGTCAGAGACTGGTGATGCCGACCACTGGGTGACCGATCGTCCAGTGCATTCCCCAGCGGGCGGCGGGGGCGCGATTCTCCCTCTAACGGTATCTGCCGTGCGATGCCGCGGAGGCGAGCGACGTTCCTGGAAGGTGCTGTGCAAATTCAGCAACTTTGTCGGGCAAAAGTCTCTGGGCCTTCGTTCAAGATTTGCGCGAATATCTCTCGGCGGCCGTTTAGGGGTTGGCCTCGACGACGGCCTTCTGGCGGAGTGAGGCGAACTTGAGCCGCGTCACGAGGCGCTTGAACGCCGACAAAATCCGATCATAGAGCACAACAGGATTCGTTAACCATGCGCGACTAGCATTCTCAATCAATTTGTTCCGAAGTGAATTCACGGGACGCCGCTGCGGCGGGAAAGCGACTGGCATGCGCGTATTGCTGATTGAGGATGACAGCGCGACCGCTCAATCAATCGAGCTGATGCTCATATCCGAGAGCTTCAACGTCTACACGACCGATCTGGGCGAAGAGGGCGTCGATCTCGGCAAGCTCTACAACTATGACATCATCCTGTTGGACCTGAACCTGCCCGATATGTCGGGTTACGACGTGCTGCGCACGCTGCGCGTCTCCAAGGTGAAGACACCGATCTTGATCCTCTCCGGCATTGCCGGCATCGAGGACAAGGTCAAGGGTCTCGGCTTCGGCGCCGACGACTACATGACGAAGCCCTTCCACAAGGAAGAACTGGTAGCGCGCATCCACGCCATCGTGCGCCGCTCGCAGGGCCATGCGCAGTCTGTTGTCCAGATCGGCGATCTCATCGTCAACCTCGACGCCAAGATGGTTGAGATCAACCAGGTTCGCGTGCCTCTCACGGTCAAGGAGTACCAGATGTTGGAGCTCCTGAGCCTGCGCAAGGGCACGACGATCACCAAGGACATGTTCCTCAGCCAGCTCTACAGTGGCATGGACGAACCGGACATCAAGATTATCGACGTTTTCATTTGCAAGCTGCGCAAGAAGCTCGCCAGCGCGTCTAATGGCAAGGACTACATCGAAACAATATGGGGCCGGGGCTACGTGTTGCACGAACCGCACGAGGCCGAGGCGAACATATCTGCCTGAGTTTTCAAGGAGCCTCCGGGCTCCCTCTACATTCCGCAGTCGGGCATTATTTCACTCGTCGTCGCATCGAGCGTAGGCGACATGATCGAAACCGTGATGGTTGGCCGCGATGGTGTGTCGGAACGCATACACGCTTTATTAACCATGTTGCGGTCTACCCGGGGTTGACGAAAGGTCCGCGGATTCGGGCTTTGGGTCCTTGCGGCGAAACTGTCGCCCAATATCCCTTGGGGATTCGCAATGCTATTGCACGCGCCGAATGGATGGGTTTTTGTCATTGCTGCATTTCTGGCGATGATTGGAATTCTGGCAGCTTTCCCGACATCTCTTTCTGTCCCGGACCTGGCGGCCGAGAACGCAGCCTGGTTCATTTTTCTGGCCTGGTTTCTGCTGGCAGCGGCAACGGTCGTGCGGCCGCAGACCGGCAAGACCTCGGCCAGCGAAGCGCAATAGCAGGCGAGACCGGCGGCTTGCCGTCGCGGAACTTGAGTCCGAGATTGGACTCGGCGACGGCGTCACCTTGGTTACCTATCGGCGCGGGCAACCCATATCGTCGTCACGGTTTTTTCGCAAAATAGACGCGACGCTCTGAGGGTTCTGTTCTCGGCTCACATCTGCGCTCGGCTGCAAAATTGCCAAGGATACGAACACGATCCGCGTCCCATTCACTGGGTTCTTCTGCGTGCATCGAAAACAATCGGACAGCATCCTCAAAACTAATCCAGCCCTGCCCTCCGGGCGCCAATATTTTCAATGATACGCTCAATTCGGCCGCCGACGCCGCCTGTAGTTTGACCACAGACGTTGCCTCCGCTCGCGGCTGATCGAACGCGTACACGTCCATCCGTAGGACGCTGTACGTGGCGCTTGCATGAAGCCGCTCAGGATGCGTTGGTATTTGCCTTTCGGCATACTCGCCCTCGAAGTGTGCGGGCAATTCAATTAGACGAATAAAATCGGCTGTAACCGTGAGCGGTGTTGCGCTGTGTGCTCGGGTGTCGTGCAACGGTGCGCAGCGTGGCTACTTCACGAATTGTAACAAGCCACAACCAACCTGCACGATGCTGTGGGGACAGCTATTATAATTTGAGACTCCGTATAGGCACTGAAATCCACGCGACTGGCTAAAGAATTGAAATCAAACAGGTTTGAGAGTCATACCTCCGGTCAAAAAAACAGGAGGTCTATTTCAAGCATTGAAGCGACGAGCGAATTTGGCTTGGGCTTCCGGAACGGCGGGTCTGTGGAACCGGAGGTCGGTGGTTCGAACCCACCCTGCTGTACCACTTCTCTCGAGCCAACCTCGCCACCCCACCAGCGTCACGGCGGCCCAAAAAAGAGCCGCCCCGCTGGTTTCCCAGCGGAGCGGTCCATTTCCGGCTGTTGTCAGCCGTGGTTCTTATGAGCCGCGCGAGGAGTGCGCGCGGATCATCAATAGCGCGAGCTTACGTACTTCGGCGCTTGACCGTAGGCATGGACGCCCACCGACTTCTTGGTCGGGCAGTCGCAATCCCTCAGGTCGCGGTTGTGGCCGGGGATTTCCCGCTCTTCCACGATCCGCTTCCGCTCGGTGTTGTACTTGTGTTCCACGAGGTTGACCTGGGTGTTGACAGTCTTGGTGTCAACGTTCCGCTTGGTCAGGATGAGTTCCTTTTCGATGACGGTGTGGTTGTGCTGAACCACGCCGACATTGCGGGTCTCATTCTCGCGGATGATCAGGTGGTTGGTCTCAATCAGACGCTTGGAGGGGACCACGGCCTGAGTCTCGATGACTCGCGAGTGGTCAACATCCTTCGTCGTCTTGACGACCTCCTGACTGTCGTAGTTCTTCGGAGGCGGGCACTTGTAGCAATTGTGCTTGGACGTCCGGTAGTCCCCGGCAACCGCCGAGGTGGAAGTCCCGACCAGCGAAAGCGCCAGCAGGGCTCCCATCAACGCAACACAGTACTTCATTCTACACTCCACTGTGGACGCGGCTCATCCCGCGTTGGGTTATGGCTCAGGACCTTGGGCTGAGCCCCCCATTGGCCTCCTCACAGTGGCCACACTTTAGCCCATTGTTTACGAATTGTTAACCTTTGTTTTTAACTAGCTAACCCCCCTGATTCAGTGGAACATTTAGCGCCTGCGAATGGCTTGACCCACTAGATTTATCCACAGGTTATCCACAACTGGTGCGCGCAACGGTCCGGCCGCTCGCCGATTGAGCAGCGAGATTAACGACGACACGTGGGTTTGCGGCGATGACGGCCGGTTGCAGCCGGTGCCGGAGGGCTACTCCGGCTTGATTCCGGCTTTCGCGACCAGTTCTTTGACGCCGGCGATCTCTGCGACAAGGCGCGCAGTCATCTGCTCCGGAGTGCCGGCGATGATCTCGTAACCGGCACGCCGCGCCGCTTCGCGCGACTCCGGTTTCGCCATGGCCGCCCGCGCTTCCTTGACCAGCAGCGCGATGACCTCCGGCGGGGTGGCCGCCGGGGCGAACAGCGCGTTGAAGGTGTCCGACACGAAGCCGGGGTAGCCGGATTCGATCATGGTCGGGACGTCCGGCAACGACCACCAGCGCGTCGGGCCGGTGACAGCGAGCGCCCGGATCGTGCCGCTCTTGATCAGCGGCTCGATCGGCGCCAGCGCCACCGAGCCGACCTGCACCGTACCGGCGACCACCGCCTGCACCGACGGGCCGCCTCCGCGATAGGGCACGTGCTGCATCTTGATATCGGCGCGCAGCTTGAGCAGTTCGCCCGTCAGATGCGACTTGGTGCCGACGCCGGGCGACGAATAATTGTATTTTTCCGGTTCGGCCTTGGCCTTGGCGACCAGGTCGGCGATCGACGTGATTCCGGAATCCGGCCGCACGTAGATCACGTTCGGCGCGTTGACCAATTCCGAGATCGGCGCGAAATCCTTGAACGGATCGTAGGGCAGGTTGTCGAACAGCCCGGGATTGACCGCGATCGCCGTCGAGGTCAGCAGCAGGGTGTGGCCGTCCGGGACGGCGCGCGCCACCATCGCGATGCCGAGATTGCCGCCGGCGCCGGCGAGGTTGTCGACGATCACGCTCTGGCCGAGCGACTGCGACAGCGAGGTCGAGATAATGCGTGCGATGATGTCGGTTGGCCCGCCGGCCGCGAACGGAACGATCAGAGTGATGGTACGGGTCGGATAGCTGCGCGGCTGAGCCAATGCCGGCGCTGCGCCGGGAACGGAAGCGGCCAGCGCGCTGCCAAGAACGCCGCCGGTCCGAAGCAAGAATTCACGCCGAAGCATGACCACCTCCCGCTGTTCTTTATCGACTTGTTGACGACGATCCTACCGGCCGGCGCGGCGCAACAACAAGCGGAAATCCGGAGGCCGCGGACCGTCTCGGCAGCGGGCGGTTTTCCGTATAGTCTCCCAGGTGCCCGCAGCAGCCGCATGGTGGTCCACATGACAAGCCCGTCGCCGCAACAATTCGCCCAGTCCGGCTCGCTCGACGAACTCTATGGCAAGCTCGGACAGGTGATGATGGTCCCGGGCTGGGCCAAGACCGCGCCGTCGCTGTGGCCGGAGCCGAAGAAGACATTCAGCGCTCATCGCTGGGATTACGCGCAGGCCAAGGGCGCGCTCGACGCCGCCGGCCGGCTGATCAACACCGAGCTTGCCGAACGCCGCAACCTGATCCTGCAAAATCCGGCCACCGGATACGCCACCTCGCGCACTATTGTCGCCGCCTATCAGATGATCATGCCCGGCGAAAAGGCGCGCTCCCATCGCCACACCCCGAACGCGCTGCGGCTGATCATCGACGCCGAGCCCGGCGCCTACACCATCGTCAACGGCGAGAAGCTTTCGATGATGCCGGGCGACGTGGTGCTGACGCCGAATTGGTGCTGGCACGGGCATGGCAACGAGGGCCGCGCCTGCGCCTACTGGCTCGACGTGCTCGACGTGCCGCTGGTGCAATTGCTGGACCCGATGTTCTTCGAGCCGCATCCGGACGAGTTCGAGACCGAGATCAAGGTCGCGAACAACTCCCCGATGCATTTTGCCTGGGCGGACACCCAGCGCCGGCTCGCCGAGGCCGACGCAGCCAGCAGCGGCGGGGCCGCCGTCGAGATCGCGCTCGGCGATCCGGCGCTCGATACCATGGCTTTGTCGATGATCAAGCTTAAGCCCGGCAATGCCACGCCGGCGCGCAAGGTGATGGCCAACAACGTGTTCGGCGTGGTGCAGGGCGAGGGGGCGACCACGGCGGACGGCGAGACCTTCCAGTGGCGCCGCGGCGACGTCTTCGTGGTGCCGTCATGGCAGGAGCACACTCACCACAGTGCCGAGGGTGCGGTGCTATTCCGCGCCACCGACGAGCCGGTCATGACCAAGCTCGGTTTCCTGCGCGAGGGCAACGGCAAAAGCGCGCAGTAGCGACACTGCGCGCTTGGTGCCGGCCGCCGAGAGCTTAGCGCCTCGGCGCGGTCGTCTTCTTCAATTCGGTCGGCGTTTCAGCTTCAGGCTGGTCGCCCTGGGCCATCGCCTCGCCGGTTTCGGTCGGCTGTTCCACGTACTGGTTGGACCGGATCGGAGCCGAGAAATACTTTGCCGAGCAGGAGTTGTTCGACCTCTGGCAGTCCTGCATGCAGAGGTCCTGCGTCGTCACGGTCGGCAGCTTGCTGGTGCAGCGATTCAGGCACGCCAGGTAGGATTGATTGCAGACCTCCTGGCTGACGCTCTGAGAGGCCGAGATCGCCAGCAGTGCGGCGACAAGCAGACCTTTGGTTTTCATAGTCGTACCCCCGTTTCCGGTTCGACTATCTACCCGCTTTCAACTGTGCCGTGCGCGATTCCTCTTTGAGTGGTTAAAGTCGAAACGGATTTCCTCGCAAATGACGGCCCGATGCGGCTTCTCGCGGGCCGCGAGCGGTGTCCGGTCTATTGCTTCGCGATGCCGGCCGCGTCGACCGTCCTGGTCCAGATTTGCAGTTCGCGCGTCACGCGCTCGCGCATCTCCGCGGGTGTGCCGGCAGCGGGCTCGCCACCGATGCCTGCGAGCCGTGCGCGCACCTCCGGCACCGCGACCGCCTTACGCAGCTCGGCGTTCAACCGGTCGAGCACCGGCTTGGGCATTCCGGCAGGGCCTGCCATGGCGAACCAGGTGCTCACGTCATAGTTCGCGATGCCGAGCGCCTGTTCGACGGTTGGGACATCGGGCAGGGCGGCGGCGCGGGTGTTTCCCGCGACCGCGATGGCGCGCAATTTTCCGGCCTTGACGTTCTCCAGCGTGAGCGTCGGCGTCGCCAGCGCGAACTGGACCTCGCCCGCAAGCAAAGCGGTGATTACCGGGGCGTCGCCGCGATAAGGGATATGAAGGAACTTCACACCGGTCCGGCCGGCGAGCAGCTCGATGCCGAGGTGATGCGTGCTGCCGGGTCCGGCGCTGCCGAACGTGACTGCGCCGGGCTGGGCCTTGGCCTTCGCCACGATGTCGGCGAGCGAGCGGAATTCGGAATTGCCGGGCACTACCACGAAGAACGGCACCGTTACGATGTTCGAGATCCAGTCGAAGCTCGCAACCGTGTCGAACGGCAGCGACTTGAACATCGCGCCGAAGATCGCGTGTCCGCCGGGTGTGACCATGACGGTGTAGCCGTCATGCGCGCTGCGCGCGACTTCGGCCGCGCCAAGCGTTCCGGCGGCGCCGGGCTTGTTCTCGATCACCATCGATTGGCCGAGGCCCTTCGACATTTCCTGGGCGACGACGCGCGCGGACGTATCGACGCCGCCGCCCGCCGGGAAGCCGACCACGATCTTGATCGGACGGTTGGGATAGTCCTGCGCGTGGCCCGGCGCCGCCAGCACCAGAAGCATCAGACCGAAGCTCAACAATGTCGCGACGCGCATGGTCATCTCCCTGGAATTTTTGCTTCGCTTTCGCACAGCATAGGCGAACATCTTGGGTTCTGTCGATTTGCCGATATAGTTGCGTCGTGCTGAAAATGATCGAGGGACGCCGTCCATGGACTTGAATCTGCGCGGCCGCCGCGCGCTCATCACCGGATCGTCGAAGGGCATCGGGCTTGCGATCGCGCGGACGCTGGCAGCCGAGGGCTGCGATGTGCATCTGGTGGCCCGTACGCAATCCGAGCTCGACAAGGTCACGGCGCAGATCAGGGCGGACTACAAGGTCGAGGCGGTGGGGCACTCCGCCGATCTCAGCATCAGTACCAACATCAAGGCGCTCGCGGCGGCGTGCGGCGAGGTCGACATCCTGGTGAACAGCGCGGGCGCGGTGCCCCGCGGCACGCTCCTGGAGATCGACGAGGAGCGCTGGCGCAAGTCCTGGGAGCTGAAAGTATTCGGCACGATCAACCTGACGCGGGAAATCTACGGCCCGATGTGCCAGCGCGGCCGCGGCGTGATCATCAACATCGCCGGCATGGCGGGCGAACGGCCGGACGCCTACTACATCGCCGGCAGCATGGCGAACGCGACGCTGATCATGTTCTCGCGCTCGCTCGGTGGCGACAGCATCCGTTACGGCGTGCGTGTGCTCGCGGTCAATCCAGGGCCGGTCGAGACCGAGATGCACATCAACAACACCAAGCGTCTCGCCAAGGAGAAGTTCGGCGACGAGAACCGCTGGCGCGACATCATGGCGGGCCTGCCGATGAAGCGCGCCGCCTCGACCGACGAGGTGTCCGGCATGGTGGCGTTTCTGGCGTCGGACTTTTCGTCCTACATCAGCGGCAGCTCGATCCTGATCGACGGTGGGCTGCTGACGGACTCGGCGATCGGCGTGAGGAGAGGATAAACGCTACGCCACCTTGGCGAGCTTCCGGCCGTTGATGTCGAGCTTGAACAGCTTGACGGCGTTGCCGCCGAGGATGTCGCGCTTGGCTTGCTCCTTGAGGAACGGCAGGTCGTAGATCGTCGATGGCAGGTCGAAGTCCCAGTGCGGATAGTCCGACGAGTATAGCAATTGGGTGTCGGCCTTGATGCACTTGAAGGTCGATTCGAGGAGGCTCATGTCGCGCGGAATTTCCATCGGCTGCGAGGTGTAGAACATGTCGGTGATGTATTCGCCCGGCAGCTTCTTCAGTGCGGGGCATTCCGACGAGCGCATCAGATATTCGTTGTCGAGCCGCTGGATCATGAAGGGGAGCCAGGCGAGGCCGCTCTCGATCCAGATCACCTTGAGCTTGGGGAATCGCTCCGGGATGCCGTTGAGCACCCAGTTGGTCATGTGGACCATGTTGTAGAACACGAAGCCGATGGCATGGACCGAGATGAACTTGTTCATCATCGCCATCGACTGTTCGTTCCAGTTGTAGCCGGCGTGGAACGCCAGCGGCAGGCCGAGCTCTTCGATCGCCGCATAGATCTTCATGTAGGTGTTGTGGTGCACCGGCCGGTAGCGCACCGACGTCACCATGAAGCCGGAGACGCCCTTCTTGCCGGCGAACTCCTTGACCATCTTGTAGCTGGCTTCCGGATCGTTGAACGGCAGGTAGATCATCGAGACGATGCGGCTTTCTTCCTGCAACACGCGCTCGCAGAGCCAGCGGTTGTAAGCCCAGGCCAAGGCGACCTCGGCCTCGACCTGCGGATGCAGCCCGAGCTGCAGCATCGGCGAGGGAAACAGCACGGCGACGTCGATGCCCATCGCGTCCATCCAGCGCCGGGTCAGCGACACGTCGCGATGCACGCCGGGCTCGGTTTTCTCGATCCGGCGCAGCGGATAGCGGGTGACGCGTCCGCCCATGTCCTGGTAGCCGACGCCGCCCGGCATCACGCCGACGCCCTTGGAGTTGCCGGAGTTGGCGCTCTTGGCGAGCTGCCGCATCACCGGGTCGTCCATGTATTCGAGAATCTCGTTGAACGATTCCAGCTCGTAATGGTGCGAGTCGACGTCGATGATCGGAAAGTCCCGGTAGCCGCGGTCCTTTGCCTGCTTTGATGCGTGCGCGAGCATCTTGCCGGAGTCGAACTCCTCGACCTTCATGCGGCGGTCGTTGCTCAGCTGAAGATCCATCATGGGCTTGCCTTCCTTGCGTGTGCGACTGGGACGGTGCAGGCGCTCTACCTGCCAGCAGTGATATTCGCCGCCTTGACGATAGGCCACCACTTTTCGATCTCGGCCTTCTGATGGGCGGCCAGGGCGGCGGGCGTCTGCTGTTCGCCGGGCCAGATGTCCTGGCCGATGTCGGCGAAACGCTTCTTCACGGCGGGATCGGCCAGCGCCTGCGAAACCGCGGCGTTGAGCCTGGCGACGATGTCCTTCGGGGTGCCTTTGGGCGCCCACAACCCGTGCCAGATCGACGAGACGAAGCGCGGCACGCCGGCCTCTTCCATCGTCGGAACGTCCGGTGCGATCGCCATGCGCTGCCGGGACATCACGGCGTAGGCCTTGATCTGGCCGCCGCGAACCTGCTCCAGGAAGGCCGAGGCCTGGAACAGTCCCATGTCGATCTGTCCGCCGACCAGGTCCTGCAGCAGCGGCGCGCCGCCGCGATAGGGCACGAGCTGGAAGCTGGTTCCGGTCTGCTGCTGGAACAGGATCGCGGAGAGGTCCGAAGGACCGCCGACGCCGACCGAGCCCATGGTGCGCTTGCCTGGATCGGCCTTCAGCCACGCGATCAGTTCTTTCATGTCCTTCGCCGGCAGGTCGCGCTTGCCGGCGATGCCTTGCGGGGTATCGGCCAACAGCGCGATCGGCTCGAAATCCGTGATCACGTCGTAGTTGAGAGTCTGGGTGGCGGGCAGGATGGCGTGGGTGGCGAGATGGCCGACGATCAGCATGTGGCCATCGGGTGTCGCGCGGGCGACGCGGCCGGAACCCACCGCACCGCCGGCGCCCGCGATGTTCTCGACGATGATCGGCTGGCCGAGTGCGGCGCGCAACGGTTCGGCAACGATCCGCGCCAGCGTGTCGGTCGGACCGCCGGGAGGGTATGGCACGACCAACGTGACCGGGCGGGACGGAAAGACCTGCGCCGAGGCGGCGTTCATTCCGAGCACGAATGCGGCAGCAGCAAGCATCAGCTTTCGCATGTCATTCTCCCGTGCCGGACGGCGCTGTCATGGCGGCCCGTCGCCTGTTCTCACCCGATGCGATACTTCGCGATCACGGCCTCGTCGATGTCGACGCCGAGGCCCGGACCTTGCGGCATGCGCATGTGCCCGTCCTGCGCGTTGACCCAATCGCCGAGCGGGCTTGCCTCTAGTTCGAGGAAAAAGCGTTCGATCGGCGGCTTTTCCGGCATGCTCGCGCTCAAGTGCATGGTGGCCATGAGCCCCGGACCGAAATAGGGCGAATGCGGCGCCACCGTCGTGCCGCGCGAACGGGCCAGCTCGACGACGCGGAGCATTCCGGTGAGGCCGTGGATCTTGGTCACGCTCGGCTGCACGTAGTTCACGCCGGCAGTGTCGATGAGCTGAAGGAAATCGGCGTAGGTGCTGCCGCATTCGCCCGCGGCGACCGGAACGCCGCCTTCTTTGCGGATGCGCGCCATCGCGGCGTAATCCTCCGGCGGCCACACCGGCTCTTCGAGCCAGAGCAGATTGTACGGCGCCCATTCCTTGGCCATCGCGACAGCCTGGTCGGGAGTCCACGGGCAGTTGGTGTCGACCATCAGCTTGATGTCGGGCCCGAGCACCTTTCGCGCGATGGCGACCTGCGGCGTTTGAATCTCATGCAGTTTCACGCGGACATAGCCTTGCTCGGCGGCGCGCGCGGAATGACGTTCGACCAGATCGACCGAGCCGTAGCGCAGCAGGCTGGCGTAGGCCGGCATGCGGTCGACGGTTTCTTTGCTGCCGAGCAACTTGTAAAGCGGTTGGTTCGCGATCTTGCCCGCGATGTCCCACAGCGCGATATCGAGGGCCGACAGCGCGAACGCCACCGGCCCGTTGCGGCTGCAGTTCTGCTGCTTGCGCGCGATGTCGGTCGTAAGCGCAGCGATGTCGCGCGGGTCGCGGCCGACGGCGAGCGGCGCGATGGCGTGCGTGACCGCATAGCCGGTGGTGCCGCAGATCGTGAAGCCGAACCCTTCGCCCCAGCCGGTGACGCCCTCGTCGGTCGTCACCTTGACCAGCAGCGTCTCCATGTTCCGCCACGGGATCGAGTCGGCCTTCTGCAACGGGCCGCCGTAATTGTAGGGCACGCTGATGTGGAACGGTTCGACGCCGGTGATTTTCACTGCGATGCGCCTTGCTCAGATCGCGACGAACACGTCATCGCCGCGCCGAACTACCTTGTAGTTTTTCAGGCGCAGCCGCCGGTCGGCGGCGCATTCGCCGGTCTTGATGTCGTATTCGTAGCCGTGCCAGGGGCAGACGAAATTCACCCTTGTGTCGGAGAACTTCTGCCCGACCCAAGTCTTGTCGGCGCCGATCACGTCTTCGACCTGGTGCATGATGACGCCTTCGCACGCCGGCCCGCCCTGATGCAGGCACATGTTGGCGTAGGCGTAGAACTGGCCTTCCCAGTGGAACACGCCGATGTTGTGCGCGCCGTGCTCGATGATGCGGCGCTCGCCGTCGGCAAACTCCGAAACCTTGGCGACGAAGACTTCAGCCATGCAAATCGCTCTCCTTACAGAATTCTTGGCACCGGCAGCGGTGTAACTAGCATGCCTTTATAGCCTTTCGCCCGCAACTTGGGAGCAAGCTCGTCGGCGATGTGCCAGGAGAAAATAATGGCGCACTCCGGCTGGTCCTCGAACATGCGGCTCTCCTCCACAACCGGGATGAGCGTGCCGGGCATGCACTTGCCGATCTTGAGCGAGCCTTGGATTTCGCAGACGTAGTCGATGATCGACGAATCGAGCCCGACATAATTCACCAGTGTCGAGGCGCGCGATGGCGCGCTGATGCCGACGATGCGGCCGCCTTTTTCCTTCACGTCGCGAATGAGCGCGTGGAGCCGCAGCTTGGAGAGCATCACCTCGTCGCGGAACTTGGCGAGCCGCTTGCGCATGGCATCGCCGGCCGGCTCGGCGTCGAGCATCTGCCGCACGCTCGGTTCGACCTTCCACGTACCCTTGCGCGCCGCATAGACCCGGATCGAGCCGCCGTGGGTCGGAATCTTGCGGGCATGGAACACTTCCAGGCCGTGCATCCCGAGCAGATGCGCCAGGCTGCCGACCGTGTAGTGGCGCAGGTGCTCGTGATAAACCGTGTCGTATTGCAAATCGTCGAGCAAGCCGATCAGGTAATGCGATTCCGAGATGAACACGCCGTCGGGCGCGAGCATTTCGACGATCCCCTCGACGATGGCGTGAACGTCCTCGATATGCGCAAAGCAGTTCGCGGCCGTCACAACCTTGGCGGCGCCGTGCTTGGCTTTCACCTCGCTTGCGACGGCC
Organism: Rhodoplanes serenus; assembly: GCA_945897515.1. Lineage (GTDB taxonomy): Bacteria > Pseudomonadota > Alphaproteobacteria > Rhizobiales > Xanthobacteraceae > Z2-YC6860. Next base: position 103,516 of record CAMDFO010000002.1, on the reverse strand, counting down.
TTGCCGAAATAGCGCTGCAGCGTGGGGATGCCGCGTTCGTTGGCGATCTTGGCCACGTCGGTCGGCTCGATGCCGAGGATGCGGTGGCCGCCCTTCTGGAAATTCGAGATCAGCGTGCCGTCGTTCGAGCCGATGTCGATCGCGAGATCGTCCTTGGTGAGCCCGAGCATCTTCGACGACTCGGCGTAAAGCTCCGCGAAATTGTCGCGCAGGATGCGGGTCATGCCGCTGGTGTAGGGATAGTCCGGCGGGAAGATGATGACCGGATCGACCGCGAGGCCGAGCTGCACCAGCTCGCATTCGCCGCAATGGAGCAGGTTGGTCGGGAACCACGGCTGCTGGCGCTGCACCTGGCCGACCGGGACCATCTGGTTCACCGGCGGCATGTAGCCGAGCGAGAGCACGGTCTCCAGCTTCTCGCTGCCGCAGATCTGGCAACACTCGACCGGAACGCTTGCGCCGGTGCCGGCCGCGCGGGCGACTTTCTTGGGGAACACGGGCTCGAACTCCTAACGTGATGAAAGCGTAGGGTGGGCTGAGCGAAGCGAAGCCCACGACGTGCGGCAAACCGGTGGGAACGGCGCTATCGCGCCTTTGCCCATCCTACAAGCGTCGGCGAAGGTGATGCACCGGGTCAGGCTTTGGGTGCAAGGCTTTCGTTGGCCCAGTACCAGTCGACGGTCGGCGGCAGGCCGTTGGCCAGCGAAACCTGCGGCGCATAGCCGAGTTTTGACAGCTTGCCGATATCGGGGCAGCGCCGCTGCGTGCCGCCCTGTGGCGCAGGCAGGCTGATGAATTCGATCTCGCGTCCCGCGTGCGCGGCGATGCGGCGTGCCAAATCGGCGATGGCGACCTCCTCGGTGGTGCCGACGTGATAGATGCCGAGATGCTGGCCTTTGGCGCGCATCGCCAGCACGCCGGCCACCAGATCGTCGACGTGGCAGAAGCTGCGGGTCTGGCTGCCGTCGCCCTGGATTTCAAACGGCACCTTGCCTTGTGGGTGCTGCGCCGCCGCGCGCTTCAGGCGAAGTGCAAACTGCGGGATGACGTGCTCGAAGCCCATGTCCGGGCCGTAGACGTTGTGCGGCCGGAAGATCAGCACGCGCTCGAAATGCTTGCGGCCGTAGTTGAGCGCCATCAATTCGCTGATGATCTTGCCGCCGCCGTAGGAATAGCGCGGATTGGTCGGATCGGGAACGATCAGCGGCGCGGTCTCGTCGGTCGGGACCTGCGGCGGTGTTTGATACACTTCGGAGCTTGACGCCAGTATCAGCTTGCCGACATTCGCCGCGCGGCAGGCGTCGATCACGTTGGCCATGCCCTTGACGCCGACGTCGAGCACCAGATCGGGCTGGCTGTAGAAGAACTCGGTGCCGTTGACGAAGGCGAGGTGATGCACCTCGTCGACGCCGCGCGTGGCGTTCAGCACCGCCGCCGGGTCGCGGATATCGCCGGCGATGAACTCGATATCGTTGGCCACGTCGCTGAGCCGTCGCGGAGCGCCGCGAGAATTGTCGTCGAGCACGCGCACGGCGTGGCCGTCCTTCACCAGCGCCTTGACCAGCGCCGATCCGATGAAGCCGCTGCCGCCGGTGACCAGGATGCGGCTCACGCGCGCTGCTCCTTGACGAATTCGATGTTGAGCCAGCGGCCGGAGGCGTGCGACCGCCGCGCGGCGTCGAGCAAAGCCTGCACGCGATACCCCTCCATGAAGCCCGGCGCCGCCGGCTGCTTGCGTTCGATGGAATCGAGGAACCCGCTCGCGAGGCGCGACACCGGTGCGATACGCCCATCGCCGGGAAACTGCCGGTCCACGGCATCGTCTTCGATCGCGACCGGCATGAGCGCGCCTGCGGGCCGTCGGGCGTGGCCCAGGGCAAAGCCCCGCATGTAGTCGGCGGTCGGGTTCGAAAGCGTCAGCGTACCGTCCTCGCCGTAGAACTCGATCCGATGGCCGCTGCCGAGATAAGACGCACAGCTCATCGTGAAGCTTCCCGCCGCGCCTGACTGGAAAGCCAGTTGGAACGCCGCATTGGTTTCAAACGAAGGATCGTCCGGCAGCCCCGAGAGACGCGCGGCGAATCCTGTAATCGGACCGCAGAACCATTCCAGATAATGCAGCGAATGGCTCACGAAATTGCCCAGCGCGCCGCCGCCGTCGTCACCGCTGGTCTTCCAGTGCTTGAGCCGCATCCGCGTTGCATGATTTTCGACATGCCAGGCAACCATGACGTGCCGTAGCCGGCCGATTGCGCCGTCGTCGAGCATTGCCTTGGCTTTGCGCCACGCCAGCACCTGCGTGAAGTTGAAGTCCATCGTGGTCGGCGTTCGGCCGGCCTGCGCGAGCATCCCGGCGGCGCCTTCCAGATCGGCCGCCATCGGCTTTTCGGCGAACACCGGCTTGCCGAGTTGCAAGGCGCGAATGGCGATCTCCGGCTGCATGCGTGGCGGCGTGGCGATCGCGACCGCGTCGACCTCATCGCTTTCCACGAGGGCCGTCCAACTGCCGAAGGCGTTTGGGATGCCGGACTCGCGCGCCAGCTCCGCGGTGCGTATCGCATCGGTGCCGGCGAGCGCCACCACCTCGCAACGCGGGTCGACGCGAAACGCCGGCAGTTGGATCTGTCGTCCGTAGTTGCAACCGACGATGCCGACGCGGATCAAGGCGGCTCCTGAACTCTGGCCATGGCGGCCCGATGCGGCGGCAATCTGGTCGCCACCGGCGCGCGGGTCAAGGCATCATCGACAACCGTGGGCGCGGAGCGATACGGTCCGGCCAAACGGCGCGGGCGCGGCTTTGAATTCGTCCTCAGAAAGCATCGGAACGGCGGTTCTATGGCGCAGGCTCGCGGTGCTGGGCCTGGTGCTCTTGGCGCTTGGGTTGCCGGTCAACGACCTGTTCCGCTACGCGCTGCTGCTGATCGCCGCCGTGGCCGTGTTCGCGGGGGCGGTGTCGGTGCGGCGCGCCCCTTGGCTTGCGGCCTGCGCGGTCGTGGCGGTGGCAGCGCTCGGACAGCTCTTTCTGCCGGCGCCGCGGATCGAGGAAGGCCACAACGTGTTCCTGGGCGAGAGCCAGGGCCGCGCGCTTGAAGCAGGACTGCCGGCGGAGGCATTCCGGTTCATGGCCGACCGGTTCGATGTGCAGTATCCCCCCGAGCGCCGCTGCGAAGCCCGCATGGCTGGCTGCTGGCGTAGCCAGCCTGGACCGGACCGCGCCTTCGCGTTCTCTGCCGACGGCATCTATCAGCGCCCGTCCGCTTCGCGGCAGGTGACCGGCATCGATTTCACCGACCCGGTGTGGCTCCGGCTCGGGTTCGTCAACGAGGGCCGGTACAACTGGTACAGCGGCGTGAGCGATCTGCAGCGCGGGCACCGCGAGCGTAGCCTGGCGAAGGTGCTGCAACCCTGGCAATTCGCCATGCCGTTCTTCGTGATGGTTCGATTTCCGCAGGCGTTCGTCGGCAGCCAACTGTGCTGGCAGGGCGAATTGCTGTGGGAAGGCACGGGCAAGCGTTTCACCGTGTGGCGTCATGCCGAAATGGCCTGCCGGGCGATCGAGCCCGGCGATGTCGGGCGGCGCATCTTCGGCGTGGCGATCGGCAACGACCCGCCGCTCGCTATGACGCTGTTGCCGACCGCAACGGTCCGGATGCAGCAACTCCTGGAGCCCGCATCGGCGCTTATCGCGGTCCTGGCGGTCCTGGCGCTGTTGGTTCGTTGGGACCGGCGCCGGCTGACGCTGCCATTCACGTTCATCGGACTTTCGCTCGTCGTCGTGCTGCTGAACGATGCGAGCTTTATCGGTGGCATTCGTCCGTTCGAAGGCGGTGACGACGGCTTGTTCTATGAGAGCACCGGCCGGCTGATCGCACAGCACCTGCTTGCGGGGGACGTGTGGAAGGCGCTCGAGGGCGGCGAGAAGGTGTTCTATTACGGCGGTCCTGGATTGCGCTATTTCCGGGCGCTCGAACATTTCATCTTCGGCGATAGCTTTCTCGGCTATCTGTCGCTTGTGCTGGCGCTGCCGTTCCTGGTGTTCGTCCTGTTCGGACGTTTCTTTTCGGGACGCACGGCCCTTGCGCTGACATTGACGTTCATCGCGATCCCGATCGGGGCCTTGTTCGGATCGAGCTTCTTCCACTACGCCAAATGGGCGGCGCGCGGTTTCGCCGATCCGGCGGCGGCTGTGGTTTTCGTCGGCGCATTCCTGATGCTGGTGGGGCGGACACCAAGCGGTCCGGATGCACGCTTTGCGCCTGCCTTCGGGGCGGGACTGCTGTTCGCCCTGGCGCTGTTCCTGCGGCCCAACCTGGCGCCGGGCGCCGCCGTGCTGCTCGGCGGCGCGGGTCTGGCGGCGCTGTGGCACGGCGAAATCCGCAGGCTCGCCGGAATGTGTATCGGCTTCGTCCCGGTGTTCTCGATGGCGCTGCACAACTGGGTGTTCGGCGGTGTGTTCATTCTGTTCAGCGCCAACGCCACCATCCCCGAAGCCCTGCCGATGCCGCCGTCGGCCTATGTCGCGGCGCTGGGCGAACTGCTGCGGCTCGATCTTGCCGGCGATCACGTGCGGCGCGGCGTGCTGCAGATCGCGCGCTTGCTCGCCGGCCCCTCGGAATCGTTTGCGATGGTGCCGCTGCATGCCGTCGCCTTGGCCGTGGTGGTGCGGGTCGGGCTGGCGCGGCGGTACGAGCCTTGGCTGCGGCTGACCGCCTTCGCCACGCTCGCCCTGCATAGCGTCGCTTTGTTCTATTTGTCGTATGACCGCTACTACTACATGGGCTGGCTGTTCACGCTCCTGGTCGTCGCGGTGTGGGTGCGTGACGAGGGTGAGGATATGGCGCGCCGCGCCGTCCCGCGATGGCACGCGTACATCGCCGGACATCCCGCGACCCGGAGGCTCGGCAGCCTGCTCGACTGGGGAGCGCGCGTGACCGATGTCACCCCGCCGGCCAGGCAAGGGTAGCGGGTTCTCGCGGCAGTTTAAGAAGGCCGCGCAGCTCGGCCAGCATCAAGGTGCCGAGATGTTGTTGCTGGGCAAAATCGCCGGTCTTAATGAGCCCCAGCAATTCGTCAGGCGTCACAAGCTTGACGGTCACACCAGGCTCGGGCTGAAAATCCGGAACGCGCTCTTCGGTCTCGATGAAGAACGAATGAATCCGATTGCTGAACCGGCCGGTGCAGGGAAAGCTCGCGCCGAGCGATTGGATCTTGCGCGCGGGGTAACCCGTCTCTTCCCGCAATTCGCGGCCTGCGCCCTCCGCGGGGTCTTCGCCGGCGTCGACCAATCCGGCCGGAAGCTCCCATGTGAACGCTTCCACCGCAGGCCGGTACTGCCGCACCAGCGGGATGCGGCCGTCGGGCGCGACGGCCAGCATCGCGAGATAATCCTGCTGGCCGACCGAATGATAAAGCTGCGGTTCGGCTCCCGACGCGAACTCCACTTCGCGCGCGATGACGTCCACCCACGGCGAAATCTTCGTCGTCAGGCGTGAGCGTATCTTCGGCCATTCATCAGCCATGCGCTATCCGTTCGCTTTCATGACCACCGTGTCGGCGGGCCGGCGGAGAAACGTCGTCGCGAAGGCGTATCGGTACCAGCGCAGATAGGCCGGCAGCCACTTCAACACACGGAAACGGCTGGCGCCGTGCTTGCGTTCGAACCACAGCGCCGGGATTTCGCCGATACGCCAGCCGAGCCGGTGCGCCTTCACCAGCAGCTCGATGCTGTAGCAGAAGCCCTCGTCGGACTCGACGGCGATCCGGTCGATCACGCGACGGGAGAACAGCCGGAAGCCGCTTGTCGGGTCGTGCGTCGGGAGCCGGGCGATGCGATGCAGCGTGAACGCACCGATGCGGACCAGGACGGCTTTGAGCCAGGGACAGCCCTGCATCGTGCCTCCGGGCATGAAGCGGCTGGCGCAGACGATGTCGCAGCCCCCACGGGCCATCTCGACCATGCGGTCCAGGATTCCGGCGTTGAAATCGTCGTCGGCCGGATAGACCACGACCGAAGGCGCGGTGCTGGCGGCGAAACCAGCCATCACCGCGGCATGCGCTCCGCGTCCCGGATTGCGAATGAACTCGACCGGCAGGCCCCGATGGGCCTCCGGATTGCCGCGGACCGCAGGCAGCGTGTCGTCATCGGGGAGGTCGTAGCAGATCAGCACGCGCGCCGGAGTCTTCATCTCGCGAGCGAGGGCTTGCAGCGTGGCGAGAATGTTACGGCCTTCGTTGTAGACCGGAATGACGATGTCGAGATCGGCGGCCATCGCGATCAAGAAACGACGTTGGCCTTGTCGAGAAATCCCCAGACATCGACCACCGGCTTGCCCTTGAGATCGGCGGTCTTGTAGCAGCGGTGCGGCGTGCAGAGGATCAAGAGGTCGCTGCGCGCGACTACCTCGTCGAGCGGCAGCAGGTCTGGGTCGGTCGTGACAAACGGATCGGTCGCAAGCACCGCCCTGGCATCGCCCAGCAGTGCATTCTTGAGTTTGTAGCTCAGCGAGGCGCGCACGTCGTCGACTTCGGCCTTGAACGCCATGCCGAGCAACCCGATCGTCATCTTGGAGAGATCGTGATCGCGGCGAAGATCGGCGATGATGTGCAGCGGCAGACCTTCGTTGACCATGATCGCGGCGTTGCCGAGACCGAACTCGTTCCGTGCGAACGCCAGCAATTGCATGGTGTCCTTGACCAGGCACGGCCCCGCGGCGAAGCCCGGCGTCGGAATGTTTTTTGCGCGCGGATAATTATGCTTCATCCCCTGCAGGATGCGGTCGTAATCGAGCCCGGCCGATTTCGCGATCAGATAGAACTGATTGGTGACGGCGAATTCGATGTAGCGGTAGGCGTTGTTGTAGAGCTTGGCGAATTCGGCCTCCATCGGCGTGAGACGCACGAGCTCCGGCACGATCGGCTGGAACAGCGCCGCGGCCTCTTCCTCGGCCTCAGGGGTGGTGCCGCTGATGATCTGCGGCATGCTGCCGAGCTCGGCGATGCCATGGCCCTGCACGATCCGCTCCGGACAGAACGCGAGCTTGAGCTTGCGGCCCTGGCGCTTGAGATGATCGTCGATCCAGTCCGTGGTGCCGGGATAAAGCGTCGACCGCAGCACGATCAACTGCCCGTCGTTGAGGTGCGGCACCAGGCGGTCGATGCATTCCTGGATCACGCGCCGCACCGGATTGAGGAATTCGTCCACCGGCGTGCCGATGGTGACGATCACCGGGCCCGTGGTCGAAATCTCGCTCGGCTTGCTGGTGAAGACGAGGTGCTTGTCGGCCAGCGCCTTGGTCAGCAAGGCTTCCGCGCCGTATTCGATGAACGGCAGCCGGCCGGCCTTGAGCGTGTCGAGCGTGGCGGTGTTGATGTCGTTGACGTTGACGGTGAAGCCCTTAGCCGCGAACGAAAGCACCAGCGGTACGCCGACATGGCCGGCGCCGCCCACGACGGTCAGGTCCACGGTTCGCGCCGCATCCGATACAGGACGCGAGGGAGACCGAAGGTCGGCGGTGCTCAAGGCTTTTCTCCAAAGGTCAGCACGAATGCGCGGAACCGCTGCATGAAGGCCGGCGCGAACAGCGCGCCGTCGATCGCATTGTAGAGCGGCAGCAGCCACCGCACGCGGCCGGACGCCACGTAACGATAGCGAAGGTTCGACAGGTATTCGGTGCCGACTGCAAATCCTGCCCGGCGAAACACCGCGGCGATCTCATCGGCGAGCACCGGGCGCTCGTTCGCGGTTACGCCGACCGAACTATAGAACGGCGACGACCGGTCTCGATAGAGGTACATGAACGGGTTCATCCGGTTCGGGTCGAACGCCATGAATTTTCCGCCCGGCCGCAGGACGCGGAAAACCTCCGCCGCGCAGCGCGCCGGATCGGGCAGGTGATGCACCAATCCGCTCAGCAGCACGCCATCGAAGCTGCCGTCTGCGAACGGCAGATGCTCGACATCGCCCTCGACGAACTCGATGCCGGAATATTTGGTGCGTGCGATCCCGATCAGCTTCGGGCTGAGATCGACGCCGGTGCTGGCATAACCCTTTTGACGCAGGACGTCGGTGAACACCCCGGAGCCGCAGCCGAGATCGGCCACGCGCGAGCCGGCCGGCAACTCGCTTAAGCGCACGAACGCGTCGATCAGGAGCGCGTTGGTCTCCGGCGCGAACACGTCGTAGGCATCGACCGCCGCGTGGCTGTCGAAGAACGCGATTTCCTTCTGCTTGTCCTGCGCCGAGGCTGCAATCATCGCCGGTTGCTAGCACGAAGCTTTCGCGCCGGGCAACGTTGCAGAAAAGCCGCTGAATCCGACGTTTGTTGTGATACGACAGACCCTTGGCAGCGCAGGAAGACCAAGAGGGCGTACCATGATCGTCGATATCTACACGCATATTTTCCCGGACCGCTTCTTCGCTGAACTGGAACGCGGCTCGCCCAAGCTCGGCAACATGGGCAAGCGGCTGCGCTCGATCCAGAAGCTGTTCGATCTCGACGCGCGCTTTCGCGAAATGGATACGCTGGGCGATTACCGGCAGATCATCTCGCTGCCCAACCCGCCGATCGAGGACATCGCGGACGGCGAACTGGCGCAGCGGCTGGCGCGGGTCGCAAACGACGCCATGGCAGAATTGTGCGCCAAGCATCCCGACCGCTTTCCGGCCTTCGCTGCTGCGCTGTCGTTGCACGATGTCGACGCGGCGATTATCGAGGCTGATCGCGCGATCAAGACGCTCGGCGCCAAGGGCATCCAGATCTACACCAACATGGTCGGGCACCCGCTCGACGAGCCACGGTTCGCGCCGCTGTTCGCCGCGATGGCCGCGCACGATCTGCCGATCTGGCTGCATCCGGCGCGGACCTCGGCCATGCCCGACTACAGCTCCGAGGAAAAATCCCGCTACGAGATGTGGTGGTGTTTCGGCTGGCCCTATGAGACCACGGTCGCCATGGCGCGGCTGGTGTTCGCCGGCGTGTTCGACCGCCATCCGAAATTGAAGATCATCACCCATCATCTCGGCGGCGGGATGATCCCGTATTTCGACGGCCGCATCGGCGCCGGGATGGAGGTGCTGGGCAACCGGACCATCGACGAGGACTATTCCAAGGTGCTGTCGTCGCTGAAGCGGCCGCATCTCGATTACTTCAAGGATTTCTACGCCGATACTGCGATGTTCGGCGGCAAGTACGGCATGCCTTGCGGGATCGAGTTCTTCGGCGCCGAGCACGTCGTGTTTGCGACGGATGCGCCGCTGGGGCCGATCGCAACCACGATCAAGGTGATGGACGATCTCAATCTCGATGCGGCGACCTATCGGAGCATCATGGTCGGCAATGCCGAGCGGCTGATGAACATGAGGTTTTGACGGGCGAGCGCCGTTCACCCTTCAGCCATGGTTTCCGGCGATAGTCGACGCCGTCGCAGACTGCGGAGATGTCGATGTTATTTCGTAGGGGCGCCGCGCGGGCGCTGGTTGCGCTGCTCGTCGCGGGCGGGCTCGCGGGCTGCACGGCCGACCAGCCTCGGCAGGAGCAGCCGAGCTTCTATCGAAGTCTGGCGGCGTCGGGCGCAAGCGTCGATAGCCAGACCGCGGCCTCGATGATCTCCGGCTATCGGCAGAACAACGGTCTTCCACCGGTTGCGATCGATCCCGAACTGACGCGGTTGGCCGAGGTCCAGGCGCAGGCGATGGCCACCCAGGACAAGGTCGACCAACGCGCCGCCGGGGCGATCAGCATTCGCCTCAGGCGGTCCGGCTATAACGCCGCGGTGGCCGGGGAGAACATCTCGGCCGGTTATCACACGCTCGCCGAGGCGTTTTCCGGCTGGCGCGATTCGCCCCCGCACCGGGCGAATATGCTGCTCAAAGGAGCAACAAAAATGGGGATTGCCGCGATTTATGCCCCCAACTCGAAATACAAGGTGTTCTGGTCTTTGATCCTGGCGGCGCCCGACGAACGTCGCGGATGATGCGGAAAAGTCAGGGTTTTTGGGCAAATCGGCGTTAGCCAAGACCGGTTCCGAGCCCGGTCAGGACCGCCATGTTCAGGGCGTATTCCCCAGCGATCCGTTGCGAAGCGCCGAATTCTGTGGTCTCAGAACGACATTATTCAAAGGGAGTCTCGAAATCATGGCCACCACACCCGCCAAGCCGGCCTCACCCGCCGCCGCCAAGCCGAAGCAGACCACCATCAGCATGAAGCAGATCGCTGCCACAATCGCCGGCGATCACGAGATGCCCAAGAAGAAGGCCGAAGAGATCCTCGGCGACCTGGTGGGCCTCGTCACCAAGCACCTCAAGAAGGGCGACCGCATTCGCCTGGCTGGCCTCGGCATCCTGGTCGTACGCAAGCGCGCCGCCCGCATGGGCCGCAATCCTGCGACCGGTCAGCCGATCCAGATCAAGGCGAGCAAGAAGGTCGCGTTCCGCGCCGCCAAGGAGCTCAAGGAAGCCGTCTGACCGCTCGCCGCATCGCGGCCGAGCTGCAAACGCGAAACGCCCAGTCCAAAGGTCATGCCTTTGGGCTGGGCGATCTTTTTTGTCAGGCTATGACGGAAATCAGTGGACCTTGACGTCGTCGTCCTCGGTCAGGTTGAGGACGATGAACTGATCCTCTCCGACCTTCACCACGGCGGCGATTGCCTCGTCCGGATCTTCGGTCGGCTGCGCCTGGGCATCGTACATCTCAAAGAAGGTTCGCGTGACGCCGTCCGAGCAATAGGCGGTCCGCTCTTCCATGTTCACAAGCACAACGTCGACGTCGATCACGATACGCACTCACTCTGTTGCACGCCGCACGGAACAACATGCTGCCCTGACCGGGGGCAGCGTTATTGAGGCTAGCCGGTTCTGATTAATTGAACAATGCTTCCGGTGCGGCGGCCGATTGTGGCGCTGCGCCGGAAGAGCGCAGAGCCCGTATGAAGAGTCGCGCACCTGATTTGCGCGAACGCCGATGTTTCCAAAAGACTCGGGCGTCGATGTCGTGCAAATGCAGAGCACGCCTGACGAGTCTGTGGCGGAGGCCTGGCCGGAGCGCGCCGCCTCCGCGAAAAAAATGTGGCGAGGCCCGTATTCGATCACGGCTGGACCTCATGGAGCCGGCTGACTAGCTTGGCGCGGCATGCTGCCGCAAAGCCGCAACTACGACGATCTCATCCGGCAATTCCGCTGGCAGGTGCCGGCGCAGTTCAATATTGGAGTCGCTGCTTGCGACCGCTGGGCCGATACCGAGCCCGGCAAACTGGCCATCGTTGCGATCGATAGCTCCGGGCGCGCGCAGGACATCAGCTACGGCTGGCTGCGGGACACTTCGAACCGGCTGGCCAACGCGCTCGTGGCAAATGGGATAGGCCGCGGCGACCGTGTCGCAATCCTGCTGCCGCAGGCGCCCGAGGTCGCGGCGATCCATATCGCGGTGTATAAGCTTGGCGGCATTGCGCTGCCGCTGGCGACGCTGTTCGGTCTCGAAGCCATCGCCTATCGGTTGCAGAATTCCGGCGCCAAGGCGCTGATCACCAACGCCCAGGGCCTAGCCAAGATCGCATCCATCCGCGGTGAACTGCCCGACATCGGGCTGGTCCTCTCGATCGACGGGCCAGCCGAAGGCGCGCTCGGCTTTCGCGAGACAATCGAACGCGCCTCCGCCGACTTCACCCCGCTTGCGACCGCCGCCGACGAGCCCGCGATGATGATCTACACCTCGGGCACCACCGGCCCGCCCAAAGGCGCGTTGCATGCTCATTGCGTGCTGATCGGCCATCTGCCGGGTATCGAGACCCATCACGAATTCTTCCCCCAACCCGGCGACCGCATCTGGACCCCGGCCGACTGGGCGTGGGCCGGCGGCCTGCTGAACGTGCTGCTGCCGGGCCTGTACTACGGCGTGCCGGTGGTGGCGCGCCGCTTCGACCGATTCGACCCGGAGGAAGCGTTTGCGCTGATGGCGCGCCAAGGCGTGCGCAACGCATTCATTCCGCCGACGGCGCTGCGGATGCTGCGCTCGGCGCCCAGTCCGAAAGGCCGCCATGACATCCGTCTGCGCACGGTTGGCTCCGGCGGCGAGATGCTGGGCGCCGAGGCTTATGAGTGGGGCCGCTCGGCGCTCGGGCTCGATATCAATGAGTTCTACGGCCAGACCGAATGCAACCTGGTGCTGTCGGCTTGCAACGCCATCGGCATCGGCAAGGCGGGCGCCATCGGGAAGCCGGTGCCGGGGCATGACGTCGCGATCATCCGGCCGGACGGCTCGCGCGCCGAGCCGGGCGAGGTGGGACAGATCGCGATGAAACGGCCCGATCCGGTGATGTTCCTGGAGTATTGGGGGAAGCCGGAGGCCACGCGGGACAAGTTTGTCGGCGATTGGATGACCACGGGCGACCAGGGGATCATGGATGGCGACGGCTATTTTCGCTTTGTCGGACGCGATGACGATGTCATCACCTCGTCGGGCTATCGCATCGGGCCGGGCGAGATCGAGGACTGCCTGATCAAGCATCCGGCAGTGGCGTTGGCCGCCGCGATCGGCAAGCCCGACGCCATGCGGACCGAGATCGTGAAGGCCTTCGTCGTCCTCAAAAAGGGCCACGCGCCGTCAGACGCGCTTGCAGCCGACATCCAGTCGTTCGTACGGACGCGGCTCTCCGCGCATGAATATCCGCGTGAGGTCGCTTTTATCGAAGAGCTGCCCATGACCACCACGGGCAAGGTGATCCGCCGCCTGCTTCGGGCGCAGGCCTGATTTAGCGCCTGGTTTGCGGTTGCGCATTCCGTCGCGCATAGCCTTGGCGGCGGCGATGGCGCGCCGGCGCAGGGCCTCGACCGCGCAGGCGATGCGGAACGGCACCGCCGACCGCTTCACCGCGATCAGCCGGTCATTGAGCGTGAGCCGCTCATGCCAGACGTGGTCGATCATCGGGTGATCTGCGATGGCGCAGGAATCCACCCGGGCAAGCTTCGGTTCGGTCAGCAACGCCGCGGTCAGATCGATCGCGAGTTGCACGCCCGGCGATGAGCGGGCATGGCCTTCGCTGTAGGCGATCTTCCACCACCACGCGCTGTTGTTGCTGATCAGCGTGACGGCCGCCGCGATCGCCCGGCCGTTGAGCAGGATGCGATCGACCCGCGCCTTGCCCTCGGCGGCGAGGGTCATGACCGCGGTCTCGACGAAGCCGCGCACGGATGGCTCGTTGACCGCGGCCGTGCCCGCGATGCCCTTCCAGCCGCTGGCCTCGATCACCAGGAAATCCTTCAGCGCGGCGGCGACTTCGTCAGGCGTGGTTGCGGTGACGAAGCTCAGCGGCGCGATGTCGTCCAGCCGCCGGCGCTGGCGGCGCAATTCCTTGCGCCGGCCGGCCGACATCGAGCGGTCCAGGTAGCCGTGACGCTGCGCGCCGGGATCGAGCATGGCGCGCTGGTGCCGGCCGAACGCCGCGCTCGGCTGGCCGCGGCGCTTCAACACGGCGTCGAGCGCCAGCGCAAACGGTCCCTGCTCGGGCACGAAGCGCAGCATCAGCCGCGCCGGCGCCGCTGCGTCATGAGCCAGATGGTCGAGCCAGGCGGCGATCACGTCCTCCGCCTGCTCGCGGTCGACCAGCGGAACGCCGAGCGGCGCATAAGGATGGGTCCAGCCGATCATGGTCCCCGACATGCCGTCATGGCGTGCGGGGAACAGCCCCATCAGTCGGCCCACGGTGGACCACACCAGCACGGCGCCGACGTCGCGGCCGAACACCGGAGCTGCGTTCCGTGCGAACGCCGGCTCGTAGAACACGTTCGGCTCGACCGCTCGCGCGGCCAGCGAACACCATTGCTCGGTGAATGCTTCGAGATCCGCGAAGCTGCGCCATTCGGCCCGAAACTTCGGCGTGAACGGAGCGTGCATCGTTATGCCGCCGCCGGCCGGCCCCAGATGAACACGTGGATGCCGAGCCGCCGCCTCGCCACCCAGAACAGCAGCGCGGTTTCTGCAATGAGCGCGGTCGCGGTCGAGATCGCGGCGCCGTGCATTCCGAGATGCGGGATCGTCAGCAGGCAAAGCACGAGGTTGATCGCGAAGGCGCCGGCATAGACCAGCGCGCACAGCTTTTGCTGGCCGACCATGTTGAGCAGCCGCTCCGCCGGTCCGATCGAGGCGCGGGCCAGGAGGCCGCAAGCCATCACCAGGATCAGCGGATAGCCTTCCGCAAAGCCTTCGCCGAACAGCATCAGGATCGGCTTGCCGAGCGCGACCAGCGCGACCGTCATCGCGAGCGACGGCCAGAACGTCCAGCGGGTGGCGTCGGCGACGAAGTCCGCGAGCTTCGTGCGGTCGCCAGCGACGTGGTACTCGCTGAAGCGATGCGCAGACGCCGCGGACACCGCAAAATAGATGAACGCGACCAGCGCCAGCGTCTTGGTCGCGGCGTAGTACACCGCGATCTGCTCCGGGCCGACGTAAAGCTGCAGCAGCAGGATGTCGGTGTAGGTGAGCAGGAAGTAGAAGCCGTCGATCATCAGCACCGGCAGACCGGCGCGCAGCCAGTAGCGGAACTCGTAGCGGCGCGGGCCGGGCTCGACGGTGCGGGCGATCCGGCGGTTGAGCAGAACGAGCTGCAGCAGCACCACCGCCCAGAACCCGGCCGTCGCGGTGAGAACGGCGGCGACCGCGGTGGCCGGGACGCCGGCACCGTAGAGCGCCGCCATGACGCCGAAAATGAGAATGGGCTGCGCGATATAGGCCGGCACCAGCGCGAGGTCGATCCAGTTGTAGGATCGCGCGATCGAATCCTGCACGCAGCTCACGGCGAAGATCGGCAGGCAGGCGAAGCCGAGCACGAACGGCCAGAAGAAATGCGCTGGGATCAGCCCGCGATAGAGCACCACCACCGCGATGCCGACTGCAGCGGCCGCGGCGCCGAAGCCAAAGCACAGCCAACGGCTGCCGACGATGAAGCCGCGCAGGCCGTCGCCGTCGGATTTGCCGGTGTATTCAGGAATGAAGCGTTGCGCGAGATAGCCGATGCCGAGGGGCGCAAGCCCGCCGAGCAGCAGCACCCAGGTCCAGACATAGACGTAGATGCCGAACTCGAAACGCCCCATCCAGCGCGCCAGGAAGATCTGGCAGATGTAGATCAGCGCCGCGCTCGCAACCCGGATGATGAAGGCGGTGCCGGCGACGCGCTGGGCGATCGAGCGGTGGCTGGCGTCGGCAAGCCAGGCACGGGCGCGGCCGATCAAGCCCGCAGGCGACAGCGAAGAACGCGCGCTATCGGTGTCCGTCAACGCCACTCTCGAACTCCCGCGCGGCACAGATTCCGGCCGTCGCTTGAGCCCAAATTCCTAGCAAGGAAGCGTTAACATTCGGTTGGGTGGAAACGAGCGGTTTTACGCCCCAGACAGCGCGCCAAGCTCCGAAAGCGTGGCCTCGACCGCCTTGCACTCCTCCGGGGTCAGCGCCGCCTGCGGCGGAACCGGATCGCCCACGTCGTAGCCCTGGAGCTGCAGGCCGGCCTTGATGCAGGCCGCGAGGTTGAAGCGGGCGAAGGCCTCGTTCATGCGCCACAATTTGCGCTGGAGGGTCATGGCCTCATCCCAACTTCCGGCGCGGCAGAGATCGTAGAGCTGCACGCTCTGGCGCGGGATGATGTTGGCCGGCCCTGCCATCCAGCCGACGCCGCCGATCAGCATCACCGCCGCCGGGATGTGCGCCGACGCCGAGAACACCGTGATGTCGGGGCAGCGGTTCATGATCGAGAGCAGCCGCCCGGTGTTGGTCGAGGCATCTTTGATCGACTGGATGCGCGGATGGGTGGAAAGCCGGGCGATGACATCGAGCGACAGGTCGCTCCTTTGGAACTGCGGGTTGGTGTAGAGCACCACCGGGATATCGACCGCGTCGGCGATGGCGCGGAAGTATTGCTCGATCTGCGCGTCCTTCACCGGAAAATAGGCTTCGAGGATGGCGAGAATGCCGTCGGCGCCGAGCTGTTGATAGGCCTTCGCCTGCGCGACCGCATCGGCGGTTGCGGTCGCGGCGACGCCGGCAATGACTGGCACGCGTTTACTGGCGGCCTCGATGGTGGCCTGCACGACGGCGGTGCGTTGCGCGCGGTCGAGATAGGCGAACTCGCCGGTCGATCCGAGCGGCGTCACGCCATGCACGCCCGTCTTGATGAGATCGTCGGTCAGCCGGCCGAGCACGTCGGTCTTGATGCGGCCGGAGGCGTCGATGGGGGAAACGAGGTAGGGGAAGACGCCGTGGAAGTCAGACATTTGCGGCATTCTCGGTTTCGTGTCCCGGACAAGGTCCAACGCGCTAGCGGTGCACCGCAGATCCAGGACCCCGGTTGCTTGGTTAGAAAGCTGGGTCCCGGGTCTGCAGCGCACCACCAAGAGGTGCTGCGCTGCGCCCGGGACACGAGCGCGTTTCAATCGTCGCTATTGTTCAATTTGCCGAGACCCTTCATCACGAACGGCGCAATGAGCGCGACCGCCGAAATCGCCAGCAGTGTCGCCGACATCGGACTTTGCAGCAGCACCATCGGATCGCCGAGACTGATTTGCAGCGCGCGCCGCAACTGCGCCTCCGCGATCGGACCCAGGATCAGCCCGACCACCACCGGTGCGATCGGATAGTCGAACCGCCGCATCACGTAGCCCATGATGCCGAACGCGACGAGCATGGTGAGCTCCACGACCGAAGGCTTGGCCGCGATGGTGCCCATGGTGGCGAACACCAGGATGCCGGCGTAGAGCCAAGGCTGCGGGATCGCCAACAGCCGCACCCAAAGGCCGACCAGCGGCAGGTTGAGCACCAGCAGCATGACGTTGGCGATGAACAGGCTCGCGATCAGGCCCCACACCAGATCGGGCCGCTCGGCGAACAGCAGCGGACCGGGATTGAGGCCGTATTGCTGGAAGCCCGCCAGCATCATCGCGGCGGTGGCCGAGGTCGGCAGGCCGAGCGTGAGCAGCGGCACCAGCGTGCCGGCGGCGGAGGCGTTGTTGGCGGCTTCGGGACCGGCGACGCCTTCGATCGCGCCGTGGCCAAATTCCTCGGGATGCTTGGTGAGCTTGCGCTCGGTGGAATACGACAGGAACGTCGGAATTTCCGCGCCGCCCGCCGGCAGCGCGCCGATCGGGAAACCGAACATGGTGCCGCGCAGCCACGGCTTCCACGAACGCTTCCAGTCCTCCTTGGTCATCCAAAGCGAGCCCCGCACCGGTTCGAGCGTCTCGGCATGCTTGTGTCGGCGCGAGGCGACGTAGAGCGCTTCGCCGACCGCGAACAGGCCGACCGCGAGTGTCGTGATCTCGACGCCGTCGAGCAATTCCGGCACGCTGAACGACAGCCGCGCCTGGCCGGTCAGCCGGTCGATGCCGACGATCCCGAGCGTCAGTCCGATGAACAGCGCGGTCAGCCCGCGGATCGGCGAACTGCCGAACGTCGCCGACACCGTGATGAAGGCGACGCACATCAGCGCGAAGTAGTCCTCCGGCCCGAAGCTGACCGCAACCTCGACCAGCCACGGCGCCAGGAACACGATGCCGATGGTTGCGAGCGTGCCGGCGACGAACGAGCCGATGGCGGCGGTGGCGAGCGCAGGCCCGCCGCGCCCGGCCTTGGCCATCTTGTTGCCTTCGAGCGCGGTGGCGAGCGATGCGCTTTCGCCCGGTGTGTTGATCAGGATCGCCGTGGTCGAGCCGCCATACATGCCGCCGTAATAGATGCCGGCAAACATGATGAGCGAGCCGGCCGGATCGAGCTTGAAGGTTATCGGCAATAGCAATGCGACTGTGAGCGCCGGGCCGATGCCCGGCAGCACGCCGACCGCGGTGCCGAGCAGCACGCCGATCAGCGCGTAGAGCAGATTGATCGGCTGCAGGGCGACCGTCAGTCCGGTGGCGAGTGCGGCGAAGGCATCCATGTCAGAGCAGCCGCTCGATTGGGCCCATCGGGAGCGACAGCGTGAGGATCTTGGCGAACATCAGATAGACCGCGACGGCGAGCACGAGACCGATTGCGAGATCGGTGAGGATCGCGCGCCGCCCGAATGCCGTGGCGGTGGCGGCGAACAGGATTGCGGTCGCCGGAATGAAGCCGCCGCCCAGTCCGATGATGGCGATCAGCGCCGCGAGTCCGCCGAGGATCAGCAGGATCGCTTTGGGATCGGTGTCCTCGCGCGCGGGGAAATCGCCGCGCCACGCCAGGACCGCGTTGCCGACCGCCAGCAACGCCAAGCCGGATGCGACGACGATCGGCATGGCTTTCGGCCCGACGCCGTAGGTCGCGGCGAGTTGCAGGTTGGAGGTGTCCCAGAAGATCACCGCCGCGATGACAAGCAGCAGCGCGGCGAGCGCCATGCCGGCGCGGTCGACCTGCCGGGACCCGTCCATACGCGCCTCCCAACCCGCCACAGAGCCGCAACAGCGGCGGCGCCCGCTACTTCACCAGCCCGACATCGGCCAGCACCTTGCGGACGCGCGTCTGCTCGTCCTTCAGGAATTTGGCGAAAGCATCGCCGCTCACGAAGGCGTCGTCCCAGCCCTTCTGCTTGAGCACTTCCTTCCAGGCGTTCGACTTTACCATCCTGTCGACCGCGTCGGTCAGCGCCTTCTTTTGCGCGTCGTTGATGCCGGGGCCGGCCACCACCGAGCGCCAGTTGGTGATGACGAGATCGATGCCTTGTTCCTTGAAGGTCGGCACGGCGATACCGGGCCGGCGCTCCGCCGAAGTGATGCCGATGGCGCGCAGGCGTCCGGCCTTGATCTGGCCTTCGTACTCCGCGTAGCCCGAGATGCCGGCCGTCACCTTGCCGCCGATGATCGCGGCGAGCGACTCACCGCCGCCGGAGAATGGCACGTAGTTGACCTTCGAGGCGTCCGCGCCGGACGAGCCGACGAACAGCGCCGCCATGATGTGGTCGACGCCGCCCGCCGAACCGCCCGCGAACGTGACCTTGGACACGTCCTTTTTCACCGCGTCGGCCAGATCCTTGGCGGTCTTGATCGGCGAATTGGCCGGCACCACGATGATCTGCATTTCCTCGGTGAGCTTGGCGATCGGCGTCACCTGGTCGAGGTTGACCGGCGACTTGTTGGTCAGGATCGCGCCGACCATCACGAAGCCGTTGACCATCAGCGTGTTGCCGTCACCCTTTGCGGTGTTGACGAACTGCGCGAGGCCGACGGTGCCGCCGGCGCCGGGGATATTGGTCACCTGCGCGCTCTTGGCGGCGCCCGAAGCAACCATCGCCTGCTGCATGGAGCGCGCGGTCTGGTCCCAGCCGCCGCCGGGAGCGGCCGGCGCGATGATCTTGAGTTCCATCTGGGCCAGCGCCGGCGTCGCCGCAAAGGCCGCGGTCGCGACCGTCAAAGCACGCAAAATCCCCTGAACCGACAACGACATAGCCTTCCTCCTGTGACACTTTGACCCCATTAAGGGCCGGTTTTGCTGTGGCGTCCAGTACCGCCGGACGCAGGCGGAACGCTGCTCAGCCGGCGAATCCGCCGCCGTCGAGAAACGCCTGTTCCTCCGGCGTGGTCTTGCGCCCGAGCACGGCGTTGCGATGCGGGAAGCGGCCGAATTTCCGGATGATGTCGGCATGCAACTCCGCCCATTTCAGATCGTCGGGCTTGCCGGTGGTGCGCGACAGCGCGACGCATCGCTCCTGATCGGCGAGATTCTCGGAATGCGTGTATGGCAGATAGAAGAAATTTCGTTCGTTCGGAAAGCTCTTGTCGAAGCCGCGCGCGATGGCGCGATCCGCGACCTCGCGCGCCAGCGGATCGGCGGCGAAGGTGCGCGCGTCGTTACGGAACATGTTGCGCGGAAACTGGTCGAGCACGATGAGCAGCGCCAGCGCGCCCGCGGCGGCCTGCTCCCACGACGAGAGCTTGCCGGCGGCGGCCGCCTCATAGGCCGGCAGGAAGCGCGCGCGGATTTCGTCGTCGAACGCGGCGTCCTTCTTGAACCATTTTTTCGGTCCGGCTTCGCGCCAGAACGAGAGAACGTTTTCGGGGGAAGCGATGTCGGTCATGATTTCGGAACTCGCGGCTGATCCTTCGAGACGCCGCCTTCGGCGGCTCCTCAGAATGAGTTCGGTGGGTGGGCGCTTAACACATATTCCGACCTCATGGTGAGGAGCATCGCCTCGCACCCAAGTGTACGCAGGCTGCGCCTGCTGTCGCGATGCGTCTCGAACCATGGCCACGTGCGAATTTCGCTACAGCCGCACTTCGCCGTTTTCGATCCGCGCATACAATTCGGGATCGAGCCGCACGAAGGCGCGCGACCGCGGATCGTTGAAATAGATCGGATCGGCGGTGGCGGCCGGGTCGAAGCCCTGCTTCACCAGGTCGACCTTCTTCTGCTTGAACGTGCCGGTGACGTCGATCTCGCTCTGGATGCGCAGGAACAGCGGCCGCGCGTAGTCGGGCAGATGCGCGCAGAGATGCGCATGCAGGGCCACAAGATCGCATGAGGTGCATACGATGGCTGCCATGCCGGCGCGGCCTTCGCGGCCGGAAACCGGCACGCCATAGATGTTGGTATCCAGGATGCCGGGAAACCGGTTGATCGCTTCGGCCACCTCGGTGGTCGATACGTTCTCGCCCTTCCAGCGGAAGGTGTCGCCGACGCGGTCGACGAAATAGAAATAGCCGCGCTCGTCCTTGCGCATCAGGTCGCCGGTGCGGAACCAGGCGTCGCCCTTCTTGAATACGTTGCGCAGGATCTTCCGCTCGTTCTCGGCGCCGGCGGCGTAGCCCTCGAAGCGGTTGCCCGGCTTCGAGGCCTTGTTGATGATCTTGCCGATCACCTCGCCCGGCTCGTTCGGCGCGCAGGGCTCGCAGAAGCCTTGCGCGTTGCGCACCGGCTGTTGCTGCTCGACGTCGAAACGAACCACCGCGTTGGGGAACCGATGCGCGACGAACCACGGAATGCGTCCGACCGCGCCCGGCTTGCCCTCGAAATTGAACATGTTCACGTTGCCTTCGGTGGCGCCGTAGAACTCGAGGATGTGCGGGATGCGGAAGCGGGTCTTGAACTCGTCCCAGAGATCGGGACGAAGCCCGTTGCCGCAGACCAGCCGGATGCGATGCCGCGTCTCGTTGGCGCTCGGCGGCGAGTTGACGAGGTAGCGGCAGAACTCGCCGATGTACTGGAACAGCGTGCAGTCGAAGCGCACCAGGTCGTCCCAGAACTCGCGCGCCGAGAATTTTTCGCGGATCACCACCGCGCCGCCGCTACGCAGTACGGCGCCGGTGGCCACCAGTCCTCCGGCGGTATGGTACATCGGCAGGCAGTCGTACATCCGGTCGGTGGGCTTGGTATCCATCACGCCGGCGAAGGCGTTGGCGGCCAGCATCACCCGGTAATGATTGATGTTCGCCGCTTTCGGCAGGCCGGTGGTGCCCGACGTGTAGATGTAGAGCGCCCGGTCATCGACGTGCAGCACCGGCCGTTCCGATGGCGTCAACGCATGGCCGGGCAGACCTCCGATCGCCTGGTCGATGCGGGGGAAATCGGAACTCTCCCCGTGCGACCAGATCTTCGCCGCGGTCTTGAGCAGTCCGCGTGCGGTCGCAAAACCTCCGGCCAACTCGTTGGCGATGATGATGTGCTTTGGCGCCACGATGTCGATGCAATGCGCCAGCGAGGGGCCGACCAGGTTGGTGTTGATCAGCGCCACCACGCCACCGACGCTGGTGATGCCGATCCAGACCGCCAGGTATTCCGGCCGGTTCGGCATCAGCAGGCAGACGGTCTCGCCCTTGCCGAGGCCCTCCGCCAGCGCCCATCGCGCATAGCGGTTCGACCGCTCGGCCAGCGTCCGGTAGCTGAAGGTCTCGCGATCGGAAATCAGCGCGGGGGCGTCGCCGAACCGCCCGGCCAGCTCTTCGATGATGATCGGGAAGACCCGCGTCGGATTCTTGGCGATCGGTGTCGTGTTCTTCAACGCGCGCAACGCGCCGCGCAGGAAGACGACATCATCCTTGAGACGGTCGAATAAACCCATCAGGACGCCCCGAGGCGGCGTGGCCGCATCCCGGGCTAGAAGAGTCGCTCGGTCGTGACAAGCGTAACCGGACGATGCCGGTTAGCGGGCCGCGGTGTTCTTGGGCCGTGGACGGGGCATCGGCACCGCGGCAGCCTTCGGGGCGGGCGGCACCGCGGTGAGCGGAGCCGGCACGGTGGCGGCCTGGGCCGACGGCGCGAAGCTCATCCACGGGCTGGCCGGGGTCTCGGATACCGCAGGCAGGGCGCGGCTGCTCGTGCGCGTCGTCGCTGCGGGCGGCGGGGCAAACTGTCCCGCGGGCGCCGCAGCAATCTGGCCAGGCGCGGCAGGAGCGGCTACGCGGGCCGGGGTGGGTGCTGGCGTCGTCGTTCCGGTCTGCGCCGGTGCGGCTGCGATCTGGCCCGAGGCCGCCGGCGCCGCGGCGGCCGGGGCTGCTGCGACCTGATTGGCCTTGGTGTCCGGCTTCTTGGCTGCGGTCTTGGCGGCCTTGTCGAGCTTCGAACGCGCGGCTGCGACCTGGGTGTCAGCCGAGTTCTTGGCCGGGCCGGCATAGACCACGATGGGGTTCACGTGGCCACCGGCCGGCGCAAGCAGGCTCGAGGCCTTGCTGCTGGCGGGCGCCAGGCTGGAGAGCATGAACGCGGTCGGAGAATTCGGGTCGGCCTGGTTGCCGGCGGAGGTCGTCGGCTCCTCGTCTGCCTCTTCGGCGGCCGGACGCCTGCGATGCTTGCCGCACATCTCCTCGCGGAGATCCGGCGGCTCGGCGCTGATCGGGGTCAGCGATTCGACCGTGCCGAGCGACGCCGATATCCACTGGAAGCCATTGGTGTTGAACCCGCGCTCCAGCAGGCTGGCGGCCTTGGCGCCGCGGACGGCCGACGATTGCGAACCGAGCACGACCGCGATCAGCCGCTTGCCGCGCCGCGACGCGGACGCCACCAGATTGAATCCGGAAGCGCAGATGAAACCGGTCTTCATGCCGTCGGCGCCGGCGTAGCGGCCGATCAGCGAATTGTGGTTCCGCATCATCTTCTTGCCGAGCTTGATGGCGGAAATGTTCCAGTACATGTCGTACTCGGGGAACTCGCGCAGCACCGCGCGGGCCAGGATCGCGAGATCGCGCGCCGAGCTGATCTGGCGGTCGTCCGGCAGGCCGTTCGGGTTCACCCAGTTCGATTGCGTCATGCCGAGGCGGCGGGACGCGGCGTTCATGTCGTCGGCGAATTTCTCCACCGATCCGCCGACGCCTTCGGCGAGCACGTAGGCGATGTCGTTGGCCGACTTCACCATCAGCATCTTCAGCGCGTTGTCGACGGTGACCGTGGTGCCGGGCTTGAAACCGATCTTCGAAGGTGCCTGTGCGGCGGCGTTCGCCGACACGGTGATCAGGCTGTCGAGCGTCAGGCGATTGTTCTTGACCGCGTGCAAGGTGACGTAGGCGGTCATGAGCTTGGTGATCGACGCCGGATACCACGGGTAGGTGGCGTTCTCGGCATGCAGGACCTTGCCGCTGTCGGCCTCGATCAGCAGCATTGCCTCGGCGGCGGCGCGCGTGCTGGTCAGCGTTGTGAGAGCGGCGGCGGCGATGACCGCGATGAAAGCCGGCGTGTGGAACTTTGACACAAAAGCCACTGTGCGGGGTCCGGTCTGTTGTAGCGGGCCTCGGAACGAGTGATTTCCACTCGATTATGTCGGGCTATCTAAACCGAAGGACCGCGGAAACGCAAAGCCGGCGCGTCGCCACCTGTTTTAATGGTTTATCCAGCCACCATCGTGGTAAATCACAGAGGAAAGCGACGAAAGTTCGGCAAAGGAGCGGGTCATGACCGCTTGTATCGTGGGTTGGGCGCATACGCCGTTCGGCCGGCTCGAGGGCGAGACGGTCGAGAGCCTGATCGTCAAGGTTGCGAACGGTGCGCTGGCGGACGCGGGAGTGGGCGCGGCGGACGTGGACGAGATCGTGCTCGGGCACTTCAACGCCGGCTTCTCCGCGCAGGATTTCACGGCGTCGCTGGTGCTGCAGGCGTCGCCGGACCTGCGTTTCAAGCGGGCGCTCCGGGTCGAGAACGCCTGCGCCACGGGTTCCGCAGCCGTGCATCAGGGCCTCAAGGCGATTGCGGCCAAGTCGGCCCGCATCGTGCTCGTGGTGGGCGTGGAACAAATGACCACCACGCCCGGGCCGGAGATCGGGAAAAACCTGCTGAAGGCGTCCTACGTCCGCGACGAGGCCGACATCGAGGGCGGCTTTGCCGGAATATTCGGCACTATCGCCGGGCGTTATTTCCAGAAATGGGGCGACCAATCCGACGCGCTGGCGATGATTGCGGCCAAAAATCACAAGAACGGCGTCGGCAATCCCTATGCGCAGTTGCGCAAGGACCTCGGCTACGACTTCTGCCGCAACGCCAGCGAAAAGAATCCGTTCGTCGCCGGTCCGCTCAAGCGCACCGATTGCTCGCTGGTGTCCGATGGGGCGGCGGCGCTTGTGCTGGCCGACGTCGAGACCGCGCTGCGTCTCGACAAGGCGATCGCGTTCCGCTCCGCCGCCCATGTGCAGGATTTCCTGCCGATGGCGAAGCGCGACATCCTCAAGTTCGAAGGCTGTGCCGAGGCCTGGAAGCGGGCGCTCGCGGATGCCGGCATCGGGCTCGACGATCTTTCGCTGGTCGAGACCCACGACTGCTTCACCATCGCCGAGCTGATCGAGTATGAGGCGATGGGATTGACGCCGGAGGGGCAGGGCTTCATGGCAGTCAAGGAAGGTTGGACCCAGAAGGACGGCAAGCTTCCGATCAACGCGTCCGGCGGCCTGAAGGCAAAAGGCCATCCGATCGGCGCCACCGGCGTCTCCATGCACGCGCTTTGCGCGATGCAGCTCGCGGGCACCGCCGGCGACATTCAGGTCAAGGGCGCGAAGCTCGCCGGCATCTTCAATATGGGCGGCGCAGCGGTGGCGAACTACGTGAGCATCCTGGAGCGGATCAAGTAGCTATTCCGCCGGGCTGCTGGCGATCTGGCGCGGCTTGGCGTCCGCCGTCAGGAACTGCGCCTTGGCAAGCGATGCGAACACACCGTCGCGCTTGATCAGTTCGTCGAAGGTGCCGCTTTCGAGCACGCGGCCGTGGTCGAACACCAGAATGCGGGTCGCGTTGCGCACCGTCGACAGCCGGTGTGCGATCACGAAGGTGGTGCGATCCTTCATGACCTCGTCGAGCGCCATCTGGACCTTGGCTTCGGTGGTGGCGTCGAGCGCGCTGGTGGCCTCGTCCAGAATGAGGATCGGCGGGTTCTTCAACAGCGCGCGCGCGATCGAGACGCGCTGACGTTCGCCGCCCGATAGCATCCGGCCCCGCTCGCCCACGGTGGCCTCAAATTTTTCCGGCTTGGTTTCAATGAAGTCGAGCGCCTGGGCACGCCTCGCGGCGTCGCGAATTTCTTCGTCGGTCGCGTCAGGCTTGCCGACCCGCAGATTTTCGGCGACCGAGCGGTTCAGCAGCAGCACCTCCTGGAACACCACCCCGATGTTGCGGCGAAGCGCGGACAGCTTCATCGCGCGAATGTCCATGCCGTCGATCTTGACCGAGCCGGATTGCGGATCGAACACGCGGTGCAGCAATGCCAGCGCCGTGGATTTCCCGGCTCCGGTCGGGCCGACCAGCGCGATCACCTCACCCGGCAAAGCTGTAAAATTGACGTCGGCGACGGCCGGCCTCTTGCCATCGTAGGAGAACGACACATCCTTGAATTCGACCAGGCCGCGCACCCGGCCGGGGTCGACCGCGTCGGCGCGATCGCGAACCGCAGGCACGGTATCGAACACGTCGAAGAACTCCTTCAAGCGCGGTGCGACCATGAACAACTGATTGACGAAGCTCACCGACTGTTCCAGCCGTCCGATCAGCAGTCCGGCGAAGCTGGTGAACGTGACGATCTCGCCGATGGTCGTCAGGTTTTGCATGTGCAGCATGATGCCGACGATGAAGATCGACAGCATGGTGAGGGTGACGGCGGCGCGCGTCGCCACCGCCGCCAGCGCCCACCACGACAGCACCGGCATCTGCGCGGTGAGCAGCTTGGTGACGACGTCCCGCAGACTCTTCACCTCGGCTTCGATGCGGGAATAGCTCTGCACCAGGGCGACGTTGCCGAGCGCGTCCGAGGTTCGCTCCGCCATCTCGGTATAGTGCCGCTCGACCGCGGTCTGCCCGGCTTCCGCCTTGCGCAGCACCAGCGCGGTCAGCAGGGTGAAGACGACGCAGAGCAGGATCAGCAGGACCGCCAGCCGCCAGTTGATGAACAGCGACAGCGGCATCAGCACGACCAGGGAAACGAAGGCGGCGAGGTGCTCGCGGAAGAAGCCCAGCCACAGCCACCACAGCGAGTCGGTGCCGGTGATCATGACTTTCATCAGCCGGCCCGAGTGCGTGCCGCCGTGGTAGCTGAGCGGTAGCTGCAGGATGTGCTCGAAATAATTGGTCAGCACGGCATGGCGCTGGCGATGCGAAAGCCGGTCGGAATAGAGCGCCACCACCGCCCCGCAGACGATGGTGAACAGGCCGAAACCGACCCAGGCGCCGAGCAGCGGCGTGAGATTGCTCCACAACGGCGGCCCGCCCTTGGCCTGCGCATTGCTCAACGCGTCGATGATATACCCGAACAGGATCGGCTCGGCGAATTGCGCGGCCGCCAGCAACACGTTGGCGAGCGCCAGCATCCAGGCCAGCCGCTTCTCCGCACCGAGCAATCGGAGCACGCGAACGTAGAGATGGACAAAATTCATGGCGATTGCATCAAAGCGGGTTTGTCATGGGAGGGGAAGGACTGGAGAGGAGGAGTCCTATCATCCTGGAGCACTTCGGTTGCATCGCAAAAAAACTCAAAGCAAGATTGATTGTTCGTCGATATCGGAAATTTGATCGGGCGCACACTGCTACGCCCACATGTTGCGAAAGCTGAATATGTCAATATGATACCGGCTAGAAGCGTTTTTGATGGGGCGCCGCCGCAGCATCGTTAACGCCTGCCGTAAGGCCGGCGGACGATTGCAGTTGATCGTCCCGCCACGTCGGCGCGGCCACGCATGGGGCGGTTGTCTTGATGACCAACATTCCGACCGAGCTTCTGCGAACGCTTGTTGCAGTCGTCGACCTGCGCAGCTTTACCCGGGCGGCGCAATCCCTGGGAGTGACCCAACCCGCCGTCAGTGCGCAGATCAAGCGCCTGCAAGGCCTGCTCGGGACCGACCTGCTCGACAAGAGCGCGCCGGGGGTCACCCTGACGACGGCCGGCGAGTTGGTCGTGAACTACGCCCGCCGCCTGTTGTCGATCAACGACCAGATCCTCGATCTTGCCGGCCCGCGCCCCACTGCCCTCACTGTGCGCATCGGCCAGACCGGCGACTTCAACGCGGCCGAAATATCGCTGGCGCTCGCCTGTTTCCGCGCGCGGCGGCCGGAACTGCGGTTCGTGGTCTACAGCGGCTGGATCGACACCCTGCTGCGGGACATGCGTGAAGGCGATCTCGATCTCGCTGTCTGGGTGTCGGCCACGGGCCCGGCTCTGGAAACCCGTTACTATTGGACCGAAGAACTGGTCTGGCTGCGTGCTGCCTCCACCCAGCTCGATCCGAAAGCGCCGGTGCCGCTGGTGTCCTATGGTGAGGAGTGCGTATTCACCCGCAGCGCGCTGACGTCACTCAGCCAAGCCGGGCGTGAATGCGAGATCGTATTCACCGGGTCGAGCGTGGCCGGCCTTGGCGCTGCGGTGGCCGCGGGCATCGGCGTCATGCCGTTTCCGCGCAGCCACGCCAGCATGCCCGGCGTGATGGTCTGGGAGGATGCGCCGCTGCCCAAGCTGCCGGAATTCTTCTGCGGCATCTACGTGCGCGGCGGCGCCGAGCGCGAGGAACGCGATCTGCTTGCGGATGCGCTGGCGGCTGCTTTGCGCCCGGGCACGCAGACCGCGCATCATGCCGATGCCGATTCGGCTCCCGCGGTTGCCGGCGCCGCCGAATAGGAACGCCCGTCAGGTCTGCGCGAAGCCCGAGCGCTGCGCCCAGCCGGTCATCCGCGCCTCCAGGATCGCCATCAGCCAGTACATCACGATGCCTTCGACGGCGAGCGCGACCAGGCCGGCGAAGATCAGCGGCACTTGGAACTGCGCCTGCGCCTGCAGCATCAGATTGCCGATGCCGTAGTTGGAGGCGATGCTCTCGGAGATCACGGAGCCGACGAAGGCGAGCGTGATCGCTATTTTCAGCGAACCGAAAAAATAGGGTAGGGTGCGCGGAATTCCGACCTTGCGCATGATGTCGAGCTTGGAGGCGCCGAGTGCCTTCAGCACGTCCTCGAGCTCGGGCTCGATGGTGGCAAGCCCGGTCGCGACGTTGACCACGATCGGGAAGAACGAGATCAGGAACGCGGTCAGCACCGCCGGGACGAAGCCGATCCCGAACCACAGCACCAGGATCGGCACCACGGCGACCTTGGGGATGGCGTTGAAGCCGATCATCAGCGGGTAGAGTCCGGCGTAGATCGTGCGCGACCAGCCGACCAGCAGGCCGAGCAGCAGCCCGAACCCGACCGCCAACCCGAAGCCGATCATTGTCGTCGACAGCGTGAAGATCGAGTTCCGGTAGATCGGCCCCCAGTATTCAACGAAGGCGTCGGCGATTGCGGTCGGCGGCGGCAGAAAAAACACCGGGATGCTGAAGATATGGCACACCGCTTCCCAGATCGCGAACATGGCGATGGTGTAGATCCACGGCGCCGCTCGTATGAAGAAATCCTGGCGGGTCATTGCCGGGCCCTCACGATGTGCCCGCGGAGTTCGTGCACAATCTCGGAAAACTCCGGCGTGTAGACGATGTCGAGATCGCGCGGGCGCGGCAGCTCGATCGGCCGCTCGACCAAGATGCGCCCCGGCCGTTGCGACATGACGAACACGCGGTCGGCGAGAAACACCGCTTCACGCAGGTCGTGCGTGACCAGGATGACCGTGATCCTGCGCGCGGCGTGAAGGTCCCGGATCACGCACCACAGCTCCTCGCGCGTGAACGCGTCGAGCGCGGCAAACGGCTCGTCGAGCATCAGGAGCTGCGGCTCGTGGATCAGCGCGCGGCACAGCGAGGTCCGCTGCTGCATGCCGCCGGACAGCTCCCAGGGAAATTTCGACCCCATCCCGTTGAGCCCGACCGAGGCCAGCAACTTTTCGGCGCGCGCCACATAGTCGGCCTTGCGGCGGCGGATTTCCTGGCGGTGCGGCTCGACGATCTCCAGCGGCAGCAGCAGGTTGTCCAGCGTGGTGCGCCAGGGCAGCAGCGTCGGCGCTTGGAACGCCATGCCGGCGATCTTCACCGGCCGGTCGATGACGTTGCCCGCGATCCGGACCGTCCCCTTGAACGGGAACTGCAGTCCGGTCGCGAGCTTCATCAGGGTGGATTTGCCGCAGCCCGACGGCCCGACCACCGCGACGAATTCGCCGGTGTTGACCGAGATCGACAGGCCATCGACGGCAAGCGTACCGCCGGTCGAGCCGCCGCGCGCACCGTAGGTATGGCTCACCCCGTCGAGGGCGACGAAAGCCGACATGGTACGCGCCGGTATCTCGCTTAGAACTTGCGTTCCGCGGCCGGCGGCAGGAACGACGAGTCGAACACGTCCGCGCCTTTCGGGCGGGCGTTCTTGAACTCGTAGGTCAGCGCGATCTGGGCGATCGACTTGTCGAGCCGTTCCAGGTCGACGCCGCCGTAGCCATTGGCCTTGGTCTCGGCGGTCACGATGTTGTCGCGCAGCGCCATTTGCAGCCGCTCGAGTTCGGCCGGCTTCTTGGCGACATCGTTGCGCTTGAGCACCGAGTCGACCGAGGTGCCCGGGTTGGCGATCGTGTCCCTCAGGCCCTTGGTGAACGCCTTGAGGAAACCTCGCACCGCCTGCGGCTTCTCGGCCGCGAACTTCGGGTTCACCATGATCACGTTGCCGTAGAGATTGACGCCGTGATCGGCCATCAGCAGCACGACGATGTCGTCGACCGGGACGCCGCGGTCCTTCAGGTTGATGAATGAGGAGAACGAGAAGCCGGTGATGGCGTCGACCTGGCCGGCAGCCAGCATCGGCTCGCGCACCGGGAAGCCTACGTTCTCCACCGTCACCTTGGAGGCGTCGATGCCGTTGGCCTGGGTGAAGATCTTCCACTGGGCGAAGGCGCCGTCCGGCGCCGGGGCGCCGAGCTTCTTGCCTTCCAGGTCCTTCGGCTTGTTGATGCCGCGGCTCTTTCGGCCGACCACCGAGAATGGCGGTTTGTTATAGACCATATACACCGCTTTGATCGGCACGCCCGGATTGGCGTCGCGGAACTTGATCAGCGAGTTGATGTCGCCGAATCCCATGTCGTAGGTGCCCGACGCGACCCGTGTGATCGGCTCAAGCGAGCCGGCCGCGCTGTCGATGGTGACGTCCAGCCCTTCCGCCTTGAAGTATCCCTTGTCGATGGCGACCACGAACGGCGCCGCGGGGCCCTCGAATTTGAAATCGAGGGAAAATTTGACCGCCTGCTGGGCGCTGGCGGGTCCGGCAAAGATCACCGCCGCGGCGGTGGCTGCGAGAGCGAGCCCGGTCCGGCCGAGCCTCGCGATATTGAGAACGCCCATGTCCCTGTTCCTTCTTGATCGTTGTGACGGCGCGGAACGCCGATGCCAAGCGCGGCGGCCTTGAACTTTCCGCCTACCAGTTTCCGCCTTTCGCTCAGCAAAGAACATGCCGAATGAAAGAGCAAGTCGAAGGTGGTTGAGTTGCGGGCACCCCTGCACAGACTGGCGCATTTCTGCACAACGGAATGTCGCCAGTGCCAACGCGCTGGGCAGGCAGGCGGCACAGCCGCTGATAGACTGTCGGTGACCGTGAGCCGGTCGGAGGCTTCCATGAACAGGACGGCGGACCCGCGTTCTGCACCGGCCGGTGCGCTGTCCTTCCGGGCTCCGTTCGCGCCGCCGGACGAGACGATCGCCGGGCGGCTGCTCGCGCAGGGGTCGCGCGGCGAGGCGGCCGAGGCGCGTATCGATGCGCGAGCCCGGCGTCTGGTCGAGACCATCCGGTCCGGAGCCGGCGGCCTGGGCGGGATCGAGGACTTTCTTCATGCCTATTCGCTCTCCACCAAGGAGGGGCTGGCGCTCATGGTGCTGGCCGAGGCGCTGCTGCGGGTGCCGGACGCCGAGACCGCCGACCGGCTGATCGAGGACAAGCTAGCGGCGGGCGACTGGACCCGGACCGAGCCGTCAGGCGGGCTGCTGGTGTCCGCCTCGGCCTGGACGCTTGGTCTCACCGCCCGCGTCATCCAGCCGGGCGAGACGCCGGAGAACATCGTCGAAAGCGTCGTCAAACGGCTCGGCGTGCCGACCGTGCGGCTGGCCACCCGGCAGGCGATGCGTCTGCTCGGCTCGCATTTCGTGCTTGGGCAAACCATCGACGAAGCACTCGGCCGTGCCGGTTCGCATCGCGAATTCCGCTACTCGTTCGACATGCTGGGCGAGGGCGCACGGACCGCGGCCGACGCCGAACGCTATTTCCAGGCCTACGCCGATGCGATCGAGGCGATTGGCAAGCGTGCCGGCAATGCACCATTGCCGGCGCGGCCGGGGATTTCAGTCAAGCTCTCGGCGCTGCATCCGCGCTACGAGGCGGTGTCGCGCGAACGCGTGTTCGCCGAACTGACCCCCCGCGTGCTGGAGCTCGCGCGCATGGCCAAGTCGCACGACCTCAACTTCACCGTCGATGCCGAGGAGGCCGACCGGCTCGAACTGTCGCTCGACATCATCGGCCAGGTGCTGGCCGACCCATCGCTCGCCGGCTGGGACGGTTTCGGGCTCGCCGTGCAAGCCTATCAGAAGCGCGCGCCGGCGGTGATCGATTGGCTGGTGGACGTTGCGTCGGCGCTGGACCGCCGTCTGATGGTGCGGCTGGTCAAGGGCGCGTACTGGGACACCGAGGTCAAACGCGCGCAGGAGCGCGGCCTAACCGATTATCCGGTGTTCACGCGCAAGCCGATGACCGACCTGAGCTTCATGGGCTGCATGCGCAAGCTGCTGGCCGCGCGGCCGCGGCTCTATCCGCAGTTCGCCACCCACAACGCGCTCACTGTCGCAAGCGTGATCGAGGAGGCGGGCGGCGCCGAAGGCTACGAATTCCAGCGGCTGCACGGCATGGGCGAGGTGCTGTACGAGGCGCTGCTCGCGGAGGTGCCGGGCGCTGCTTGCCGGGTCTATGCGCCGGTCGGCAGCCACCGGGAACTGTTGGCCTATCTGGTGCGACGCCTGCTGGAGAATGGCGCGAACTCGTCGTTCGTGGCGGTGGCCGCCGATCCGCGGGTGCCGATCGAGGCGATCCTGAAACGGCCGCAGGCCTGGGTCGGCGATGCCGCACACGCGCGCAATGCGCACATTCCGCTGCCGCGCGATCTCTACCGGCCGGCGCGGCTGAACTCGTCGGGCGTAGAGTTCGGCGACCGCGTGGCCCTGCAATCGCTGATGGCCGAGGTCAAACGCGGCAGGCCCGACAAGGCGCTGGCTGCGCCGCTGCTGGATGGGGTGCCGTTGCGAGGTGCATCGCGGCCGGTGATCTCACCGGTCGATGGTGAAATCGTCGGTAACGTAATCGAGGGCGACGAGGCGATCGCCGTCGCGGCGATGGCGGCTGCGGAAGCCGGCTTTGCGGCCTGGGCCGTAACGTCGGTCGAGCGCCGCGCCTTGGCGCTGGAACGCATGGCGGACCTGCTGGAGGCCGGGCGCGGCGGGCTGATCGCGCTCCTGCACCGCGAAGGCGGCAAGACCCTGGACGACGCCGTCTCCGAGGTGCGCGAGGCGATCGACTATTGCCGCTACTACGCCGCCGAGGCGCGGCGCACCCTGATGCCGCAGCCGATGCCGGGCCCGACCGGCGAATCCAACGAATTGCATTCTCGCGGGCGCGGCGTGTTCGTCTGCATCAGCCCGTGGAATTTTCCCCTGGCAATCTTTCTGGGACAGGTGAGCGCCGCGCTGATCGCAGGCAATGCGGTGGTTGCCAAGCCCGCAGAGCAGACGCCGCTGATCGCCGCCGAGGCGGTGCGCCTCTTCCATCAGGCCGGCGTGCCGGAAAGCGCGCTGCATCTGGTTCCGGGCGATGGCAAAGTGGGAGCCGCGCTGGTCGCCGACCGCCGCGTGGCCGGGGTCGCGTTCACCGGGTCGACCGAGGTCGGCCGTCTCATCAACCGCGCGCTGGCGAAAAAAGACGGCCCGATCGTGCCGCTGATCGCGGAGACCGGCGGCATCAACGCCATGATCGTGGACGCCACGGCGCTGCCCGAGCAGGTCACCGACGACGTGGTCGCATCGGCCTTCCGCTCGGCCGGGCAGCGCTGCTCGGCGCTGCGGCTGCTGTGCGTGCAGGAGGATGTCGCCGACCGCATGATCGAGATGATTGCGGGCGCGGCGCGCGAACTTGTGCTGGGCGATCCGGGCGATCCGGCCACGCATGTCGGGCCGGTGATCGACCGGGAGGCCAAAGACCGGCTCGACGGCTGGATTGCCGATATGGCCGGGCAGGGCCGCATCCTGTTTCGCTGGGACGACGGCAGGGCCCTGCCGCCGCGCGGACTGTTCGTGCCGCCCGCCATCGTCGAACTCGACCGCGCGCGCGATCTGAAGGAAGAGGTGTTTGGTCCGGTGCTGCATGTGGTGCGCTGGCGCGCCGGCGAATTCGATGTGCTGCTCGACGAGATCGCCGGCAACGGCACCGGGCTGACGCTCGGCATTCATTCGCGCATCGATACGACAGTGGAAAAAATCGTCGCACGGCTCCCGAACGGCAACGTCTACGTCAACCGCAACATCATCGGGGCGGTTGTAGGCACGCAGCCGTTCGGCGGCAGCGGGCTTTCCGGCACCGGTCCGAAGGCGGGCGGACCGAACTATCTCAAGCGCTTCGTGACGGAGCAGACCGTGACGATCAACACCGCGGCGGCGGGCGGCAACGCCACGCTGCTGAGCACCGAGGAGTGACGAGTTTATCGTCGCAACACGAAAAGTTTTCTGAACGTTTGTTCCTCTACATTACCAAAACATCATACGACACGGCGTCATTTCGCCGGAACGCGTCCCTACATCATCGGTTAGCTACTTGAGCCCCCACCGGGGCGTTTGATGAAAGAAGGGTGCAACATGAACACCAGATGCAATCGCGCCATTGCTGCTGCAGCGGCCGCAGCGATTGCGCTGACTTCGGCGAGCTTCGCTCCCGCGGCGGCGACTCCTGTCGCGAAGAGCCCTACGGATGTCGCGACCGCGGGCGATATCGAGGTGAGTTCGCAGCGCCGGCGCCATCGCGCTCACGGAGGCCACGGCAACCGGGCGGCGGCTGGCGCCGTGCTTGGCATCTTCGGCGCCATCGCAGGCATCGCGGCCGCCAATGCGCATCGCGACAGCTACGGGTATTACGGCCACCCCGGCTACGGCTATGGCCCGCCTCCCGGTTATTACTACGGCCGGCCGCACTACGGGTATCGCTGGTAAGCATCGCCCGCAAACGGTGCATCCAGCCGCTTGAGAGACTTGGCGCCGCCGCTCGCGGCGCCTTTTCTTTTGCGCCGCAGCGACGGTGTTAACCGACAGGCGACGCATACCGGTGTATGTGTGATGGGCATGACTGATTCGCTGGGGCGGCTCTACGATCAGGTTATTGCGGCCAAGGACGCCGATCCCACGGTGTCGCGCACGGCCCGGCTGCTGCGCTCCGGCCGCGGCAAGATCGCCAAGAAGCTTGCCGAGGAGGCGGTCGAGGTCGTGATCGACGCCATGAACGGCGAGCACGACGCGGTGGTGCGGGAAAGCGCCGACTTGCTTTACAATCTCACCGTCCTTTGGGCGTCGGCCGGGATAAGGCCCGAAGAGGTCTGGGCCGAAATGAAACGGCGCGAGCGCCTGTTCGGCATTGCCGAGAAGCTGCCGAAGAACGGTGTGACCACCGAACCCAATTCGCGCCGCAAGGTGGTGCTGCTCGACAGCCGCCGCACGCGCAAGCGCCGCTGACCGCGCTGCAATGACGCGGTTGGACAAGCCGGCCTACCACCGCTAAGCAACGCCCCACATGCTTCGCCGCCTTTACGATCGGTGCATCGACGCCGCCAGCCGTCCCTACGCCACCTGGCTGATGGGATTCATCTCGTTCATCGAGAGCTCGTTCTTTCCGATTCCGCCCGACACCATGCTGATCCCGATGTCGCTGGCGCGGCCGGATAAGGCGTGGTTCTACGCCCATGTCTGCACGCTGACGTCGGTCGCGGGCGGCATCCTGGGCTATGCGATCGGCGCGTTGCTGTACGATTCGGTCGGCGCCTGGCTGATCGCGCTGTACGGCTACGGCGAGAAGGTCGAGGCGTTCCGTGAGGCGTATGCGGCCTGGGGCACGTGGATCATCCTGCTCAAGGGCGTCACCCCGATACCCTACAAGATTGTCACAGTCACATCGGGGTTCGCCGGCTACAGCTTCGTGATGTTCGTGCTGCTGTCGTTCGTCGCCCGCGGCGCGCGCTTCTATTTGCTGGCATTTTTGCTGAGCCGGTACGGTCCGCAGGCCCGCGTTATCATCGAGGAGCGGCTGGGATTCTGGGTCAGCATCAGCGCGGTGGTACTCGTCGCGGGGGTCATCGGCGCGCTATACTTGTTTTGAGGCCTGTGAGTCGGGTTCCTCAATTCTGCCATGCCGCGGCCCAAGAATCGGTCCACGAATAGCGGCAGCACGACTCCGCCGCATAGCACGGTTGCCTCGGCGGTCTGGACCCTAGGGCGCGATGGCCACGCAACGAACCGACATTCGTTCTTCCCGCCGGACCGGCTTCGCCGCGTTCGCGTGGCTTGTTGCCGGGGTGGTGTTGCTGTGCCCGCATGGAGCACTGGCGCAACGCGCCGCGGAGCCCGAGGCCCCGCAGTCCGAACCGGGCGTGCTGGAATCGATCGGCCGCTGGTTCGAGCAGGGTGCGGCGAACTTCCACGATCATATGCGCGGCGCCAAGGAACGGGCCGACCAGATCAACCAGCAGGCCGCCACCGCCGGCAAGTCCATCGGCGATACCGCAGCCGAGGTCGGCAAGGGCGCGGCGGAGGCGACCAGGAGCGCGGTCGACGGCCTCGCCAAGCTGCCGAATGCCCGCATGATCCAGGGCCGCCAGACCTGTCCGGTCGCGCCCAACGGCGCGCCGGACTGCCAGACCGCCGCCGAGACGCTGTGCCGCGGCAAGGGTTTCGCCACCGGTAAGAGCATGGATTTCACGTCGGCGCAGAAGTGCCCGGCGCGGGTCTGGGTCTCTGGACGGCAGCCCACTGAAGCCGAATGCACGACCGAGACCTTCATCAACCGGGCGATGTGCCAGTAGGCGGATCGGCGAAGCTGCTTTGGCTTTCCGGAGCCTTGCCCGGTTCCTTCGCATTTCGCTCCGAACATCACCGGACGATTAATCTCTAACGGCTTTGCTGGCGTCATCTGTCATTCAGAGGGTGCGCCATGAAGCTGAGGAGCCTGTTTTTTCTTGCCGTCGTGCTGGTGTCGTCGCCCGCCGCCGCCCAGCTTCGCATCACAGTCGACGAAGGCGGCTCCATCAACCAGTACATGGCCCGCT
This sequence comes from Rhodoplanes serenus, assembly GCA_945897515.1. Lineage (GTDB taxonomy): Bacteria > Pseudomonadota > Alphaproteobacteria > Rhizobiales > Xanthobacteraceae > Z2-YC6860. The sequence continues at coordinate 66,871 of CAMDFO010000002.1, read as the reverse complement.
ATCAGAGCGTTCGCGATTCCGGCGAACGCGTCATCATCGACGGCCTGTGCTTCTCGGCGTGCACCCTGGTGCTGGGGATCGTGCCGCTGGACCGCGTTTGCGCGACCGAGAACGCGCTGCTCGGCTTTCACCAGGCCCGGCCTACCAATGGTTCGAGCGACGAGATCGTCACGCTGGTGCAGACCCAGCGGCTGATGGATGTCTATCCTGCGAAAGTGCGGCGCTGGATTTCCCGTAATGGCGGGCTTTCGTCCGACCTGATCTTTCTCCAGGGGAAGCCGCTCGCTGCTATGGTCAGGCGCTGCCGGAGCGCGGAGCTTCTCTAGAAGCCACGCCGGAGAGCTGCAGTGTTCCGGCTCATTTCGAGCGCCTTACGCGCATGAGAAATCTCAGGTGAGGAAACGCGGATGAGGTAATCTGCCCCCGATTCATCGGCGGTGACTGCCTTGCCTTCTGCGGACCGGCCCATCGTTGCGCTCACCGGCTCGACCGGCTTCATCGGGCGGCATCTGCTGCGCGAACTGCCCAAACGCGGCTACCGGGTGCGCGTGCTGCTGCGCCGCCCGAGCGAGGTTCCGCTGGAAGCCGCGAGCGCTGTGGTGGGCGATCTGCGCCAGCCGCAGAACATGTCTGCCGCGCTCGCCGACGCCGATGCCGTGATCCACTCTGCCGGCATTGCGCACGCCATGTCGGGCGTGCCGGAGGATGACTATCGCGCACTCAACACCGAGGCGACGGTCGGGCTGGCGCGTTCCGCCGAGCGCGCCGGCGTGCGGCGCTTCGTGTTCATGTCGTCGATCCGGGCGCAGTGCGGCGCCACGGCTCAGGAAATCATCACCGAGGACCTGGAGCCGCGGCCTGATGACGCCTACGGCCGGTCCAAACTCGCAGCGGAGCAAGGTTTGGCGCAGCTCGGCCTCGACTGGGCCGCGCTGCGGCCGGTGCTGGTCTATGGGCCGGGCGTGAAGGGCAACATGGCGCGGCTCGCGGATCTCGCGCGCACGCCGTGGCCGCTGCCGCTCGGCGGCTTGAAGGCGCGGCGCTCGCTGCTGGCGCTCGACAATCTGGTTGCCGCGATCGACACGGTGCTCAAGGCGCCGGGCACGCTGCGGCGGCCGTTCGTGGTCGCCGACCCCGAGCCGCTGACCGTGCCTGCGATGGTCGCGGCGATGCGTGCCGGCCTCGGCCGTCGTCCCGGCCTGATCCCTGTGCCGGCGGCCCTGCTCGCGGCGGCCTTCCGTGCGACGGGCCGCACCGAGGCCTATGAGCGGCTGGCGGGATCGCTGATTGCGGAGCCCCCAGGGCTGCGTGAGCTCGGCTGGACACCGGCGGTGAACACGCGGGATGGGCTTGCGGCGTTCGCCGCCGAAAGCGCGCGCCGGATTGGCTAGCGGAAATCTTGCTAGGATGGTGCGGAGGGATTCGGGTACCTCGCCGCGATCGTGGCGCTATCCCGGATGGTGGGGAGAGCGCATGAAGAGCGGGACCAGGATCGCGGCGCTTGCCGTTCTGCTCGCCTTGGGCGCCGCGTTGCCGCCCTTGCCGGCATCGGCCGCAGGTAAATCGGCGGCGGCGTACCGCGGCGCGGCGTTCTATCGCGCGCTGCTGTCGCATCGGCCGCCGCGATACTGGGCAGGCGGAACGATGTTCGTTCCGCTGGGGCCTTTGCTCCAAAGCGCGCCGATCGAAGTGGTTTGGTATCGGCCGCGGCGTGCGCCGGTTCGGCCGATCACGTTGCGCGTGCCGGAGGCATATCTCGCGGCCGCGCTCGCGGAGCGCCATCCCAGCCCGATGTGGGTGAAGACCGCGCACGGCTTCCGGTTGGAACCTTAGGGACAGCAGCGGCATTCCGGCTTTACAACGCGCCGCAGTGGACCTGCAGCGTTTTGCCAAGTCGCGCGGCGATCGTCAGCCGCCAGAGAAACAGGAAACGCCCACGCCGGACAGTCTGAGAGCTAATATCGTTCCCTGTCTGACCTATCGCGACGCGCCGGCCGCTATCGTGGGCGCCGTCGAAATGATTTTCATGGAACGTCGTCGGCGCGCGCCGCGGGCGTGAGGCGGCTCACCGCCATCGCGCGCTCGCGCTTCGAATCCTCAAAGCCGTGCATCCCGACCGCCCATTGCAGCGCGACGATCGCGCCCTTCACCGGCTGCAACAGCAGAAGCGTCAGCACTACCGTCAACGCCGGCCACAGTGCCATGTGCACCCAATAGGCCGGCGCGAAATGGGTCTCCACCGACAGCACCAGCGGCACCATGATATGGCCGACGATGAAGATCACGACGTAGGCCGGGAAGTCGTCGGCGCGGTGATGGTGCAAAGCCTCGCCGCAGGCCGGGCATTGATCCGCGACCTTGAGGAAGGCGGAGAACATGCGGCCCCTGCCGCAATGCGGACACCGGCCCAGCAGGCCGCGTTGCATCGCCCGCGCCGTGGTGAGTTCGGCGCTTGGTGGCTTCTGCATTGCGGGGTCTTCGGCCTTCATGATTTTTTGTCCTTGCGGCCGGTTTGGAACCAGGTGTCTCATTGCGGTCAGAGATAGCCCGTGAAGGCTAAACTACCGACAATTGCAGTGACCGGGAATGCGGATGGCGACGAAAAAGAAAACAACAATCAGCAGCGTTCGACGAAAGCGAATCGTCGCAGTCAATGACCGGATGCAGAAGCGCTACCGCTACGAGCTCGTGGCGCCCATCGGCCGCAGCTTCGATCCCGAGTTCAAGCCGGAGCTCACCCCACAACAGATGCTCGCGCTTGGCGTGTTCTGCGGCAAGTACATGACCGACTGCCGCAAGGAGTTTCCGGCGAGTTGGTGGAAGCGCGCCAGGCTTTCGCCGCAACGCCGCGACTGCGCGCTCAATTATTTTGGCGTCAACGCCAGTCAGCCGCTGTCGGTCTGGCGTGCCAAGGGATGGATTCATTCCGACGATCCGCGCGGCTGGTTCCAGTGGTACTGCCGCTACTATCTCGGCAGACGGATGCCGGAGGAGGACCGCCGCCAGATCAAGCGCTGGAAGGCGATCCGACGCCACGTCGCGCAGGTGCGCCGCAACTGCGAGCCCGGCGATCCGCATTGCCGTCCGCGCCAGCGCCAGGCGCTGCTGCACTGGGCCTACGACAGCCGTAAGATCTGAGGAAGCGGCGAATCTGTCCGGGGATCTGCCGCTTTTGAAGGCAGCCACAGGAGCGACTGATTCGTTTTATGCGCGATTGCCGGTCCATTCGGCCGGCCTGCGGTCCGTGGCGAGGGGGTGCCGACCCACCGAATTTTTGCGGGAGGGCGGGCCGAGGATTCCATATTCGGTCTGAGTTTTTCGGGTGGTTAACGATTGCTAAAGGGATTGGGCGGAGCATGATGCCACCGCGACTCCGTGTCTTGGCACGCTATTTGATTTAACAGGGAGCAACGGGCGGCCAAGCGAATGCGGATGTTCGCGACACGCTTCTCGTGAGAGGAGATTCGCATGAACGGCGCACTTCGTGTCCTCCTGTTCGGCCTGTTCCTCGTTGCTCCGGCCGCTGCTGCCGATCCCAATGCCCATGTTCAGATGGGAACCACTGTCATCTGCGACACGCAACGGCAGATGGAGCGGTTCGTCGCCGTGTTCGACGGCGACTTCACCGTCGCGATGAACAAGGTCAACACCGAAGAGAAAAATCCAACCGCCTGCATCGGGGCCACGATGGCCTACGTGCAAGGCCATGAGCTTTCGAAGGCCAAGAGCACCAGGGGGACGTATCACATCGTCCGGGTGCTGGTGCTCGGCATCACCACCGCGCAGGGGTTTCAGCCGATCCAGCCGGCGGCGTTCTTCTCGATTGTGAAGAGCGAAGAAGTCGAGACCTGACGCGACTGCTGTCGCTAGCGACGGCAACGGATGCGGCTCTGCTGCATCGGTCTGCGGCAGCCGTAGGGTTGTCCTTCACGCATATTGAACAATTGGTGATCGTGCCGTGTCCCTGAGTCGGATACCGCACCGAAAATCTCAAAGCTCGGAGTTTTTCTCTCCGATTCCCGCCGATTTTCGACGTGAATCGCGCGTCGATCTGACACTTCAAGAAAATCCGCAAAGGAACCTTTTCCGCATTGTTCCGTTCATTTTCCGAGTGATGTGATCGATGTGGATGAGAGCGGCAGCGGCTGGGGAGTACGCGACACGCCTCTCTTGATGAGGAGGTTCGCATGCGTTTCGTGCTCGGTATTGCTTTGGCTGCTTCACTGCTCGGCACCGCGGCCCAGGCTCAACAGCAACCCAACGACAACAGCCGCGAAATCAAGGTCAGCACCAGCGTGATCTGCGACACCAAGGAGCAGATGGAGCGCTTCGTCACGGTGTTCGACGGCAATCCCGAAAAGGCATTGCAGACCGTCAACACCGAAGCGAACAGCCGTGACGCCTGCGTGGTCGCGACCATCGCCTACGTGGTCGGCAGCGAACTCGGCAAGGCCAGCAACAAGGAAGGCACGTTCCAGATCGTGCAGGTCCTGGTCGTCGGCATGGCCACGCCGGCGGGCTTCCAGGCGGTGGTGCCTGCCCCGTTCGTGTCGTTGGTGCGGGTGAACGAGATTTCAGTCTAACCCAGGATCAGACCCAGCAGCCAGATGATCGGGTAGCCGAGCGAACGGTCCACCGTGACGACGGCGGTGCGCAGCAAGGCTGGCGCCTGGTCGCTATAGGCGAACGCAAAGAAAAAGAACGAGAGTGGAATGGCGGCGGCGACCCAAAGGAGGCGCCGCCGCAGTTGCGCTTTGCTCTCCGCGGCCTGCTTCGGCGAGACGTATTTTGGAACGTAGGGCGCCATGTTTTTCAGGATGGCCGGGCCTCGCGCCGCGCGCAAGAGACTCAAGCGTCGTCGCTCTGACAATTCCGCGCTATCGCTTGGCGATGCCGGTGCCGCGCACCACCACGATCTGCGTGCGGCCGCCGCTGATGCCGAAGTCGTCGTCGTTGATGAGGGCGAGCGCGCCGTCGCCCAGGAGCGCCATACCCTCGGTCTTGCCGACGATCGCCGGGAAATCGGCGGTGTCGAACCGGAGCGTCTTTTTTACCGGAGTGACTCCGGCTGCGGCCAGGTCGCTCTGCTCCAGCGTCGGGCGCGTCGCGGCGTCGTCCCATCGGGTGCCCGAAATGCTCGTCGCCCCCGCAAGCTCCACCTCGTGCAGCTTGGTGGTCTGTTCGCTGCGCTCCAGCACGATCAGCCGGTCGGTGCCGATGGCCATCATCTCGCTGATGCGCGGATCGCTCCGTACCTCCGAAGGGTCGCGGCGGAAGCTCTTGGGGTCGTCGAGCGTATAAACGTATTCGCGGGCGACCCGCATCGTCGCGCGCTCGATCTTGAACAGGCGCGAATTGTGGGCGGCTCGATAGGCCGCGGCATCCGGGTTCGCCAATGGGTTCTGCATGATGAAATACAGGAACCGCTCGTCGGGCGAGACCGCCATGCTCTCGATTCCGCGGTTGGCTTGGCGCTTGGCCAGGATCGCCGGAAGCGTCCCCTTCACGTCGTAGCGCGCACCCGCGTAATCGGCTTCCGTCCCGTGCGGCACGTGGCGCACGATCATTTTTCCGTCGGCTGCGAAATGCACCATCGACGGTCCGTTCTCGTCGCCGACCCAGAACGTGCCGTCGGCCAGGCGGACGATGCCCTCGGCGTCGATGCCATGGACATCCTGCGCGAGACGCTTGCCGGCGCCGTCGAGCGGCGTCTCGGTGGTGGCGACTGACAGCGGATTGGGCATGCCGTTGAGCGGGCGGCCGTCGCGGTCCTTGAGCGTGATGACGTCGGTGACGCGGAAGGTGCCGTCGTCGAGCAGGACCACGCGGTAGATCGACGGCGCATAGCCCGGCACCGGATAGACGCGGCCGTTGCGTACCTCGCCGCAGGCTTGCGGCGTCACGCCGGCGATAGTCTTGGCTTCGCCGCAGGTGAAGTTCGGGCCGCGGTCGCCGATCGTCCAGATCGTGTTTGGCGGATCGTTGGGGCCGCGGAACGCCCCGCTGCCGATGCCGACCGTCAGGTTCAGGGTCTTGCCGCCCTCGAAGCTGTAGGTGCCGAGGATAAGCAGGGTGTCGTCGCTGCGGTGTTCGCGTATCGTCACGTCTGCCGCGGCGGGTGCCGCCATGAGCAGCGCTACGAAGCCAGCCGTAATGGATGAACGCATAGCCGATTGCCCCCGCCGGCGGATGGCGGAGAATAGTCGCTTGCCTATGACAGTTCGGTGACGGCGCCCACAGGGGCGGCGCTCAGGGTCCGACCGGTTCCAGGCCGTTCTCCTTCCAGACCGCGATGGCGGCCGGCGTGGTCAGGAAGTTCAACAGCGCGCGACCGGCTTCCGGCTGCCTCGCCTTTGCGTTGATCCCGCCGGTGAAGGCCAGCCAGTTGTTGATTTCGGCCGGCAGGTAGCCAAGCCACTCGATGTTGGGCGTGCCGAGCAGCGGCGGCAGTCCCGACACCACGAAATCCACCTCGCCCTGGGATACCAGCTTTGCCGAAGTGCCGGCGCCGCCCGACTTGATCTTGGGGTTGATCTGGTCGGCGATGCCCAGCTTGACGAGCAGGCTGGCGACGTAGCGCCCGCTCGAGCCTTCGCCCGAGGTTGCGATCGATTTCGCGTTGAGCAGCGAACGCTTGAACGCCTCGACCGTGCTGAAGTCCGGCTTCGGTGCGCCCTGCGTCACGGCGACGCCGATACCGATCCTGCCGAACACGGTGCGTGAGCCGGCCGCGAGCTTGCCCTGCTTGATCAGGTTCTCGACGTCGTAGGACAGGATCATGACGTCGAACGGTTCGCCCGCTTCCATTTTCTTAATCAGGTCGGGCGGCAGCGCGAACGTCGTGACGAGCTTGTGGCCGGTCGCGCGCTCGAACTGCGGCGCCAGTGTCTCGTAGGCGCGTTTCGACGCGCCGGTGGCGAATACGGTGATATCGGCGGCGGAACTGGGCTGCGTCATGAAAGCGGATATCCCGATGCTGGCTGCTGCGAGTAGTGCGATTTTCATTTCGTCCTCCCGTTTCTCCCGTCATCCCGGGCTCGCGCTGCGCGCGCCCGGAATGACTCGTGTCAATACCGGTGCGAGATCGGCAATTCCTCCGCCGGGAACAGCGAGATCACGCGGCAGCCGTTGTTGGTCACCACAACCTCTTCCTCGATGCGCGCCGCCGAATAGCCGTCGGTCGCCGGGCAATAGGTCTCGATCGCGAACACCATGCCCTCCTTGATCTCGGTCGGGTGTTCCATCGAGACCACGCGTGAGATGATCGGGCGCTCGTGCAGCGCCAGGCCGAGGCCATGCGCGAACTGCAACCCGAACGCCGACATTTCGTCCGGGAAGCCGAACTCGTCCGCCGTCGGGAACACCTCGCAGATGTGCGAGGTCGTGGCGCCGGGCTTGATCCGCGCCATCGCATTGTCGAGCCACTCGCGCGCCTTCTTGTAGGCGTCGCGCTGGCTGTCGGTGGCGCGGCCGACGTTGAAGGTACGGTAATAGCAGGTGCGGTAGCCCATGAACGATTGCAGGATGTCGAAGAACGCCTGGTCGCCGGGGCGGATCATGCGGTCGGTGAAGTTGTGCGGGTGCGGATTGCAGCGCTCGCCGGAAATGGCGTTGATCGCCTCCACGTCGTCGGAGCCATGGGTGTAGAGGAACTTGTTGACCTCGGCGACGACGTCGTTCTCGCGCACGCCCGGCTTGAGCATGTCGTTGACGAGCTGGTAGGCGCCGTCGACCATCGCGGCGGCGCGGTTGAGCAGCGCGATCTCGTCGGCCGATTTCAGTTCGCGGGCCTCCAGCATGGTCTGCTGGCCGTCCGCGATCTTGAGCCCGGCCTTCTCCAACTCGAACATCATCGGCGGCTCGATGATGTCGACGCCGAGCGGCATGTTGGCGACGCCGTGCTCGCGCAGGATTGCGGCGATCTCCTCGGCGTGGCGCTTCATCAGGCCGAACTGCGGCGCGACGGTGCCGCGAAGGCCAACGAGGCCGGCCTTGCAGTTCTCCGGCTTGAGCCATGGCGAATAGAGCTTGTGGTGCACCGCCGCAGAGCCGAAGTCCCAGATGATCGGTTCGCCGTTGCGCGGCAGCAGCGCCCAGCGCGAGAGCTTGTCGCGCTCCCACTCGCCAATCTTGGTCGAGGTCAGGTAGCGGATGTTGTTGACGTCGAACACCAGCAGCGCGCCGAGGTTGGATGCCTCCAGCGCCTGCCGGGCGCGGCCGATCCGGTATTTGTGCAGCCGGCGGTAATCGACGCGCTCCTCGAAATCGACCCCCATGATGCCGAGCGCCGGCAGCGCGCGGCCCCAGTTGTAGCGCGGGTTGATGTCCTCGGCGCGAATCTGCACGGGGTCGCGCTTGGTGATGTCGTCCATGGGGGTCTCCTGAGTTTCGTGGGGCCGCGGCCCGAGGTTCGTGGTGATTATAGCGCGTGTTCGGAGCGTCGCGGCATCGCTTTCTGGCCTCTCCCTGTATTGGGGAGAGGAGCGGGGAGGCCGAGCCTCACGCCACCTTCTTGCCCCACAGCCGCTGCGAGGCGATATCCGCGCCGTCGCGGATCGATTTCAGCTTGAGCCACACCACCGGTTCGATCACCCACTCGCGCTTGGTGAAGGTGCCGAAACCGCAGTCGGTCGAGGCGATGACGCGCTCGCGGTCGCCGACCACCGACACCGCCTCCTCGATGCGCCGCGCCACCACCTCGGGATGCTCGACGAAGTTCGAGGTGGTCTCGACCACGCCGGGAATCAAAAGCATGTGGGCGGGCAGCGGATGCTTTTTCAGCGCGGAATATTCGTGGGCGTGGCGCGGATTGGAGAATTCGATCGAAAGCGCGCCGACGTTGGCGGTGTAGAGCGCCGGCAGGATCGTCGCCAGCGGGACATCGTGGATGTGCGGGCCTTCCCAGTTGCCGTAGCAGACATGCAGCCGCACCCGGTCGCGCGGGATGCCCTCGATCCCCTTGTTGATCGCCGCGACATGGCGTTCGCAGCGCTTGACGAACTCGGCGTCGGAGAGATCGCGGTACATCATGGTGCGATCCATCGCGAGGTCCGGAGCATCGATCTGCAGGATCAGCCCTGCCTTGTGGACCGCCTGGTACTCTTTGCTCATCTCGCTCGCGATGGCGTCGAGATAGGTGTCGTGCGAGTCGTAGTGTGCGTTCAGCATCGTGGTCGAGATGATGCCGGGCGACGCCGCGGTCATGAACCGCTCGGAGAACGCGCCCAGTTCGTCGGCGATCCGGTTGAAGCCCGTGGTCTCTCCGGTGATGGGTTTCAAGTCGTGATACTTGATATCGGCCTGCGCCTCGGGCGCGCCCTGCTGGCTTTTGGGCGGGTTCGGGAAGCGGCGCATGATATAGGCGAGCAGGTCCGGGAATTCCTCGAACTCGCGGCCGCGGCGGCGCTTCGACACCCCGGCAAAGCCCGACATGCGCTGCGGCACGTAAGTCTGGAAGCCGATGCGTCGTTGCTCGCCGTCGTTGCCGATGTCGATGCCGGCCTTCATTTGTTCGCTGACGACGTGATGGACGGCCTTGTCCATTTCGTCAGTGAGCACCTTCGGGTCGTGCGGTTTGCCTTCCTCCTGCATCATCAGCAGGTCGGACAGCGTTTCGTTGCGAGGCAGGCTGCCGACGTGCGTGGTCAGGATTCGATCGCGGCTGAAGATCATGCTTGGACTTTCGTTGAGTGGCGGCTTGCCGTCATCGGACCACGAGTTGCTTTTCGCGGATCACGTCGCCCCACATTTTCCATTCGCGGGCGAGCTTGTCGCCGAACTCCTTGGCGGAGCGGTTCTGCGAATACATCGAGGCGACCTCGCCCTTGGCCTTGAACTCCGGCGTGTTGATGATGGCGTTGATCTCTCGGTTCAGCCGGTCGACGATCGGCTGCGGCGTGCCGGCCGGCGCGGCCATGCCCATCCAGAAGTCGGCTGCGAGCGCGGGATTCACGTTCTCCGACAGCAGGGGGATGTCCTTGTAATGCGGCGAGCGCTGGTCGCCGACTTGCGCGATCACGCGCGCCTTGCCGGCGTCGACATGCGATCGGATGCTGACCAGGTCGAAGATCACGACCTGGACCTGCCCGGAAAGAAAGCCGATCGCCAGCGGCCCGCCGCCGTTGAATGGCACGTGCACCATGTCGGTGCCGGTGATGCCCTTGAACAACTCGGTCGAGACGTGGGTGAACGAGCCCGCGCCGTGCGAGCCGTAGTTCAGCTTGCCGGGATTGGCCTTGGCATAGGCGATCAGCTCGGCTGCGGTGTGGACCGGCAGCTTGGGGTCGACCACCAGCACCGACGGCCCCGAGAGCGTCAGTGCGATCGGCACGAAATCCCTCGGCGTGTTGTAGGGCACCGGATCGCGGAGTTGCGGCGAGATGATGAAGCCGGAGAGATTACCGTGCATCAGCGTGTAGCCGTCGGGCGCGGCCTTGGCGGCGGCGTTGACGCCGGTGACCTGACCGCCGCCGGGGCGGTTCTCGATTACCACCGGCTTGCCGAGGCGCTGTTGCAGGGGCTCCGCGATCAGGCGGGCGAACTGGTCGGCCTGGCTGCCGGGTGCGACCGAAACCACGATGGTGATCTGGCGCGTCGGGTAATCGGCCTGAGAAAGGGCAGCGGAGCCGAGCGCCAGCAGGAGGGCGCCGGAGAGCGCCAAGGTCCGGTTGATCGCGTGCATCGTTGATATCCTCCCCGTTCGGACGGCCCGTAGTCCGGGCGTTGTCTGCTGGATCATAGTCTTCCCTGCTACGCCGCGACAATGTTGGGCAGCGGTGGGCGACTATGCCGCGCTCTTCTTGCCCCACAGCCTCGCCGAAGCGATATCGGCGCCGGCCCGCAGCGCCTCGAGCTTCTTCCACACCGCGCCCGAGATGACGTATTCGCGGCCCGCGAATGTGCCGAAACCGCAATCGGTCGAGGCGACCACCCGCTCGCGGTCGCCGACCGCCGCGACCGCCTCCTGAATGCGGCGCGCCACCACTTCGGGGTGCTCGACGAAGTTGCTGGTGCTCTCGATCACGCCGGGGATCAGGATCATGTCCTTGGGCAGCGGGATGCGTTGCAGCACTTCGTATTCATGGGCGTGCCGCGGATTGGCGAACTCGATCGACAGCGCGCCGACATTCGCCTGGAGAAAGATCGGCAGCACCTTTTCGAGCGCGATGTCGAACAGGTGGGGCCCATCCCAGTTGCCCCAGCAGCAGTGCAGCCGAACCCGGTCGCGTGGGATGCCTTCGATGCCGTTGTTGATCGCCTCGACCTGCAATTCGCAGATTTTCTGGAATTCGGCGTCGGATTTTTCCTGGAAATTGATGGTGCGCGACATCGCGAGGTCGGGCGCGTCGATCTGCAGCACGACTCCGGCGTCGTGGATCGCGCGGTATTCGATCTTCATCTCGCGCGCCAGCGCCATCAGATACGCCTCGTGCGAGTCGTAATGGGCGTTGATCATGGTGGTGGCGATGATGCCGGGCGACGCCGCCGTCATGAAGGTCTCGGCGAAGTGGCTTCCGGCGATGCGCTTGAAGCGCGAAAGCTCGTCCTTGATCGGCGCGTCGTCGAGATATTTCACGTCGGCGATCGCCTGCGGCGCGTTGTGGCTGTTGGCGCGCTTGGGGAAGCGGAGCTTCATCAGCTCGACCAGTTCGGGGAATTCGTTCAGGTCGCGGGTCCGCGGCCGTTTGGACTCGCCGCCGAAGCCAGACATGCGCTGCGGCACGTAGGTCTGGAAGCCGACCCGCTGCTGCTCGCCGTCGTTGCCGATGTCGATGCCGGCCGCGCGCTGGCGCTCCACCACCTCGGCGACGCCCTTGTCCATCTCGGCCGCCATGGTCGCGCCGTCGATGCTTTGGCTGGCTTCGCGCCGCACCAGGAGATCGGTCAGGACCTCGTTGCGGGGCAGGCTGCCGACATGCGTGGTCAGGATGCGGTCGCGGCTGAGGATCATGGACTTAAGTTCCAGTTCGGTACGAGGCAAGCGCATTGCGGCTGGTGTTTGCGCCCTGCATAATAGTTCATCTTTTCGAGGGGATGCGATGTCTCTTGCGGCCGATGCCCGCGCACCGGCGGATTCCACGACGCCTGCCGACCCGGTGGGCGCCATCCCGCGCGAATACAACTTCGCCGCCGATATCCTCGACCGCAACCTGAAGGCGGGCCGCGCCAACAAGGTTGCCTTCATCGATCCCCGGGGAAGCTGGACCTACGGGACGCTGGCGGATCGCGTGGCGCGTTTCGGCGCGGCGTTGCGCTCGCTCGGAGTGCAGCGCGAGGAGCGGGTGCTGATCGCATTGCTCGATACCATCGACTGGCCGACGGCGTTCCTGGGCTGCATCAAGGCCGGCGTCGTCGCGGTCCCGGTCAACACACTGATGACCGAGGACGACTACCGCTTCATGCTGGCGGACAGCCGCGCCCGCGTGCTGGTGGTGTCGGACGCGCTGTATCCGAAATTCGAGAAGCTGATTGCCGAATCTCCCGAGCTCTCGGTTGTCGTCTCCGGCGATAACGGCCACGGGCACCGGGGCTTCGAGGATATGATCGATGCTGCCAAATCCGACTCCGCAACCGCGGCAACCACGCGCGACGACATCGCGTTCTGGCTCTACACCTCGGGCTCGACCGGCAAGCCCAAGGGCGCGGTGCACGTGCAGGCGGACCTTCGCCTGACCGACGATCTGTACGGAGGGCCATATCTCGGCCTGACCGAAAACGACGTCTGCTATTCGGTCGCCAAGCTGTTCTTCGCCTATGGGCTCGGCAACGCGCTGACGTTTCCGATGTCGGCCGGCGCCACCACAGTGCTGCTGCCCGATCGCCCGACGCCGGACGGCGTCGCGGCACTTTTGCGAAGCCACCCGGTCACGGTGTTCTACGCGGTGCCGACCTTCTACGCCGCTTTCCTGGCGAGCCCGAATGCGCCGCAGCATGGCGAGGTGCCGCTCCGGCGTTGTGTGTCGGCCGGCGAGGCGCTGCCGGAGGATGTCGGCCGGCGCTGGGCGCAGCGTTACGGTACGGACATCCTCGATGGTCTGGGTTCTACCGAGATGCTGCACATTTTCCTGTCGAATCATCCGGAAGACCTGAAGTACGGCACCACCGGCAAGCCGGTCCCCGGCTACATCATCAAGCTGGTCGACGACGATGGTCTGCCGGTGAAAAAGGGCGACATGGGCGAGCTCCTGGTCGCCGGCCCGACCAGCGCCATCATGTACTGGAACAACCGCGAGCAGTCGCGGCAGACCTTTCTGGGCGAATGGACCCGCTCCGGGGACAAATACATCGAGGACGCCGACGGCTATTTCGTCTACTGCGGCCGCCGTGACGACATGCTCCGGGTCTCCGGCCAGTATGTCTCGCCGTTCGAGGTCGAGGGGGCGCTGCAAAGCCATGCTGATGTTCTAGAAGCAGCCGTTGTGGCCTGGCTGGACGGCGAGGGGCTGACCAAGCCCAAGGCCTTTGTTGTGCTCAAGGATCCGGAAAAGGCCGCCGAATCCAAGGCTGGCGACCTCATGTCGCGGACGCTCCAGGACCACTGCAAGCAGAAGCTCGCGCCCTACAAATATCCGCGCTGGATCGAGTTCCGCCGGGACCTGCCGAAGACGGCGACCGGAAAAATACAGCGCTTCAAATTGCGCGCCGAGGGCTCTGCGCGCTAAAGTCGCCGCCAATCACTCACCGGGAGGTTAGGAACATTATGAAACGCACCCTTTTGGCCACCTGCGCCGTTCTCGCGCTCGCCACGGCGCCGGCTCTGGCCCAGCAGAAGACCGTCAAGATCGGCTTCATCAGCACGTTCAGCGGCCCGGTCGCAGCGATCGGCAACGACATGCGCAACTCGTTTGAGCTCGCGCTCGACCATCACGGCCGCAAGCTCGGCGGCCTGCCGGTCGAAGTGATCTACGAGGACGATCAGGTCAAGCCTGAAGTCGGCGTGCAGAAGGTCCAGAAGCTGATCGAGTCCGACAAGGTCGACTTCATCGTCGGCATCATCTGGTCCAATGTGCTGCTCGCTTCGCTCAAGCCGATCATCGACTCCAAGACCTTCACCATCATCACCAACGCCGGCGCCTCTCAGCTCGCTGGCGAGATGTGTTCGCCATACGTGTTCTCGACGTCGTGGAACAACGACCAGACGCCGCAGGCGATCGGCCTCTACATGAATCAGAAGGGCGTCAAGAGCGCGTTCCTGATCGGCCCGAACTACGCGGCCGGCAAGGACATGCTCGAAGGCGTCGAAGCGACCTTCAAGGGCAAGATCGTCGGCCGCGAACTGACCACCTGGCCGACGCAAGTCGACTTTCAGGCCGAGCTTTCGAAGGCGCGCAACGCCAAGCCCGATGCGATCTTTGCGTTCTATCCGGGCGGCCCCGGCATCCAGTTCATCACGCAGTATTCGCAGTCCGGCCTCAAGGGTCAGATTCCGCTCTACACCGCGTTCACCATTGATTCGCTGTCGTTGCCGCGGTTGAAGGACCAGGCGCTCGGCATCCCCGGCGCGCAGCAGTGGGTGCGCGACCTTCCGAACGAGGCCAACAAGAAGTACGTCGCCGACTTCCGGGCGAAGCACAAGACCGACCCGTCGTTCTACGGCTCGCAGACCTACGATGCCGTGCCGCTGCTCGACAGCGTGGTCACGGCGGTCAAGGGCGATCTCACCAACAAGAACGGGATGCGCGACGCCGCCCGGAAGGCGGACTTCAAGTCGGTGCGCGGCAGCTTCAAGTTCGGACCGAACCACATCCCGATCCAGAACTTCTATCTCCAGGAAGCGGTCAATGAAGGCGGCGAGTTCCGCATGAAGACCGTCGCCACCATCGTGGAGAACGACCAGGACAAGCATGTCCAGAAGTGCAAGATGCCGAACTGAGGCGGCATCCGAAGATCGTTGAACGACGGCAGAAGCGCGTGCTTCTGCCGTCTTGTTTTTTGCGAGACAGAGTGGCCTCATCCCTGCTATGTGCGGGGTGAGACCGTGTTTGCGGCCCATCCTTCGAGATGCCCGCCTTCGGCGGGCTCCTCAGGATGAGGTCGGAACGTGCGGCCAGTGCGGGATGGTTGCCATAACCACCGGCCTCATCCCGAGGAGCCGCGTGGCGCGGCGTCTCGAAGGATGACGGCGAGTCTGGGGCAAGCGAAACGATGCTGTATCTCTTCGAACAATGCCTTAACGGCATGCAGCTCGGCATGCTGCTGTTTCTGCTGGCGGCCGGCCTGACCTTGATCTTCGGTATCATGGACATGGTCAATCTGGCGCACGGTTCGCTCTACATGTTGGGTGCCTATTTCGCCGCGACCTTCGTCGAGGTGACGGACAGCTTCGTCGCCGGATTCGCTCTTGGACTGCTGGCGACGCTGATCGCAGGAATGGTGCTGGAAGTCATTGCGATCCGCCCGCTGTATGGGCGCGACCACCTCGATCACGTGCTCGGAACCTTCGGCCTGCTGATTTTCTTCAATGAGCTGGTCCGGTTGATTTGGGGCCCGGAAGGACGGACGATCTCGCTGCCGTCGGAGATGCTCACCGCAGTGCAGGTGCTACCGGGCGTCTACTACCCGCTCTATCGCCTGGTCATCATCCTGGCGACGCTGGCGGTCGCGGCGCTGCTCTACATCATTGTGATGCGAACCCGCGTCGGCATGCTGATCCGCGCCGGCGCATCCAACCGCGAGATGGTCGGGGCGCTCGGCGTCAACATCAAACTGCTCTACACGCTGGTGTTCGGGCTGGGAGCAGCGCTCGCGGGCTTCGCCGGCATGATGCAGGCGCCGATTTCCTTCGTGCAGATCGGCATGGGCGAGAACATCCTGATTCTTGCGTTTGTCGTGATCATCATTGGTGGCATCGGCTCGATCCGCGGCGCGTTCGCGGCAGCCATCATCGTCGGCCTGATCGACACCATCGGCCGCGCGTTCCTGCCGGATCTGGTGCGCTACTTCCTGAGCTATAGCGCGGGCTCTAGCGCCGGGCCGGCGCTGTCGTCGATGTTGATCTACCTGCTGATGGCGTTGGTTCTGATATTCCGGCCGGAGGGCCTGTTTCCGGCGGCCGGTAAATGAGCGGCATGATCACCCCGCGTAATGCCTTCGTCGCCGCCGTCATCGTCGTGCTCGCGCTGATCCCGGTCTATGCCGCGATGACGGGCAATACCTTCATGATGACGCTGTTCACCCGCATCATCATTCTCGCGATCGCGGCGGTGAGCCTGAACCTGATCATGGGATTTGGCGGGATGGTGAGCTTCGGCCATGCCGCCTATCTCGGCATCGGCGGTTACGTCATCGGCATTCTCGCCAAGGAGGGCATCAACACCGGCTTCGTGCAGTGGCCGCTCGCGCTGCTGGTGTCTGGACTGTTCGCGCTCGGCGTCGGCGCGCTCAGCCTGCGCACCCGCGGCGTCTATTTCATCATGATCACACTCGCCTTCGCGCAGATGGTCTATTACATCGCCAACGGCCTCGACCGCTATGGCGGCGACGACGGGCTGACGATCCACAAGCGCAGCGAGTTCGGCGGGTTGCTCAACCTTTCGAACCGTACGGTGTTCTATTACGTATGCCTCGTCTTGCTGCTGGCGACCGTGTATGTGGTCTGGCGCATTATCAACTCACGCTTCGGCGCCGTGATTCAGGGTGCACGCTCCAACGACCGGCGCATGCGGGCGATCGGCTTTCCGACGTTCCGTTACAAGCTGGTCTGCTTCGTGATCGCGGGAGTGATCTGCGGCCTGTCTGGCGCGCTGCTTGCCAACCACACAAACTTCATCAGTCCGGCCATGATGCACTGGACCCGTTCCGGCGATCTGATCGTCATGGCGGTGCTCGGCGGCATGGGATCGGTTTTCGGGCCGGTGATCGGCTCGGTCGCGCTGCTGGTGCTGGAGGAGACGCTGCCCCATCTCATCGGCTTCGCCAGCCATGTCATCACCGGCAAGGAGGTGGTGGCCGCGAAGGAATACTGGCAACTGATTCTCGGTCCGATGCTGCTGCTGATCGTGCTGTTCGCGCGCGGCGGCATCGACGGCCTGATCGCGAGCGCCCGCCGTGGCTGACGCCTTGCTCAAGGTCTCGGGCCTGACCAAGCGGTTCGGCGGCGTGGTGGCGTCCGACGACATCGTGCTCGACGTTGCGCGCGGCGAACTGCACGCCATCATCGGCCCGAATGGCGCCGGCAAGACCACGCTGATCGGCCAGCTCACCGGAGAGATCAGGCCGGACGCCGGTCGGGTCCATTTCGACGGGCAGGACATCACCGAATTGCAGGTCTATGAGCGCAGCCAGCTCGGGCTGGCGCGCTCGTTCCAGATCACGTCGCTGTTTCTCGACTTCACGGCGCTCGACAACGTGGCGCTGGCCGTGCAGGCCCATGCCGGGCATTCGTTCCATTTCTGGGACGATGCGCGCCGCAGCCGCGAATTGCGCGAGCCGGCGCGGGACGCGCTCAAGCGCGTCGGTCTGGCCGACCGCGGCGACGTCCTGGTTTCCAACATGAGCCACGGCGAGCACCGCCAGATCGAGCTGGCGATGGCGCTCGCCACCAAGCCGCGCATGCTGCTGCTCGACGAGCCGATGGCGGGACTGGGGCCGGACGAATCCAGCCGGATGGTCAGGACGCTACGCGAGCTCAAACGGGAGCTGACCATCCTGCTGATCGAGCACGACATGGAAGCGGTGTTCGCGCTCGCCGACCGCATTACGGTGCTGGTCTGCGGCCGCGTCATCGCCTCGGGCTCGCCGTCGGCGATCCGCACCAATGCCGAGGTGCGGCAGGCCTATCTTGGCGAGCAGGAGGTCGTAACCGACGCAGGGGCGGCGCATGTCTGACGCGCTGCTCGCCATCGACGGCATCGAGACCTGCTACGGAGCCAGTCAGGTGCTCTACGGCGTGTCGCTCGCCATCGCGCCGGGCGAGATGGTGACGTTGATGGGCCGCAACGGCATGGGCAAGACCACGACCGTGCGCTCGATCATGGGGCTGACGCCGGCGCGGGCCGGCTCGATCCGCTTCGACGGCCAGGAAATTCGCACGCTGCCGTCGTACCGGGTGGGTCAACTCGGCATCGGCTTGGTGCCGGAAGGCCGCCAAGTGTTCCCCAACCTGACCACGCGCGAGAACCTGGTCGCGACCGCGGCCAACCGCTCGGCGGCCCCCCAGCCCTGGACGTTGGAGAAGGTCTGCGAGCTGTTTCCGCGGCTGGCCGAGCGGCTCGGCAGCATGGCCAATTTGCTCTCGGGCGGCGAGCAGCAGATGCTGGCGGTCGGTCGCGCGCTGATGACCAATCCGCGCCTGCTGATCCTCGACGAGGCGACCGAAGGCCTCGCGCCGCTGATCCGCGCGGAAATCTGGAGCTGCCTGACGCGGCTCAAGCAGGCCGGACAATCGATCCTGGTGATCGACAAGAACGTCGAGGCCCTGACGCGCATCGCCGATCGGCACTATCTGATCGAGCGCGGCCGCGTGGTGTGGACCGGCAACTCGCAGGAGCTCGCCGCCGCGCCGGATGTCCAGCACCGGTATTTGGGAATCTAGGACCCACGGTTTCGCCTTCGCGCCGGGCGCGGTTGCGTGGCGTTCATCAGCCATTGCCGGAATGCGACGAAGTCGCGTTGATCGCGGCGGGCGTCGCGATAGACGAGATACCAGTGCTCGCCCTTCGGCACCGTGAGCGAGAATGGCGCCACCAGCCGGCCGGCCCGCAGGTCGTCGTCGATATAGGGCCTGATGCCCATCGCGACGCCGGCCCCGTCCGCGGCGGCTTGCAGCGCCTGTCCGTAATATTCGAACTGCGGACCCTTGGCGGCAACCCGAGCCACTCCCGCGGCCTTCAGCCAGTTCGGCCAGTCACCGCCCGCATGCACGACCCGCAGAAGGTCCGGCCCCTTGAGATCGGCGGGCTGCTTCAATCGTGCCGCAAGGCGCGGCGCGCAGACCGGCAAAAGATCGGCAGCGAACAGCATTTCGGATGTCAGGCCCGGCCAGTTGCCATCTCCCAACTTGATGCCGCAGGTCCAGTCGTCGGCGAACGGCGCGGCTACGCCGCCGGTGGCGAACCGCACCTCGATGTCGGGCTGCTCCTTTTGCAAGTCCGTGAGGCGGGGAATGAGCCAGCGGATCGCGAACGTCGGGCCGACCCCGATGGTGAGAACGCGCGTGCCGGCCTGCGCAGTGACTTGCGCCGTGAGATTGGCGATGGCGTCGAAGATCGGCGTCAGGCCGGTCTGGTAGGCGCGTCCGGCCTCCGTCACCACCAGATGGTTCGGCGTGCGCTCGAACAGCGTTACGCCAATTCGTGCTTCGAGCAGATGCACCATCCGGCTGACGGCGGCGGGCGAGACGTTCATCTCGTCGGCCGCGCCGGTAAAGCTCCCGTGCCGCGCCGCTGCTTCGAACGCCTTGATGCCGTTGAGAAAGGGCAGCTTCCGCATCTTCGACCATCAAAAAAGCTGATGCTGACGGCAACATAACTCAGTTTGCACCGGGCGCTCAAGCAGCGCATCACGTTCGCGCGGGAAGCCGAAGGCGAGCGCGGCGCCGGCCCCTCGCTTCGCTCGGCGGCGCGGTTGCCCGGAGGATTCGTCCATGACGCCGCTGCTCATCGCATCGCTCAGCCTCATTATCGTCGCCACCTCGTTCATCTCGGGCATCTTCGGTATGGCTGGCGGGATGATCCTGATGGGCATTCTCATCGTGGTGATGCCTCTGCCGGCCGCGATGGTGCTGCACGCAGTGACGCAGATGGCCTCGAATGGCTGGCGGGCGCTGCTGTGGTGGCGCCACATTCGTTGGCTCCCGGTCGGTTTCTTTCTCTTGGGGAGCGCGCTCGCGTTCGCCGTCTGGTCCTTCATCCTGTATGTGCCAAGCAAGCCGGTGGCGCTCATTTTCCTTGGGCTTACGCCGATCCTGCTGTATCTGCCGGCGAGTCTGAAGCCCGATCCGGAAAGCCGTCCCCAGGCGGTCGGTTATGGCCTGGTTTCCATGGCGCTCATGCTGATGGCCGGTGTCTCCGGTCCGCTGATCGACAGCTATTTCCTTGGGGGAAAGCTCGACCGTCGCGAGATCATCGCGAGCAAAGCAATCTGCCAGATCGCTTGCCATGCGATGAAGCTCGCCTACTTCGGTGGCTTGATCGACCAGGCGGCGTCACTTGATCCGGTGCTCGCGGTGCTAGCCGTCGGTGCGGCCATGCTTGGCACCACGCTGGCCAAACGTATCCTGCAAGTGATGACGGATGCACAATTCCGCGCGTGGACGACGCGCCTGATCACTGCCGTTGGGGGTTGCTGCGTGATCCAGGGAACCTATCTGCTGCTGACGACATAGCCGCCGGCAAAGATTGTTCGGTGGGTGCCGGTCTTGTGCCGAGCATCCATGTCTTTACGTTATGTCCCAATGATCCCGCTTCCCGACCAAGGCTTCCTCGAACTCGGCGACCAGCGCCTCGAATACCGCATGATCGGCCCGCGGCCCGGCGACGCGCCGACGCTCATCGTGCTGCACGAGGGGCTCGGCTGCGTCGGCATGTGGGGCGATTTCCCGGACAACCTTGCCGACGCGACCGGCTGTGGCGTGTTCGTCTATTCCCGCCAAGGCTACGGCCGGTCGAGCCCCGCGCAACTGCCGCGCCGGCTCGACTTCATGCACGACGAGGCACGCAAGACGTTGCCAAAAATTCTCGATGCCATCGGGTTTCAACGCGGCCTGCTGGTCGGCCACAGCGACGGCGCCTCGATCGCTGCGATCTACGGTGGCAGCTTCCAGGATCATCGGGTGAACGGGATCGTCCTGATGGCGCCGCATTTCATCGTCGAGGACGTCACCAGCACGTCGATCCAGGAATTCCGCAGGGCCTATGACACCACAGATCTGCGGGCGCGCCTGGCGCGCTACCACGACGACGTCGACGCCACCGCGCACGGCTGGAGCGACGTCTGGCTCAAGGGCGATTTCCGCAAATGGGACCTGACCGAGGAACTGGCTTACATCCGCGTGCCGGTGCTGATCATCCAGGGCGTCGATGACCAGTACGGCACTATGCGGCAGGTCGAGATCGCGCAGGAGGAGTGCTACTGCCCGGTCGAGGTGCTGATGCTGCCGGACACCAAACACGTGCCGCATCGTGAGGCGCCGGAGCAGACGCTGGATGCGATCGTGGATTTTGTGCGGCGGGCGCTGCCATAGCTCCGCTGTCATCATCCGCGAAAGCGGATGATCCAGTGCCGCGGGCGGTGTATGAAAGTGCTGGGTGCCCCGCCTTCGCAGGGCATGACAGCCCCTGGGTGGTTGGCGTATGGCTGAAGCAGACCGCAAATTATCCGACGGCAAGAGCCGAATCGATTTCAAGACCTATCCGTCGCGCTATCGCCATTGGAAGCTCGCGACCGAAGGCGAGGTCGCGACGCTCACCATGGACGTGGACGAGAACGCGCCGTTGTTCGAGGGCTACCAGCTCAAGCTCAACTCCTACGATCTCGGCGTGGATATCGAGCTCGCGGATGCGCTGGAGCGGCTGCGCTTCGAGCATCCGCAGGTGCGCGTCATCCTGCTGCGCTCGGGCAAGCCGCGTGTGTTCTGCGCCGGCGCCAACATCCGCATGCTGGCCGGCGCCAGCCACGCCCACAAAGTCGGCTTCTGCAAGTTCACCAACGAGACCCGCAATGCCATCGAGGACGCCAGCGAAAACTCCGGCCAGCGCATGATCTGCGTGGTGACCGGCTCCTGCGCCGGCGGCGGCTACGAACTGGCCCTTGCGGCCGACCACATCATCCTGGTGGATGACGGCTCCTCCACGGTCTCGCTGCCGGAGCTGCCGCTGCTGGCGGTGCTGCCCGGCACCGGCGGGCTCACGCGAGTCACCGACAAGCGCAAGGTGCGACGCGACCATGCCGATGTGTTCTGCACCACGGAGGAGGGCATCAAGGGCAAGCGCGCGGTCGATTGGAAATTGGTCGACGAGGTTGCGCCGAATTCCAAGCTCGACGAGGTGGTGAAGACGCGCACCAAGGAGTTCGCCGCCAGGTCCGACCGGCCGGCAGACGCCAAGGGCATCGTTCTTGCACCGATCGAAGTGCGTGCGACGGCAAACGGCCGCGAGAGCAAGCACGTTTCGGTCGAGATAGCGGGCCGGATCGCCACAATCACCCTGCGTGGTCCCGACGCAGCACCCCCGGCCAACGCCGAGGCGTTGACGGCGCAAGGTTCGGCGTTCTGGCCGCTGGCACTGGCGCGCGAACTCGACGACGCCATCCTCGACATCCGGATGAATGAATTCGATACTGCGGCGATCGTGTTCAAGTCGACGGGCGATGCAGCTGCGGTGCTGGCCTACGACGCGTTTCTCGATGCCAACAAGGATCACTGGCTGGCGCGCGAAATCCGTCTCAAGTGGAAGCGTGTGCTCAAGCGCGTCGATCTCACATCGCGCACGCTGGTGACGTTGATCGAGCCGGGCTCCTGCTTCGCCGGCACCTTGGCGGAACTTATTTTCGCCGCCGACCGGTCCTACATGCTGGTGGGGCAGCGTGGCGGCGATAACAGGCCGCCGGCCGCAGTGGCGCTCGCTCCGGTCAACTTCGGCGCCTATCCGATGTCGAACGGTCTGACCCGGCTCGCGACCCGGTTTCTCGACGATGACGGCGCAGTGGAGAGTTCGCGCAAGACGGCCGGTAAAATGTTGGACGCGGAAGCCGCCGAGGAATTGGGCCTCATTACGTTTGCGCTCGACGACATCGACTGGGAAGACGAAATCCGCGTGTTCCTCGAGGAGCGCGCAAGCTTTTCGGCCGACGGCCTCACAGGGCTCGAAGCCAATCTGCGCTTCGGCGGGCCCGAGACGATGGAAACCAAGATTTTCGCCCGGCTGACGGCGTGGCAGAACTGGATCTTCCAGCGCCCCAATGCCGTTGGAGAAGAGGGCGCGTTGCGCCGCTATGGCACCGGCCAGAAGGCCGTATTCGATACCAAGAGAGTTTAAGGGAGCCTGCCCATGGACCTCATCAACGTCGACTATCGGGAGAAAATCCCGAACAACGTGAACCTCACCGAGGACCGCCGCGTGCTCAAGGCGCTGGAGGGCTGGCACCCTGGCTATCTCGACTGGTGGAAGGACATGGGGCCGGAGGGCTTCCAGGAGGCGAGCGTGTATCTGCGCACCGCCGTGTCGGTCGATCCCAAGGGCTGGGCCAAGTTCGACTACGTGAAGATGCCGGAATACCGCTGGGGCATCTTGCTGGCTCCGCAGGAGGAGAACCGCACGATCCCTTTTGGCAAGCACAAGGGTGAGCCGGCCTGGCAGGAAATTCCCGGCGAATATCGCGCCATGCTGCGCCGCCTGGTCGTCATCCAGGGTGACACTGAACCTGCGTCGGTCGAGCAGCAGCGCTATCTCGGCAAGACCGCGCCATCGCTTTACGACATGCGCAACCTGTTCCAGGTCAACGTCGAGGAGGGCCGCCACCTCTGGGCGATGGTCTATCTCCTGCACAAGTATTTCGGCCGCGACGGCCGTGAGGAGGCCGACGAGTTGCTGCGCCGCCGCTCCGGCAGCGCGGATTCACCGCGCATGCTCGGCGCCTTCAACGAGGCGACGCCGGACTGGCTGTCGTTCTTCATGTTCACGTTCTTCACCGACCGCGACGGCAAGATGCAGCTCGAATCGCTGGCGCAGTCCGGGTTCGATCCGCTATCGCGCACCTGCCGCTTCATGCTGACCGAAGAGGCGCACCATATGTTCGTGGGCGAAACCGGCATCGGCCGCACCATTCAGCGCACCTGCGAGGCGATGAAGGCGGCTCGCATCGAAGACCCGAACGATATCGCGAAGGTCCGCGCGCTCGGCGTGGTCGATCTGCCGACCATCCAGAAGAAGCTCAACCTGCACTATTCGCTGTCGCTCGACCTGTTCGGCTCAGAGGTCTCGACCAACGCGGCCAACGCCTTCAATTCCGGCATCAAGGGCCGCTTCCGGGAGAATTCGATCGACGACGATCACCGGCTGGAAAACTCGATCTATCCGGTGCTGAAATACGTCGACGGCGAGATCAAGCTGGTCGACGAGCCGGCGCTGACCGCGCTCAACATGCGGCTGCGCGACGACTACACGCGCGACTGTGCCAAGGGCATCGAGCGCTTCAACAAGATCATCGAGCGCACCGGCGTGCAGTTCCGCCTGGCGCTGCCGCATGTCGCGTTCCACCGCCAGATCGGCGAGTTCAGGAACGTGCAGGCGACGCCCGCCGGCGTGCTGCTGGATGACGCCGCCTGGGACAAGGAACGGGACAAATATCTGCCGTCAGCCGCCGACGGCGATTTCATCGCATCGCTGATGACGCCGGTCAGTGAGCCAGGGCAGTTCGCGTCGTGGATTTCGCCGCCCAAAGTGGGTATCGACAACCGCCCCGGCAACTTCGAGTACGTGAAGGTCGCGGCGTAGCGGTTTGGTGCCGCGAAATTCGGTTCACCTCCCCTGCAAACGGGGGGTGACTGACAGCGCCCGTGGTTCAACCCACTTCCACTGCCTTCACGTGCGCCGCAAGCAGTGCTGACAGCCGCGCCGGGTCGCCGCGCGCCATGCCGCACTCGGTGGCGATCCCGTCGACGCGAGTGTGGCGCCGAGCGGTGGCGAGGCGGGTGGCGTCACCGGCTGCGTCGTTGTGGTGGATCAGGCCGAGATAAAGCTGCGTGTCCGGCTTGAGCTTCAGGTTTTTCAGTGGCGCATAGTAGGCGTCGTCGGTGCGCGCCTTGATCACCGGCAGATGGAAGAACTGGATTGGCCGCTTCACGCGCGCCACGATGGCGTTGACCATCTCGACCATGAGGCCGGAGTCCCTGGGCAGCACCATGTGCTCGTCGGCCGGGCTGCCATAGCAAAGGTGATAACCGAGCTCGATTGCGGAGGGCACGGCGTCACCGATCCGGCCCAGCACGTCGATGGTCTCGGCTTTGAAATCGACCGGCCCCGGCTCGTAGTAGCCCTCCCAGGCCAGCACCTCCTGGCACACGTCCCACTGGATCGCGATGTGGTCGTTGGGGAGCGCGCTCGCGATCTTCTGCACCTCGCCGATGAAATGCTGCGTGAGCGGCGGCAGTAGCTTCGGCCGGTCGGCCGGCACCATGTTGTTGTAGGTCGGCGCAATCGGCGTCGGGATGCTGATCTGGAACTTCACATGCGCCGGAATCGCTCCTTCCTTTTGCAGTCGCTCGAACAGACGCCATGACTCGATCGCCATGTCGGCATAGCCGGTCTTGAAGTTCTTCGCGTCGGGCGTCATGCCCGGCTTGATACGAAGGCGTGGGATTTCGCGCACCACCTTGCCGTCCCACTGCACGAATTTGAACGGCGGAACGTCGGTCGCGTATTCGATCGCCGGATTTTCGGCAAGCACGTCCTGCAGAAACCGGATCCAGGTCTTGCGGATGCCAGTTTCGCCGTCGGGCAGGCGCCGCAGGTGCGGCCCTGTTGCGCCCGACAGGGTGCGGAACACGGTCTCGGCGTCGGGCAGGGGAATGCTGCCGACGAAATGCACGATCGGTTTTTCGCTCATGATGTCGCTCCGACATTTTGTTTGGCGTTCTTGATCGCCTGCCACACCCGATACGGCGTGCACGGCGTGTCGATGTGTCGGATGCCATAGACCGATAGCGCATCGACGATGGCGTTCACACCGGCCGACAGCGAGCCGACCGTACCGGCCTCGCCCGCGCCCTTGACGCCGAGCGGATTGGTCGGCGTCGGCACCGGATTGTCCTCGATCGCCACGTCGCAGAAATCGTCGGCGCGCGGCATGGCGTAGTCCATGAACGACCCCGACAGCACCTGGCCGGTCTGCGGCTCGTAGGCCTTGTCCTCCATCAGCACCTGGCCCATGCCCTGGGCGATGCCGCCCATGATCTGGCCCTTCACCAGCATCGGATTGATGACGGTGCCGACGTCGTCCACCACCCAATATCCGATCACCTTCGTGGCGCCGGTCTCGGGATCGATCTCGACCTCGCAGACGTGGCAGCCGTTCGGGAAATTGCCGGTCCGCGCGCGATAGGTCGCGGTCTCGTACAAGCCGGGCTCCATGCCAGGCGGCAGCTTCTCGAGCTGGAACGCGGTCTTCGCCACGTCATGGATACCGATGCCGCGATCGGTTCCGGCGATGGTGAAACGGCCGTCCTTGAATTCCATATCGGTTTCGGCGGCTTCCAGGAGATGCGCCGCAAGCTTCTTGGCCTTGAGAACGATCTTCTCGCTGACCATGACGATGGCGCCGCCGCTCATGGTGGTCGAGCGCGAGCCGCCGGTGCCCATGCCGAACGCCACCGAGTCGGTGTCGCCCTGGATGAACTTGATCCGGTCCGGTTCGACGCCGAGCCGGTCGACCAGCATTTGCGTCTGGATGGTGGCGTGGCCCTGGCCGTGCGAGATCGAGCCGCTCACAAACGTCATGCCGCCGAGCGGATCGAAGCGGATCTCGGCGGTCTCGATGGTTGGATCGGAGGCCTGCTCGATGGTGTTGGAAATCCCGATGCCGCGCAGCATGCCGCGCTTTGCCGCTTCCGTGCGCCGGGCTTCGAAGCCGCGCCACTCCGCGAGCGCCATGGTGCGGTCCATGTTCTCCTCGAAGCGGCCGCTGTCATAGGTGAACGTCAACGGCGTCTTGTAGGGCATCGCGGAGGGGGGAATGGTGTTGCGCCGGCGCAGCTCGGCCGGGTCGATCTTCAGCTCGTCGGCGGCGATGTCGATCAGCCGCTCGATCATGTAGGATGCTTCCGGCCGCCCGGCGCCGCGGTAGGGCGAGGTGCAGTGCGTGTTGGTGAGCATGCCCGAGATCGCGACATGCGCGGCCGGCGTTGTGTAGACGCCGCAGACCGTGCCGATGTTCACCACCGGCGGCATGGCGCCCCGGAACGATACGAATGCGCCAAGATTGCCGAAGCTTCTGATTTTCACGCCGAGGAATGTTCCGTTCCGGTCGAGCGCGAGCGCGGCATCGACAATGTTGTCGCGCGCGTCGTCGTCGCTGATATGCGCTTCGTTGCGCGTTGCGAGCCATTTCACCGGCCGGCCGACGCGCCGCGCCGCCCAGAGCATCAGGATGATTTCCGGATAGATCGAGCCGCGCAGGCCGTAGCTTCCGCCGATGTCCCCGGTGATCAGCCTGAGTTGCGATTCCGGGATTTTCAGCACGCTCTCGGCGATGGCATTGCGGAACAGCCAGGGCCGCTGGAAGCCGCAATGCAACGTGTAGCGGCCGGTGCCGGCGTCATATTCGCCAGTCACCCCGCGCGGTTCCATCGTGTTGGCGGTGACCCGGTTGATGACCAGGCGCTGCTCGACCACATGGTCGGCTCGCGCAAACGCCGCCTCGACCGCGGCCTTGTTGCCGGCCTCGTAGTAGTACGACTCGTTGTTCGGGCATTCGTCGTAGAGTTGCGGCGCGCCGGGCTCGAATGCGTCGCGCGCCGACACCACCGCGGGGCGCGGCGCGTAAGTGGCGGTCACGCGTTCCGCGGCATCGCGCGCAAGCTCCGGCGTGTCGGCGACCACGACGGCGACCGGATAGCCGACATGCATGGCCCGCCCGACCGCGATGGCGGGCCGGAACGGCACGACCATCGGGCCGCCGTCGCGCTTTTTGTAGATCGCCATCGACGGCATCGAGCCGAGACCGTCGGCGCGATAGTCTTCGCCGGTCAGAACCGCGTGCACGCCGGGGATCGCCAGCGCCTCGCCGGAATCGATCCCGCGGATATCGGCATGCGCGTGCGGCGAACGAACGATTGCGGCGAACAATTGATCCGCAAGCTTGAGGTCGTCGAAATAGCGCCCACGCCCCATCAGCAGGCGCGGGTCTTCGCGCCGCCGCACCGATTGACCGATCGAGAATTCACCCATGAGCCACCCTGTTCGATGGCAGCCAGTGTACCCGCCAATGATCGTGCGGCGCCATGTCCTATGACTTTGCGGGCCGCCCGGTGGGCGGCCCACCAGATCGCATCCTAAGGCCGTGCTTCCAGCACGACGTTGAACGGCGTCTCGGTCGCGCGGCGGAAGCGCGAGAAGCCGCCCTGACGGATGACTTCGCCAATCCGTGCAATGCCCGCCTGCGCCCCCAAGGCCGCCCCGACGTCCTGGCCCAGCGAGGCGGGGACGCAGATCTGGGCCGAGAATGCGTAGTAGACGCGTCCGACCGGATTGAGGTTTTCGGCAAGCGTGTCTCCGGCCTGGGGCTCGATCAGCATCAGCGTGCCGTCCGGATTCAGGGCCTTCCGTGCATGGGCGGCGGCGCCGACCGGGTCGCCCATATCGTGAAGCGCGTCGAACATGGTGACCAGATCGAAGCCCGTACCGGGGTAGTCCTGCGCGCGGGCGGTTTCGAACCGAACGTTCGGCAGCGCCTTGGCGTTCTGACGGGCCTGCTCGACCGACGGCCGGTGGAAGTCGATGCCGACAAACTCCGAGTTCGGAAACGCAGACGCCATGAGCAGCGTCGACGCACCATGTCCGCAGCCGACGTCCGCGACCTTGGCGCCGCGCTCAAGCTTGTCGACGACACCGTCGAGCGCCGGCAGCCATTCGGCGACCAGATTCGCCTTGTAGCCAGGGCGGAAGAACTTCTCGACGCCGCAGAACAGGCAATTGCAGTGCTCGCCCCAGCCGATACCCTTTCCGGTCTTGAACGCTTCGGTCAGCTTGGGCTCGGCGGCGAACGCCGCCGCCAGCGAATAGAAGCCGCCGGTCATGTTGAACGGGCTTTGCTCGTCGGCGAACACCGCGGCCTGCTCCGGCGACAGCTCGAAGGTTTCCTCGCGCGCGTCGTAGTTCACGAAGCCGGATGCGGCCTGGGCCGACAGCCATTCGCGTATGTAGCGTTCGTGCGTTCCCGTGCGTTGTGCAAGCTGCGCCGAGGTCTGCGCGCCGCCCGCGGCGAGCGCCCGGAAAAGCCCGAGCTTGTCTCCGATCAGCACCAGCGCGGCGTTTGCCGCCGCGCCGAGTTCATTCACCATCGTCCCGAGCAGCGGCTCGAGCTTGTTCATGTCCAGATTCATTGTCCGATCTCACATTGTCGATTGCTGAGGCGCACGCGGGCGCCATTGGGTGCGGACATATCCCCTGGTGCGCCGGACCGGTGAGAGGCAAAATGGCCGGCAACGAGCCGATTGAGCCAACCGATGATCCGCAAGCCGATCCACGTCAGTTTGGTGGTGTTTCCCGAATGCGATCCATCGATCGTCTATGGCGTATTCGACACGCTGTGGGCCGCCGGCCGGTTCATGGATATTGGGCAGGGCGTGCCACCAAACGCGCCGTTGTTCGAGCCGCGGATCGTCACCGCCAAACCGGGCCCGCTGCAATTGGTCACCGGCGTCAGCATCCTTCCGCAGGACAGCGTCGCCGATATCGCACACACCGATGTGGTGTTCGTGCCGAATGTCATGGTGGGCACCAGGCGGGACTTGCAGGCGCTCGACCGCAGTCTGCTCGACTGGATCACGCGCATGCACAAGGGCGGCGCACAGCTTTTTGCCGCGTGCGGCGGCTCGCTGGTGCTTGCCGAGGCGGGGCTGCTCGATGGTCATGAGGCCACCACGCATTGGTCCTATGCGCCGCTGTTCCGCCAGCACTATCCCAATGTGAAGCTGCACGCCGATCGCATCCTGGTGCAGAGCGGACGCGGCCACAGCATCGTGTGCTCAGGCGGCGCGTCCGCCTGGCAGGACCTCGCGTTGATGCTCATCTCGCGGCATGGCGGCGTCGAGGAAGCGATCCGGATGTCGAAGCTGTTTCTCTACCAATGGCACCGCGATGGACAGCTTCCGTTCGCCTCGATGATCCAGAACGTCAACCACGGCGACGCCGCGGTCCTGCGCTGCCAGACCTGGCTGGCGCAGAACTACGAGCGCGCCGACGTGGTCACGCGGATGGTCAAGCAGTCCGGTCTTCCCAAGCGCACCTTCGATCGTCGCTTCCGCGCGGCCACCGGCTATTCGCCGCTGGCCTACGTCCAGACCCTGCGGATCGAGGAAGCCAAGCAAGTCCTTGAGCGGGGGTCGGTACCGGTGGACGCTGTGGGACGCGAGGTCGGATACGCGGATGCAGCTTCATTCCGCCGGCTGTTTCGCCGGCTGGCCGGCATGTCGCCAGGCGACTATCGAAGGAAGTTTCAGGTGCCCGCATTCGTCGCGCGGCCGACGCCAGAGCGGCGGCCGGCGCCGCGCCGCAGCGTCAAGAGACCGCCGCCTCGCGCCGGGCGTGTCGAGGCGACAGGCTGAATCGAACCATGGGACGCCAGGCAATGGGAATCGAGCGCAAGTCTTGTCGGCCAACGAAACTCACAAAGCTGGCAGGACCGTTATTTTGCGCCGCCCTGGCGCTGGCGGTCGTCGGCCATCCCGCTCGTGCCCAGACCGACGACTACCCCTCGCGCACCATCACCTTCGTCGTGCCGTTCCCGCCCGGCGGCGGCACCGACATCCTCACCCGGATGCTGGCGTCCGAGCTTCAGGACAAATTCAAGCGCACCGTGGTGGTCGAGAACCGTCCCGGCGGCGGCACCCAGATCGCGGCCAACGCCGTGGCGAAGTCGCCGCCCGACGGCTACATGCTGCTGCTGGCGCCGACGACGCTTGCGACCGGGCCGAGTGTGTTCAAGTCGATGCCCTACGAGACCAGGGACTTTGCGCCGATCGGGCTTGTGGGTTCGGCGCAGTTCGCGCTGGTTGCCAACCCTGCGATCGCCGCGAGCACGCTGCCGGAGCTGATCGCGCTGATCAAAAGCAGGAACGGCGAGATGAGCTACGCCACCGCGGGCAACTCCACGCCGTATCATCTGTTCATGGAGCTGTTTCTCAACATGATCGGCGCCAAGGCGCAGCACGTGCCGTATCGCGGCAGCGTTGCGGCGCTGACCGACGTGGTGTCGGGGCAGGTGCCGTTCATGATCGCCGACCTGCCGGTCTCGCTGCCGTTGGTCCGAGGCGGCAAGCTGAAGGCATTCGGGGTCACGTCACGCGAGCGGTTCAGCGCCGCGGCGGACATCCCGACCATCGCGGAGGCAGGTGTTCCGGGTTATGCGGCGAGCGGCTGGTTTGCCGTGGTGGCGCGGGCCGGCACGCCGCGGCCGATCGTCGAGAGGATCAACGCAGTGCTGACGGCCTATCTCGCGCGCCCCGACGTGCGCGACACGTTGCGAGCACGGGGGATCGAACCTCTAACCAGCACGCCTGAGGATTTGGAGCGGTTCATCGCGAGCGAGACCGTGAAGTGGGCGCAGGTGATCAAGGACGCCGGCATCGAGAAGCAATGATAGGCTGGGCTCACCAGGGAGGTTCGCACAAATGAGACACGCCATCGCCGCCGCGCTGTGGTTCGCATCGTTCGTTTTCGCAAACCACGCCCGCGCCCAGATCGACGAGTATCCCTCCCGCACCATCACCTTCATCTGCCCGTTCCCCGCCGGCGGCGGCACCGACATCCTGACCCGCATGCTGGCGTCCGAGCTGCAGGACAAGCTCAAGCGCCCGGTGATCGTCGAGAACCGCCCCGGTGCCGGCACCCAGATCGCGGCGAACGCTGTCGCGAAATCCCCGCCGGACGGCTACGCGCTGCTGCTTGCGCCGATCACCACGCTGGCGATCGGCCCGAGCGTGTTCAAGGCATTGCCCTACGACACCGTGAAGGACTTCGCGCCGATCGGTCTGGTTGGCTCGGCGCAGTTCGCCCTGGTCGCCAATCCCTCGATCGGCGCCAGCACGCTCCCCGAGTTGATCGCGCTGATCAAGAGCAAGAACGGCCAGATGAGCTACGCCACGTCCGGCGCGTCCACGCCGCATCATCTGTTCATGGAAATGTTTCTCAAGATGATCGGCGGCAAGGCGCAACACATACCCTATCGCGGCAGCGTCGCCGCGCTGACGGACATCGTGTCCGGCCAGGTTCCGTTCATGGTGGTCGACCTCGCGGTCGCTCTGCCGCTGATCCAGGAGGGCAAGATCAGAGCTTTCGGCGTGACGTCGCGCGAGCGGGTGAAGGCCGCGCCGAACATCCCGACCATCGCGGAGGCCGGCCTGCCGGGCTACGCGGCGACCGGCTGGTTCTCGGTGGTGATGCGCGCCGGCACGCCGCGGCCGGCCATCGACAAGGTCAACGCCGTGCTGATGGCTTATCTCACGCGGCCGGAGGTGCGCGACAAGCTGCAATCGTTCGCAATCGAGCCGCTGACCAGCACGCCGGATGAGCTGGAAAAATTCATCGCCAGCGAGATCACCAGATGGGCGCAGGTGGTGCAGGACGCCGGGATAGAGAAGCAGTAACAGCACCTCAATCCAGCTTCGGGATTTTCGTCCTCTCGATGATGTCAGCGAACCGCGCGATGGTGGCCCTGTACTGAGCTGCGAACTGCTCGGGCGTGTTTCCGATCGGCTCGGCGCCAAACGAGCGGAAGCGTTCCGCCACCATCGGGTCGAAGAGTACTTTGGCAGTCGCCTGCTGAATCGCGAGCACGATTTCGGACGGTGTTGCCGCCGGCATCCACATAGCGGTCCAGCTGCCGTCTTCGAACCCGGTGATGCCGAGCTCCAGCAAGGTCGGCGTGTCGGGCAGTTGCGGCAGACGCGTACGTCCGGTGACCGCCAGGGCTCGCAGGCGGCCGCCCTGAATCGCAGCCTGACCGGTTGCCTGGGGCAGGAAGGCGATCTGGACGTCGCCTGCGATCATAGCGGTGATCATCGGCGCATCGCCGCGATAGGGAATGTGAACGATGTTGACACCGGCGTTGTTCTTGAAGATTTCAGCGAACAGATGCAGCGACGAACCGAGCCCGCTCGAGGCATAGTTGAGCGTGCCGGGTTTGGCCTTGGCCTCGGCAATCAGCTCGGGCAGCGTCGTCGCCGTCGATTTGAGCGAGCCGGAGACGATCATCTGCGTCGCGACCAAATTGGTGACCGGCGCGAAATCCTTGATCGGATCGAACGGCAGCGACTTGTACAGCGGGCCCGCGCTGGCAAGCGCGCTGGTGTGGATCAACGCCGTGTAGCCGTCCGGCGGCGATTTCGCGACGACGTCGGAGCCGACGTTGCCGCCGGCGCCAGGGCGATTTTCAACCACGACCGATTGCTTGACGATTTCCGAGAGCTTCGTGCTGATGAGGTGAGCGTATACGCTCACTCCGCCGCCCGGCGCGTAGGGCACGACGATGCGGATGGGGCGGTTCGGGTAGCTTTGCGCCGACGCGGCGTCGGCGATGGTGCAGGCGGCAAGCGCAACGGCAAACGCGGCGGCTGCGGTTTTCATGGGCGTGTTCCTCGCATGAAGGCCTGTGACGTCAGGCGGCGCTCACTCCAGTTTCGGGATCTTCGCGTCGGCAATGACCTTTGCAAACCGGGCGACGTCGGCGCGATAAAGCGCGTCGAGCTGCTCCGGGGTCCCACCGACAGGTTCGTTGCCGCTGGCGCGCAAGCGCTCGACAACGTCCGGCAGCTTCAGCACTTCAGCCGTTTCGCGTTGCAGGCGCAATACGATGTCGCGTGGCGTCCCCGCTGGCGCAAACAGGCCGTACCAGGAATCCGCTTCCAGGCCTTTGACGCCGGCTTCCAGCAGAGTCGGTACCTCAGGCAGCGCCGGCGAGCGCTTTTCTCCGGTGACGGCGAGCCCTCTGACCTGGCCGCTCTGGACCTGCCGAACGCCGGTGCCGGCCGGCATGAAGCCGATATGCACGTCGCCCGACAGCAGCGCCGTCAGCATCGGCGCATCGCCGCGATAGGGAATGTGGGCAATGTCGAGGCCCCCGGCGCCGTATTTGAACATTTCCGCCAGCAGGTGCAGTGGCGCGCCCAAGCCGCTGGAGCCATAGTTGAGCGTGCCGGGCTTGGCCTTGGCGACCGCAATCACGTCCTGAATTGTCGCGGCCTGCATCTTTTGCGAGCCTACCAGCACGAACGGATTGGCGGCGACCTGCACGATGGGATCGAACGCCTTCAGCGGATCGAACGGCAGTGTGCGATAGAGCGCGGCGCTGATGGCGAGACCGTTGACCGTCAGCAGCACCGTGTAGCCGTCGGGCGCGGCCTTGGCGACAGCGTCGGCGCCGAGGGTGCCGCCGGCACCAGGGCGATGCTCGATCAGCACCGGCTGTCCGATCCGCTCGGACAGCTTGTTGCCTACGATCCGCGCCATGGTATCGACGCCGCCGCCCGCCGGGAACGGCACCACGATACGGATCGGCCGGTTCGGATAGGTCTGCGCGAGGGCGCCATCTGCCAGCGCAAGGGCGGCGAGCACGCAGCTCGACACCAGGAACAACCGTCGTCGCATGGCCTTGTTCTCCTTGTTAGTCCTGCTTCGGAATTTTTGCGTCGTTGATGATCTTGGCAAACTTCGCGATGTCGGCCCGGAACAGCGCGTCGAAAGATGAGGGCGGTCAGCGCAACCGCGAGTGCAGGGGCGTAGCGTCTCATGTCAGCGTCTCTCCGCCGTCATGCCCGGCTTTATGCCGGGCATCCACGTCTTTCTTGCTTGTTGCCCAAGCAAAACAGACGGAAACGGCCGGGACAAGCCCGGCCGTTGCAACGAAGCCATATTCGGAGAGGCTAATTACTCCGCCGCGGCCCGCTTGGGCCCTGCGTGCACGGAGACGATATAGTCCATCGCCGACTGCACGCCGCCCTTCTTGTGCGGGATGCCGGCGTGAGCCAGCGCCATTTCGGTGATGCCGAGCGCGCCGACCAGATAGCCGTCGTTAATGTCGCCGAGGTGGCCGATGCGGAAATACTTGCCGGTGTACGCGCCGAAGCTCGCGCCGTAGGAGATGTTGAACGTATCCAACGCCTGCGCGCGGAACGCGTCGCCGTTGTGTCCCTCCGGCATCATCACCGCCGTGATGGTCGGCGAGTAGTACTTTGCGTCCTTGCACATGATCTCAAGGCCCCATGCCTTCACGGCGCGCCGCGTCGCTTCGGCGAAGCGATCATGCCGCGCGAACACGTTGTCGAGCCCTTCCTCGTGCAGCATGTCGATGCCTTCGGCGAGGCCGTGCAGCATCTGCGTCGCCGGCGTGTAGGGGAAGAAGCCGACCTTGTTCATGTTCAGCATGTCTTCCCACGACCAGAACGACTTCGGCAGCCGCGAGTTCTTCGACGCCGCGATGGCCTTGTCGCTGACCGCGTTGAAGGACATGCCGGGCGGCAGCATCAGGCCCTTCTGCGCCCCGCCGACGGTGACGTCGACGCCCCATTCGTCGTGGCGGTAGTCGGTCGAGGCGAGCGACGAGATGGTATCGACCAGAAACAGCGCCGGATGACCGGCAGCGTCGATCGCCTTGCGGATTTCCGCGATCGGCGACAGCGCGCCGGTCGAGGTCTCGTTATGCAGCACGCAGACAGCTTTGATCTCGTGCTTCTTGTCCTCGCGGAGCTTGGCTTCGATCAATTTCGGATCGGCGCCGGTGCGCCAGTCGGTGGGGATGAACTCGGGCTTGAGCCCGATGTTCTCGGCCATCTTCTTCCACAGCGTGGCGAACTGTCCGGTCTCGACCATCAGCACGCGGTCGCCGGTGTTGAGCGTATTGATGAGAGCGGCTTCCCACGCGCCGGTGCCGGTGGCGGTGTAGATGATGACCGGATTGGTGGTCTTGAAGATGGTCTTGATGCCGTCCAGGCAGCGCTTGGCGAGCTTGGAGAACTCCGGACCGCGGTGATCGATGATCGGCGTGTCCATCGCCCGGAGGATGCGATCGGGCAGCGGCGACGGTCCCGGAATCTGCAGGAAATGACGCCCGGCGGTGCGCGCGGAGTTCTGGGCCATCGAAAGGCTCCTGTGGCGGCTTGTTTTTTGGGCTTTGGACGGCCCGGCTGGTGGCGTTGAACTAGAATGTCGCAACGCGGTCAAGGCCTCCTGGTCGATGGATTGATAGACTTTTAGCGAGCGATCCCGAGCTTGCCGATAACCCCCGACCAGCGCTCGACATATTGGGCCACGGTCGCCGTGAATTCCTCTGGCGTGCCGCCCTTGGCCTTGTTGGCCATGCCGGCGAGCCGCTGCCGCATGGCGTCGGTGTTTACCACCTTGGCGATCTCCCGGTTGAGCCGCTCGATGATCGGCCGCGGTGTCCGAGCAGGCGCAGCGAGGCCGAGAATCGTCCCAACGAAGAAACCCGGTGAGATTTCCCCGAACGATGGTGTGTCCGGCAGGAGCGGATCGCGTTCCGCTGAACTCACCGCCAGCGCCCGCATCTTCCCGCCGTTCACCAGCGGAGCGAGCGTGAGCATGGCATTGATCGACATATCCACGCGGCCGCCGATGACGTCGTTGACCGGCCCCGCGCCGCCCGGATAGGGCACATGGGTCCACTTCACGCCGAAGCGCTCCTGGCACACCTCGCCGATCAGGTGCTGGGTCGAGCCGACACCCGTGCTGCTGAACGTGATCTTTCCCGGGTCCTGCTTCGACAACTCCAGCAGATGGGCGAACGATTTCGCCGGATGGTCCGGCGCCACAGCGATGGCAAAGCTCGACTCGCTGATCTGGCACACGAACGCGAAGTCCTTCACCGCGTCGAACTTGATGCTGCGTGCATAGAGTCCGGGCAGCGTGGTGTGCCCGCCGGTGACGAACAGCAGGGTGTTGCCGTCCGGCGCGGCGCGCGCGACGTACTCGCCGGCAATGAGTCCGCCGGCGCCAGCGCGCGGCTCCATAACGAAGCTGCGGTCGATTGCAGGACCGACACGATCCCCGATCAAACGGCCGAGCGTGTCTGACTGCCCACCATAGAGGGTGGGCAGTATGACCCTGATGGGCCCGGCCGGCAGGTCGGACATTTGCGCCCGCAGGATCGCCGGCGCCATAGGCACGAAGGCCGCGGAAAGTCCAAGCTCGAGAATTCTCCGGCGATTGCAAGCGATCGCGCGACCTCGCGTCGGCATGGCTTTCCTCCCCTGGCTTTGTTGCCCAACTTCGGTGAGCATTGCCCCGGCGGGCCCGCGTCAATAAGGTCGCGCTCGCCAAATCTGCAGTTCGCATCACAACACGGTTTTTCAGACATGGCAAAGCGGACTTTTCGCGCCGACCACTGCGGCAGCCTCATACGTCCCGACAAATTGCGCGGGGCTCGCCTCGACCGTTTGCACAACCGGATCACCGACGACGAACTGACTGCGATCGAGGATGCCGCCATTCTCGACGCGCTGAAAATGCAGCGTGACGCCGGCATGGAGATCTATTCCGACGGCGAATTCCGCCGCGCGTTCTGGCTGTCGGCAATATCGGACAGGTTCTTTCATGGCTTCGAGGATCGCGGCATCGACTACACGCGCTATCCGACGCTGGTCGGCAAGGAGGTCGCAGACCGCGAAGAGTTTGTGCCGCAGGTCCCGGTGGTGGCGGACAAGCTGCGTCTGAAGAAAAGGATTACTGGAGACGAGATCAAGTTTCTGAAGCAGCATTCGCCCGGCGCGTTCAAGATGACCCTGCCAAGCCCGGTCACGCTCTCCCCTTCACAGTACCGGCCCGGTATCAGCGATCGCGCCTATCCGAGCTGGCAGGAGTTTTTCCAGGATTTCACCCGGCTCATGGCCGACGAGGTGAGGGCGATCGCCGATGATGGTGTGAGCTACATCCAGATCGATGCGCCGGGCTACACCCGATTTATTGTTCCGGAGCGGATGAAAGCGCAGGTGCTCGACCTCGGCCTCGATCCGCAGAAGGAACTCGACGCGGTTCTGGCTGCCGAGAATACGTTGCTGCGTGCGGCCAAGCGTGACGGCGTAACGGTTGCGGTGCATATCTGCCTTGGCACGTACATTCTCGGGCCGCAGGGTCCGCTGGGCGGCGCGGCTTCGAGTTACGAGGCGCCGACGATCGGCAAGATCGTGGACAGCCTCGAGGCCGATACGTTCCTGATCGAATATTCCGACCGGTCGGGAGCGCTCGACTCGCTGCGTGACCTGCCCAAGCACAAGACCATCTCGCTCGGTCTCATCAACATCCGCGACCCGAAGGTCGAGACGCGCGACGAACTGATGCGCAAGATCGAATCGGCATCGAAATACATCCCGATCGAGAATCTGAGCATCTGCCCCAACTGCGGATTTTCCGGCGCATCGGCAGATGCCTGGGTCACGCAGGACGTCCAACGGCGGAAGCTCGATGTCCTGGTGGAAACCGCACGCAGGGTTTGGAGCTGATGGCGGAGAGACTGCTGCCGGGACTGGAGCGTCGGCTCAAAGCCGAAGTCACGGGCGGCGTGCAATTCGACCGGTTCACACGGGGCCGCTACGCAACGGATGCGTCGCATTACCAGATCATGCCGCTCGGCGTGGTCACGCCGCGGACGATTGAAGAAACCGAACGGGCGATAGCGATTTCCCGAGCTGAGGGCGTCACCGTGCTGCCGCGCGGCGGGGGCTCGTCGCAAGCCGGTCAGACGGTGAACCAATCGCTCGTCGTCGACTGCTCGAAACATCTCACCCGCATCCTAAATCTGGACGTGGCCGGACGGCGCTGCCGGGTCGAGCCGGGCATCGTGCTCGACGACCTCAACCGCCAGCTCAAGGCCCACGGCCTGTGGTTTCCGGTCGATGTCTCGACCGCATCGCGCGCCACCATCGGCGGGATGACCGCAAACAACTCCTGCGGCGGCCGCTCGCTGCGCTACGGCAACACCCGTGAAAATGTCATTGCGATCGACGCCCTGCTGGCGGACGGAGCCAAGGCGCATTTCGGTCCGGTCGCGCCGGACCTCTCCG
This sequence comes from Rhodoplanes serenus, assembly GCA_945897515.1. GTDB lineage: Bacteria > Pseudomonadota > Alphaproteobacteria > Rhizobiales > Xanthobacteraceae > Z2-YC6860. The sequence continues at coordinate 28,146 of CAMDFO010000002.1, read as the reverse complement.
ACGTGCCGGCGAATTCGCCGCTGCTTCCGCTGGCGCGCGATCTGTTCGCGCTGGGCGCGCGCGAGGCCGGCGAGATCGCGGCGCGGTTTCCGAGCGTGCAGCGTCGCGTCGGCGGCTACAACATCGACTCGCTGGTGCCTGGGCGCAACGACGTCAACCTCGCGCATATTCTCGTGGGCTCGGAAGGCACGCTCGCGTTCTCCACCGCGATCGAACTGAAATTGTCGCCGCTGCTGGGCCGGCGCGCGGTCGGCGCCTGCCACTTCGGCAGCTTCCACGAAGCGATGGCGGCGGCGCAGCATATCGTCAAGCTTGCGCCTATCGCGGTTGAGTTGGTCGACGCCACGATGGTCTCGCTGGCGCGCGAGATCGACATGTTCCGCCCGACGCTGGAAGCGTTTGTGCGCGATGTGCCGCAGGCGCTGCTGCTGGTGGAATTCGCCGAGGCCGAATGGGACGAGAACGTGCGGCGCTTGCAGCGGCTGCACGAATTGATGGGCGACCTCGGCTTCGACTGGCGCAACAGCGGCGCCAAATGGGGCGGCGTCGTCGACGTGCTCGATCCGAAGCTGCAGGGCGCGATCACCGAGCTTCGCACCGCCGGTCTCAACATCATGATGTCGATGAAGGACGCCGGGAAACCGGTGTCGTTCGTCGAGGACTGCGCGGTGCCGCTAGAGCATCTTGCGGACTACACCGCGCGGCTGACAGAGGTGTTTGAGAGCAACGGCACCAGCGGCACCTGGTATGCGCATGCCTCGGTCGGTTGCCTGCACGTGCGGCCGATCCTCAACCTGCGGCTCGACAAGGACGTTAAGGCGATGCGCAACATCGCCGAGCAGGCGTTTGCGTTCGTGCGCGAATACAAGGGCTCGCATTCCGGCGAGCATGGCGACGGGCTGGTGCGCTCGGAGTTCAACGAGCCGATGTTCGGCTCAAGGCTCGCTCGAGCCTTCGAGGAGGTGAAGGATCGCTTCGATCCTGGCGGGTTGTTCAATCCCGGCAAGATCGTGCGTGCGCCGAAGTTCGACGACCGCAGCAACTTCCGCTACGGGCCCGACTATCACGCCTGGGCGATGCGCACGCAGCTCGACTGGTCGGCCTATACCGGGGCGGGCGGCGGTTTCCAGGGCGCGGTCGAGATGTGCAACAACAACGGCGCCTGCCGTTCGCTCGCCGGCGGCGTGATGTGCCCGAGCTATCGCGTGACGCGCGACGAGCGCGACGTGACGCGCGGCCGCGCCAACTCGTTGCGATTGGCGATCACCGGCCAGCTCGGTCCGGATGCGCTGACATCAGATGAGATGGCGGAGACGCTCAAGCTTTGCGTGTCCTGCAAAGGCTGCCGCCGCGAGTGCCCGACCGGCGTCGATATGGCGCGCATGAAGATCGAGGTGCAGGCGGCGCGGGCGAAGAAGCACGGCTATTCGCTGCACGACCGACTGGTGGGCTGGCTGCCACGCTACGCGCCCTATGCGGCGAAGGTGCCGTGGCTGTTGAATTTGCGCGATGTGCTGCCCGGCGCGGCGAAGCTGTCCGAAGCGGTGGCGGGGTTCAGCACGCGGCGGTCTCTCCCGCGCTGGCGCTCGGATGTGTTCGACGACTCCCACAACGGCGAAGGGAGTGGCACGCCCGAGGTCGTTCTCTTCGCCGACACCTTCAATCGCTATTTCGAGCGCGAGAACCTCGACGCCGCGCTCGCCGTACTGAATGCCGGCGGCTATCGGGCGCATGTGGCGAAACCGGCGGACGGCTCGTCCCGTCCGCTGTGCTGCGGCCGCACCTTCCTGTCCGTCGGGGCGGTGGAACAGGCGCGGCACGAAGCGGAACGCTCGCTCGCAGCGCTCGCGCCCTATGCCGAGCGCGGCGTTCCGGTGATCGGCCTGGAGCCGAGCTGCCTCCTCAGCTTCCGCGACGAAATTCCGGCGATGGTGAAGGGTGAGAGCGCGAAGCGCGTTTCCGATCACGCTTTCACGTTCGAGGAATTTCTGGCGCGTGAGGCCAACGAAGGCCGGCTCAATCTGCCGCTGAACAAGATCGCCGAGCGCGCGCTGGTCCATGGCCATTGTCACCAGAAGGCGTTCGACGCCTTTACGCCGGTCGAGCAGGTGCTCCGGCTGGTGCCGGACCTGAAGGTCGAGACCATCGAATCGAGCTGCTGCGGCATGGCCGGCAGCTTCGGCTACGCCGCCGACACCATCGACGTTTCGCTGGCGATGGGCGAGCTTTCGCTGCTGCCGGCGGTGCGCAAGGCGGACGTCGGCACGCTGGTGGTGGCGGACGGCACCTCCTGCCGCCACCAGATCCACGACGGTGCTAGCCGCGAAGCGCTGCATGTGGCGCGGGTGCTGGCGATGAGCCTGCAAGGAACCGCTCCCGCCGCGGTGCGTTGACGCGGCGTCATGAACCTCACCACTGTCATCGGCCTGCTCGCCGCATTCTGCACCACCGTCTCCTACATCCCGCAGCTCAAGAAATGCTGGGACACCGGCTCGGCCGACGACCTGTCACTGAAGATGTTCTCGATCCTCGCGGCCGGTATCGCGCTCTGGATCGTGTACGGCGTGCTGCAGAACGACATGGTCATCGTGCTCGCCAACAGCATCAGTCTCTGTTTCCTGATGGGCATCCTGTATTTCCGGTTGCGTGAAAATTTCCGTTCCGCATAGCGGTGCTGCTGCTAGTCTCCGGCAGCCGGAGGAAACATCATGCCACTGCCGCTGCTGCCCACCTCGCTGGTGGGCTCCTACGCCCAGCCTGAATGGCTGATCGACCGCAAGAAGCTCGCGGGTCGTTTTCCGCCGCGCGTTCGCGCCAAGGAGCTGTGGCGGATCGCGCCGGAATGGCTCGACCAGGCGAAGGACGATGCGACCTTGATCGCGATCCGCGACCAGGAGCGCGCCGGGCTGGACATCATCACCGACGGGGAGATGCGGCGCGAAAGCTACTCCAACCGCTTCGCCACCGCGCTTGAAGGCGTCGACATCGACAATCCCGGCACCGCGCTCGATCGCTCCGGCCATCCCAATCCGGTCCCGCGCGTCGCCGGCAAGGTGCGCCGCAAGCACGCCGTCGAGGTGCGCGACGTGAAGTTCCTCCGCGCCAACACCGACCGCACCATCAAGATCACGGTGCCCGGCCCGTTCACGATGTCGCAGCAGGCGCAGAACGATTTCTACAAGGACGAGGAGGAGATGGCGCTGGACTATGCCGCCGCCGTCAATGCCGAGATCAAGGACCTGTTCGCGGCCGGCGCCGACATCGTGCAGATCGACGAGCCCTACATGCAGGCCCGGCCGGACAAGGCGCGGAAGTACGGGCTGAAGGCCATGAACGCGGCGCTGGACGGTGTGACGGGCACGACGGCGGTGCACATCTGCTTCGGCTACGCGGCGGTGATCCACGTACGGCCGGAGGGCTATTCGTTTCTGCCGGAATTCGTGAATTCGCCGGTGCAGCAGGTATCGATCGAGACCGCGCAGTCGGGGCTTGATTGCGCGGTGCTGGAGAAGCTTCCGGGCAAGACCATTATTCTCGGTGTGCTCGATCTCTCCGACATGAATATCGAGTCTCCCGAGACGGTCGCGGCGCGCATCCGTCGAGCGCTGCCGCACGTGCCGGCGGAGCGGATCGTGGTGGCGCCGGATTGCGGGCTGAAATATCTGCCGCGCGACGTGGCGTTCGGGAAGATGTGCGCGATGGTGGAGGGGACAAAGATTGGAAGAAAGGAATTGGGGGCGTAAGGCGCGTTCGCGCCTCACACTCCGCTGTGATCGTCCGCGAAAGCGGACGACCCAGGTTTCTGTTTCACGCGCTGGTTCCCCCGCCTTCGCGGGGGATGACACTGAGAATGCGGTGAGAACGACGAGTTATTTCCCCACCAGAAAATCGAAATCGCAGCCTTGCTCGGCCTGCGTCACCGTATCCACCCACAGCCGGTGATAGCCGCGCTCCGGTTTCGCCGGCGGCTTCCATTCCGTCTTGCGGCGCGCCAGCTCCGCGTCGTCGACCTTGAGCGTCAGCGTCCGGCCCTTGGCGTCCAGCTTGATGATGTCGCCGTCGCGCACCAGCGCGAGCGGGCCGCCCGCCGCAGCCTCCGGGCTGATATGCAGCACCACGGTGCCGAACGCGGTGCCGCTCATGCGCGCGTCGGAAATCCGCACCATGTCCTTCAAGCCTTTCGATCCGAGCTTCTTCGGGATCGGCAGCGCGCCGGCTTCGGGCATGCCGGGCGCACCGATCGGGCCGGCGTTGCGCAGCACCATCACGGTGTCCGGCGTAACGTCCAAATCCGGATCGTCGATCCGGGCCTCGAGGTCCGCCAGCGAGTCGAACACCAGTGCCGGACCTTCGTGTTGGAACAGCGCGGGTGTCGCCGCCGCGAGCTTGATCGCGGCGCCCTGCGGCGCGAGGTTGCCCTTGAGCACGGCGATGGCTTCGCTCGGCACGATCGGGTTGTCGAGCGGGCGGATCACCTTGTCGTCCACGTAAGGCGGCCAGCGCGCGATGATCTCGCCGATGGTCTCGCCGTTCACGGTCTTGGCCGACAGGTCGAGATGATCCTTCAGCCGCCGCCACAGCGACGGAAGGCTGCCGCCGGCGTGGAAGTCCTCCATGAAATTGTTGCCGGCGGGCTTCAGATCGAGCAGCACCGGCACCTCGCGGCCGACGCGATCCAGCTCGTCGAGATCGTATTGGATGCCGGCCCGGCCGGCGATGGCGGCAAGGTGCACGATGGCGTTGGTCGAGCCGGAGGTCGCTTGCAACACCACCGAGGCATTTTTCAGTGCAGCCTTGGTCAGAAGTTCGCTCGGCAGCGGCCCGCCCGAGATCGCCATTTCGGCGGCGCGCTTGCCGGTCGCCTCGGCGAAGCGCCAGCGGTCGGACGACACCGCGGGTGCGGTGGCCGAACCGGGCAGCATGAAGCCGAGCGTTTCCGCCATGCATGCCATGGTCGAGGCGGTGCCCATCACCATGCAGGTGCCGGAGGTCGGCATGAGCTGGTCGTGGGCGCGATCGAGGTCGGGACCGTCGAGCGTGCCGGCGCGGAACGCCGCCCAAAGCCGCCGGCAGTCGGTGCAGGCGCCGAGCCGGGCGCCCTCGTGCTTGCCGGCCAGCATCGAGCCGACATTGACGACGATCGCCGGCATATCGGCCGAGATCGCCCCCATCAGCTCGGCCGGAATGGTCTTGTCGCAACCACCGATCAGAACCACGGCATCCAAAGGCAATGCCGAGATCATCTCCTCGACGTCCATGGCCATCAAATTGCGCAACAACATGCTGGTCGGGAACGAAAACGCCTCGTGCAGCGACACTGTCGGGAACACGAACGGCAGCGCCCCCGCCATCCGGACGCCCCGAGAAACCGCTTCGGCCACCTGAGGCGCGGTCTTGTGGCATGGGTTGAAATCGGAGGCTGTCGAGAGGATGCCGACGATTGGCCGGTCCAGCGCTTCGTCGGTGAAGCCGGCGCCCTTGAGGAAGCCGCGCCGCAGGAACAGCGCAAACTCCTCGTCGCCGTATTGCGCGAGACGCGACCGCAGGCCTTTTTTCATCGGAATTCCCCCAGCGCATGTTCCGGAAAAGTGGATACCGGTTTTCCGGAAAGAACATGCGCAATCAAGCAAGACGCAGGCGCCATTGCTCAAGGGGAGGGCGTCGGGAGTCAACTGGGAAAAAAATGGCCCGCCCGGAAGGGGACTACACCGGGCGGGCCGATCGGATCGATGCGCGGGAAGGGGGGCGTTCGCACCGATCGAAAGTTTGGGGCGGTGATCTGGAGGAACATCGCCTATGACCCTTGGTCGTAGGGGCGCGAGAAAAGGTTCAAAGGCGAAAATCAGGACTATTGGACCGCTATTTCCTGCCGCCTCGGACGACCTATAGTCGGGATTGCCGGACCAAGCTCTGCAATGACAAAGTGAGAGCCATGCGAACCCTTTTATCCGCACTATTCGCGCTGACGTTGTGGTTTTGCCCCGCTCAGGCCCAGCAGCTCGACAAGGTGACCTTCGCCACCAATTGGGTGGCGCAGGCCGAGCACGGCGGCTTCTATCAGGCGGTGGCGGACGGCACGTACCGCAAGTACGGCCTCGACGTGACCATCCTGCCGGGCGGGCCGAACGTGAACCACCGCCTGCAACTGCTGGCCGGCCGCATCGAGTTCTACATGAGCGCCAACACCCTTCAGGGCTTTGACGCCGTGGCGAACAACATCCCGACGCTGGCAATCGCCGCCATGTTCCAGAAGGACCCGCAGGTCCTGCTGGCGCATCCGGATCAGGGCATCGAGAAGTTCGAGGACCTGAAGAAGCTGACGCTGTTCGTCTCCAAGGAGGGCATGGCATCGTACTTCCAGTGGCTGAAGCGCGACTTCGGTTTCCGCGAGGAGCAGGTCAAGCCCTACACCTTCAACCCGCAACCGTTCCTCGCCGACAAGCGCACCGCGATGCAGGGCTATGTCACCTCCGAGCCCTATGCGGTGGAGACGCAGGGTAAAATCAAGCCGAAGATATTCCTTCTCGCCGACCAGGGCTTCGATAGCTACTCCACTCTGATCGAGACCCGCCGCGACCTGGTGGAGAAAAATCCCGGGCTGGTGCAGCGCTTCGTCGATGCCTCAGTCGTCGGCTGGACCAACTACATCTACGGCGACAGCGCGGCCGCCAACGCCCGCATCAAGCGCGACAATCCCGAAATGTCGGACGCGGCGATCGCCTATTCGATCGCCAAGATGAAGGAATTCGGCATCGTCGATTCGGGCGACAGCACGCGACTCGGCGTCGGCGCGATGACTGATGCTCGGATGAAGAGCTTCTTCGACAAGATGGTGGCCGCTGGCGTGGTCAAGGCCGGGATCGACTACCGCAAGTCCTACACGCTCCAGTTCGTCAACAAAGGGGTGGGCGTCGACCTGCGGCCGAAGTAGTCTGCGCCAGGGCTGGAGGATTGAAGAAATGCGCGCTGTTCTGAGCTTGCTGTTCTGCGTTGCGTTTGCGGCGGCGTCATTGCCTCAAGACGCCCGGGCGCAGGACACCTACCCGTCGCGTCCGATCAAGCTGCTGATCCCGTTCCCGCCCGCCGGCATCACCGACCTGTCCGGACGGCTGGTTGCCGATGGGCTGCGCGCCAAGTTCAATCAGCCGGTGGTGGTCGAGAACAAGCCGGGCGCCAACGGCGTCATCGGACTGCGCGAACTGCTGCGGGCCGAACCCGATGGCTACACGCTGATGGTCGGCAACATCGGCTCGCTGGTGCTCAACTATGCGATGGATACCAAGGCCTCGTTCGATCCGATGAAGGACGTGGTGCCGATCGCCGGCACGTCGGAATACGCCACCACCATGGTGGTCAACAAAAGTCTCCCGGTGAATTCGGTCAAGGAGTTCATCGACTACGCCAAGGCGCGGCAGGGCCAACTCACCTACGGCTCGACCGGCGAGGGCTCGATGGCCAACCTCGTGACCAATCTGTTCATGAAGCAGACCGGCGTGAAGATGGTGCACGCGCCCTACCGCGGCGGTCCGCTAGCGCTGAACGATCTGATCGCCGGGCACATCCAGCTCATCATCGAGGTGTCGCCGGTGGTCCAGGAGCAGGTCAAGACCGGCACGATCAAGGGCTTCGCCGTATCGAGTCCGTATCGCCAGCCGGGCCTGCCGGACGTGCCGACCTTCGAGCAGGCCGGCGTGCCCGGCGTGGTCGTGACCGGATGGCTCGGCATCTACGGCCCGCCGGGATTGCCGGATGCGATCCGCCAGAAGCTTGGCGCAGCCATCGTCGAGATCGTCAAGCAGCCGGAGACGGCGGCCAAGTTCCGTGCCATCGGCTTCGAACCGACCGGGCAGGGCGTAAAAGAGTTTTCCGACCACCACGCCGCCGAGGTCAAGCGCTGGGTGGCGTTCTATACGGACATCGGGCTGCGGAAGTAATCGGCGGATGGCACCGCCAGCCTCCGGCTCGCCGATCGTTTCGCTCCGCGGCGTGGCAAAGACCTTCGGCACCGGCACGGTGGCGCTCGATGGGCTTGATCTCGACGTGCGCGAGGGCGAATTCCTGTCGCTTCTGGGCCCGTCCGGCTGCGGCAAGTCGAGCGCGCTTCGTATCGTCGCCGGGTTGAGCGAGCCCAGCCGCGGTATCGTGGAGTGGCGGGGCGGGCGGGATCTCGGCTCTAACGCCCGCGACAATCTCGGCTTCGTGTTCCAGGAACCGACGCTGATGCCGTGGGCCACGGTCTTTGGCAACGTGTTCCTGCCGTTGAAGCTCGCTGGTGTCGATAAGGCCGCCGCTGCGCCGCGCGTGACGGAAGCGTTGGCATACGTCGGTCTTGCCGATTTCGCGAAGGCCTATCCGCGCGAACTGTCCGGCGGCATGAAGATGCGGGTGTCGATCGCGCGCGCGCTGGTGACGCAGCCGCGCGTGCTGCTGATGGACGAGCCGTTCGCCGCGCTCGACGAGATCACGCGGTTCAAGCTCAACGACGATCTGCTCGCGCTATGGCGCAGGCTCGACATGACCGTGGTTTTCGTCACGCATTCGGTGTTCGAGTCGGTGTTCCTGTCGCAGCGGGTGGTTGTGATGACCGCAAGGCCCGGCCGCATCCACACCGAATTGGCGATCGAAACCGCCGAGCGCGACGGGCGCTTTCGCACCTCAGCGATGTATGCGGCGTATTGCCGGCTGACGTCGGAGGCATTGGGGCAGGCGATCGACGCGCATGCGGAAGCGGCGGCATGAGCGAGGTGCTGACCGCAGGCGAAGCGCGCGAGCGTATCTTGCGTATCCTGCTGCCTGCGGTGGTTTTCGTGCTCATCGTCATTGCATGGGACTTAGTGGTTCGCATCAATGACATTCCGCCCTACATCCTGCCTAGCCCCGGCCTGGTGGTCGCGACGCTGTTCGATGATTGGCCGATCCTTTCGACCTCGCTGTTCGCCACCTTGGAGACGACGTTTGAAGGGCTCGCGCTCGCGATCGTCGGCGGTGTCGGCTTGGCCGTGTTGTTCAACCAGTCGCGGCTGATCGAGCACTCGCTTTATCCCTACGCCGTCATCCTGCAGGTTACGCCGGTCGTCGCCATCGCGCCGCTGCTGCTGATCTACCTGCCGCAGCAAGCGGCCGTGCTGGCGTGCGCCTGGATCGTCGCGTTCTTTCCGGTGCTCGCCAACACCACGCTCGGGCTGAACTCGGTCGATCACAACCTTGCCGACCTGTTTCGGATGTACGGCGCCTCGCGCTGGCGCGTGCTGTGGGAACTGAAACTGCCCGCCGCGCTGCCGAATATGCTGGCGGGGCTGAAGATCGCCGGCGGTCTGTCGCTGATCGGCGCGGTGGTGGCCGAGATCGCCGCTGGCTCGGCCGGGGCAGGCTCTGGCCTCGCCTACCGTATCGCGGAGTCGGGCTATCGACTCAACATCCCGCGCATGTTCGCTGCACTTTTGCTGCTCTCCATCGTCGGCATCGTTATCTTCCTACTGCTGTCGATGTTTTCGCACCTCATGCTGCGGCGCTGGCACGAGAGTGCAACCGTGCGGGAGCGCTGACTATGCCCCCAGGGTCAGCCGCACCGCGATCCCGAGCGCAGCCATCACCACGACCAGTTCGATCAAGCCGCGATGCAGCACGAAGGCAAGCACCGCCGCGATTGCGGCCAGCGCCGTCGCCTTCAAGTCCAACGCCAGCGGATCGAATGCGTACCAGCGCAGCCATCCGGCATGTTGTTCCTCCACGCGCCCGAACAGCACGTGCAGGGCGAACCAGACCGAGAGATTGAGGATAACGCCGACCACGGCCGCGGTGATGGCCGCGAGCGCTCCGGAAAGCCGTCGGTCGCCGCGCAACCGTTCGATGAAAGGAGCACCAGCAAAAATCCACATCATCGACGGCACGAACGTGACCCAGGTGGTCAGGGCTGCGGCGATGACTCCGGCCGCGATCGGAGCAAATGGCGCGGGGTGGCCGTAGGCTGCCAGAAAACCGACGAACTGCGTCACCAGGATCAGCGGTCCGGGCGTCGTCTCGGCGAGGCCAAGCCCGTCGACCATTTGCTCCGGGGTCACCCAGCCGTAGGTTTCGACCGCGGCCTGCGCCATGTAGGCCAGCACCGCATAGGCGCCGCCGAACGTGACCACGGCAAGCTTGGAGAAGAAGATACCGATGGTTATCAGGATGTGGTCCGGCCCGAGCGTGACGGCCGCGAGCGCGACCGGCGCCCACCAGATCGCTAACCCGATGGCTGTGGCGATGGCGGCCTGCTGCCACCGGCCGGGGGCGGGTGCAGCCTGTGCTTCGCCTGTCTTGATCGCCAGCAAATGAGGCGACGACTGCGCCACCCCATATCCGATCAGCGCCGCGGCGCCGATGATCACCGGGAAGGGCAACGCGAGAAAGAAGATGCCGATGAACGCCGCCGCAGCCAGACCAAGCAGGAGCCTGGTCTTGAGCGCGCGCTTGCCGATCCGGATCAATGCCTCGACCACGATCACCAGCACGGCCGCCTTGATGCCGAACAACGCGCCGTCGACCCAGCTCACGCCGCTGCCGAGGACATAAAGCAGGCTCAGACCCAGCATCACGAACGCGCCGGGAAGAATGAACAGGATGCCGGCGACGAGCCCGCCGCGCACCCCGTGCATGAGCCAGCCGATATAGGTTGCGAGTTGCTGCGCCTCCGGGCCCGGCAGCAGCATGCAGAAGTTCAAACCATGCAGGAAGCGCGGCTCGTCGATCCACTTTTTCTCATCGACCAGGATGCGGTGCATCATTGCGATCTGGCCGGTCGGCCCGCCAAACGACAGGCAGCCGATCTTGAACCAGACCTTGAGCGCCTCGCCGAAGCTCGGTGCGGCGGTTTTGGCAGGCGACGCGATTTCCACAGTTGCCATGTCGTCCCTCATGCCACCTTGGCTGGCCAGTTGTGGCGCTCCTGCGCGGCGAAGCGCAGATACGCGAACAGCGCATCGTAGACCATGAAGCCCTTTTCGAGCAGGCCATGATCGTCGTCGCCCGCCTGGGCCGACAGCCCGAGCGAAACCGCGTGCAGCCCTGCCGCCTCCGGCGCCAGGTCGGGTCTGGCGGTGTCGGCGCCGCGTACGATCAGCGCGAGCCGCTGCAGCGAAGGCTCGGCTTCGAGTCCGAACAGCTTGAGCATGGTGTCGAAGGTGCAACGGGGACCCTCGTGCGAAAGTTCGACGCTCTCGATATCGAACGGCACCGCGCCGGTTTCCTGCGCGACCGCCGGGACGAATGCCGGGTCCACGAACAGAAAGCGAGCCTGCGCATCGATGAAGCGCCGGACCAGCCACGGGCAGGCCACGCGGTCGATCTTCGGCCGCCTCCGTGTGACCCAGAGGCTCGGCCGGCTCGGTGCGAATCGCTCCAGCACAGCCTTCGAAACCAATGGCAGTCCCGCCTCGCTCCACGCCGCGTAGCCGCCGGTGAGCATGCGGGCGTCGTATCCTTCGCTCCGCAGATAGGCCGTTGGCGCTTGGCTCAGCTCCTTGCCCTGCTTGCAGGACAGCACGATGGGCCGGTCCGGATCGAGCTCATGGCACCAGAATGCGACTTGTGAAAAATCCCGCCATTGCGCGGTCGGGATCAAGCCCGGCGCGGAGGCATAGACTTCATCGCGCCGCACGTCGACGATCTGCGGCGACTGCGCCGTGCCGATGAGCGACCACAGATCGTTTGGTGAGATAGCAAAGCTCGCAGAATGCATGGCCCCCTCCATGATAGAGGAGGCGGTGCTTGGGCGTTGAGCTTTGGGCTCGCGAGCCTTGGAGAATGCGGGGCGACCGCCGCGGGCCCCACGAGCCGAAGCTACATCACCAGAAGCTCGCCAGCAAGAACAGCCCGGACGCCAGCAGCAGCATCAGCACGATGCGGCGGAAGGTCGCTTCGTCGATGCGGCCGTAGAGCGCAAATCCGGCCCAGGTCCCGGCGGCGAGCACCGGCAGGCCGAGCAGAAAAAGCTGAACGGTGTGGATGCCGATCGAACCGGTTGCGCCGAGGACCGTTGCCGACATCGCCAGCAGCGCCACGCTCAGCGGCTGAAACACACCGCGCTGGATGTCCTTGGGCCAGCCGCGGAGGTCGCACCAGATCACAATGAGAATTCCAGGAAATCCGGCCGTTCCGCCGACGAACCCGCCGAGAAAGCCGGCGACGACATCCGCGCCCATGCCGGCCTGTACCGGCTTGAGGGTCGGGCGAACCAGACTGTAGATCGAATACAGCACCAGGAACGCTGCGATTCCTATGCGCATCAACGACGGGTCGGCCCATTGCAGCACAAGCGCGCCCAAGGCTGCGCCAGGCGCGCCGCCAATCGCGAACGGCCACACCCGGCTCCAGTGAAGCGCGTGCCGCAATTTCCATGTGCCGTAGCCCTGAACAATGAGGCCGTAGCTCACGGTCAGCGTCACGGTCTCGAGCGGCGTCAGCACATGCAGCCACACCGATGCGGCAATCAGCGCGAACGCAAATCCGGTGACGCCGGCGACCAGCGCCGCGATGAACGTTGCGGAGAGATACACCGCAATCTGAAAAACCGTATCGTCCATTGCTCGCTTCCGAACGCGAGGCGAGCAGCGCCTGGATGCCGGCCACCCGAGCGCGAAGCTGCTGTTTCGCCGTTACGAAGCTATAGCAGCCCCTTCGGCGGGCTCAATCGGTTGCGGCAGCAACCCTGCTGTGAGGATTCGGCGCTCGCAAGTCCGCACGCCGTTCGTTAGGTTTCGGCAGCGAGGGCAGGGACATGGCCAACAAGATCGATCTCGAAGGCAGGAATGCGGTGGTCACCGGCGGTGCTCAGGGCATCGGCCGGGCGATTGTCGAGCGGCTGCTGGAGTCCGGGGCATCGGTGGCGATCTGGGATCGCGACGGTAGGCTCGCCGCGCAGGCCGCAGGCGAACTGAAGCGTAACCGCCGGGTCGAGGCGTTCACTGTCGATGTGACCAAGCTGAACGAGGTCGAAGCGGCGCGCGACGCCACCGTGAAGTCGTTCGAGCGCATCGACATTCTCGTGAACAACGCCGGCATCGCCGGGCCGAACGTCAAGACCTGGGAATACGACCCCGAGGCCTGGGCGCAGGTGATGCGCGTCAATCTCGACAGCCAATTTTATTGTTGCCGTACCATCGTGCCGCTGATGATTGCGCAGAACTACGGACGGATCGTCAACGTCGCCTCGATCGCCGGCAAGGAGGGTAACCCGAACGCACCGGCCTATTCGGCGTCGAAGGCCGGCGTAATTGCGCTCACCAAATCGCTCGGCAAGGAGCTTGCGACCTACGACATCGCGGTGAACTGCGTCACGCCGGCGGCGGCGAAGACCGCGATCTTCGACCAGATGACGCAGGAGCACATCGACTACATGCTGGCGAAAATCCCGCGCAACCGTTTCGTCGAGGTCGACGAGATCGCCGCACTGGTCGCATTCGCCGCATCGGCCGAGTGCTCCTTTACTACCGGTTCGGTGTTCGATATTTCCGGCGGGCGGGCGACGTATTGACGGACCCTGTCAACGAACGCCGGCTCCGGCTGACCGGCATCGCGTTGATGTGCGGCGCGGTCGCCTCGTTCGGCATCCTGGATTGCATGGCGAAGTATCTCGGTGGGCACATCCCCACCATGCAGGTGGTCGGCGTGCGCTATGCCAGTGCGTTTCTTATCGCGTTGATCTTCTCCAACCCGATCAACCGGCCCGGCTTGCTCCGAACCAAGCGGCCGTTGCTGCAAGTCGGCCGATCGGCGCTGCTGCTCGGCTCGACGATCTTCAATTTCACGGCGTTCCGCTATCTGCAGCTCGACGAGGCGCTGGCGATCCTGTTCTCGACGCCGTTCCTGGTCGCGATCCTCGCCGGGCCCCTGCTCGGAGAATGGGTCGGCTGGCGGCGCTGGACGGCAATCATGGTCGGATTCGCCGGCGTGCTGGTGGTCGTGCGGCCCGGAGTTGGCGGCATGCAGTGGGCCGCGCTGTTCTCGCTCGGCAGTGCGTTCTGCTACGCGGGGTACAACATCACCACGCGAATGCTCTCGCGGACCGATTCCAGCGAGACCACACTGTTCTACGCCAATATGCTGGGCTTTATCGTGATGGCCCCGGTGCTGCCGTTCGTCTGGATGCCGCCGCCGTTCTGGATCGACATCGTGCTGATGGTGGTGATGGGCGTGTTTGCCGCGGGCGGGCACTTCCTGCTCATCCTGGCCCACAGGCGGGCTCCGGCCTCCGTGCTGTCGCCGTTTATCTACACGCAGATCGTCTGGGCGGTGGCGCTCGGGTTTCTGGTGTTTGCCGACATGCCGAACCACTGGACGGTGGCGGGGGCGGCCATCGTGATCGCATCCGGCCTCTATCTGCTCTATCGCGAGCGCGTGGTGACCGGCAGAGTTGCCCCGATCGAGCCCGGTTGACAAAATGCGGCCCAGCCGCCTGATACCGGCCAGACCATAAGCCTGCCCAAGGACCTGAAATGTCGAAGAAACCGATCCCCGCGGCCGCCCTGAACGACGATATCGGGGAGGAGACGCGGCTGGAGCTCTACCGCAGCCAGGTCAACATCCGGGAGGCCGAGCAGCGGGCGTTTGACCTGTTCTTGCAGAACTTGGTGAAGGGAACGAGCCATCTGTCACTGGGACAGGAGGCAGTAGCCGCCGGCTTTGCCGTTGCTATGAAGAAGGGCGACCTTTCGTTCTGCACCTATCGCGGCCACGCGCACACCTTGGCCAGGGGCGTGCCGGTCGAGCAGGTTCTGGGCGAACTGATGCAGCGCGACAACGGCTTGATGCGCGGCAAGGGCGGCTCGATGCACCTGACCTCGGAAGAACACGGCGTGATGGGCTCCTATGCCATCATCGGCGCGCATTTGCCGATCGCCTGCGGCGCGGCGTGGCGGGCGCAGTACAAAGGTCACAGCGACGTGACGACGTGTTTCTTCGGCGACGGCACCACCAACATTGGCGCGTTCCACGAGGCGCTGAACTTCGCAGCGGTGTGGAAACTGCCAGTAATCTTCGTCTGCGAGAACAATCTCTACATGGAATACACCCCTATTCGCGACGTTACTGCGGTCGAGCATCCGGCGGCGGACCGTGCCTCGGCCTACGGCCTGGAGCGCATCGTGATCGATGGCAACGACGCCGATGTGGTGTACCGAACCGCGATGACGGCCTACGAGAAGGCCCGCGCCGGCAAGGGTCCGTCGCTGATCGAGTGCATGACCTACCGCCACAGCGGCCATTCGCGCGCCGACCCGGCGAAGTATCGCCCCGAAGGCGAGCTGGAACGCTGGAAGGAGCGCGACCCGATCAAGATCTATCGCGAGCGCTTGAAGCAGTTCGGCATCGGCGACGATGCGGTTGCCAAGATCGACGCCGACATCAAGCGGATCGTCGATGAGGCCACCGAGGCCTGCAAGGCCGCGCCGAATCCGCCGATGGATATCCTGACGACCGACGTTTACGCCGACGGGGGCTGGGCATGGCGGAACTGACGTATCGCGACGCCGTCGCCCGCGGCATCGCGCAGGAGATGGCGCGCGACCCCGACGTGGTATTCCTCGGCGAGGACGTGGCGAAGGCGGGCGGCGTATTCAAGGCGACCGTCGGTCTGTACGAGCAGTTCGGGCCATTGCGCGTGCGCGACACCCCGATCTCGGAGCAGGCGATCCTCGGCGCCGCGATGGGCGCGGCGATGACCGGGTTGAAGCCGATCGCCGAGATCATGTTCTCGGACTTTTTCGCGGTCTGCTTCGACTACATTGCTAACGAGTTTCCCAAGAGCCGCTACATGACCAACGGGCAGACCAAGTGCCCGCTGGTGGTGCGCACCGGCAACGGCGCGGGCTCGCGGTTCGGCGCACAGCACTCTCAGAGCGTCGAGAACTGGTGCATGATGATCCCCGGCCTCAAGGTCGTGGCGCCGTCGAGCCCGGTCGATGTGATCGGTTTGCTGGCCGCTGCGGTGCGCGATCCGGACCCGGTGATCTTCCTCGAACACAAGTCGCTCTATGGGACCAAGGGCGAGGTGCCGGACGGCGAGATTCTCGACAAGCTCGGCACCGCGAAGATTCTGCGGCCCGGCAGGGACGCCACCATCATCGCGCTGGCTTTGATGGTCCCACGCGCGCTGGCCGCTGCCGAACGGCTCGCCGCCGAGCATGGCATCGACTGCGAAGTCATCGACGTCCGTTCGCTGGTGCCGCTCGACACCCAGACCATCCTTGGCTCGGTCGCCAAGACCCACCGCTGCTTTTCGGTCGAGGAGAACCCACGGCTGTGCGGCTGGGGTGCCGAGATCATGTCGATCATCGCCGACGAGGCGTTCTACGATCTCGACGGCCCACTGGTGCGGATCACCACGCCGCACATCCCGCTGCCGGCGGCGGATATTCTGGAAGACGCCATCCTGCCGACCGTCGACCGCATCGTCGAACGGGTGCGGCGCACGCTCAAAGCGTAGGAGTTCATCATGGCCGCATATGACAATCTGCTTGCGAACGTCCCGATCGACCTCTGGATCGACGGCAAATGGCGCAAGTCATCTGATGGCGCGCGCTTCGACGTGATCGATCCGGCGACCGAGCAGAAGATCGCCTCGGTCGCTAGCGCCAGCATCGAGGACGCCAAGGCCGCGCTCGACGCCGCGCAAGCCGCTTTCGGCCCCTGGGCCGCCAAGAAGCCGCGCGAGCGGGGCGAAATCCTGCGCAAGGCGTTCGAACTGATCATGCGCGACGCCGAGCGGCTGGCGAAGCTGATTACCATCGAGAACGGCAAGGCGCTGTCGGATTCGCGCGGCGAGGTCGCCTACGCCGCTGAGTTCTTCCGCTGGAACGCGGAGGAGGGCGTGCGAAACCTCGGCCAGAACGGCATGGCGCCATCCTCCGGCGCGCGCATGTTCGTGCACCACAAGCCGGCCGGCATCGCCGTGCTGGTGACGCCGTGGA
Source organism: Rhodoplanes serenus (assembly GCA_945897515.1). Classification (GTDB taxonomy): domain Bacteria; phylum Pseudomonadota; class Alphaproteobacteria; order Rhizobiales; family Xanthobacteraceae; genus Z2-YC6860. Next base: position 11,200 of record CAMDFO010000002.1, on the reverse strand, counting down.
ATTTCCCCGCCGCTATGGCGACCCGCAAGATCGGACCGGCGCTCGCCGCCGGCTGCCCAGTCATCCTCAAGCCCGCGTCCGAGACTCCGCTGACCATGCTGGCGCTGATGCCGATCCTGGAAGAGGCCGGCGTTCCGGCCGGTGTCGTCAACGTTCTGCCGTCGCGCCGCTCCGGTCCGGTGGTCGACCACATGCTGCACGATCCGCGCGTGCGGGTGGTCTCGTTCACCGGCTCCACGGAAGTCGGCCGCAAGCTCCTGCACAGCGCCGCCGATCAGGTGCTCAACACCGCGATGGAGCTTGGCGGCAACGCGCCGTTCATCGTGTTCGAGGACGCCGATGTCGACGCCGCGATCGACGGCGCGATGATCGCCAAGATGCGCAACATGGGCGAAGCCTGCACTGCTGCCAACCGCTTCTACGTGCACGAGAAGGTGCAGGAGGAGTTTGCCAAAAAGCTTACCGCCAAGATGGGCGCGCTCAAGATGGGCAACGGCCTCGACGACGGCGTGGCGCTCGGCCCGCTGGTCAATGCCGAAGGCCGCGACAAGGTGATCGAGCTGGTCGAAGACGCGGTCGGCAAGGGCGCGAAAATTCTCGTTGGCGGCAAGCAGCCGGATGGTCCGGGGTTCTTCTATCCCGCGACGGTGCTCTCCAACGTGCCGAACGACGCCAAGATGCTGAACGAGGAAATCTTCGGGCCGGTGGCATCATTGCAGACGTTCACCTCGGAGGACGAGGTGATCAAGCGCGCCAACGACACCGAGTACGGGCTGGTGGCGTATCTCTACACCAAGGACCTTGGCCGTGGCATGCGCGTCTCCGAAAAGCTCGACTTCGGCATGATCGGCTTGAACCGCGGGCTGGTGTCTGACCCGGCCGCGCCATTCGGCGGCATGAAACAGTCCGGCATCGGCCGCGAAGGCGCGCACGAAGGGCTGATGGAGTTTCTGGAGACGCAGTATATTTCTGTGAGCTGGTAGTCGCCACATGCGTGTCCCGGGCGCAGCGCAGCATTTCTTGATGATGCGCTGCAGACCCGGGACCCAGCTTCCTTAGAAAGAAACCGGGGTCCCGGGTCGAGCTTCGCTCGCCCGGGATACGAGAGGTGGGAATGGACGTCCTGATGCCGCAGCTCGGAGAGACCGTCTCCGAGGGTAAGATCACCAAATGGTTCAAGTCAGCCGGCGACGCCGTGAAAGCCGGCGACAACCTGTTCGAGATCGAGACCGACAAGGTGACCATGGAGGTGCCGGCGATCGCGCCCGGCACGCTTTCGGAAATCCGCGTGCCGGTGGGCGCGGTGGCGCCGGTCGGCGCGGTGGTGGCGATCATCGCGGGTGAGGGCGGCGCGGCTGTGACGACGAGTGCGGCCGCGACCGGCGCGCGGCCAGCTCCGACTGCATCGAAGCCGGCCCCGAAGGCACCGGCCGCGGCAGCGGTTGCGCAGCATGCCTATCGGCATTCCGGTCCGATGGATCCGTTCTTCGAGGTGCGCACGCCTGAACGCAATTACGGCCCGGCGAAGCTCGCCAGCGGCACATTCGTCACGCCATTGGCGCGGCGGCTCGCCGGAGAAAACCGCATCGATCTTTCGCGTATCCAGGGCTCCGGCCCGCATGGCCGCATCGTCGCGGCCGACGTCGAGACTGTGATTTCCAGCGGGGCAGGCCGCGCAGGAGCGGCGATGGCGACGGGCGCGTCCGCCGATCAGGTCAAGGCGCTCTATCAAGGCGTCGACTACGAGGAGGTGCCGCTCGACGGCATGCGCAAGACTATCGCCGCGCGCCTGATCGAGGCCAAGCAGACCATTCCGCATTTCTATCTGACCACCGACGTCGAGGTCGGCGCGGTGATGGCGCTGCGTGAGGAGGCCAATGCCGGCGCTGCGAAGAACAAGGATGGCGAGGCGGCCTACAAGCTGTCGCTCAACGACTTCGTCATCAAGGCGCTGGCGCTGGCCTTGCAGCGCGTACCGGCGGCGAACGCCGTGTGGGCCGGCGACCGCATCCTGCGCTTCAAGCACTCCGATGTCGGGGTCGCGGTTGCGATCGAAGGCGGGCTGCTGACGCCGGTGATCCGCAACGCGGAAGGAAAATCGCTCTCCGCAATTTCCAGCGAGATGCGGGAACTCGCCGGCCGCGCCCGCGACAAGAAACTCAAGCCTGCCGAATACCAGGGCGGCTCAGCCGCGATCTCTAACCTCGGCATGTACGGCGTGCGAGAATTTGCGGCCATCATCAACCCGCCGCACGCCACCATCCTGGCGGTCGGCGCCTCGCAGCGGCGGCCGGTCGAGGCCGAAGACGGCAGCGTCAGGTTCGTCAGCCAGATGACGGTGACGCTGTCCTGCGACCACCGCGTGGTCGACGGCGCGCTCGGCGCGGAGCTGCTGGCGGCGTTCAAGGGGCTGATGGAAAGCCCGGTGCGGATGCTGGTGTAGGATCGGCGCCGGTCAACCAAAGGGGCGAGCCATGGCATTGGACCGGAAATTCCTGATCTCCGCCGCCGCGATGTTCATCATGTCGTGGGCGCTCAGTTTCATCGTCCACGGATTGCTGCTTGGCGCCGACTATTCGGTCACTGCGGGCATGCGTCCGCCCGCAGAGGCGCAGACGCTTATGCACTGGATGATCCTGGCGCAGGCGCTGTTCGGCGTCGCCTTCGCCTGGATCTATGCGCAAGGCCGGGAGGACAAGCCCTGGCTCGCGCAGGGCGTGCGCTTCGGCATTGCGATTGCGTTCCTGACGGTGGTCCCGACATACCTGATCTACCACGTGGTGACGCCGGTTCCGTTTGCTCTCGCCCTCAAGCAGATCGTGTTCGACGCGATCCGCCTCGTGCTGATGGGGATCACGGTGGCGTGGATCAATAGGTAGGCGACACTTGTGTCCCGGGCGCAGCGCAGCATCCCTTGATGATGCGCTGCAGAACCGGGACCCCGGTTCCTTGGCATAAGAAACCGGGGTCCCGGGTCTCGCTTGCGCTCGCCCGGGACATGAGACCTTCCCTGGATTCGGTGGGCGATTTCCCATAGAAATCGGAGCGAGGAGAACGTCCATGAACCTCGCGTCCATCAAGCTTTCGCTGATCCTGTTCGGTCTCTCGGTGCTGCTGAAATACAAGGCTTGGCGGCATCCGGAGTACCGCGAGCGGCTGAAAGAGCACAACCTCACGGCGCAGTTCATGGCGCGCGACGAGGAGATCGGCCGCTGGTTCCGGTTCCAGGACGGCCGCCTGACCTCGGGCTTTGGGGTGCGCAAGGATGCCGACGTCACGGTGGCGTTCAAGAACGCCGCGCTGGGAGCCGGCCTGCTGACGCCGCCGATCAACTGGCTCGACCAGATCAACGCGCAGAAGGAATTCCAGCTCACGGTGACGGGCGAGGACGGCCTCGCCAACTGGTTCGCGCAGACCGTGATGATGGGGCAGTCGGCTGGGCTGCAGTTTGGCCTGCCGCAGGCCGACGGCTCGGTGCGCTATTGCAACATGACCAATGGCGGCCCGGTGTTCGTCACCGTCAAGGACGGCAAGATCGTCCGTATGACGCCGATCGATTTCGACGACACCGATCCGCAGCCATGGAGCATCGACGCAAAGGGCGTGAAGCTGACGCCACCGCGCAAGACCACGCTGGCGCCGCACGGCCAGAACGCCAAGTCGATCGTCTATTCGCCGGACCGGCTGCTCTATCCGATGAAGCGGGTCGACTTCGATCCCAACGGCGCGCGCAATCCGCAGAACCGCGGCAAATCGGAATACGTCCGGATTTCGTGGGACGAGGCGCTCACGATCGTGTCCAACGAGATCAAGCGGCAGAAGCGGACCTATGGTCCCGGCTGCATCGCCGTGTCGCACGGCTCGCACCACACCTGGGGCAACATCGGCTATTACCTCTCGGCGCTGTTCCGTTTCAGCAACGCCGTCGGCATGACGCGCGTGCACCACAATCCGGATTCCTGGGAGGGCTGGTACTGGGCGCGGTGCATCACTGGGGCCACACGCTGCGCGTCGGCCAGTCGGAAACCTACGGCACGGTCGAGGACTGCCTGCAGAACTGCGACATGATCGTGTCGTGGGCGGCAGATCCTGAGACCACATCGGGCTCCTACGGCGCGCAGGAAGGCACGGTGCGCCGGCAGTGGCTGAAGAATCCGAAGCTCGGCATCAAGGTCGTGCACGTCGACCCGTATTACAACGCTACCGCGCAGTTCCTGCCCGGTAAGTGGTTCGCGCCGAAGCCGACCACCTCGCCCGCAATGGCGATGGCGATTGCCTACGTCTGGATCAAGGAAGGGCTGTACGACAAGGAATACGTGAAGACCCACACTGAAGGCTTCGACAAGTGGGCGGCGTATCTCACTGGCGAAGAGGACGGCATCGCCAAGACGCCGGAGTGGCAGGAGAAGGAAACCGGCGTTCCGGCGAAGGACGTGCGCGCGCTGGCCCGCGAGTGGGGCAGCAAGCGCGTCTATCTCGCCCCCGGCGGCTGGGGCAACGGCCATGGCGGCGCCTGCCGCAACCAGACCGGCATCCAATGGGCGCGCGTCATGGTTTGCCTCAGTGCGATGCAGGGGCTCGGCAAGCCCGGCTGCAACATGGGCAACCTGCAATGGGGCTGCCCGGTCGATTTCAATTTCTATTTCCCTGGCTATTCCGAAGGCGGCATGTCGGGCGATCTGGAAAACACCGCGATGCCGGTCGCGCTCTACCAGCGCATGCCGCAGCTTCCGACCATGAATTCCAACGGCCAGATGATCCCGCGCATCTTCCTGCCGGAGGCGATCTACGAGGGGAAGGCGGAGGGCTATCGCTGGGTCGGGAAATCGATCGAGCACCAGTTCGGCAAGTTCATGTATCCGTCGCCGGGCGCGTCGCCGGTGAAGATGCTCTACAAATACGGTGGCTCGATCCTCGGCACCATGAACAACACCAACCGCCATGTGCGGATGTACCAGTCCGAGCAACTGGAGTTCGTGGTCAACCAGTCGATCTGGTTCGAGGGCGAGGCCAAGTTCGCCGATGTCGTGCTGCCGGCCTGCACCAATTTCGAGCGCACCGACATCAGCGAATGGGCGGGGCTCGGCGGCTACGGCCACCACGGCCAGCAGCAGCTTAACCACCGCGTCATCATCTTCCAGGCGCCGGCGATCAAGCCGCTCGGCGAATCGAAATCGGACTATTGGATATTCAACGAGATCTGCAAACGGCTCGGGCTGTCGAATTATTTCTCCGAGGGGATCAACGAGCTCGATTGGGTCAAGCGGCTCTATCTCGCCTCCGATCTGCCGAAGGTGATCTCGTTCAAGAAGCTCTTGAAGCGCGGCTATTACGTGGTGCCCGCCGAGAAGGAAAAGCTGCGCGCGCCGGTGTCCTTCCGCTGGTTCTGGGAAGGCCGCAAGAAGGACGTGCCGGAGGCGCAGCCGCTGCCGTCGGACTACATGGACGAGTTCCTCAAGGGCCTGCAGACCCAATCTGGCAAGCTCGAATTCGACTGCAACAGCCTCAAGCGCGCCAAGGACCCGGAGCGGCCGCCGATCGTCAAATACGAGCCGTCATGGGAAGGCCCGCATTCGCCGGAGTTCGGGCGCTATCCGCTTCAACTCCTCACGCCGCACTCGAAATACAGCTTCCACACCCAGGGCGACGGCAAGAGCTCGTTCCTCAACAACATCGCCGACCACCGGGTGAAGGTCGACGGCTGGTATTACTGGGTGCTGCGGCTCAACGCCGAGGATGCGAAAGCGCGCGGCATCAAGAAGAACGACCTGGTGAAGATCTACAACGATCGCGGCGCGGTGATCTGCGCGGCGCTGCCGACGCAGCGGCTGTCGCGCGGCGTCTGCCACGGCTACGAGTCGTCGGCGGTCTACGCGCCGATGGGCGAGCCGGGCAAGTCGGTCGACCGCGGCGGCTGTCTCAACCTGCTCACCCCGCACAAGACCCAGACCAAGTCGACGCATTCGTTGGCCGGCGCGCAGTCGATCGTGCAGGTCGAACTGTGGGACGGCCGGATCGAGCATATGTCGGAGACCTTCGCCGCGATGGAGAGGGACGCGACGATCAAGCAGTCGCTGCGGGACGCGCATCTGGTTCCGGCGAAATGATGATGAGAGCGCAACAACACCGCTGTCATGCCCGCGAAAGCGGGCATCCAGGCTTACGGCAAACGCTGGATCATCCGCCTTCGCGGATGATGACACTGTGTTCTGGGTAAGAGAGTCGCCATGAAAAAATGGAACATGATCATCGACGTCGCCGAGTGCACCAATTGCCAGTTGTGCACGCTGTCGGCGATGGACGAGTACGTCGGCAACGATTGGCCGGGCTATTCCGCGCCGATGCCGCGGCACGGCCACCACTGGATCGACATCAAGCAGAAGGAGCGCGGGCAGGCGCCGATGATCGACATCGCCTTCGCGCCGACCATGTGCAACCACTGCGACAACGCGCCGTGCCTGTCCAAGGGCGGCGATGCGGTGAACAAGCGCGAGGACGGCATCGTCATCATCGATCCGGTCAAGGCCAAGGGCCGCAAGGATCTGGTCGAGAGTTGCCCCTACGGCCATATCTGGTGGAACGAGGAATTGCAGCTTCCGCAAATCTGGACGTTCGACGCGCACCTGCTCGACCAGGGCTGGGACAAGACCCGCGGTCATCAGGCTTGCCCGACCGGCGCGATGCGCGCGATCAAGGTCGAAGACGACGAGATGGCGCGGATGGCGCGCGACGAAGCGCTCGAGGTGATGAAGCCCGAGGCCGCCACCAAGCCGCGGGTCTATTACCGCAATCTATGGCGCTACTCGAAATGCTTCATTGGCGGCAGCGTCGCGACCGAGGCCAATGGCGTGGTGGACTGCGTGGAGGGCGCGGCGGTGCGGCTGCTCAAGGACGGTACGCAGGTCGCGGCGACCGAGACCGACAATTACGGGGACTTCAAATTCGACCGGCTGGATGAGGGCTCAGGCGCATACACCGTTGAAATCTCCGGCCATGGCCGAAAGAAAACCGTCGAGGCGAAGCTCGGTCAGAGCCTCAGTCTCGGAGAAATCCGGTTATAGGCCAATATCAGCGGCGCTTGCGCCCCACCGCGTCTGGGATCAGACGGCGCGCTTGTCCATCTGCTCGATTTCGATCCCATACTTCCGCATTCCTGTTTCAGCGATCCAGACCGCTATAGGCCAAGCGAGTCCGAACGCGCCCATGAACAGGATCAGGAAGGTCATGAGGCCGAAGGTTGGAAGCTGATAATCGATAAGCTGGCTGATCAAAAAGCCGATGAATTGTAGAACGGCTGTGGTGAGGATGTAGACGAGCATCAAAATCCCGGCTTGCATCGTGAGCCTCCAAGACAACAACTAGACGTTGTGGTCAGAGTATGACAGTTTTCACAGGCAAAGTCCCGTGTTTTGACCCGGTGTGAACCGCTTGCGCCCGGATGGAACCCGATCTACCTTTGAGTGCAACGAGCGCTGTTGTTCTGCGTTAGCTCATAGCGAACGAATTGCAGAGGAAACATCATGGCCTGGACCACACCCACCCTCGTCGAAATCTGCATCGGCCTTGAGATCAACGGCTATCTCCCGGCCGAATTCTGATCGACCTGCCGCTTCCATCTAAATGGGCCTGACCGCCATCGTGCTGGGTGCGGCGGCGGGCGGCGGCTTTCCGCAATGGAATTGCAATTGCGATGTCTGTCGGCTCGCTTGGGCCGGTGACCGGCGCGTACGTGCGCGCACGCAGGCGAGCGTTGCGGTTTCGGCGGATGGCGAGCGGTGGACCCTGCTCAACGCCTCGCCCGACCTGCGATCGCAGATCCAGTCCAATCCACGCTTGCATCCCCAAACGAGTAGGCGCGGCAGTCCGATCGAAGCGGTCGTCCTGACCGGCGCCGAGATCGACCAGACTGCCGGCCTGCTGAGTCTGCGCGAGTGTTCGCCGTTCGCGCTCCACGCCACCGCGACGACGCTGGTGGCGGTCGCCGGCAATCCGATGTTCGGCGCGCTCGCCCCTGACGTGGTGTCGCGCTGCGCGATCGTGCCAGGCGCGCGCTTTTCGCTCGGCGGTGGACTGGAAGCCGAGCTGTTCATGGTGCCGGGCAAGGTGCCGCTCTATCTGGAAGGCGACGATCCCGACACCGCGATCGAGAGCGCGGCCAATGTTGGTGTGGAGTTGTCCTGCGGCAAGGTCCGGCTCGCCTATGTGCCGGGCGCCGCCGCAGTCACGCCCGCGCTGAGGGAGCGGCTGTCGCGCGCGGACGTGCTGCTATTTGATGGCACGTTATTCACCGACGATGAGATGATCCGCAGCTGCACCGGCAGCAAGACCGGCCGCCGCATGGGCCATATGCCGATCGACGGCGCGGACGGATCGGTCGCGGCGTTGCAGGGCTTGCGGGCGCGCCGGATTTTCATACACATCAACAACACCAATCCGATCCTGGTCGATGGCTCGGCGGAACGCCGGCGCGTCGAGGCCGCCGGCTGGGAGATCGCGGAAGACGGCATGGAGATCGTGTTGTGAAGCTGTTGACGCCGGACGAACTGGAAGCCGCACTGCGCGACATCGGCGCACGGCGCTATCATCGTTTGCATCCGTTCCACAAGCTGCTGCATGGCGGGCAGTGCACCAAGGGTCAGGTCCAGGCCTGGGCGCTCAACCGCTACTATTATCAGGCGATGATCCCGATCAAGGATGCCAGCCTGATCGCGCGTTGCGAGGATTCCGCCGTGCGCCGCGAGTGGCGCTCGCGACTGGTCGATCACGACGGCGAGGCCGATGGCGACGGTGGCATCGCCCGCTGGCTCAAGCTTACCGAAGGACTCGGGCTCGACCGTGAATACGTTACCTCGCTGAAGGGACTCCTGCCTGCCACGCGCTTTGCGGTCGATGCCTACGTCCGTTTCGTGCGCGAGAAAACGCTGCTGGAGGCGATCGCGTCGTCGCTCACCGAGATGTTCTCGCCGCAAATCATCACCGAGCGGATGGACGGTATGCTGGCGAGCTACAGCTTCGTCACCCGTGAGACTCTGTCCTATTTCGACAAGCGGCCGCCGCAGGCCGCGCGCGATGCGGACTTCGCGCTGGACTACTGCAAGCAGCAGGCACGGACTCCGGAACAGCAGCAGCAAGTCCTGGCGGCGCTGGAGTTTAAATGCTCAGTGCTGTGGGCGATGTGCGACGCGCTGCAGCACGCCTACGTCGATCCCAAAGAAAGACCGCCCGGCGCTTTCGTGCCGGGCGGTTGATCTCCCTGTCATCCCCGCCTTCGCGGGGACGACAGGGCGTGTGCTTGCATCACCGTGCCGCGCGGCTACTTCTGCGCCTGGTTCACCTGCCGCACGATCGGCCACCACAGCTTTTCCTCGCTGCGCAGGAACTCGTTGGTCTGCGCTGGCGTCAGATCGCGGGTGTAGGTGCCGAGCTGATGGAAGCGATCCTGCACGTCCTTCATGGCGACGACCTGGCGCAGATCGGCGTTGAGTTTCTGGATGACGCGATCCGGCACGCCGGTCGGCGCCATCAGCACGATCCAGCCGCTGGACACGACGTCCGGCACCGTCTCGTTGATCGCGGGCAGGTTCGGCAGGTTGGGCAGGCGCTGTTGCGACGCGATACCAAGCAGCCGCACGCCGCCGCTCTGGATGCCGGGGTTCATTCCGGCCAACCCCTCAAACATGATCGGGATGCGTCCGGCGATGACGTCGTTCAGCGATACAGCGCCGCCGGCTGCGTGGACGAACGAGATATTGGCCTTCGACTTCTCGCGGAACAACTCGCCCGTCAGGTGCGCCTGGCCGCCACGATTGGTTGCGCCGAACAGCATTCCGTCCTTGCTCTTGTTGGCGAGTTCGATCAGTTCCTTGACGCTGTTCGCGGGCACGTCCTTGTTGACCGCGACCGCGATCGGCTGCTCGCCCACCATGCCGACGGCGGTGAACGCCTTCTGCAGGTCAACCGGCATCTTGCCTTCCTGCATGACCGGCAGCACGGTGTAGGTCGAGGCCTGCGTCATGTAGAGGGTGTAGCCGTCCTTCTCGATGTTGCTGGCGGCCGCGGCCTGGGCCGCGATCAGGCCGCCGGCGCCGGGGCGATTGAGCACCACGATCTGCTGCTTCCAAAGCTGCGTCAGCCTGTCGGCGACAATGCGCGTCACCACATCCGGGCTGTTGCCGGCCGCGGCGGGGGTGATGAAAGTCACCGGTTTGGTCGGATAGTCCTGCGCTTGCGCCGTCACGCTCGCAATCATCGCAACCGCGGCCACGCTCAACACCTTCACACACCGCAGATTCATCGCGTCCTCCACTGTCATTTCGAGTTTCTTGACCGGCATTTGTCGTATAACACGGCCGTCAATTCCGCAAACTGCGGCATGGAGCCATTTTGACCGGGAGCAACGCCATAGCGCCGGACGCCAAGCCGCGGCTGCCGCGCGGCACTCGTCTCGTGCATAACGAGGCGCAGGGCGGATGGGTGTTGCTGGCGCCGGAACGCATCTTCAAGGCTGACGCCGTCGCGGTCGAAGTGCTCAAGCGGTGCACCGGGGAGGCGACGCTCGACGCCATCGTCGACGACCTGGCCGCGACCTTCAAAGCGCCGCGCGATGTCATACATGCCGACGTGACGAAGTTGCTGGGCGGACTGGCCGAGAAGAGGCTGCTGGAGTTGTGAGTTTGCCCGAGACGCGGACAGCCGACACTTTGACCGCTCCGCTCGGGATGCTGGCCGAGCTGACGCACCGTTGCCCGCTCGGCTGCCCGTATTGCTCGAACCCGCTCGTGCTCGACCCACGCGACGACGAACTCGATACCGGGACCTGGATGCGGGTGTTCCAGGAGGCCGCCGCGCTGGGCGTGCTGCACGTGCATCTCTCCGGCGGCGAGCCGGGCGCGCGGCGCGATCTGGTGGAGATCGTGTCCGGCGCGCGCGATGCCGGGCTCTACACCAATCTCATCACTTCGGGCGTTGGCATCACGACGCGCACCATGCGCGATCTTTGGGAGGCCGGCCTCGATCACGTCCAGGTTTCCATACAGGACTCCGACGCCGTGTCCGCCGACCGTATCGCGGGCTACCGCGGCGCGTTCCAGCGCAAGCACGCGCTCGCCGTCGAGGCGGTCCGGATCGGTTTGCCGCTCACCGTTAATCTTGTCGTGCACCGCGCTAACATCGAGCGCATCGGCGCGATGGTCGATCTGGC
>CAMDFO010000001.1 GCA_945897515.1 Rhodoplanes serenus | reverse complement strand
TCAAGCCCGGGCATGACAGCGGTGGTGGTGGGCGGCATCGCGCCGCTCAGGCTGCGCCGCCCCGGATCATCTCCACAACCTTCATCGGCGTCAGCGGGAAATGCCCGATCCGCACGCCGAACGGCGACAGCGCATCCTCCACCGCCGAGATCAAAGCCGCCGCCGCCGGAATCGTGCCGGCCTCGCCGACGCCCTTCACCCCGAGCGGATTGAGCGGCGAGGGCGTCTCTTTGTATAGCGTGGTCAGCATCGGGACTTCGGTCGCGCTCGGCAGCAGATAATCCGCCAGCGTTGTCGTGACCGGCTGGCCGGCGTCGTCGTAGCCCATCCATTCGTAGAGCGCGTTGCCGATGCCGTGCGCGACGCCGCCCTGCACCTGGCCCTCGACCATCATCGGATTGATCAGTACGCCGGAATCCTGCAGCGCGACGTAGCGCAGGATTTTTACGCCGCCGGTCTCGATATCGACTTCGACCTCGGCGACGTGGCACGCATTGGCATAGGACAGCGCGTCGGTGCGGTGCATAACGTTGGCTTCGAGGCCTGGATCGACGCCAGGCGGAAACCCGTAGCCCGGCGCGCCTTGCAGAATGCGCGCGATTTCGGAGAGCTTCACCGCAAGCTGCGGCGCGCCGACCACGCGGACCTCGCCGTCGGCGAGTTCGAGATCGTGCTCGGCCGCTTCCAGCATGTGCGAGGCGACCTTCTTGGCCTTGTCGGCGACGGCCTTCGCCGCCAGCATCACCGACGAACCGGCGGTGACAGTCTGGCGGCTGGCAAAACCGCCCAGGCCCAATGAAACCCCCGACGTGTCGCCCGCCACCACTTGTATGTTTTCGACGCCGATCCCGAGCTGGCTTGCGGCGATCTGCGCCAACGCAGTGCCGAGCCCCTGTCCCATTGCCGAGGCCCCGGTGAAGATGGTGACGCGGCCGGTGCGCGAGATGCGGACCAGCCCGGACTCGAACGGCCCGCGTCCGGTGCCTTTGACGCCGTGCGCCAGCCCGATCCCGAGATAGCAGCCGCGCTTTCGCGCCTCCGCCTGCCGCGCCGGGAATTCGTCCCAGCCGGAAGCTTTGAGTGCTTCGGCCTGGCACGCCGGATAATCGCCGCTGTCGTACTGGATAGTGACGCCGGAGCGCGCCTTGATCGGCTTGAGATACGGCATCTTCTCGGTGGGAATGAGATTGCGCCGCCGCACCTCGGCGCGGTCGAGCTTCAGCTCGCGCGCCACAAGATCGAGCAGCCGCTCCATCGCGAACGCGGCCTGCGGATAGCCCGCGCCGCGCACCGAGGACACCGGCGTCTTGTTGCTCATCGCGATGGTGACTTCGATGTTGAGCGCGGGGATCATGTAGGGCCCACTCATCGTCGACGCCGAGTTGTATGGGATGTTCGGGTCCTGGATCGCGTAGGCGCCCATGTCGTGCAGCAGCTTGCCTTGGATGCCGAGCACCTTGGCGTTGGCGTCGACCGCGATCTCCAGCGTCCAGTATTGGTCGCGCTCGTGCACGGCGTTGGTGAAATATTCGCGCCGGTCCTCGGTCCATTTCAGCGAGCGCTTCAGCAGCTTGGTGGCCGCCACCACCGCGACGTCCTCGGAATAGACGCAGAGCTTGGCGCCGAAGCCGCCGCCGATGTCGGGCGCGACCACGCGCATGCTCTCGTCGAAATCCATCAGCGAGGTCAGCGTCTGCTGCAGATCGTGCGCCTTCTGGGTCGAGGCGTGGACCGTGATGCCGCCGTCGCTGCCGCGGAATTCCGCCAGCACGCCGCGGGTCTCGATCGAATGCGCCGCGCCGCGGTGCTGCCACAGCTCCTGGCGCAGCACATGCGCGGCGTTCTTGAAAGCCAGATCGGTGTCGCCGAAGCCGACCTTGTAGGTGGTGACATTGTTGGTCGAAAGCTCGCGGCGGATCGGGGCCGATTGCGCCGCCTTGCGGACATCGGCCACGTGAGGCTGCACGTCGTACTCGACCGCGACCAGCGCGGCGGCGTCCTCGGCGACATAGCGGCTGTCAGCCGCCACCAGCGCCACCGGCTCGCCGACGTAGCAGACCTCGCCGTCGGCGAGTGCGAACATCCAAGCCTTGTCGAGCGGAATGCCCGAATTGGAATGCCGCACCATGCGGCGCCGGGTCATCACCTTGGCGATATCGTCGAGCGTGAGCACGGCGTGGACGCCCGGCAACGCCAGCGCGGCAGTCTTGTCGATGCCGCGGATCAAGGCGTGCGGATGCGGGCTGCGCACGAACGCGACGTGCCACACGCCGGGCATCGCGATGTCGTCGAGGAAGCGCCCTTGGCCGCGCAACAGCGGCTCGTCCTCCAGACGGGTGATGCGCGAGCCGATCAGGGTGGACATGGGTGAGCCATTGGTTCCGCTGTCATCACCCGCGAAGGCGGGTGATCCAGTGCCGCGCATGAATGTATTGGCCAGAGCGGACCATGCAATGAGGGTCTGTGAGTCCTGGATGCCCGCCTTCGCGGGCATGACAGCCGCAAAGCGCGGCCGTCATTTCGTAATCGCCTCGCTCGCCTTCTGCACCACATCTTTCGGCGTCGCATAAAGCTCGGCCAGCAGCGTGTCGAGCGCCTTGGCGCTGACCGGATTGACGTCGATGTTCATCTTCTTGGCGTCGGCGAGGAATTCCGGGTCCTTCATGGTGGCGTCGAACGCCGCGAGCAGCGCGGCCTTGCGGTCCGCCGGGATGCCGGGCGGCGCCGCGAACGGCCGCGCCATCTCCTGCGCCGCCAGGATCAGCTTGAGGATCTGGAGCTTCTGCGGATCCTTGGTCTGATCCATGATCAGCGGCACGTCGCCCATCTCGGGCTCTTTCTTGAACGCGGCCTGGACCAGGATGTTGATCTTCTTGTCGCGCAGCCACGCCGCATGGCGGCCCTTGATGGTGCTCCACGACAGCCCGCAGAGTCCTTCGACCTCGCCGCGCTCCATCGCCAGCATGATCTCATTGGTGCCGGGATAGCCGGCGACCAGCTTGATCGGCGCACCGAACACATTCTTGTACAGCCGCGCGAAGATGTCCGGCTCGGAGCTCGGACCCTGGCCGCCGAGCGTGGTCGGTTTGGTCAGAAAATCGTTCCAGGTCTTCACCTGCGATGTATGCCAGGTGATGCAGGTCGAGACGTCGTCGGTGACGCTGCCGAGCCAGGTGAACTTGGTGCCGTCGAAGGTGGCTCCGCTCTCCAGCAGCGGATTGATCCCGGTGGTGCGCGAGAACGTGCCGATCGAGCTGCCGTCCTTCGGCGCCGCCGTGTAGAGGAAGTTCGCCGCGCGCAGCGAGCCGGCGCCGGCCATGTTCTGCGGCAGGATCGTCGGCTTGCCGGGGATGTGCTTGCCCATGTGGCGGGCGAGGTGCCGGGCGTAAAGATCGTAACCGCCGCCGACCGAGAAGCCGATCAGCATGCTGATGTTCTTGCCCTTGTAGAACTCCTCGACGCTCTGGGCGCGGGCGGGGAGCGCGGTGCTTGCTGCGAATGCAAATATTGCAATGGCGCACAAACCCCTCCACGTCATGCCCGGGCTTGTCCCGGGCATCCACGCCTTGGCGGCGTGGAAAGGACGACGTGGATGGCCGGGACAAGCCCGGCCATGACGCTGATGGAGTTTTGCGTACATCATTGCAGTCTCACATTGGGGGAAAGATATGCGGAAACTTCGCGCGCAGCTTGCCGCGCAGATCGCTGCTGACATCCACCACGGTCGGGAACGTGTTCTTCAGCTTCATGTCATACGGGATGCAGGCGTCGATCAGGATGCGGTTGTTGAAGTTGCCGGGCAGGAACAGCGGATCGCGCTTCGACGCCCAGGCCTTCTGGATTATGTCGATGTCCACGTTGGGATCGAACCGCGTGCACATCGCCCATAGCACCTGATCGAGTTCGCCAGCATCGATGTCGTCGTCCACCACCACGGTCCACTTGCCCGCATAGGCCCCGCCCTGGCAGGCCGCGGCGATGTGCAGCGCCTGCCGCGCGTGGCCGGGATAGCGTTGGCGGATCTGGATCACGGTGAAACGCGTCGCCGGGCCGGCCTCGTGGTTCCACACGCCGAGAATCTCCGGCACACCCGAGGCTTCGAGCGCGCGCCAGATTTGCGCGGCGCCTGCGATGCCCTTGAGCAGGCCGGTCTCGTCCACCGGCTTGTGTTGCGGCGCGCAGCACAGGATCGGATCGTTGCGATAGAGGATCGACTTTATGTTTACGTAGGGTCGCGGTTGGGTGTCGTCGGAGTAGTAGCCCATCCACTCGCCGAACGGCCCTTCCGGCCGCACCTGGCCGGGCACGGTCTCGCCCTCCAGCACGATCTCGGCGTCGGCCGGGATCGGGAAGCCGGTGTACGGCCCGCGCACCACGTCGACCGGCTCGCCGCGCAGTCCGCCGGCGAGATCGTATTCGCTCACGTCCGGCATCGGGCTGCCCGACAGCATGAACAGCAGCGGGTCCTGGCCGCACACGATCGCCACCTTCATCGGCTGGCCGCGCTCGAAATTCTTGTCGCGGTGGATGCGGCCGTGCTTGCCCTCGGTGATCTGGCAGCCGACGGTGTTGCGGTCATAGACCTGCGAGCGATAGGCGCCGAGGTTGTACCAGCCCTCGTCCGGGTCCTGGGTGATGACGCAGCACGCGGTGCCGATGTAGCGCGCGGTGTCCTTCTCGTGATGCCGCGGCACCGGAAATTTCAGCACGTCGATCGCATCGCCCTCCAGCACGTTCTGCAGGACCGGTCCGTCCTTGACGAACCGCGGCGGGATCGCCTTCATGTCCTGCATGCGCCTGTGAAAGCGCTGCACGATGTCGACCTTGCGGTCGTTCTGCAGCGGCAGGCCGAGCGTGAGTGCGACGCGCTTCACCGTCGAGAAATGTCCGTACAGCGTGCGGAAGCCCTTGGCGTAGCCGGGGATCTCGTCGAACAGGATCGCCGGTGCGGTGTTGTTGCTGCTCTCGGTCAGCATCTGGGTGATGCTGCCCATCTCGGCGTCCCAGTGCGCGCCGTTGACGTGCAGCAGTTCGCCCATGCGCCGCACCTCGTCGATCCAGCCGCGCAGGCCGTCGCGATACCAGCCGCGGGATTGGGTTGTGGTGTCGAGCAGGGCCATGGCGGTTTCCTAAATGGAGATGCGCCGCGATTTTATTCGCAAACGGCGGCGCTTGTCGATGAAGACGGCAACCTGAATTCGATCGTGCGCTTTCGCCGCAGGACAGCCGGTGCTATTCTCGAACGACCAGCTCAAGGCGTCCGAGAGCGACCTCATGGATCAGGCGGCATTCTCATTTTCGATCGAGCCTCTCTCCGCGCACACCGGGGCGGAAATCCGCGGTATCGATCTCCGCAAGCCGGTCGACGAGGCAACGCGCGCGGCGCTCAACCAGGCCTTCGTGGATCATTCCGTGCTTTGTATCCGCGACCAGAAGCTCGACGCGCCGCAATTCCTGGAGGCGATGAAGGTCTTCGGCGAGATCTTCCCGCAGCACAATTCCCGCTTCTCGGTGCCCGAGTGTCCCGTCATCCATTACATCTCCAACCAGGACAAGCTGGAGGACGGCAAGGTCTATATCCCGGGCGAGGGCTACCACACCGATCATTCCAACGACGAAGTCCCGCCCAAGGCCACGGCGCTGCATGCCGTGAAGCTGCCGAAAACCGGCGGCGACACGCAGTTCGTCAACATGGCCGAGGCCTACGACGCGCTGCCTGAGGCGACCAAGAAAAAGATCGACGGTCTGCAGGCGCGCCACGTCTATCAAAGCAAATACAGCGAGCGGAAGCTTCCCAAGCTGCCCGGCGAGAAAAAGAAGATCGAGACCGGTTCGGTGCTGCATCCGCTGGTCCGCACCCATCCAAGGAGCGGCCGCAAGGCGATCTACATCAATCCGATCCGGATCGAGGAGATTGTCGGCTTAAGCGAAGCCGAGGCGCTGCCGCTGCTCGACGAGCTTCTGGAGCACGCCACGCAACTCAGGTTCCAGTACCGCCACAAATGGAATTCCGGCGACGTGGTGATCTGGGACAACCGGTGTCTCCTGCACAAGGCGAACGGCGACTACCCGGTCGCGGAGGTTCGCTATCTGTATCGCCTGATGCTCAAGGGCGAGCGGCCGGTTTAGCGGCCACGCACCCAGTACCCTTGACACCGCAACCGCGATTTGGCGGTTAGGACCTGGAAAACCCCGCCGCGCCGGCGGGTTCGGGAGGATGCAATCGTGGCTGGTAAGTCTTGGGATGTGGTGGTGGTCGGGGCCGGCAACGCGGCGTTCTGCGCGGCGCTGGCGGCGCGCGAGAACGGCGCCAGCGTGCTGATGGTGGAGCGCGCGCCGAAGGAGCTGATGGGCGGCAACTCGCGGTTCACCGCGGGCGCGTTCCGCTGCGTCTATGACGGCGTCGACGACCTCAAAGCCATCATGCCGGACCTGACCGCGTCGGAGATCGACCGCTCCGATTTCGGCACCTATACCCAGGACCAGTTCTACGACGACATGTTCCGCATCACCAACTACCGCACCGACGGCGACCTGTGTGACCGCCTGGTCGGCCGCTCGCGCGACGCGATGCGCTGGCTGCATGCCAAGGGCATGAAGTTCGACCCGATCTGGGGCCGCCAGGCCTACCTGATCGACGGCAAGTTCAAGTTCTGGGGCGGCCTCACCGTCGAGGCCAAGGGCGGCGGACCGGGCTTGGTCGACCAGCACCTGCGGCTCGCCGAGAAGCAGGGCATCGAGATCGTCTACGGCACCCGCGCCTTCGAGCTGGTCTACGACGGCAACGTCGTGCGCGGCCTCAAGGTAAAGGCCAACGGCGCGATCGAAGAGATCAAGTGCAAGTCGGTGGTGATCGCCTGCGGCGGCTTCGAGTCCAGCGCCGAGATGCGCACCAAATACCTCGGCCCCGGCTGGGAGCTCGCCAAGGTGCGCGGCACGCCCTACAACACCGGCGACGGCATCAACATGGCGCTGGCGATCGGCGCGTCGAGCTACGGCAACTGGTCGGGCTCGCACGCCGTGCAGTGGGACTACAACGCGCCGGAGTTCGGCGACCTCGCGGTCGGCGACAACTTCCAGAAGCACAGCTATCCGTGGGGCATCCTGATCAACGCCACCGGCCGGCGCTTCGTCGACGAGGGCGCCGACTTCCGCAACTACACCTACGCGAAATACGGCGCGGTGGTGCTGAAGCAGCCGAACAACTTCGCCTACCAGGTGTTCGACGGCAAGATCGTGCCGATGCTGCGCGACGAATACCGCATCAAGCGCGTCAGCAAGGTCGCGGCCAACACCATCGAGGAGTTCGCGCACAAGCTCGAAGGCGTCAACGCCGAGGCGTTCCTCGACGAGATCAAGAAGTACAACGCCGCGGTGAAAAAGGACGTGCCGTTCAATCCGAACATCAAGGACGGCCGCTCCACCGTCGGGCTGGAGTTCAACAAGTCGAACTGGGCCAACACCATCGAGCAGCCGCCGTTCGAGGCCTACCAGGTCGGCTGCGGTGTGTCGTTCAGCTTCGGCGGCGTGCGCATCGATCCGGACACCGGCCAGGTGATCGACAGCGACATGAACCCGATCCCGGGCCTGTACGCGGCGGGCGAACTGGTCGGCGGCATCTTCTATTTCAACTATCCGGGCGGCTCGGGCCTGATGTCCGGCGCGGTGTTCGGCAAGATCGCCGGGACCGGTGCGGCGGCCGCAATGCGGAACGCTTGAGAGCCACCGCTGTCATCGTCCGCGAAGGCGGACGATCCAGTAACCGCGGGCCGGAACGGCCGCCGGCGCCCACCCGCACTGCCACGGCGTACTGGGTGCCCCGCCTTCGCGGGGCATGACAGCCTGTGTTTGCCGCGGCATGATCGCGTGAAACGAGACCCATCAAGCCGTCGTCTCCATCGAAGTTATAAGGCTCGCGCCATGAAACTGAAGAAACACAATCGCTACACCTATTCGCCGATCACCGAGCGGCAGGACTTCACGTGGCCGAACGGCAAGCGCCTTGCCCTCTATTGCGCGCTGAATGTCGAGCATTTCAGCTTCGGCGAAGGCCTCGGCCATACGCCGACGGCGCTGGCCCCTCAGCCCGATGTCCGCAATTACGGCTGGCGCGATTACGGCTTGCGGGTCGGCATCTGGCGCATATTCGAGATGATGGACGAATTGAAGTGGCCGATGTGCCATCTGATCAATGCGTCGGTCTGCGAGGAGATGCCGCAGATCACCGCGCGCATTCGTAAGCGTAACGACGAAGTGATCGGCCACGGCTATACGAACTCCGAGCGCCAGGTCGACATGGATGAAGCGACCGAGGCTGCGATGATCGCGCACGCCACCAAGACGCTGGCCGAGAGTTGCGGGCAGCGCCCCTATGGCTGGATGGGCCCGTGGATTTCAGAGACGCCCTTCACGCCCGACGTGCTGCAGGAGAACGGCTATACGTTCCTGATGGACTGGCCGGCCGACGATCAGCCGTTCTGGATGAAGACGCGCGCGGGCCGCATCATGGCTGTGCCTTATCCGGTCGAGCTCAACGATACGCCGACGATGCTCAACCGTGGCCAGCCCGCGACGGACTTCCATCGCATGATCCTCGATCAGTTCGAGGAAATGCTGCGGCATTCGGAGAAGCACTCGCTCGTGCTTGGCATCTCGATGCACACGTTCTGCACGGGTCAGCCGTTCCGGCTCGCGCAGATTCGGAACGCTTTGCAAACACTCATGAAGCATCCGGGATTCGACAAGGTGTGGGTGACGACGCCCGGCGAAATCGCCAAGTACGCGGCCACGCTGCCGAAGGGCTGCGTGCCGTAGTTGTCTGGCCGGCATTTTGGTAGCGGTCACTACGAAATCTGTTTCGCTAAGCAGGCTCATCTTCGACAGGGGGCACTCGCAATGAGCGTGATGTACCACATGACATTGCATCCGCCGCTGTTGAAACGCGACTTCTGGCTTTATGTCTGGAAAGTCGGCCTGCCAGACGGCAGATTCACTCACTACGTCGGAATGACAGGCGACGTGACCGGCGTTGCCGGGTCAGCATTTGGACGCCTGTCAACACACGTTGGGAAAAATGGAACCAACAACGCACTGCGCAGAAATTTGCGCCGTGGAGGTCTGGACGTAGAGGACTGTCTTTCATTGGATTTCTATGCGTATGGACCAATCTATTCGGTGCCAGAAAATTCCCAGTTAGAAAATCGGGCTATATATGAGTCATTGCGACGCCGAGTAGCCGCGCTCGAAAAGCGTCTTTGGTATCGGATGCGTCTGGGCGGCTATAAAATGCTGAATTCTCAGCCCGGTGCGACCGCGTTAGTAGACGGGACAAAATGGAAGCGCGCTTGCACCGAGTTCCAAAAATATTTTCCAAACCTAAAAAGCCAACTGGACGATGCGCCAACCGCGCACTTGTAGCTGTTGCTATAGGCCATCCCGGATGTCGCTGCGCTCCCATCCGGGCTACAGGCCCTACGCCGCCTTCCACTTCGCCTTTCCCCGCGCCTTCATCGGCTTCGCCGGTGGCAGCAGCACATCGGCCGACACCGCGAACCGCGCGCAGCCGCTGCACCATGGTCATGCTCAGCACGTAGGATGGGTTGAGCGGAGCGAAACCCATCACTCTCAAGCATGGACCCTGGCGGGTTTCACTTCGCTCAACCCACCTTAAATGCTCATCGCGATTTTCTCTTCGCGTAGGCATCCACAAGCAGGCGTAGCATCATCACGCGGCCTTCCGCTTCCCCGCGCCTCTCACCTTCCTCACCGGCGGCAGTAGCACATCGGCCGGCACCCCAAACCGTGCGCGCAGGCGCTGCACCATGGTCATGCTCAGCCCCTTCTTGCCGCTCAGCACTTCGCTGACGCGGCTCGCGCTGCCGAGAATCGGCACCATGTCGGTGCGTGAAAGACCGTGCTGGTCCATCAGGTAGCGGACGATATCGGCGGGGCTTGGCCGGCCTGGCGGCCATCGCTTCTGCTCATAGGCCGCGATCAGCCGCGCTTGCGCTTCCAGCCGGGCAATGTCGGCGGGGTCGTCCGACGCCATCAGCTTGTCGACCAGCGTGCGGGCACGAGCCAGTTCCGCTTCGCTGTCGATCACGATCAAGGTTGCATTCATCAGATCGTCTCCGCGTCGATACTGTCGTATTCTGCATGCGTGCCGAAAAAGCGGATCACAAGGACACCCGCTGGATATTTGATGGCTGCGACCAAGCGATAGTCGTTGCCCTTGATATTGAACACCACGCGGCCGCCCTTGAGAACGCTGGCCTTTGGATGCCCCCGCTTTACGTCTTCAGGGCTGTGCCATTGCGCCTGGCCCGCAAGCGTCAGCCAGGCTTGGTATTGCGCGCGCGCGGCCTTGACCCCCTCATGACCGGCCCGAGTCGTGAAATATCGATCGACGAACTCATGGCCCATCACGATCATTCGAATAGCCTTATCACAAATTTCCAAAAAGTGGAAATCGTCCTTTTTGCTGTCCGGGTTAGTTAGAAAGGCCGCATCTCCGCCGGCCGCGTTCCTGGAACCTCCCCGTCCCGACCACGTTTCCCTTCGGGAGGACAATGGAAGGGCAACAATCATGAGCATGTCTATGGACGCCGGACGCACTGCGTCGGCGAAACAACCCATCGGCCGTCACGATCTGATCGGCAGCGACCGCGTCGAAGGCACCAACGTTTATCGCTCCGACGGCACCAAGATCGGCGAGATTGAGCGCGTGATGATCGACAAGCTGTCCGGCCAGGCTGCCTACGCGGTGATGAGCTTCGGCGGCTTCATGGGGTTCGGCGAGGACCACTATCCGGTGCCGTGGTCGCGGCTCACCTACAACGAACGGCTCGGCGGCTACGAGCTGAACGTCACCGACGCGCAGCTCAAGAACGCGCCGAAATATTCCACCGGCGAGGAATGGAAGTGGGACAGCGCCCAGGGCCGCACGATCTATGACTATTACGGCGTGCCGCCGTATTGGCCGATGTAAAGCCCGATCGCACGCACAGCGCAAACGAAGAAACCCCCTCGCGGGGGTTTCTCATTTCCATCGTCGATGTGCCGTTATGGCCGCGTGCTGCGCCGCTCCGGCATCGCCGGCTGCTCCATGCCGCCGCCCGAGCCGGTGGTCGAGGCCGCCGGCCTGCTCATGTTCGGCCGCTCGTTGGTGGCGACGGGTTGCGGGCGGTCGTTGGTGAATGCGAACGCGAGCACGCCGAGGAACAGCGCGCCCACGACGCCGCCGAAGATCCACTTCAGATAGCTGACGTCCTGCGCCGGATCGTTCGCCGGCACCATGTCGCGCTGCGGATAGTTGGGATCGTCTCTGAAATCGCTCATCTGGATTGCTCCTTGCCTGAAGGGGAAATCCGGGATCGGCCGGTTTGGTTCCTGATAAACTCGGGATTAGGAATCAAGGCATGTGCAGCCCTGCGGCCGATGCATGGGTGGTGCTCCAATACTGCCTGGATATTTAAGTCGCAGCGCACAAAGCGGGTGGCGCGGCGTTGCGATAAACTGTTGAAATTGAGTCGAAGTGGCGGCTTCGGGCGAGCATGGACCGTGACATGACGGCGTTGGAAAACCATCACCAGCTTTTCGAGACCGCGATCGGCGTCTGTGGCATCGCGTGGAGTTCGCATGGCCTCGCCGCCGTGCAGCTTCCGGAAAAGGATCGCGCCAGCACCGAGCAGCGCCTGGTGGCGAAATCCGGCAGCGTCGGTCCCGCCGATCCGCCGCCGGTCATGGCTGCGCTGATCGCCGATATCCGGCGCTATCTCGCGGGCGAGCCGGTCGACTTCTCGTCGGTGGCCGTCGACCTGGCCGGCGTCGACGATTTCCGCCGCAGGCTCTACGAACTGATGCGTTCGATCGCGTTCGGCGACACCACCACCTACGGCGAGCTGGCGCGCGGCATCGGCCTGATCGAGCCGGAAGCGGCGCGCGACGTCGGCGTGGCGATGGGGCGCAATCCGATGCCGCTGGTGATCCCGTGCCACCGCGTGCTGGCGGCGGGAAAGAAGCTCGGCGGCTTCTCTGCCTACGGCGGCACGGCGACCAAGCAGAAGCTGCTCGCCCTCGAGGGCGTGCACCTCGACGGCGGTGCGCCCAGGTTGCCGGGATTGTGAGCTAATTACTTCCCTTGCCCGCCAGCCCGGCGCGCTCGATCAGCGGCTTCCACTTCGCGCCTTCCGCCGCCACGAATTTGGTGAAATCCGCGACGTTCATCGGCTGCGCGATGAAGCCGTCGCGCCGCAGCCGCGCCGCCACGTCGGGCAGCGCCACGATGCGCGTCACCTCGCGGTTGATTTTCTCGGCAACGTCGGCCGGCATTTTCGCCGGTCCCGACAGCGAGAACCATGTGGTGCCGACCAGTTCCGGATAACCAAGCTCCTTGAAAGTCGGCAGATCGGGATAGTCGGGCATGCGCTCGGGCGAGGTCAGCGCGAGGCCGTTGAGCGTGCCGGCGCGGATGAACTGCGCCGACGACGATAGCGTGAAGGTCGAGAACGACACGTGGCCCGCGACCACGTCGGTGAGCGCCTGCGAGGTGCTGCGATAGGGTACGTGCTCGAGCTTGACCTTGGTGGAGAGCGCGATCGCCTCGCCCATCAGATGGCCGTCGGAGCCGACGCCCGACGACGCGAAGGTTGGCGGCTTCGCGCCCTTGTCGGCGGTGTCGACAAACTGCCGCACCGTCTTGATGCCGGTGCCCGGATTGGCGGTCAGCGCAACCGGCGCGCCTGCGACATAGGAGATGTGTGTGAAGTCGTTGAGCGGATGATAGACGTTGGCCGGATTGATGATCGGAATCAGCGACAGCGTCGAAACGTTGGTGATGCCGATGGTGTAGCCGTCGGGCGCTGAACTGGCGATCGCTTGCACCCCGATCATGCCGCCCGCGCCGGTGCGGTTCTCCACCACGAACTGCTGCTTGAATGTCGTGCTCAGGTGTTCGGCGACGGTACGGGCCAGCGTGTCACTGCTGCCGCCGGCGCCGAACGGCACGATCAACCTGACCGCGCGGTTCGGCCAGTCCTGCGATTGCGCGGAGGCGGGGAAGGCGAGTGCGCCTGCCATGAGAGCGAATGCGGTCAGAAGCCTTGTCACGATGAACCTCGCTTGTTGCTGCCCCGTCGCGGCATCCTGCTACTTCCCCTGGCTCAGCACCACCCGGCCGCGCACCTTGCGATCCTGGATGTCGTGCATCGCTGTGGCGAACTGCTCGATCGGATAGACCTTGGTTGGCAGCGGCTTGAGCTTTCCCGCGGCGTGCCAGTCGAAGATCTGCCGGAACGCCGCCGCCATGTCGTCCGGCCGGCGCTTGCGATAGTCGCTGATCTGCAACCCGGTGACCTCGATGTTCTTCACCAGGAAATAGTTCGCCTTGATGCTCGGGATCCGGCCCGACGCGAAACCGATCACCACCAGCCGGCCGCGCCACGCCAGCGCGCGAATCGCGGCGTCGAACATATCGCCGCCCAGCATGTCGAGCACGATATCGACGCCGCCCTTGCCGACCTTCTCGAATACCTGTGCGCGGAGAGATTCTTTCAGGTCCGGCACCGACAGATCGACGATCGCGTCGGCGCCGGCGGCGCGCACGATGTCTTCCTTGTCCTTGCTGGCAACGGCCGCCAGCACCTTGCCGCCCATCGCCTTGGCGAGCTGGATCGCGGCGAGGCCGACGCCGCCGGTGGCGCCGAGCACGAGCACGGTTTCGCCTGGCGCGATGCGGGCGCGGTCGCGCAGCGCGAAATAGGCGGTGTCGTAAACCAAAGACATGGCGGCGGCTTCGGTGAATGGCAGCGCGGCCGGCAAGGGGATGCACTGGTTCTCCGGCATGGCGACGAACTCGGCGAATCCGCCGTGCTCGGCCATCGCGATGGCGTGGTCGCCCGGCTTGAACTTCGTCACCCCTTGGCCGATCGCGGCGACGATCCCCGCCGGCAGCTTGCCGGGAATGAACGGCAACTCCGGTTTGAACTGGTAGTTGCCGCTCATCATGATCAGGTCGACAAAGTTCACCGCGGTGGCACGGACTTCGAGCAGCACCTCGCCCGCCTTCACCTCGGGTTTTGGCATGTCGTTGAGCGTGGCGTTCTCGATCGGCCCGAAATCGCGGACCACGACGGCGCGCATGGTGTTCTCCTTTATTTCTACGCGCTGGCGCGTTTGGCTTCGAACCGCACGGGCTCTGGCGTTACGCGACCCTGCGCGATCC
Organism: Rhodoplanes serenus; assembly: GCA_945897515.1. Taxonomy (GTDB): domain Bacteria; phylum Pseudomonadota; class Alphaproteobacteria; order Rhizobiales; family Xanthobacteraceae; genus Z2-YC6860. The sequence continues at coordinate 119,522 of CAMDFO010000001.1, read as the reverse complement.
AGTCAACGATGTCGCGCTTCTTCAGCTTGCCGTTTGGGGTCAGCGGAATCTCGTCGAGCGCCAGGAAATATTCCGGCATATCGAACTTCGACAGGCCCGCAGCGTCGAGATGTGCCAGAAGCTCGGCGGCATCGGCCTGCTTGCCGGCGCGGAACGCCACAGCGAGGCAGACCTTCTCGCCGAGCCGCGCATCCTTGATCGGAATCGCGGCGACGCGTGCGACCGCGGGATGGCGGCTCGCCAACTCCTCGATCCGCGCCGGATGGATGTTGTGGCCGCCGCGGATGATGATCTCTTTCTGGCGGCCGGTGATGCGCAAGTATCCGTCGGTGTCGATTTGGCCGAGATCGCCGGTCATGAACCAGCCGCTTTCGTTGAACGAATCCTCGGTGGCGGTCTGGTCGTCGAAATAGCCCAGCATCAAGCTCGCGCCGCGTCCGCCGATCTGGCCGACCTCGCCGGGCGGCGCTTCGGTGTTCGCATCGTCGGTGCGGAAGATGCGCAGCTCGTAACCCGGACAGGTGCGGCCCGAGGTTTCGATGATGCGTTTCGCGTCGTCGCCGGGCAGCGTGTACTGGTGCGAGCAAGTTTCGGTCATGCCGTAGCCGCTCTGCGGCACGATGCCCTGCTGGAGGAGCCCGGCCACGACCTCGCTCGGCGCCGCCGCGCCCGAGATGCGGAAACCCGTGAGCCGACCGAGCCCGTTCAATCCACGCTGACGCATTTCTCCGAGTAGGTCGACGGCATGGGTCGGCACGCCGACCAGGAAGCTGGTGTCGGTTTCCAGGATGCGGTCGGCGAGGCTCGCACCGCGCGGCAGGTCAGGCAGCACCAGCTCGCCGCCCATCGCCAGCGCCATCACCTGCGCGCCGAAGCCGAGGTTGTGGTTGAGCGGGCTGAGCGTGTTGACGACGGAATCCTTGTCGATGCTCCAGTCGGCCGCAAGCTGGCGCGCGTTGGCGAGCAGCGTGTTGTCGGAATGCATCACGCCCTTGGGCTTGCCGGTCGTGCCCGAGGTGAAGGCGAGATAGACGACTTGGTTGGGGTCGGATTTGGGCACAGTCTCGCGTTCATTTACGCCTTTGCTCTGGAAGTCAGACGTGGATGGCCGGGATAAGCCCGGCCATGACGCGGAGGATTCGGAAAGTGCATCCAAAAAATAGGTATGCCGCAGGGTCGGAATGTCTTTGATTGTGGAACGCACATCGCGCTTGTCCGCATCCGCGCCGTAGCCGTTCTGCACGATGAACGCCGCGCAACGTGTGCGCTGCATGAGCTCGACGATGTCGCCGACGGTGTGGTCGCGATGTAGCGATGGACAGCAGACATATCCGTTGCGCGAACACGCCAGCAGCGCCACAACGCCCTCGATCCGGCTTGGCATCCACACCAGCACCCGCTGTCCGGGCTTCAGTCCGCGCCGCGCGAGATCGGTGGCGAGAGCGTCGGCGGCGTCGGCGAGTTGCCGATAGTTGATGCGCCGATAGCGGTCCCGGACCGCAAAGGTGTTCGGCGCGCGGTCGGCGTGTCCCTTCACCAGCGAATAGATCGTGTCTCCGCGCCAGAAGCCGGCGTTCGTGTAGTGCTCGATCAGTTCGGTGGAGAGCCGCGTCAGGATGACGTTCATGCGGGTAGGATTCACCGCATTGCCCGCCAAAATTCAACGTTATTCCGGCGCGGTCGGCGCGCTTGGTTCTCAATCGTGATGCCGGGAGGTTTCGGCGGACAGGAAGGCTAGAAGCCGCCCTCGGACCCGTTATGGGAAGAACCGCTGGAGCCGTTGCGGCCGTTGCCCTTTTGCATGTGAGGCTGAAATGACCGTTCGTCGTGGTCCTGCTCGTCCTCAAGCTCGTCGGCCTTCGCCCGCAGTTCGGCCGCCAGCGCCCCCAGCCGTTCGGCCGTGCCCAGGTCGAAGCCGGCCCGCGCGATGCGAAGGCAGGTATCGGCTTGGCGGCGGAGATAGTCGGAGATCGGCATAGGACGCTCAAGGATCGGGGACGCTCAAGGACCGTGTTTGTCTAACTTAATGCAGATGGTTGCCCCAGGTTCCCACACAGCCTTGCCAAAAGGTTAACGCCTGGGGTCACTCCATAAGCTATTCTAAAGATTGGAAAAAAGTTGGTTCTTGACATTGGTGGAGGGAACGGGAATCTATAAGAACATAACATGAACATTGGGAAAGTCCGATGGGCCATCTCTCGCCCAGGCTGAACCATCTCCGGCAGGCTCTGGTGGGGCTCGATCCGACGCTTGGCCCGGGACTGCATGAACCCGAACGGGCGTTGCGTCTGAACGTTCCCGGCATCGACGCGGCGCTGAGTGGCGGGCTGGCCCGTGGCGCCGTGCATGAATTTGCTCCTGCGGCGCCGATCCATCTGACCTCGGCCACCGGTTTCGCCATCGCGCTCGCCGCCCTGGCGGGCCGGGAGCAGGGGGAGACGCTCTGGATCGCCCCCGATTTCGCGGTGATGGAGAGCGGCGGGCCTTATGGCCCGGGTCTCGGTCTTTTCGGCCTGCCGGCCGCCCGTCTGCTGGTGCTGCGCGTGCCGCGCTCCATCGATGCGCTCTGGGCGATGGAGGAGGCGCTGCGCTGCCGCGCACTCGCCGGCGTCATCGCCGAACTGGCCGAGGATTCGATCGCGGACCTCACCGCCACCCGGCGGCTCGTGCTGGCCGCCCGCGAAAGCGGCGGCATGGGATTTCTGCTTCGCCATCGCGCGAGCGGAGTGCCCAGCGCCGCGGCGACCCGCTGGACCATCGCCGCAAGCCCGAGCCGGCCCGACCGTTACGGCGGCATCGGCCGCGCGGCCTTCGATCTTTCTCTCGTCAAGAACCGGCGCGGCCCTACCGGCCGATGGACCATCACCTGGGATCAACATGAGCGAACCTTTCAGACGGCGGTATCTCTCGCTGTGGCTGAGACGGCTTTCGACCGACCGGATCGAACGCCATCCGTCCGCACCGGCTGATACCGCGCGCGTCGTCGTCGCATCGATCAAGGGCGCGCAGCGCGTCACGGCGCTCAACGACGCTGCGGCTCAGCTCGGGCTCAAGACCGGCCTGGGCCTAGCTGACGCCCGCGCGCGCTATCCATCGCTGCCGGTGGCGGAGGCCGATCCGGAAGCCGACCGGCGGATGCTGGAGAACATCGCCGACTGGTGCGACCGCTACACGCCGCTGGTCGGACTCGATCCGCCGGATGGGCTTGTGCTCGACGTCACCGGCTGCGCGCATCTGTTCGGCGGCGAAGCGGCGCTCTGCCGCGATCTTGTCGCGCGGCTCGCGCGCCAGGGGTTTCGCGCAAGGCTGGCCGTGGCGGACACGGTCGGCGCAGCCTGGGGCGTGGCGCGCTACGGCACGCCCGGCGTGATCGCGAAAGACGAAACCGCCGCGGCGGTGTTGCCCTTGCCGATCGCGGCGCTGCGCGTCGAACCCGATATCGTCACCGCTCTCGCGACCTCCGGCCTCAAGTGCGTGTCCGATCTCGCCTGCCGTCCGCGCGCGCCGCTGGCCGCGCGTTTCGGCAAGGGGCTGGTGCTTCGCCTGGATCAGGCGCTGGGCCGCGCCGACGAGCCGATCACGCCGCGCCTGCCGGTGCCCGATGCGATGGCAGAGCAGCGCTTTCATGAGCCGATCGCGCGCGAGGACGACGTGCTTGGCACCGTCGAGCATCTGGCGCGGCAGCTTGCCATCGTGCTGGAGCGGCGCGGCGAGGGTGCCCGCCTGATCGGGCTCGCGCTGTTCCGCACCGACGGCAAGGTGCATCGGCTGGAGATCGGCACCGGCGCGCCGCTGCGCGATGCCGCGCGCGTGCGAAAGCTGTTTGAGGAGCGTCTCGCCGTGCTGGGCGACGCCTGCGATCCCGGTTTCGGTTTCGACATGATCCGGCTGTCCGCGCTGGTGACCGAGCGCAGCGATCCGGCGCAGACCGGATTGGCGGGACCGGATCATGCCGAGGACCTGGCGCATCTGATCGACCGGCTCGGCGCGCGGTTCGGCCTGCGCCGGGTGAGTAGGCTGGTGCCGCAGGACACGCACATTCCGGAGTTCGCAGTGATTGCGGTGCCGGCGCACGGGATATGCGGGGCCCTGGCAGCACCGTCACTTGTAGATCAAGACACGCTGAGCGTGACGCGTCCGCTTCGCTTATTTGAATGGCCGGAACAGGTCGAAGTGATGGCCCAAGTACCGGATGGCCCGCCGATACGTTTTCGCTGGCGGCATGTGCTGCATGATGTGGCGGTGGTTGAAGGACCGGAGCGTATCGCCATAGAATGGTGGCGCGATGATCGTGGCAATAAGCTCACCCGCGATTATTTCCGCGTTGAGAATCGCCTTGGTATGCGGGCGTGGCTTTATCGCGAAGGTCTCTATGGTCGCGAAACCCCCCAGCCGAATTGGTATCTGCATGGTCTGTTTGCGTGAGCATGAGTCATGTCTGCGTATGTCGAATTGGCCGTCACGACAAATTATTCGTTCCTCCGCAGCGCCTCAAAAGCCGAAGATCTGGTGGTGCAAGCCAAGGAGCTTGGCCTTGTCGGCCTCGGTATCGCGGATCGCAACTCCGTTGCAGGTGTCGTGCGAGCCCATGCAATAGCGAAGGTCATCGGCTTTAGGATTGCCGTTGGGGCACGGCTGGTTTTTAGCGATGGTTATTCTCCCGACATCCTCGCTTATCCATCCAATCGGGCTGGCTGGGGCCGTCTCACCCGGCTGCTAACGATCGGGAAAGATCGCGCAGAAAAAGGAGATTGCATCCTCGGTCTTCCGGATTTGCTAGAAGATGCCGAGAATCTGAATTTCATCGTTTTGCCGCCTCGGCTTATCAATTCCAATTCATTGATCCATCAGCTACGTCGCCTGAAGGAGGCAGCTTCTCACCGATCCGTATGGCTTGGAGCCAGCCTGCTTTATCGAGGCGATGATCGCCGCCGGTTGGCGAAGTTGAAGGATGTCTCTTTCAATGCGGGTGTACCGCTCATCGCCGTAAACGATGTCCTCTATCATGTTCCAGAACGTCGTGCGCTCCAGGATGTGATGACCTGCATTCGCGAGCATCGGACGTTAGAGGGGGCAGGGACTCTTCTGGAGGGAAATGCCGAACGGCATCTGAAGTCATTCGCAGAAATGGCGTGCCTGTTTCGTGAGGTGCCCGAAGCCCTCGGACAGACGACACGTTTCCTCAAACGTTGCCGGTTCTCATTGGACGAGTTGGAGCCCAGCTATCCCAATGAATACCGCCACGGCTATGCGACGGCCCAGGACGCGCTTGTCGCTTTGGTGGAACAGGGAGCCTTGCGCCGATATCCGGGGGGGCTTTCTCAAGAGCGTCGGGACACTTTGAGGAAAGAGCTGGCCGTCATCGAAGGGCTGAAGTGCGCGGCCTATTTCCTGACGGTTTACGACATCGTCTGCTTTGCAGAATCAAAAGGCATTCTGTGTCAGGGGCGCGGCTCGGCCGCCAACTCTCTTGTTTGCTATTGCCTTGGCATCACGGCGGTGAGTCCGGAGCGCGCGGGCCTTCTGTTCGAACGCTTCATGTCGCCGGAGCGCAAGGAACCTCCGGACATCGATGTCGATTTCGAGCATGAACGCCGCGAGGAAGTGATCCAGCACATCTACGAGCATTACAAACGCCGGCATGCGGCGATGACGGCAACTGTCATTTGCTATCGCAGCCGGAGCGCGCTCCGCGAAGTCGGCAAAGTGTTCGGACTGTCCCAGGACGTTATCGATACGCTGACGTCATCCATCTGGGGGTGGTCGATGGATGGCGTGACAAAAGAACAGGTCTTGCGGGCTGGCCTCGATCCCTCTGAAGGGCGCTTGAATCAGGTCTTTGCGCTGGCGAATGAGTTGCTCGGTTTTCCCCGCCATCTGTCCCAGCACGTCGGCGGCTTCGTGATTTCGGAGGCGCGTCTCGATGAAATCGTTCCGATCGAGAATGCCGCGATGGATGAGCGAACGGTCATCGAATGGGACAAGGACGATCTCGATACTCTGGATATCCTCAAGGTCGATGTTCTGGGTCTCGGCATGTTGTCATGCTTGCGCCGCGGCCTCGATCTGATCGAGCGGCACTATGGGGTAAAGCACACACTGGCGAGCATCCCCGAAGAGGAGGCTGCGGTTTACAACATGCTGTCGCGCGCGGATTCTATCGGCGTGTTCCAGGTGGAAAGCCGCGCGCAGATGTCGATGCTTCCGCGGCTGAAGCCGGAAACGTTCTACGACCTGGTGATCGAGGTCGCGATCGTGCGACCGGGGCCTATCCAAGGCAACATGGTGCATCCCTATCTGCGTCGGAAGGAGGGGTTGGAGAAGGTCGAATATCCCGCCCCAGATCCGAAGCATGGTCCCAAAGATGAGCTAAAGAATGTCCTTGAGCGAACCCTGGGCGTTCCTTTGTTTCAAGAGCAGGCGATGCGAATTGCCATCGATTGCGCAGGATTTACGCCGGTCGAAGCCAGTAAACTGCGCCGATCCATGGCCACGTTCAGGAACGTGGGAACTCTTCCTCATTTCAAGAAGAGATTTATCGAAGGAATGTGTGATCGGGGCTATCCAAAGACCTTCGTTGAGAATTGCTGGAAGCAGATCGAAGGCTTCGGCGATTACGGCTTTCCCGAGAGCCATGCCGCGAGCTTCGCATTGCTGGTCTACGCCTCCGCTTGGATCAAATGCCATTACCCCGATGTGTTCGCCGCCGCGTTGCTCAACAGCCAGCCGATGGGATTCTACGCAACCGCGCAGCTCGTGCGTGACGCGCAGGAACATGGCGTCGAGGCGCGGCCGGTCGACATCAACCACTCGAACTGGGACTGCACGCTGGAAGCCGCGCCGCTCGGGCCGCTGAACCCGCGCCATGCATCGATGCAGGAGGATATTCTGACCACGCACGCCCTTCGTCTCGGGTTTCGTCAGGTCGACGGCTTCTCCGAGGACTGGGGTCTGCAGATCGAACGCGTGCGCGGCGCAGGCTTCGACTCCATCCGCGATCTCTGGCTGCGCACCAGGCTGCCGCCCGCGGCACTGGAAAAGCTGGCGCAGGCCGACGCCTTCGGCTCGCTCGGCCTCAGCCGGCGCGATGCGCTGTGGGCGGTGAAGGCGTTGCAGCGGACCGGCGACAAGGACGACCTGCCGCTGTTCGCCCGCGCCGCGATGCCGGAGATCGAGCCGGACGCGCGTCTGCCGTCGATGCTGCCGGGCCAGCAAGTGGTCGAGGACTATCGCCACCTGCACCTCTCGCTGAAGGCGCATCCGGTGTCGTTCCTGCGCGCCGATCTCGATGCGCGCGGCATTGTCCGACACGACCGTTTGCCGACGCTCGCGCCGGGCCGCCGCGTCACCATCGCCGGTCTGGTGCTGGTGCGGCAGCGGCCGGGCGAAGGCAACGCCATCTTCATGACCCTGGAGGACGAGACCGCGATCGCCAACACCATCGTCTGGCCGCGCAAGTTCGAGGAGTATCGGCCGGTGGTGATGGGCGCGCGGCTGATCAGCGTGACCGGTGTGCTTCAGAACGAGAAGGGCGTAATCCACATCGTCGCCGACCGGTTCGAGGATCTGACGTTTCTGCTGGGACGGCTGTCCGACAACGATGTGGAGCTTGATCGCATTGCATCGATCGACGAGATCAAACGGCCGGTGATCTCACGCCAGCGCCACCCGCGCGCTGGCGACGCGCTGGTGACGATGCTGAAGGAGGAAAAGCCGGCGGTCGAGGAATTGGCAGCGGCGCACCACACCGCCAAGGTGATGCCGAAAGGCCGGAATTTTCATTGAGCGACGGTGTCATCGTCCGCGAAAGCGGACGATCCAGGCTGAATGTCCCGCTTTCGCGGGGCATGACAGGCATGTTCTCACGTCCCCGGCCTCAGCACATCCGCGGCCCAGTCCCACATCGCATGAACGCCGATCGTCACGTTGTCGACCTGGCAATGGTGGAAGCCGCCTTCCTCCCGGGTAAACACCTTCAGCGTCTTCTGCTTCGAGCCGACCGCGTTGAACAGCTTTTCCGCGATCGGCAGCGGGATCTGTTCGTCGCCCGCGCCGTGCACCAGCAGGAATGGGCACTGCATCTTCTGCACGATGCCGTCGAGCCGGAAGCCTTCCAGCTTCTTCATCGCGGCGTCGCGGCTGTCGACGCCGAACACCCACATCAGGTGCTCGGGCGGCACCGACAGCGACGGCACCTTGCCGGAATCGAGCAGATCGAAGCGCCGCTTCCAGGTGTCGTAGTAATCCCACTGCGCGCCCCAGGCGATGCAGGCGGCGTAGCGCGGTTCGAGCGACGCGGCGCGCGGCGCGTAATAGCCGCCGAGGCTGATCGCCATCACGCCGATGCGCTTGGGATCGATCTCCTTGCGGCCCGCGAGATATTCGTAAGCCGCGGTGCCGTACTTTTCGGTCTCGGCGATCAGCGGCAGGCCGCGGAAGCGGATGCTCTCGCCGTTGCCCGGCCCGTCGACGATCAGGCAGGCGATGCCGCGCGCCACCAGATCGGGAACGCCTTTGAAATATTGAATCTCCTTGGTGATGTCGAAGCCATCGAAGAACACGATGGCCGGCGCCGGCTTGCTTCCTGCCACTTCTGGCGCGGCATGGACGAACAACGCCGGCAGCGTCTTGCCGCCATAGGGAATCTCGACCGACTCGATGCGCGGCCGCTTCACCATCGCGGCGGCATCGGCGAACGACCTCACGGCTTTCCGGTAAATCTCCGGTCCGCGCGTGCCGTGTTGCAGGAAGCGCTCGCCGGTCTGGTAATATTGCGAGGCGCGCATGAGGCAGGCGGCCGCCGTGAGCTTGTGACTGATCTTCTCCGCCTCGCGGCCGCGTGCCTCGACCTTGTCGCCCATGCGCGCCCACTCGTCGAACCAGGCCTGATCGTCGCCCACCTTGTCCTTGAGTGCGCGGCCGACGCGGTTGACCTCGTCGATCTCGGCGCCGCCCCACGGCGCGCCGGACAGGCACAGCAGGAGGCCCATCGACCAGCGATAGTTGGTCGGAAAATAAATGAATGCGGGGTCGTCTTTACGATCGGTCACGGCATGTCCTCCCGGCGAAGGTCGCCACTATGCGGCTTTCGTCCGGTCCCGCCAACGGGTGCGCTGAACGGCCATCCCACGCGATTGCTCTGGCCGTTTCGGCGGCGCTGCCGTAGCCTTCAGCGGGTTGAGGGAGTTGCAATCATGAATCGTCGTGACGTTGTTCGGGCCGGTCTCGCATCGTTATCCGCCACTGCGCTGTCGCCGTTCGCCGCGCTCGCGCAGGCGAAATATCCGGAACGGCCGATCAAGCTGCTGATCCCGTTCTCGCCGGGCGGCGTGACCGACATCGTCGGCCGTCACTGGACCGAGCGCATGAAGGCGCATCTCGGCACGTTCTATATCGAGAACCAGGGCGGTGGTGCGGGCCAGATCGGCGCCGCCGAAGTCGCGCGCTCCCAGCCTGACGGCCACACCATCCTGCTCGGCAACACCAGCGTGATCGTGCTCAACCCGATGACGTCGTCGCGGCTGGCCTACGATCCGGTGCGGGATTTCACGCCGATCTCGATCCTGAGCGTCGCCGCCACAGCACTGGTGGTGCACCAGTCGGTGCCGGCCAAGACGGTGAAGGAGTTTGTCGATTACGCCAAGGCCAATCCGGGCAAGCTGTCCTACGGCTCAGCCGGCACCGGCACCATGACGCATCTGTCTGGCGAGCAGTTCAAGCAGCTCACCGGTCTGAGCGATCTGGTGTACGTGCCCTACAAAGGCGCAGGTCCCGGCATCGCCGATCTGGTCAGCGGGCACATCCCGGCGATGACGCCCAACATCACCAACCAGCTTCTCGAATTCCACAAGACCGGCCGGCTGCGCATCATCGCGGTGTTCGCGCCGCAGCGGCTGAAGGGCGCGCCGGAGATTCCGACCGCGATCGAACTTGGCTTCCCCAACATGGTAGGCCAGCTTTTTGTCGGCGTGTTCGCGCCATCCGCGACCCCGAAGCCGATCATCGAGCAACTCGCCGCGGCCAATGCGAAGGTGATGGCCGATGAAGCATTCCAGAAAATCCTGATCGCCTCCGGCCTGGAGCCGATGAGCGATACGCCGGACGGAGCTCGGCGCTTTATCGCGGAAGAAACCGCGCGCTGGGGTCCGGTGGTGAAGGCGATCGGGTTGAAGATGGAGTGAGACTTCGCTTGGCTGTCGCCAGAATTCTCTCCCCGTCATTCCGGGGCTCGCCGCTTTGCGGCGCCCCGGAATGACAGCGTGAAGAACTACGCGCGGACGCCTTCAGCGGCCAATTTCTTCCGGCCAAACCGTCTCGCAATAGCTACACCCCATCGCAGCCGCTTGTCGCGGCCCTGCTCGATCATCATCAGCGCGGCGGGCGTCACGATCAGCGTCAGAATGGTTGCGAAGCCCAGTCCGAACACGATCGCGGTCGAAAGGCTGATCCACCATTGCGTCGCCGGCGCGCCGACCGTGATCTCGCGCGTGGCAAACTCGATGTTGACGCCGAAGGCGATCGGCAGCACGCCGAGGATCGCGGCCACTGCGGTCAGCACCACCGGCCGCGCGCGTTCGCGGCAGGTTTCCAGGATCGCGGCGTAGGCCTCGACGCCCTCGCGGCGCAACCGGTCGTAGGTGTCGATCAGCACGATGTTGTTGTTCACGATCACGCCGGCGTTGGCGATCACGCCGATGCCGGTCATCACCACGCCGAACGGCTGGCCCATGACGAGCAGGCCCAGCAGCACGCCGATGGTCGACATCACCACCGCGGTCAGCACCAGCCCGACCGAGGTGAGTCGGTTGAACTGCGCCAGCAGGATCGCGAAGATCAAAAAGATCGCGACGCCGAACGCTTTCATCAAGAAGGCGCCGGCTTTGGCGCGCTCCTCGTCCTCGCCCTTGAGACGCCATAGCACGCCTGGGCCGAGATCGGCCTGGTTGAGCGCGGCCGCCACCTCTTCCTGAGTCTTCGCCGTCTGCACGCCTTGCGCGACGTTGGCCGACACGGTGATCACCCGGCTGCCGGCGATGCGATTGATGTAGCCGACCCGCGGCGTCGGCAGCCGTTCGACAAAATTGCCGATCGGCACGGAGCCTGCGGCGGTCTGCACCCGCAGATCGTCGATCTGGTCGAGGCTTCGCTTGCCTTCGGGAAAGCGCACCAGGATATCGACCGCCTTGTCGCTTTCGGCCGGCCGATACTCGGTCACCTTCACGCCGTTGGTGACAAGCTGCACCGCGGTGCCGACGATGCTCGGGCCGGCGCCATATTTCGCGGCCTCCGCCTTGTTGACCTCCATCTTCCAGTCGATGCCGGGCAGCGGCAGGCCATCGTCGAGGTCGAGAATGTCCGAACGCTGCGCCAGGATAGCGGCCACTTTCTTCGCGGCCTCCGGCAGCACGCTGGGGTCGAGCGCGCCGAGCTGGACCTGGACCGCTTTGCCGGTCGGCGGGCCGCCGCGCGGTGCTGTGACCTCGACCAGCACACCGGGGATGTCCGCGGTGACGGCTCGAATCTTGTCCATGATCTCGTGCGCCTTGGGGCGCGTCTTCCAGTCGGCGAACTCGTATTGGATGATGCCGATCGTGTCCTCGGTGATCTCGCTCGAGCCGCGCGGCTGCTCGCCGATGCGGGTATAGACGGTCTCGATGCCGGGCATCGTCAGCACGCGCTTCTCGACCTCGGTCAGGGCGGCGTTCTTCTCGTCGAGCGCCAGGTTTCCACGGCCGTGAACGATGACCTGGCCGAAGTTGGGCTCGACGTTGGGGAAGAATTCGACGCCACGGCCGAACTTGCCGTAGGCGACCGGCACCGCGATCAGCAGGAACGCCGCGAGCGCGAGCGTCGAGCCGGGATGGCGCAGCGCCCACTTCACCGTGCGCATGTACGGCCCGCGATCGGAAGCGCGGTCGTCGTGCGGCACCGTCGAAGCCTTGCCCAGCAGCGCGCCGAGCGTCGGCGTGAAGAACAAGGCGACGGCGAGCGATGCCGAGAGCGTCGCGATCAACGTGATCGGCAGATATTTCATGAATTCGCCGACGATGCCGGGCCAGAACAGCAGCGGCGAAAACGCAGCGACGCGCGTCGCGGTTGCGGCGATGACCGGTCCGGACATGCGCTTGGCGGCGAGCGAATAAGCCTCCTTGGGCGCCATGCCCTCGGCCATCCGCCGCTCGGCGAACTCGGAGACGATGATGGCGTCGTCGACCAGCATGCCGACCGCAAGGATCAGCGAGAACAGCACCACGATATTCACGGTGAGGCCCGCGAGCTGCAGCCCGAGCACGCCGGCCAGGAATGACGCCGGAATGGCGATGCCGATGAAAAGCGAGGCACGGAAACCGAGCGCGAACAGGATGATGATGGTGACCAGCAGGACGCCGGTGGCGACCGAGTTCTCCAGGTCGTGCAGCATCTGGCGGATGACCTTCGACTTGTCCTGCGTGAAGGTCACGTTGACCGCTTCGGGCCATGTCTTCTTCAGCGTCTCGATAGTCTTCTTCACGCCGTCGACGGTCTCGATCAGGTTCGCGCCGGTGCGCTTCGACACTTCGATCGTCATAGCGGGGCGGCCGTTGACGCGCGTCACCGAGGTCGCGTCCTTGAAGGTCGGCCGCACTTGCGCCACGTCGCCGAGCGTCACCGACGCGCCGGCCGATGCCGCGACCGGAACCTTGAGCACGTCCTGCGGCTTCTCGATCAGGCCCGGTACCTTGATAGCGAAACGGCCGGTTTCGCCCTCCAGCGCGCCCGCGGCGATCAGGCTGTTCTGGGCGTTGAACGACGCGATGAATTGATCGAGCGAGATGCCATAACTCTTGAGCAGCATCGGCTCGACGATGATCTCGACGGCTTCGTCGCGCGCGCCGCGGAGCTCGGCGGTCAGGACGCCGGGCACCTGCTCGATGGCATTCTTGGCGGTGCGGGCGATGCGCAGCATCGAGCGCTCCGGGACGTCGCCGAACAGCCCGACCACGATCACCGGATAGAGCGAGAGGTTAACCTCCTGCACGGTCGGCTCGTCGGCGTCGCGCGGCAAATCGCGCTTGGCCTGATCGACCTTGGCGCGCACGTCTGCGAGTGCCGATTTGGAATCGAAGCCGGCATCGAACTCCAGCAGCACGTAGCCGCCGCCTTCGAATGCGGTCGAGCGCATTTCCTTGACGTTGCCGACCGACTTGAGCTGAGTCTCGACCGGCCGCAGCAGCAGCCGTTCGGAATCCTCCGGGCTGATGCCGCGCTGCATCAACTGCACGTAGATGATCGGAACCTTGACGTCCGGCTCGGACTCTTTCGGGATCGTCTGATAGGCGACGAAGCCCGCCGCCAGCAGGAATATCAGTGTCGCGATCGTAAGGCGCGCATGACTGATGGCGTAGTCGATCAATTTGAACATGGCGGTGTGCTTCTATTTCACGCTGACGGCGGTGGCGGCGTCGACGGCATCGACACGCTGGCCTTCGCGCACGAAATCCTGGCCCTTCACGATGACGCGTGTGCCGGACGGTACGCCGCTGACCCACATGAAGGCCTGCTCGTCCTCGACCACGCTGATCGGCATGAACGACACCGTGCTATCCGCCTGGACGGCGCGCACCCCGAGCTCACCCTTGGACGAGAAGGTCAGCGCCGAGCGCGGCACGCGCGTCGCCGGCGCCGCGATCTGGGGCAGCGACACTTCGGCGGTGATGCCGTCGGGGATGGCGCCGTCGGGGTTCTTCATCTCGACCTCGACGCGATAGGTGCGGGTGGTCTGGCTTGCCGATTTTGAGACAAAGCGGATCCGGCCTTCGGCCATTTGGCCGGTGACCAGCCGGACCTCGGCGCGATCGCCGAGCTTGACGCCGGCGAGCCTGCGCTCCGAAACCTCGACCACCGCCAGCATCGGATCCAGCGCCACGATTTGCGCGATTTCCCTGCCGGCCATGGAAAACGCCGACGCGCCGACTTCGGCCGAGACCTCGGTGACGACGCCGTCCCAAGGTGCGAGCACGACGCCACGGTCGCGCTCGGCCTCCGCGGCCGCGAGCGCGGCCTGGGCTGCCTTGTGTTGCGCTTCGAGATTGGACAGTTCGAGCCGCGGAATGGCGTTGAGATCGATCAACCGGCGCTTGGCGTCGAGTTCAAGCTTGCGCTGCTCGAACAATGCCTTCGCCTGCGCGACCTGCGCCTCACGGGCTTCATCCGACAGCACGGCGATCACGTCGCCCTTCTTGACCTGGGTGCCGCGGCGGACATTCAGTTGCGTGAGGATGCCGCCGGTGCGCGCGACCGCCATGACCTTGCGGTCGGCTTCGGTGCGGCCGGACAGCAGCAGCTTGCGGCTGTGCGGCACGATGCTGGTCTCCAGCACGGCGACGCGGAACAGCTTTTCAGCGGTTTCGTTCGGACGGATGGAGGCCCGGCTCTCGGCGGTCTCGTGCGGCAGGAAATGCCCCGAGGCGATCCAGAGCGCGGCGGCTGCGACTAGGCCGACGGCGGCGATGCGGCTGCCTTTCATCGGGAGCCCTCCTTCTTGTTCTGAAGCTCACCCGTTGGCGGGTGCAGCAGCATGTGCCGCACGATGTCCATGAACAGCGGCAGCAGGGAATTCGGATCGAATGTCGGATCGGAGACCCGCCGGCTCCAGACGCCGTCGACGATCACCATCAGCATCGCAGTCACGCTCTCGAAATCGATATCGCGCGAAATCTCGCCGCGATCGGCGGCATCACGCAGCATCGCGACCAGACGCGTGCGCACATCGGTGTCGAACGCCTGGTGGATGCGGCCGATCTCGGGATTGCGCCGGCTCTCCGCCGTGATCTCGATGCACATGCCGACCTGGTCGTCGGTCCGCTCCGCGAAATAGTGCCGGGCCAGCTCGCCCAACATGGAAAAGAAATCGACCGAGAGGTCGACCTGTCCGAGCTTCTCCGCCACCTCGGCGCGGTCGCGCTCGGCGATGCCGGCGATGATCGCTTCTTTTGAAGGGAAGTAGCGATACAGGTTGCCCGCGCTCATCCCGGCTTCGGCGCAGATCCGTTGCATCGAGGCCGGATGAAAGCCCATGCGGGCGAAGCAGCGCTGGGCCGCGTCGAGGATGGCGGCGCGCCGGTCGGTCTGACGCTGCTCCTGACGCTCGGTGGTGAGGGTCGACATCGTTATATCTCGCAATGCAGCAAATGAGAATGAACGTTCATTCGCGTGGAAATAGGCTTCTGACAAAGCTTCTGTCAATAGGTGTTCCATACGACGGGAAAGATTGCTGCTTTGCAGCAAAGGCGGAGGGTGCCTAACCACCGGTTTTTACGATGCTATTTCGGGGCAGGAGGGCGATCAGTCGCGTGATACGCTCGGCCTGAATTCCTGCCCCAAGGCACCGCATGCTCGACAAACCCGCCCCGACTCGTTCCGCCACTCCGCCCAAGACCGGCCGGCCACGCCTCGACCTCCAGGATCACCTGGCCGATCTCGAAGCTGCGGGGCTGCTGGTCCGCATCGACCGGCCGATCAACAAGGACACCGAACTCAATCCTCTGGTGCGCTGGCAATTCATCGGCGGCGTGCCGGAGGACCAGCGCCGCGCGTTCCTGTTCACCAACGTGATCGGGTCGAAGGGCGAGCGTTACGACATGCCGGTGGTGGTCGGCGCGCTGGCCTCGTCGCCGGCGATCTATGCGTTGGGGATGGGACAACCGGTCGAGGACATCGGCGATGCCTGGCTGCGCGCGATGGCAAAGCCGATCGCGCCGGTCGCGGTGACCGATGCGCCGTGCCAGGACGTGGTCGTCACCGGCGATACGCTCCGCAACGAAGGGCTCAAGCGCCTGCCGGTGCCGGTGTCGACGCCGGGCTTCGACGCCGCGCCGTATCTGACCGCGACGCTGTGCATCACCCGGGATCCCGAGAGCGGCGTCCGCAACATGGGCACCTATCGAGCGGCCCTGAAAGCACCGGATCGTCTGGTGGTGCGGATGGTGGCGCGCGAGGCGACCGGCGCCGGCGGTTATCTACACTGGCTGAAGTACCGCGCGCGCGGCGAGAAAATGCCGATCGCGATCGTGGTCGGCTGCGCCCCGATCGTGATGTTCACCGGTCCGCAGAAGCTCGCCATCGACATGGACGAGCTGGCGGTGGCCGGCGGCGCGGCCGGCGAGCCGATCCGCATGGTCCGCTGCAAGACCATCGACCTCGATGTGCCGGCGGACTCCGAGATCGTCGTCGAAGGCTTGATCGATCCGGACGTGCTGGAGCCCGAAGCACCGTTCGGCGAGAGCAACGGCTATGTCGCGCTCGAAGCCTTCAACATGCCCATGCAGGTCACCGCGATCACTCACAAGAAGAAGCCAGTGTTTGCCCAGATCATCAGCCAGGTGACGCCGAGCGAATCCAGCGTCATCAAGAAGGTGGCCTACGAGCCGCTGTTCCTCGCGCACCTCAAGACGAACCTCTCGGTGAAGGGCATCCGCCGCGTCGTGATGCACGAGCGGCTGACCAATCTGCGGCCGGTGATCTTTTTGCAGTTCGCGGCCGACACGCCGCGCACCGAGGTCTGGCGTGGCCTGCATGGCGCAGCCACGCTGCAATCCAACTGCGGCAAGATCGTCATCGCGGTGAGCGAGGACATCGATCCGGCGAGCATGGATGCGGTGCTGTGGTCGATGGCCTATCGCACCAATCCGGTCGACGATATTCATCTGGTGCCGCACCGCGGCGGCGTGCAGGGTGCGCAATATTCGCCGAACAAGTCCGACTCCGGGCTCTTGATCGACGCCACGCGCAAGCGGCCGATGCCGCCGCTGGCCTTGCCGACACGCGAATTCATGGAGCATGCCCGCACGCTGTGGGAGGAGCTTGGTCTGCCGGCGCTGAACGTGCAGTCGCCCTGGCACGGCTATACGCTCGATGACTGGACCGACACCTGGGAAACCTTCGCCAAGCGCACCGTCGCGGGCGACTGGGAGCAGACCGGCAAGGAAACGCTGCTGCGCCAGCGCAAGGGCTTGCTGCCGGAGACGCCGGTACGGCCCGGTTCGAACATGGAAGACTGACAAGGAAGACCGACCACATGGCGCGCGTTCCCTATCTCGATCCGTCCGATCTTTCGCCGGAGAACCGCGATCTGCTTTCGCGGCCGATCACGCTCTATCGCGCGATGGCGAACAGCCCGAAGGCGCTGCGGGCGCTGGACGGCATCGCGAAGTTCATCCGTCACCAGAGCGGGTTGAACGGTCGGCTGCGCGAGCTCGCGATCCTGCAAGTCGGCTGGCTCACCCGATCGCCATACGAGTGGTCGCACCATTGCAAGATCGCCCAGGATTCTTTTGGGGTGACGGAGAGCGATATTCGTGCCATCGCCGACGAGACCGCGGGACGTGCAACGGCACTCGATCCGCTCGCCAGGCTGGTGCTTCGCGCGGCGCGCGAGATGACCGAGAATATGACAACGTCGGACCAGACCTATGCCGCGCTGGAAAAGGAACTGGGTCGCGAGCACACCATCGACCTGACGATGACGATTGCGTTCTACAATGGCGTGGTGCGCCTGCTGGCGACGCTGCAGATCGACATCGAGCCGGAGTACCAGCCCTATCTCGACAAGTTTCCGCTACCGGCGAATTAGCCGATAACGCATAGAACGATTCAAGGAATATCGACCATGCTGATGGAAGGCTTCACCCGCACCGAGATCGACACCAGCGGCGCGCGCATCGTCACGATGACGGCCGGTAAGGGGCCGCCGCTTCTTTTGCTGCACGGCAATCCGTTCACCCACCTGTTCTGGCACAAGTTCGCGCCGCGGCTGGCGCAGGAATTCACCGTCGTTGCGACCGATCTGCGCGGCTACGGCGATTCGTCGAAGCCGCCGGGTGGCGAGCGGCACGTGAACTATTCGTTCCGCGCCATGGCGCAGGACAATCTCGAAGTTATGGAGAAGCTCGGCTTCAAAACTTTCCTCTGCGCCGGTCATGACCGAGGCGCGCGCGTGCTGCACCGCATGTGTCTCGATCATCCGGAGCGGGTCGAGCGTGCGGCGATCATGGACATCATCCCGCAGCACCACCTGCTCAACAACATCACGCGGCAGTGGGGCACGTTCTCCTGGCACTGGTTCTTCAACATCCAGCCGGAACCGATGCCCGAGAAGATGATGGGCGCCGATCCGGATTGGTTCATCCAGAAGAAGCTCGCGAAGACCAAGCAGGGGCTGTCGTTCTTCGACAAGGATGCGCTCGCCGAGTACATGCGCTGCTTCCGCAATCCCGAAACCATCCACGCGATTTGCGAGGACTACCGCGCGACCTTCGGCGTCGACCTCGAAATGGACACCGAGGACTTCAAGGCGGGCAAAAGGGTGACTTGCCCGTCGTTGATCCTGTGGGGCGCGACCGGCGGCGTCGGCCGCAACCACAAGCCGGCGGAAATCTGGGCCAACTACGCGACCAATATCGTCAAGGCCGGCTCGGTGCCGAGCGGCCATTACCTCACGGACGAAGCTCCGGAGGAGACTTACGCCGAGTTGCGCGCATTCTTTAAGGACCGGTGAGTTAGCTCCGCGGTCATTCCGGGGCGCGAGCGGAGCGAGCGAGCCCGGTATTCAGGGCCGCACACACTTTTCCTTGGCTCTGTTGCCGGGCTCGCGCCTTCGGCGCGCCCCGGAATGATGCCGTGTCGTCCTATCGCGAGCTGCGCGCTTTCTTCGTTTCGGATTTATCCTTCGCCGGTTTGGCGAAGAACCGATCCGCGTAACTGATCTGGTCAATTCCCAATCCGCGATACCACGTCGCCATCTCGTCGTGGCGCGGGAACCAGACGTCCGGGAAGCTGCGGTAGTAGTTCAGGATGTCGGCGAACTTCGTCGCCATCAGCGGCCGGCCGCCGTAATTGCAGTGCGCGGTGAGGTTGATCACCGAGCCCGGCTCGTTGCGGTAGAGATAGTCGAACAGGTCCTTGTGCACGTCGAAATACGGCTGCGGATGTTGCCGGAGCGTGCGGTTGTCCGCGAAGTCGGTGTGCGGCAGGTTGACGATCGATCCCTTCTTGGACTTGAGGATGCGCGGCAGGTCCCAGTCGTTGCAGTCGCCGTACCAGAGAAAGCCTTCGTCGCAGAGCTGCTCCACCGTGTCGTTGGTGGACGCCAGCACCGAGCTGATCCAGCCCGACGGTGTCACCTTGGCGACCTTCTCGAAAACCTTGACGCAACGCCGGATGGTTTCGAGCTGCTCCTTCGGCGACATGTAGGCGAGCAAGCCATCTTGCGTGTAGTTGTGCGCCGCCAGCTCGTGGCCGTGCGCGACCGCGGTCTTCGCGGCTTCCGGATAAAGCTCAATCGAGCGCGCGTTGGCGCAGATCGTCGCTTTGATGCCGGACTGCTCGAGGATGCGCATCAGCCGCCAGATGCCGGCGTTGCCGCCGTACTGCTGCCAAGTGACGCCTGCGCGGTCGTAGGTGCCGGGCTTCAGCGAGGTCGTCATCGGGGAGTAGTTCGGCGCCTGGCCGTCGGTCCAGTTCTCGAACAGCAGCGTCACCATCACGGCGATACGGTTGCCGTTCGGCCAGGCGAATTCGGTTGGCATCTATGACGTCCTCTTTCAATGTCGCGCCAGCATGACGACAGGCGCGCGCAGTTTCAAGGCGCGGCTGGAAGACGCCGCTGCTCGGTGCTAAGAGCCGCACGCGCGTGCTGCATCCGCACCACGAATGGACGAGAGTTTCTCCGATGTCGAACACTGAACAGCCGGGCGGTCCGCACACCGTTGCCGGCAAAACCGCGACCTTCGATCCTGCGGCTGCGGGCTGGGAGCCATACGGCGACGAGGGCTTTATCGGCCTGGTCGGCCCGTTCTGGGTGCGTCCCTCCGGCGACAGCCAGCTCTTTGCCTTCATGGCCGAACCGAAGCATCACAACCGGCGCGGCATCGTTCAGGGCGGCATGCTGATGACGTTCGCGGACCGTTCCATGGGAATGACCTGCTGGTACGCCAACGAGCGGCAGCCTCAGTCGACGGTCCAGCTCGACATGCATTTTGTGGATGCGGTTCAGATCGGCGAGTTTGTCGAAGCCAAGTGCAGGGTCGTGCGCCGCACCCGCTCGCTGGTCTTCATGAGCGCCGAACTCGTGGTCGGGACTCGCGTCGTCGCGACTGCCAACGGCGTGTGGAAGACGCTGGGGAAGCATTAGGGCATTCTCCACGCGTGTCGAACCAACAGTTCGTCATGCCCGGCCTTGTGCCGGGCATCCACGTCTTAGCAGCGAATAAAGACGTGGATGGCCGGGACAAGCCCGGCCATGACGTGGAGAGTGCGGCGCCAGTCCGTCGGCACTCAGCGCGTCAGCGCTTGGCGATCGCCGCGTTTGCCTTCTCGGCGAACGAATTGTCGAACGTCAGCTTGAGATCGACGGTGACGTTCTGAAGCGCCGGCTCGTGCGTCTTGAGCATCTTGTACGTGGCCTCGGCAGCCTTCATATCGATCAGCCCGTCCTTCGACCACGCGCCGCGATTGACCTCGACCACCTTGGTGTAGAGCGCCTTGCTGCCGCCGGCGTAGAACTCGGGCGGCACCAGCGCGACGATGTCCTCAGTCTTGGCGGTGTACATCCAGTTCATCGCCTTCACCATGGCGTTGACGAACGCTTGCACCGTGCGCGGGTTTTTCGCCCAGAAGTCGTCGCGGGTATAGAACCCCGAGCCGGTGGAGGGCCCGCCGTAGAGATAGTCTCGGCCCGCCTGCGTGCGCGTATCCACCACCGCCTGGATGACGCCTTCGGTCTCCAGCAGGAGGATCGCCGGATCGAAGTTCGCGATCGCGTCGATCTGGCCGTTCTTCATCACTGCGACCGACTGCGCGCCGGTGCCGACCGCGATCACCGAAACCTGGTCGAGCTTGATGTTGTCGCGTGCCAGCAGCACCGCGAGACCGATCGCGGAGGCCGACCCCGGCGTGGTGACGCCGATCTTCATGCCGACCAGATCCTTCGGCGAGCGGTAGCTCGCGGCCTTGGCCTTGGCCAGCGCGACCACGAGGCCGAACGAATGGTTCATCAGCCCGACGGCCTTGATGTTGGCGCCCTTGGCGCGGGTGTGGATGGTGTGCTCATAGGCGCCGATGACCATGTCCGCGCTGCCGCCGACCAGCGCCTGGAGCGAGCGCGAGCCGCCCTGGAAGTCATGGGTCGTAACCTTGAGGCCTTCCTTCTCGAACAGCCCCATGCGCTCGGCGATGGTGTACGGCAGATACGCGATCAGCGTCTTGCCGCCGACGGCGACATCGAGATTGGGTTTTTCGAGTGCCTGCGCCTGCGCGCTGCCGGACTGTGCGAATGCAACGAGACCGGCTAGCAGTGCGGCGGCCGCGGTCGATATTCGGAGCATGATGTGTCCCTCCCGTGGATGTCGTCGCGCCGATTGACCGGCCGTCGTTGCATGCATCCTAACGCAAACGGCCGCACGGCGCTTGCGCCATTCGGTTGGGCGTCAGCCCACTGCTACAGCAGGCGCCATGCTTTCAGTTCGACGCGGCGCGCTTTGCGCTCGGCGCTTCCGACCGCGATCGTCTTGTTCAGCCACGCCAACTCCGGCGCCCCGGTCTCGAAACGCATGATCGTCCGGAAGAAATAATCCTTGGAATCGACGGCCTCACCGCGGCCGAGCCGGGCCATCACCTCGGGCGGTCCGTGGCGCATGCCCTGGCTGACGACCTGCACCAGCCCGCCGCGCTCCTCTTTCAACGCGTAGCGGGCATCGAGCTCAAGCGCACCGTCACGCCGCGCGATCTGCCAGTCGGCGCCGCCGGCCAGCACGGTACCGCGCATCTGCGGTCCTTCGAACGTGCCGCCAAGGATCTGCACCACGCGGCGCTCGCCCAGCGGAGCATCGCCCATGGTGGTGAGCTCGCCGACCTCGACGCTAAGCGTGCACAGTTCTTCGAATCGCAGCATCGGGTATGCGCCGCTCCTTGCTACGACGTGACCGCCGGCGGCTGGGCCAGGAAGTTGCGGACCGCGTAATACATCAGGTGCCGGTTCTTGCTGTAGCCCGGGCTGTGCGCGGTGTGCGGCAGGATCACGAACTGCCGGTCGGCATTGGCCAGTTGCGTGTAGAAATCGATCAGGTCCTCGTTGGTGGAGTTGCCGTCGTGCTCGCCGCGCAGCATCAACACCGGGCACAGGACGCGCTTG
This sequence comes from Rhodoplanes serenus, assembly GCA_945897515.1. Taxonomy (GTDB): domain Bacteria; phylum Pseudomonadota; class Alphaproteobacteria; order Rhizobiales; family Xanthobacteraceae; genus Z2-YC6860. The sequence goes on along the minus strand of CAMDFO010000001.1, from coordinate 97,354 downwards.
GGATCGACCTTCGGCAGGTTGACCGCCATGTCGAGATAGGTCCCGGTCGGGATCGTGTCGCCGTGCTTCATCTCGCCGGCGATGATTGCTTCCGGCACCGCCGGGTCCGTGCTCCAGGCGTGGCCGTCGCGGGTGAAGATCGAGCGGATCATGGCGGCGTCGCGCTTTCGGCGCGGATTGGCGCGCAGTTCGTCGGCACGCGCCGCCCGCCGGGCGATCTCCGGCGAGCCGGTGCCTTTGTAGGTGAATGCGCTCATCACCAGCCGGTCCACCCGCTCGGGATGCTCCTGTGCGAACGCGCCGGCGCGGATTGCGCCCGACGACGTGCCGTACATGTGCATCTTCTGCTGGCCGGGTTCTTTCGCGACGGCCGGCCACGCCGCCCGAAGATCCTCGACGCCGCTCGCTATATCCGAGTTGTTGCCCGAGCTGTCCGAATAGCCATAGCCGTCGTGATCCATCGTCCACACGTCGTAGCCGTAACCCGCGAACGTGTTCATCATTGAATACTCGCCCTTGCCCGGCACGCTGAGATCGTAGGACGTGCGGGTCGAGTTCGACGAGCCGTGCACCAGGAACAGGATCGGCAGCGGTTGCTCGCCGGCCTTCGGCGTGCCGACGCGTTTGCGCCAGAGATTGAGCCGCGTGCTGCCCTTGTTCGCCCAGTATTCCGAGCTCCAGATTTCGCCGGGCGATGCCTCGGTGACGATTTTCGCTTGTGCGGACGCGAGTGCGGACATCGATGCTCCTGTTCCGAATTTTGTATCTGGATTGCCTGACTTGCAGGGGGCGGCCGATTGCAGTGGAATGCTAACAGAACAAAGCCTTCAAGGGCAGGGGAGGATCGGATGAACCGGGTCAACGGGCTCGCGCTTGCGGCCGCGCTGCTCGCCTTTGCGCTTTCGAGCTCCGCGTTGCACGCGCAGGACTGGCCAAACAAACCGGTGAGGGTGGTGGTGCCGTTTGGCGCAGGCGGAGCCGCGGACCGTCTTGGCCGGATGGCCGCCGATCACCTGTCTCGGGCGTTCAAGCAACAATTCTTCGTCGAGAATCGCGTCGGCGCCGGCGGCGCGGTGGCCTCAACCGCTGTGGCGCGGGCCGACGCCGATGGCTACACGCTGCTCATCGGGGGATCGGGTCCGCACATCATGGGGCCGGCCGAGAATCCGAATATCGGCTACAATCCGGTCGGCGACTTCACTCATATCGCCATGATTGGCGGCGAGAGCTACGCGCTTTCGGCGCAGGCAAGCCTGGGCGTGAAATCGTTCAAGGAATTGATCGCGCTATCCAAAAGCCGGGCCGACCCGATCAATTGCGGCACGCCCGGCGCGGGCTCGCTCGGCCAGCTCGTGATCGAGGCGATGCTGTTGAAGAAGGTCGCAAACTTCAACCACGTGCCGTATCGCGGCGGCGCCCCGCTGCTGACTGACTTCTTCGGCAACCATGTTCCGACCGCGATGACGCCGATCCTGCCGATCATTCAGCATGCGGCGACCGGAGCCATCGTGCCGCTGGCCGTGACGTCGACCGAGCGCATCCCGCTGATGAAGGATGTTCCAACCTTCCAGGAGCTAGGCTATCCGGAGGCGAACGGCGCCATATGGTTCTGGCTCGCGGGTCCCAAGAGCCTGCCCGCGCCGGTCGTGGAGCGCCTCAACCGGGAGGTCCGCCGCTTCATCAGCGATCCGGCGACCAAGCAGCAATTCGAGAAGACCGCACTCCTGTCGATGGATGCCGACGTCCCGGCGCTGACGAAATACATTGCGGACGAGCTCAAGCGCTGGACCGCGTTCGTCGAGGAGAAGGGACTGAAGAAGTAGCTCTCCATTGTCATCGCCCGCGCAGGCGGGCGATCCAGACTTCGTTGGTGGCGCTGCTGGATGCCCCGCCTTCGCGGGGCATGACAGTCGGTGGATTTGCAGGATCAAAAAGAGGTGCGCGCGATGAGCTGGCAGGACACCCGAAATCTCTACGACTTTGTTCCGTTGCCGGAGCGGAAACCGCTGAAATGGCCGAACGGCAAACGCCTCGCGCTGATGATCACACTCAACCTCGAATACTGGGAACTCACCCAGGATCAGGATGGGCTCTATTTCGGCGGCGGGCCATCGATCAACGAGCGGGTGTTGCCGGCGCGTATCCCGGATTTCAACAATCATTCCTGGCGCGAGTACGGACACCGTGTCGGCATCTGGCGGCTCTACGACATCTTCGACGAGGCCGGCGTGCCGGCGAGCTGCACCGTCAACGGCATCCTGTGCGAGCGGCATCCGCAGATCGTCACCGCGGCGGCGAAGCGAGGCTGGGAGCTGATCGCGCACAACTACATCCAGACCGAATTCCTCATCAACTACCGCGACGACCGCGCCAAGGAGCGCGAGGTTCTCAAGCGCACCATCAACCTGATCGATAAGACCGCGGGCCGCCGGCCGCGCGGCTGGCTGTCGTCGTCGCTCCGCTGCACCGTGAACACCTCCGACATCCTCAAGGAACTGGGACTGGTCTATCACTGCGACTACATGAACGACGAGCAGCCCTATCTCATCCGCACCGAGCACGGCCCGCTGGTGTCGATCCCCTACACCCAGGAGGTCAACGACATTGGCATGTTCCTGCGCCGCAATCTGATGGCGACCGAAGCCACACAACTGATGAAGGACGAATTCGACGAGCTTTATCGCGCCAGCGAGAGCAGCGGCCGGATCATGAGCGTCGGCCTGCACCCGCATATCATCGGACGCGCGTTCCGCGCCCGCGCGCTGCGGGAGTTCCTCGACTACGTGAAAACATTCGACGGCGTGTGGTGGGCGACCCGCGGGGAGATCGCGGACTGGTATCTCAAGAACCACGCCAGCCACATCGGATGATAAGACTCCCATTCCGGGGCGCGGGCCACCGGGTCCGGCCTTCGGCCGGCCCGATGACAGGCTCCGCACGCGAGCCCGGAATTCAGGGTTACGTACCTGGTCCTGGATTCCGGGTTCGCGCGTTTCGCGCTCCCCGGAATGACGGCGTTTCACTTTTCTTCGCCCGGTGCGCCTCCAGCGGCGCACGCGTCGATTCGTTGAACGCGCGTGTGAACTTGCCAAGCAGTTCCAGAAACAGCTTGCGCTCATGCGGTTCGAACGCCGAAAGCTGGCGGGCCTGCACGCGGCGGGCGGGCTCTTTCAGCCGCTCCAGCATCTTTTCCCCGGCCAGGGTAAGCACCAGCGATCGCTTGCGCCGGTCGTCCACGCCGACGCTGCGGCCGACCAGACCGGCGCCTTCCAGCTTGGTCAGCACCATTCCGGTGGTTGAGCGGTCGAGTCCCAGAAGCTTTGCGACGGAAATCTGATCGAGCCCCGGCCGATGCTTCAGCAGATGCAGAATGCCGAATTGCGTGGTCGTGATGCGCAGCGCGCCGGTTTCTTCCAGAAACAGCGAGACCGCGATCTGGTGCGCGCGGCGGATCATGAAACCGGGGCGGCCATAAAGAGCCAAGAGTGGATCGGCACTCTTCCTGCCGTCCTCCGGTTTGTCGCGCTGCCGCATCATGTGCCGTCTGCCCTGACCTCGAACGGGAACGGCGCCGACCTGCGCCGGCGCCGTTCTGGCTGAACCGGTCTCACCTATTTCCAGGCGCGGTTGTCGACGGTGTTCTCGTAGGTGGCGCCGGGCGGCACCAGGCCCCAGCCGAGCGTCCAGTTGTAATTGTCGTCGAAGCGCTCGCGCGTGTAAGGCACCGGCGGCGCGTTCAGGATGCGGGCGAGCTTGAGATCCTTCAAGCCGATCAGGCCGCCGGCCTCCTCCACGATATAGTGCGCGAACTTCTCCGGGTTCTTCTGGATCGCTTCGGCGGCGCGCGCCTCGGCGCGGAACATTTTCGCCAGCGTCGGCCCATCCATCTCGTCGCCGGCCGCCTCGCTGCGGGTCGAATGCGACTCGATGATGACGCGGCCGCCTTTTGCCTCGGCGACGCTGATCCACGGCTCCTGCAGGCTCGCGGCCTTCACTTTGCCAGACATCACCGCTTCCATCCGCTGGCGATGGGTGCCGGCGTTGGTGATCTTGATCTCGTCGCGCTTGATGAAGCCTTCCATCATCTTGAGCATGGTGAAGTGCGAACCGTTGTACTGGCTCACCGCGATCGGCACGTTTTTGAGCTGCTCGGGCTCATAGATACCGGATCGCGGATCGACCACGATGGCGAAGCTCGACATCGCCGAGCCGAGCGCCACGATTTTGGCGGGGCGGAGATTCTTCTCCTGGATCGTCTCCACCGCGCGTTTCATGATGCCCCACTCGCACATGCGGAACTGGTCGCACTGGCCCTGATCGTAGGTCGCCTCCAGGCCGCGCTTGAAGATGTCGTCCTTCAGCGCCCGGTCGTCGGAATTGTGCTGACCGCTGCCCGGGGTGACGAGGATGTCGACGTCGAGACCCTCGTCGCGGAAAAAGCCCTCGTCGCGCGCGACCAGCAGCGGCAGGTCGTGGATCGCGTTCATCATCGAGGCTTTGACTTTTTTCAGCTCGGCCATGGTCGCCTCCATCGCTTTTCGTGGCCGCAAGTGCGGTCGTTGCGATGATTTCAAATCGTCAGACGTCTGTCAATCGAGGCCGTACCTGGCCTTTGGTCCCGACGGCTCCGGCTGTGACGGTTTTGGCCGTGAGGTCCTTGAGCCGTGAAGGTCGTTGGGGGCGGCGGCATCCGCGGCCGCCTGAACCCTCGCGCCTGCGCGGGAGTTCTGATAGTACCGCGTTCGTGGATGACGAACCGCCAGCCGCGATTTTGCAAACCGATCCGGAGTCATAAATGTCCTGGCTGCGCGCGGCGGCACAATTCTTCGAGAAGAAGATCGGCTGGCATCGGCTCGGGATCCTGCTCAGCATCACCATCATCGTGGTTGCCGGGGTGGTGCTTTACCGCAAGCTGCACGATATCAACTTCGCCAAAGTGCTGATGGCGATGGCGACGGTCGAATACCGCGATGTCGCCGTCGCGGCGCTCTTTGTCGCGGCCGGCTATTTCACGCTGACATTCTATGACCTGTTCGCCGTTCGCACGATCGGCCGCAAGGACATTCCCTACCGCGTCGCCGCGCTCGCGGGCTTCACCTCGTATTCGGTGGGGCACAACGTCGGCGCCAGCGTGTTCACCGGCGGCGCGGTGCGCTATCGCATTTATTCCGGCTGGGGGATGGACGCTGTGGACGTCGCCAAGGTCTGCTTCGTTGCCGGCCTGACGTTCTGGCTCGGCAACGCCACCGTGCTCGGTCTCGGCTTCATCATCCATCCCGAGGCCGCCGCTGCCATCGACCAGTTGCCGGAATGGTTCAACCGCGCGCTCGGCATCGTCGCGCTGATCGTGCTTATCGGATACGTTGCCTGGGTCTGGCGGACGCCGCGAGTGGTGGGCCGCGACAACTGGCAGGTCCAACTTCCGGGAGGACAACTGACGCTGCTGCAGATCGCGATCGGCATCGTCGATCTCGGCTGCTGCGCGCTGGCGATGTACATGCTGGTGCCGAACGAACCTTATCTCGATTTCGTCACGGTCGCGGTGATCTTCGTCTCCGCCACGCTGCTCGGTTTCGCCAGCCATTCGCCGGGCGGGCTCGGCGTTTTCGACGCCGCCATGCTGATTGCGTTGTGGCAATACGACAAGGAACAGCTGCTGGCGGGATTGCTGATCTTCCGGCTGCTCTATTATATCATCCCGTTCGCGCTGGCGCTCGCGACTCTGGGCATCCGCGAATTGGTGCTGAGCCTTTCGAGGCGGCGCGATGTCCGCGGTGCATGACAGCGGCGATTCTGCTTTGTGGCGCAGGTTGATCATTTCGCTTGGCCGCTTGCTCGGCCTGACGATTTCGGACAACAGGACGCCACTGGCCTCGCAACTCGCAAGAGAGGAGGCCCGGCAGGCGGAGGTTCAGGCGCTGCTCGACGCCCTGGTATCGGGCCTGCCCGATCCGGTGGTGTTGCTCGGCAAGTACGAACGCGTCGTGGCATTCAACGCCGGCGCCATCGCGCTCGCGCCGGCAATGCGGCGCGGCGACCCGGCGTCGATCTCGTTGCGCATGCCGGAGCTGGTCGAAGCCATCCGCGAAGCCCGCGCCGGCGGCAAGCAGCAGCGGGTCGAGTTCGCCGAGCGCGTGGCAGATCGCACCTTCGAGGCGTTCGTGTCGCCGATTGCGCTTGCGAATGATGCGATGATTCTCATCACGCTGCACGATCTCAGTCCGATCCGGCGCGTCGAGGACATGCGCGCCGATTTCATCGCCAACGTCAGCCACGAACTGCGGACGCCGCTGGCGACGCTCGCCGGTTTCATCGAGACGCTGCAGGGTCCGGCGCGCGACGACACGGCGGCACGCGAGCGCTTCCTCGGCATCATGCAGGGGCAGGCCTGGCGGATGGCGCGGCTGATCGACGACCTGCTGTCGTTGTCGCGCATCGAGCTGCGCGCGCACATGCGGCCCGATACGCCGGTGGATATCGTGTCCATCGTCCGCCAGGTTGCCGACGGCTTGCAGACCCTGGCGCGCGATCGCGGCGTGGCGATCGAGGTGACGGCGCCCGCCGAGCCGCTGACGGTTCTGGGCGATCGCGACGAGCTGTTGCGACTGTTCGAGAATCTGATCGAGAACGCGACGAAATACGGCGCGAGTGGCGGCAAGGTCGAGGTGACCATTGCGAGCGGCGAGGCGCAGGATGGCAGGGGAGAGGCGCGGGTCGCCGTCCGCGATCATGGACCTGGCATCGCGGCCGAGCACCTGCCGCGGCTGACCGAGCGGTTCTACCGGGTCGACGTCGGCGAAAGCCGCGCGCTCGGCGGGACCGGATTGGGGCTCGCGCTCGTCAAGCACATCCTCAACCGCCACCAGGGCCGGCTCGCCATCGAGTCTAAGGTGGGCGAAGGCGCGACTTTTACGGTCCGGCTGCCGCGTCCAGCGGTCTAGATTACTCCATTACATCAGTGGCTTGTCGTGTCATGCGGTTGTCATCGAACCATCATAGAACGATGACATGCGCGGTGTAGCCATTGGGGTGACTTCGGAAGGGCCAGGATTTTTGTTGGTCTTCCCGAAGTTCCTCGGTGTCCCGCGTAACAACAACAATAGCAACAACGAACCCGAAGACAGGCCGCGGATCGGCGATCCGTGCGGCCCGTATCTTTGGTCACGTAACAGGAGAGAACCCATGATCCTCAGCAAGCTCGCAAGCGCGTTCGCGCTCGTGGCGGCCGGCACCCTCGTTGCCGGTTCGGCCTCGGCACGCGACCAGATCCGCATCGTCGGATCCTCAACCGTCTATCCGTTCACCACCGCCGTGGCCGAGCAGCTCGGCAAGACCGCCGGCATCAAGACGCCGGTTGTGGAGTCGACCGGCACCGGCGGCGGCATGAAACTGTTCTGCGCCGGAGTCGGCGTGCAGCACCCCGATGCGTCCAATGCGTCGCGCCGGATGAAGAAGGGCGAGTTCGCGGACTGCCAGAAGAACGGCGTCAAGGACATCGTCGAAATCAACATCGGTTTCGATGGCCTGACGGTCGCGCAATCGAAGCAGGGTACGCCGATCAAGCTCACGCTGGCGCAACTCCTGCTCGCTGTGGCGAAGGAAGTCCCGGGTCCGGACGGCAAGCTGGTCGCCAACCCGAACAGGAACTGGTCGGACATCGACAAGTCGTTGCCGAACGTCAAGATCGAAGTGCTCGGTCCGCCGCCGACCTCCGGTACTCGCGATTCGTTCCACGAACTGCTGCTGGAAAAGGGCGCCGAACAGGTTCCGTCACTCGTTCAGCTCAAGAAGTCCGATGCCAAGGCGTTCGACCGGGTGTGGAAAACGCTGCGTGAAGATGGCGCGTATGTCGAGGCCGGCGAGAACGACAACGTGATCGTCGCCAAGCTCGAAGCCAACAGGAACGCATACGGCGTGTTCGGCTTCTCGTTCCTCGAGGAGAACTCCGCCAAGCTGCGCGGTGTACCGCTCGATGGCGTCGCGCCGGAATTCGACAACATCACATCCGGCAAGTATCCCGGCGCACGCCGCATGTATGTCTACGTCAAGAAGCAGCACGTTGGTATCGTGCCGGGTATCGACAAGTTCGCCGCCGAATACGTGTCGCCCAAGGCGATCGGCGAGGACGGGTATCTTGCAAAGAAAGGTCTCGTGACGTTGCCCAAGTCCGAGGCCGATACCATGCGCAAGGCCGTGCAGGGCATGGCGCCGATGTCGCCGGAACCGCTGTCGTAGTAATCAGCGTCGAAATCGTGGCCGCGTCTCCGGACGCGGCCACGCCTTGCTTGGGTGGGCGGGGTTAACGGCAAGGGTTGGGGATGTCTTTCATTTATTTCATCGGTCTTTTGCTGCTCGTGGCGGTCGGATTCTATTTTGGCCGCGCTCGCGCCGCTGGCGTCGAGCGAAGCACGCATCTGCATTCCCGGCCGTCCTATCACGGCGCGTTCGTCGTCCTGAGCGTGCTATTGCCGATGCTGGCCGTGTTCGTCATCGGAGTGCCGATCGCCGACCGCATCGTCGAAGCGCAGACCGTAGCGGCTCTCGATCCCGAGGTCGCAGCGGACAGCCTGAGGCGCGGCGGCGCACTCCGGGAGGTCTATGACGTCGCCTCCGGCCGTTCGAAAGCCGCGTCGCCCCAAATCCAACGCGCGGCCGACGTCTACGCATCGGTGCGCGGCTATGCCCAGATGCTGATTCTCGGCACCGGCCTGGTTTTGGGGCTGCTCGGGATCGCTTTCGGGTTGAGATCGTTGTCGGCCCGGTTCCGCGCGCGCAATCACGTCGAGCGCGTGGTCAAGATCGTGCTGCTGGCCTGCGCCAGCGTGGCGGTGTTGACCACCATCGGCATCGTATTTTCCGTGCTGTTCGAGACGATGCGGTTCTTCGAGCGCGTCTCGCCGCTGGAGTTCCTGTTCGGCACGCAGTGGAGCCCGCAGACCGCGATGCGCGCCGATCAAGGTGGCTCTTCCGGCGCTTTCGGCATCATGCCGCTGGTCGCAGGAACGCTGCTTATCACCACCATCGCGATGCTGATCGCCGGCCCGATCGGGCTGTTCGCCGCGATCTATATGGCGGAATACGCATCGCCGCGCTTTCGCAACGTGGCAAAGCCGATCCTCGAAATCCTGGCCGGGATTCCGACGGTGGTGTTGGGATTTTTCGCGGCGCTGACGCTTGCGCCCTGGATTCGCCACCTGGGAGAACTGGCGGGACTCAACGTGGCTTCCGAGAGCGCTCTCGCGGCCGGCCTCGTCATGGGCATGATGATCATCCCGTTCGTATCGTCCCTGTCGGACGACGTGATCAACGCAGTGCCCCAGTCGCTCCGCGACGGCTCCTATGCGATGGGCGCGACCAAATCCGAGACCATCAAGAAGGTGATCCTGCCGGCCGCCTTCTCCGGGATCGTCTCGGCGTTCATGCTCGCGATCAGCCGCGCTGTCGGCGAGACCATGATCGTGGTCATGGCCGCTGGACTTGCGGGCAATTTGACATTCAATCCGCTTGAAGCCGTGACCACCTTCACGGTGCAGATCAAGACCATCCTGGTCGGCGATCAGGAGTTCGACAGCGCCAAGACGCTGGCTGCCTTCGCGCTCGGCTTTGTCCTCTTCTTCTTCACACTGACGCTCAACGTGATCGCGTTGCAGATAGTCAAACGTTACCGAGAACAGTATGACTGACATCGCAATGCCGACGGTACGAACAGCCGATGTCGCGAGCGATCAGGCGCGTGCGCGCGTCCGTGTGCGCTACCGCGCCGAGACGCGGTTCCGGCTCTACGGCCTGTGCGCCATCGCGCTTACGGCGGTTTTCCTGGTCGTAGTGATCACCGACATCGTCATAAAGGGTCTTCCGGCCTTCACCCAGCACCGGCTGGTGCTGCCGGTGAAGCTCGATCCGGCCGAGATCGATCCGCAGAACACCAGGAATCCCACGGTCATCCGCCAGGGCGATTTCCAGGCTCCGGTACGGGATGCGCTGCGCGCGATCTTCCCCGAGGTCACCGATCGCGCCGGCCGCCGCATGCTGGATGGCCTGCTGTCGAGTGGCGCCGTGGACCGCTTGCGCGAGCGCGTCGTCGCCGATCCACAGCTTGTGGGGCAGACCATCAGCGCGCCTGTGCTGCTCTCGGAGCGGGCCGATCTCTACTACAAGGACATCGGGACAGCTATCAGCCGGCGGGCGAGCCGCGGCACCGCAACTCCGAGCGCGACGTCAGGCGATATCACGATCTTCAGTACCGCCAACGATTTTGCGCCGGACCTCATCACCCTCAAGCAGTCGCTGTCGGTGAAGGCGCGGGCCGTGCGACGGGATGCAGACAGCCTGCGCCAGGTGGTTCGCGGACTGGAGGTCCGCAGGGTTGAGATGACGGTCACCCCGCCGGGGGCCACAACGCCAAACACCGTCCTGTTGGCTACGCAGATCAAGCAGCTTGAGGAGGAAATCGCGTCGCTGTCGGCCAGGGTCAAGGAGCTGGACGATCAAGCGGCTTCCATGCAGGGCCGGTTCGATACGACCGATCGGCCCGAGACGCTCGACAGCAGCGGGCCAAGCCTTTTGGTCGCGATCAACGGCGGCGTCGTGAAGGTCACGGAATTGAGCAATGGCCGCGTGGCCGGGACCGTGCTGTTGCCGCTTGAAACGATGGCTGACGCTGCCGCCGGCCGATGGGAGGTGGTCACCTACGCCACGCCCGAGGCGAACCGCAAGGCCAGCGACCGAGAGGTTGCTTGGCTGGAGCGCCTGCGCGAGAAAGGCTTGGTCGAAAGCGCATTCAACTGGGCATTCTTCGTCACCGGCGACAGCCGCGAGCCCGAGCTCGCCGGCATCCGCGGTGCCCTGGTCGGCTCGGCCATCACCTTGTTCGTGACGCTCATCATCTGTCTGCCGCTCGGTGTCGCGGCCGCCATCTATCTCGAAGAGTTCGCCCCGAAGAATAGGCTGACGGAAATCGTCGAGGTCAACATCAACAACCTGGCGGCGGTGCCGTCGATCGTGTTCGGCCTGCTCGGCTTGGCGATCTTCCTGAATTTCATGGGATTGCCCAGATCCGCGCCATTGGTAGGAGGGCTGGTCCTGGCATTGCTCGTGCTGCCAACCATCATCATCGCCTCACGCGCCGCGTTGAAGGCGGTTCCACCGTCGATCAAGGAGGCCGCGCTGGGCGTCGGCGCCTCGCACCAGCAGGCGATCTTCCATCACGTCTTGCCGCTCGCGATGCCCGGCATCATGACCGGCACGATCATCGGGATGGCACATGCGCTTGGCGAGACTGCGCCGCTGTTGTTGATCGGAATGGTCGCCTTCATCGTTGAAATTCCCGGCGGCCTGACCGACGCGGCAACAGTATTGCCGGTTCAGATTTACCTGTGGTCGGATCTTCCGGAAATCTCGTTTCAGGCCAAGACCGCGGCAGCAATCATGGTGCTGCTGGTCTTCCTGTTCGTCATGAACGGTGCCGCCATCATCCTGCGCAAGCGATTTGAGCGCCGCTGGTAAGACCTGCGTTGGCGATTTGAACCCTGCCGGTAGGAAAGAGATCGAGGAGTAGTTACATGCATGCCATGGTTCATCTGGAGCGGCCGGCCGGCTCCCCCGCGAATGCCAGCAACATGGCAACCAAAGTATTCGCGCGCGGGGTCAACGTTTACTATGGCGAGAAGCACGCCCTGAAGGATGTCAATTTGGATGTTCCCGAGCGCGCGGTTACAGCGTTAATCGGACCTTCCGGCTGCGGTAAATCGACCTTCCTGCGCTGCATCAACCGGATGAACGACACCATTCCGATTGCGCGGATTACCGGCAAGATCGAAATCGACAGCCAGGATATCTACGATCCGACCCTCGACGTGGTGCAACTACGCGCGCGCGTCGGCATGGTGTTCCAGAAACCAAACCCGTTTCCGAAGTCGATTTACGAGAACGTCGCCTACGGCCCGCGAATTCACGGATTTGCGAAATCGAAGCAGGATCTCGACGAGATCGTCATGACCAGCCTGAAGAAAGCCAGCCTGTTCGAAGAGGTCAAGGACCGGTTGCAGGACTCGGGCACCAGCCTGTCGGGCGGCCAGCAGCAACGGCTTTGCATCGCGCGCGCGATCGCGGTCAGTCCGGAAGTGATCCTCATGGATGAACCCTGCTCGGCGCTCGATCCGATCGCGACCGCCAAGATCGAAGAGTTGATTGACGAGCTGCGGGCCAACTTCACGATCATCATCGTGACACACTCGATGCAGCAGGCCGCACGGGTGTCTCAGCGCACGGCGTTCTTTCATCTCGGTGTTCTAGTTGAGGAGGGCGCGACCGAGACGATGTTCACCACGCCGCGCGACCGGCGCACGCAGGATTATATCACTGGCCGCTTCGGCTAGTGAGGGACGTAGAATGACAAACGAACACATCGCCAAGGCTTTCGACGTCGACCTTCAGGAGCTAACCCAAAAGGCTGCCGAAATGGGCGGCCTGGCGGAGCGGGAAGTCGCTGACGCCGTGGCGGCGCTGGTGCGGCGCGACACCGAGCTTGCGACGAAGGTCATCTCTACCGATGTGACCATCGATGCGCTGCAGCGCGAGATCGAGGAAAAAGCCATCCTGCTCATCGCGCGCCGCCAGCCGATGGCGGTCGACCTGCGCGAGATCGTCGGCGCGCTGCGGGTCTGCAACGACCTGGAGCGTATCGGAGACCTTGCCAAGAACATCGGCAAGCGGGTGGCCGTGCTGGACGGTGATTTCTCTCCCCAGAAGCTGATACGCGGTGTCGAGCATATGGCCGAACTGGTGCTCGGTCAGCTCAAGCGGGTGCTGGACGCCTATGCCGGCCGCGATCTTTCGGGCGCACTGGCGGTCTGGAAGGGCGACGAAGAGATCGATGCAATGTGCACGTCGCTGTTTCGCGAGTTGCTAACTTATATGATGGAAGATCCTCGCAATATCACGTTTTTCATCCATCTGATGTTCTGCGCCAAGAACATCGAAAGGATCGGCGACCATGCAACCAACATCGCCGAAACGGTGCACTACATGATCGAGGGCCGTCCCATCGCCGACCAGCGGCCGAAGGGGGACACCACCGCATTTGCAAGCCTCCCGGTTACGTGAGGCAAACCAGGATAAGGCTGCCCCGATGAGCGCACGCATCCTGATCGTCGAGGACGAGGAGCCGCTGACGCTGCTGCTGCGCTACAACCTCGAAGCCGAAGGCTACGAGGTCGAGACGGTCGGTCGCGGCGACGAGGCGGAGACGCTGCTGAAGGAGCGCGCCCCCGACCTGATGGTGCTGGACTGGATGCTGCCGGGGATATCCGGCATCGAGCTTTGCCGCCGGTTGCGCGCCAGGCCCGAGACCAAGGCGCTTCCCATCATCATGCTGACGGCGCGCGGCGAGGAGAGCGAGCGGATCCGGGGGCTCGCCACCGGCGCGGACGACTACATCGTCAAGCCGTTCTCGGTTCCGGAGCTGATCGCGCGGGTGCGCGCGCTGTTGCGCCGGGCCTCACCGGAGCGTGTCGCCGATGTGCTGGCGTTCGGCGACATCGCGCTCGATCGGGAGAAAAAGCGCGTTTCGCGTGGCGAACGCGAGATCGAGCTGGGCCCGACCGAGTACCGGCTGCTGGAGTTTCTGATGGAGCGGCCGGGCCGGGTGTTTTCGCGCGAGCAATTGCTCGACGGCGTGTGGGGCTCCGAGGTCTATATCGACGAGCGCACCGTGGATGTTCATGTCGGCCGGCTGCGCAAGGCGCTCAACCGCGGACGCGACCCCGATCCGATCCGGACGGTGCGCGGCGCGGGCTACGCCCTGGACGATAAATTCGGCAAGACGGCTTAACGCGCGATCCCTTGCGAGCGCATCACCTTTCCATTCGTCGTGCCCGGCCTTGCCGGGCATCCACGTCTTGGCGTTGCGTAAGACGTAAATGGCCGGGACAAGCCCGGCCATGATGACGTTGACAGCAATTGGAAATGATCTGTCGCTCAGCCTGATCGGAACGGCGGGCGCGGGCGGCGCCGCTCGGACGCCGGCTGATAGGCGGCGCGGGAGTGGTAGGCGCAGTACGGCAGGCTGCTGATCGGCTTGCCGCCGCAGAAGAAGAATTCCGTGGTCGCCGGATCGCCGGTCGGCCAGCGGCAGGTGTCTTCGTTCAGCTCCAGGAGGGTGCGGCGCTGCCCGATCGGGATGATGTTCTCGATCAGCTCCGGCTCGGGCTCCATTTCCATTTCGTAGGCCAGCGCGAGCGCGGTGTTGCCGCGCATCGACGGCCGGGCCACCCGCATCATGTGCGAACGGGGCTTGCGGACGCGGGGCGCTGAAGAGGAAGGCGACTTGGCGCGGCCCGACAGGCCGAGGCGGTGGACCTTTCCGATCACGGCGTTGCGGGTGATGCCGCCGAGTTCGGCCGCAATCTGGCTTGCGGACAGTCCATCCATCCAGAGCTTCTTGAGTAGCTCGACCCGCTCGTCGGTCCAAGTCATGAGCTGTCTCCCCTATGAAATCCGCCGGTGGAGCCGGCAGAATCCGCCCGCGCAGTCCGGCAACTGGCCGTTCTGGGTTACGCTCACGCACATCAACTTAGGGAACTGTCCGCTACGACATGTCGTACCTGACGAGGGAGAAGCTACAATATGGCTGGACTCGGGCGCAAGAGTCGCCGCGACTCACGTCCACATTTTCCTGTGCGGTGTCGCCACTAATCCACCATAAGGATGGGCTGCGCGGTGAAATGCCCGATACCGGGCCGAGGTTTGGCGCTACCACGCCCCGCGTGTTGACAGTCCGGAACCCCCAAATAAAATACTCCTGAACGTGCCGCCCGGAGAGGCGGCACGTTGCATTTCGGCATATTCTTGAACTGGGGTGTGCGGCCGTGACATCGCATTTATTGCCAGCCTATGCGCGGGCGGACCTGGCCTTCGAGCGGGGCGAAGGCGCATGGCTGGTCGCGACCGACGGCGAGCGCTACCTGGATTTCACCTCCGGCGTGGCGGTGAATGCGCTCGGGCACGCGCATCCGCATGTGGTCCAGGCGGTGCAGGCGCAGGTCGCCAAGCTTCTGCATGTCTCCAACCTGTTCCGCATCCCGGAGGGCGAGCGGCTGGCCGAGCGGCTGTGCGAGGTGAGCTTTGCCGACACAGTGTTCTTCGCCAATTCCGGCGCCGAAGCGCTGGAAGCCACCATCAAAATGGTGCGTAAGTACCAGTCCGCGAGCGGAAACCCGGACCGCTACCGCATCATCACGTTCGAAGGCGCGTTCCACGGCCGCACGCTCGCGACGCTGGCCGCCGGCGGCCAGAAAAAAAACCTCGAAGGCTTCGGCCCGGTGATGGACGGCTTCGACCAGGTGCCGGCCGCCGACATCGAGGCGGTCAAGCGCGCCATCGGTCCGCAGACAGCCGGCATCCTGATCGAGCCGATCATGGGCGAGGGCGGCGTGCGGACGATATCGCAGGCCTTCCTCAAGGGGCTCCGCGAGCTGTGCGACAAGCACGGCCTGCTGCTGGCGTTCGACGAGGTGCAGACCGGTATCGGCCGCACCGGCGAGCTGTTCGGCTATCAGCGCACCGGCGTCACGCCGGATGTCATGGCGCTCGCCAAGGCGCTCGGCGGCGGGTTTCCGATCGGAGCATGCCTGGCCACAACGGAAGCGGCCAAAGGCATGACCGCGGGCACCCATGGCTCGACCTTTGGCGGCAATCCGCTGGCCATGGCGGCGGGCAACGCCGTGCTCGATGTGGTGCTGGCGCCGGGCTTCCTCGACCGCGTCCGCAGGACCTCGATCTTCCTCAAGCAGCGGCTGGCCGAGATCAAGGACCGGCATGCTTCGCTGATCGAGGAGGTGCGGGGCGAGGGGCTGCTGATCGGATTGAAGGTCACCATCCCGTACGGCGAATTCGTGGACGCTCTGCGCGCCGAGAAGCTGCTCACCGTGGCCGCAGGCGACAACGTCGTCCGGCTGCTTCCGCCGCTGATCGTCACCGAGGCCGAGATCGCCGATGCGATCGAGCGGCTCGACCGGGCCTGCACCGCCCTGGAAAACCGGCCGCCGAAACAGGGAGCGGCCGGGTGAGCACGAACGTGCGTCACTTTCTCGACCTCAACGACATTGCGCCGGACGAGCTGCGCAAGATCGTCGCGTCGAGCCGCGCGCTGAAGAAGCAGCACGGCCGTCCCGGCGACGGTCCGCTCGCGGGGCAGACTCTCGCCATGATTTTCGAGCGCCCTTCGACCCGCACCCGCGTGTCGTTCGATGTCGCGATGCGCCAGCTCGGCGGGGACAGCATCATGCTGACCGGCGCGGAGATGCAACTCGGCCGCGGCGAAACCATCGCCGACACCGCGCGCGTGCTGTCGCGCTACGTCGATATCATCGTGATCCGGATCCTGGATCACCGGCAACTGCTGCAACTCGCCGCGCACGCCACCGTGCCGGTGATCAACGGCCTCACCAAGCTGTCGCATCCCTGCCAGGTGATGGCCGACGTGATGACGTTCGAGGAGCACCGCGGCTCGATCAAGGGCCGCACCGTGGCCTGGACCGGCGACGCCAACAACGTGCTGGCGTCGTGGATGCACGCCGCCGAGCGGTTCGGGTTCCAGCTTCGGATCGCGACGCCGACGGCGCTCAAGCCGAAAAAATGGTTGCTCGACTGGGCGAAGTCGTCGGGTGCCGACATCAGCGTTGGCAGCGATCCGATCGCGGCCGTCACGGGCGCCGACTGCGTCGTCACCGACACCTGGGTGTCGATGGGCGACAAGGACGCCACCCGTCGCCGAAGCCTGCTCAAGCGCTACCAGGTGAACGCCCGGCTGATGTCCAAGGCCAAACCGGACGCCCTGTTCATGCATTGCCTCCCTGCCCATCGTGGCGAAGAGGTCACCGACGAGGTCATGGACGGACCGCAATCGGTGGTGTTCGACGAGGCGGAGAATCGGCTACACGCCCAGAAGGGCATCCTGGTCTGGTGCATGCAGGTGGGTGGCCGCTGACGGCCGGCGTGCCTGCAGGGCAGGTCTGAGCGGTATCGATATCCAGCCGGGATTGCCCATATAGGCTGCCATGAACAGTCCCCAACTCGATATTCCGGTCCGCGCGCCCTCCGCCACTTCGGCCGACGACACCGTCCTTCCATTCGCGGTCGAGACTCTCGATCTGCGCGGCCGCGTGGTTCGGCTCGGCCCCACGCTCGACGAAATGCTGGCGCGCCATGATTATCCGCTGCCGGTTGCAAAACTGCTGGGCGAGGCCGTCGCGCTGACGGTGCTGCTTGGATCGGCGCTGAAATTCGATGGCCGTTTCATCCTGCAAACCCAGACCGACGGTCCGGTGCGCATGCTGGTGGTGGATTTCACCAGCCCCGGCAAGGTGAGGGCCTGCGCCCGTTTCGACGCCGGCCGGGTCGCCGCCGCCATCGAGGCCGGAAAGGCCGACGCCGGCGCTCTGCTGGGCCATGGTCATCTTGCCATGACCATCGACCAGGGCGGAGACATGAGCCGCTATCAGGGCCTGGTCGCGCTGGAAGGGGGCGGGCTGGAAGATGCCGCACACGAATATTTCCGCCGTTCGGAGCAGATTCCGACCGCGATCAGGCTGGCGGTGGCCGAGGAATTCGCCGCCGGCGGACAGCATCGCTGGCGCGCTGGCGGGATCATGCTGCAGTTCCTGCCCAAATCGCCGGAGCGTGTGCGCGTTGCCGATCTCGATCCGGGCGACGCCCCGGAGGGCGTTACGGCTCACGAGGTGCCGGAAGACGACGCCTGGGTTCAAGGCCGCTCGCTGATCTCCACCGTCGAGGACCTCGATCTGGTCGATCCGGACGTGTCGAGCGAGCGGCTGGTCTATCGCCTGTTTCACGAACCCGGCGTGCGCGTGTTCAACAACATCGACGTTCGCGTCGAATGCTCGTGCTCGCGCGAGAATGTCGAAGCCATGCTCAAGAGCTTCTCGCAGGACGACCGCGACCACATGGTGGAGAACGGCGTGATCTCCGTGACCTGCGAGTTCTGCAGCGCGAATTACGTATTCGAACCGTCGGCTGTTCGACCGGAGCCGTCGCAGGACAATGGCTAGCCGCGCCGCACTCATCGGACTTGCCGTTGCCGCGGCGCTCATGCCGGCAAAAGCTTCCGCTCAATCCTCCGCGCCGGCCTGCGCGGCGCCGCTTGCGGATGCACGCCGCCTCGTTCTGGTCACCGCGGACACCATGAACGCGGTGGCGGCGAGGCTGCAATTGTTCGAGCGGGCTTCGCCGCAAGCGCCGTGGCGGGCGGTGGGCGCGGCCGAGCCGGCGCTGATCGGCAAGGCGGGCATGGGTTGGTCGCCGTTTTTTCGCCGCCTCGCACGGCCGGGCGAGCCGGTGAAGGCGGAGGGCGACAAGCGCGCGCCGGCCGGCGTCTATCCGATCGGCCGCACGTTTGGAACGCTGGCCTCGTCGCGTTCCGGACATCTGCAGGTCACGCCGGATACGGTCTGCGTCGATGACCCATCGTCGCCGGACTACAACACCATTACGTCACGCGCGCGGGTCGGGCCGAAGGTGAAGGTCGAGAACATGAGCCGCGCGCTGCCGATGTATCGACGCGGCATCGTGGTCGACTATCCGACCGATGCGCGGGCGCGGGCTGGGTCGTGCATCTTCATTCACGTCTGGCGCAGCCCGACCATCGGCACGGCAGGCTGCGTCGCCTTGCCGGAGGCGCGCGTCGAAGCGTTGATGGATTTCACCGAGCCGGGCGCGGTGCTGGCGATCCTGCCGCGGCCGGCGCTCGATCGGCTGTCCGGCTGCCTGCCCGGCATCGTGGCGCCCAAGACCGGCGGTCGAAGCTAATTGAGCGTCCGTGCGGCCTGCACGCTGTCCAGCGAAAACGCCGGAATCTCGATGTCGAAGCTTTCGCCCGCGGCGGTTACCATGCCGTAGGTTCCGGTCATGAAGCCCGATGGCGTCGGGAGCGGCACGCCGCTGGTATATTCGTAGGACTCTCCGGGCTCCAGCACCGGAGTTTCGCCGACGACGCCGGCCCCGCGCACCTCCTGACGGCGGCCTTGCGCATCGGTGATGAGCCAGTGGCGGGTCTTGAGCTGAACCGTCTCCGGTCCGCGATTGGTGATCTCGATCTCGTAGGCCCAGAAAAAATAGCCGTTGTCCGGCGACGAGCGCTCGGTGAGGTAGCGCGGGGTCACCGAGACCTCGATATCGCGGGTGACGGCACGGTACATTGTGTTCAAAGGCCTTGATTGGCTGCGCCGAACCGGCTGGTTCAATAGCCTGTCTCGCGGCCCCAATACAACGATTGAAAATTACGGTCAGGCGTCACACAACAGAGGCCCATGCCGGGGCAACATGCTATGCGTAGTCGGGCTGCAGCGACGAGCCGGAAGTTTACGGTGGCATCGGCCCATCTCGAACGCAGAATGCGGCAGGAGAACAGGCGTTGACCCCACCCCCGGCGGTCCCGACCGAACGCGACCTGCGGCTTGATCTGTTCCGCGGGATCGCGCTCTGGCTGATTTTCCTCGATCACATCCCGACCAACATCGTGAGCTGGATCACCATCCGGAACTACGGATTCAGCGACGCCACCGAGATATTCATTTTCATCTCCGGCTACACCGCGGCCTTCGTCTACGGCAAGGCCATGACCGATCGCGGCTTCGCGATCGCCGGCGCACGCATCCTGCGCCGCGTGTGGCAGATCTACGTCGCGCATATATTTCTGTTCGTCATCTATGTGGCCGAGATCGCCTATGTGACCGCGACCTTCGAGAACCCGCTGTTCGCAGAGGAGATGAACGCGCTGGATTTCCTGAAGCAGCCGGACGTGACCATCATCCAGGCGTTGCTGCTCAAGTTCAAACCGGCCAACATGGATGTGCTGCCGCTGTACATCGTGCTGCTGGTTTGGTTCCCGCCGATCCTATGGCTCCTGCTCCGCAATGCGACGCTGGCGCTGGCGATCTCGGCCGGGCTCTACGCGATGGCCTGGGAGTTCGGCTGGAACCTGCCGTCCTATCCGAGCGGTCATTGGTGGTTCAATCCATTTGCCTGGCAACTGCTGTTCGTGTTCGGCGCTTGGTGCGCGCTCGGCGGCGCGGATCGGCTGGCGAACGTTCTGCGTTCGCCGGTGACATTGTGGATTGCAATCGCATATCTGGTGTTCGCGTTCGGCATCGTGATGACCTGGCATTTTCCGCGCTGGGCCTTTGTCGTCCCGCGCTGGCTGACCGAGCGGATGTATCCGATCGACAAGGTTAATCTCGACGTGTTGCGATTCGCGCATTTCCTGGCGCTGGCCGCGATTACCGTCCATTTCGTGCGGGTGGACTGGCCGGGTCTGAAATCGCCCTGGTTCAAGCCGGCGATCCTGTGCGGCCAGCATTCGCTCGAAATCTTTTGTCTCGGGGTGTTCCTCGCCTTTGCCGCCCATTTCGTGATGGTCGAGATCTACGGCGGCCTGCTGATGCAAGTGGTGTTAAGCGTGGTCGGCGTTGCGATAATGGTTGCCACCGCCGCGCTGATTTCGTGGTACAAGAAGATCGAAGGTCGCGGTGGTGGGAGGCCGAAGCGATCTGCGGAATCCGATCTCGCGGGAGGCGAGGCATGAGAACCTTGTTCGCCATCCTGCTGGCGGTCATGGCCTTCGCCCCAAGTGCTTTCGCACAGCAACATGACGGCTGCGCCGTGCCCGGCTATTTGCTGTTCGGCGATAGCGCACTGCAGCGGTTTTCTGCTGCGGTGCAAAAAAAACAGCCCGTCAAAATTGTGGTGGTAGGAACCGGTTCCTCGGTTCTGCCCGGCCAGGACGGAACCAACATGGCCTATCCGGCTCGCCTGGAAGCGGCGCTGAAGCGGCGTTTGCCCTCGGTCAAGGCCACCGTCGTGGCCTACGCAAAACCCCGCCAGACCGCCGCGGAAATGTCCAAAAGACTTGAGCAGCTGTCGCTCGACGAAAAGCCCACATTGGTGATATGGCAGACCGGCACGTTCGATGCGATGCGTGGGGTCGACGGTGACGAGTTTCGATCGAGCATCGCGGACGGAGTTGAGACGGTGCAGGCCAAAGGGGCGGACGTCATTCTCATGAACATGCAGTACAGCCCGCGCACGGAGTCGATGCTCGCGGTCAGCGGTTACGCCGACAACATGCGCTGGGTGGCACGCGAGCGCGAAGTTCCGTTGTTCGACCGCCAGGCTATCATGCGTCATTGGAATGACACGGGATCGATTGATCTGTACGCTGCAACGAAGGACGTCAGCATCGCCAAGCGGGTGCACGATTGCGTTGGACGGGCGCTGGCATCGCTGATAATTGACGCCGCAAACCTCGAGGCGTTAGAGGGAAAAGCGCAATGAGGGCTGGCGTGGAACTTCGGCTGGGGACGTCCTTGGGTTTTGGTTTTTCGACATGGCTGGGCTTTGCCGCACTGGCGGCCACGGTGACCCTTGTCCCGCTGGTGCCGGCGCAGGCCGAGGGTGCCGCCAAAGCTGTGTCGGCGCCCGTGCCCTGCGCGGCTCCGTCTGAACTCGTCCGTCTCGATGTTCCACTGGTCCGGACCGCGCGCCGCCTCGCCGGCGGCCAACCGATCACCATCGTTGCGATCGGCTCGTCATCGACCCAGGGCGCGGGCGCGAGCTCGCCGGCGTTTTCCTACCCGAGCCGGCTTCTGGTCGAGCTCAAAATTCTGTTCCCGCGGGCCTCGATCAACGTGATCAACCGCGGGGTCGGCGGCGAGACCGCCACCGAGATGCTGGCGCGCTTCGACAATGAGGTGATTGCGGAAAAGCCGGACGTCGTGGTGTGGCAGGTCGGCAGCAATTCGGTGCTGTTCGATCAACCGCTGGCGCCCGCCGGCGAACTGATCCGCACGGGCCTGCGCAGGCTGAAGGCCGTCGGCGCAGATGTCATCCTGATGAATCCGCAATACGCGCCGAAGGTGATCGCCAAGCGAGACGCCGACCGCATGGTCGATCTCATCGATCTGATGGCCAAGGAAACCAGCGTCGACCTGTTCCAGCGCTTCGCGTTGATGCGCTACTGGCGCCTGACCGAGAACATTCCGTTCGAGACGTTCCTGTCGCCCGATGAGCTCCACATGAACGACTGGAGCTACGCTTGCGTCGCCAAGGTTCTGGCCGGCGCCATCGCCGAAGCCGCGACGCGCGCGACAGTGACCGCCACCGCTGGACGCTAAAGCGGTATCAGATAGCTTTCAACGCCGCGAGCGCGTCCTCGATCAGGTCGTCGGCGTGCTCGAGCCCGCATGACAGCCGCACCATCCCGTCGCTGATGCCGAGTTCGTTGCGCTGCGCTTGCGTGATGCGCTGATGCGTCGTCGTCGCCGGATGGGTGATGAGGCTCTTGGCGTCGCCCAGGTTGTTGGAGATGCGCACCAGCTTGAGCGCATCCTGAAACGCGAACGCGCCCTTCTTCCCGCCCACGACCTCGAAGGCGACCAGGGTCGAGCCGGCGCGCATCTGCTTCTTCACGATCGCGGCCTGCGGATGATCGGCGCGTCCCGGATAGATCAGCCGCGACACCTTGGGATGCCCGGCGAGAGCCTCGGCCACCGCTGCGGCGGTTTGCGTCTGCTGCCGCACCCGCACCGCCAGCGTCTCCAGGCCCTTGAGCATGACCCAGGCGTTGAACGGCGACATCGACGGGCCGGTCTGCCGCAGGAACATATGGACGTTATCGGCGATGAACTTGTCGGAGCCGAGAATGACCCCGCCGAGGCAGCGGCCCTGGCCGTCGATGTGCTTGGTGGTCGAATAGACCACGCAGTCGGCGCCAAGCTCGAGCGGGCTCTGCCACAGCGGCGTCGAGAACACGTTGTCGACGACCACGGTGGCGCCGGCGGCGTGTGCGATCTTGGCAACCTCTGCGATGTCCACCACCTCCAGCGTCGGATTGGTCGGCGTTTCCATGAAGCAGGTCTTGGTGTTTGGCCGCATCGCGGCGCGCCACTGGTCGAGGTCGGTGCCGTCGACGATGGTGGAGGTGACGCCGTAGCGCGGCAGGTATTCCTCGACCACGTACAGGCACGAGCCGAACAGCGCCTTGGATGCGACGACGTGATCGCCAGCGCGCACCTGTCCCATTAGAGCCAATGTGACGGCGGCCATTCCGGTCGCGGTGGCGCGGGCGGCTTCGGCGCCCTCGAACTCTGCCATGCGCCGCTCGAACATCGACACGGTCGGGTTGGCGAAGCGCGAATATTGGTAACCCGGGTCCTCGCCCTTGAAGCGCGCTTCGGCCTGCGCGGAGTTGTCGTAGACATAGCCCTGGGTGAGAAACAGCGCCTCCGAGGTCTCGCCGAACTGCGAGCGCAGCGTTCCGGCTTGCACCAGACGGGTCTCGGGGCGGTATTTCGAACTGGCGGACGCGGGCATGTGCGGCTCCTTCGGACAACAAAAAACCGGCCGGAAAAATCCTGGCCGGGCACACGTGTCCCCGGCCTTTTAGCTATTTGTTTAGCGTGGCTAGCAAGCCGGCCGGCTCAAATGACCACGGGATAAATTCGATCATGCGACCCGGTCGGCTTCCCGTCAAGTCGCCCGTCCGGTAGATCGAAAGCCTCCTGCCGCACGGAGTTGGGCCATCGTGCCGACGCAAGCGAACAAGGGCATCCTGCCGGATCGCATGATCGCGGCGCTCGCGGAGGCGGGTGGGATTCTGCCCGCGACCGACTTCGTGCCCGGCCAGATCCAGCCGGCGAGCCTCGACCTGCGGCTCGGTGAGATCGCCTACCGCGTGCGCGCCAGCTTCCTGCCTGGACCCAACACGACCGTGGCCGAGCGGATCGACGAACTCAAGCTGCACGAGTTCTCGCTCGCCGAGGGCGCGGTGCTGGAAACCAACTGCGTCTATATCGTTCCGCTGCTTGAAAGCATGGCGCTTCCCGACGACATCGCGGCCGCCGCCAATCCGAAAAGCTCGACCGGCCGGCTCGACGTATTCACCCGCGTGATCGCCGATGAGACCCGCGGCTTCGACCGCATCCGCGCCGGCTATCACGGGCCGCTCTATGCCGAGATCAGCCCGAAGACGTTTCCGGTGCTGGTGCGCGAAGGCTCGCGGCTGTCGCAAATCCGGTTTCGCCGCGGTCATGCCCAGCTCGACGCGGCGGCGCTACGTGAGTTGCACGCACGCGAGCGCCTGACCGACGACGCCGATGCCAATGTCGCCGAGGGCATCGCGGTCGGCGTCGATCTTTCGGGCATCGGCCCGGGCGGGCTGGTCGGCTATCGCGCCAAACGCCACACCGGCGTGATCGACGTCGAGCGGCGCGGCGGCTACGACCTGGCGGATTTCTGGGAGCCGATGCTGGCGCGCTCGGACCGCAGCCTGATCCTCGATCCCGACGAGTTCTACATTCTCGCCTCGAAGGAGGCGGTGCAGGTGCCGCCGGACTATGCCGCCGAGATGGTGCCCTTCGATCCGCTGGTCGGCGAGTTCCGCGTGCACTATGCGGGATTTTTCGACCCAGGCTTCGGCTACGAGGGCGCGGGCGGGCGCGGCGCGCGCGCCGTGCTCGAGGTGCGCTCGCGCGAGGTGCCGTTCATCCTGGAGCACGGCCAGACCGTCGGCAGCCTGGTCTATGAAAAAATGCTGGCGCGGCCGGAGCAGCTATACGGTCAGGGAATCGGATCGAACTATCAGGCTCAGGGCCTCAAGCTCTCGAAGCATTTCCGGGTTTGACGCCCGGCGCTGTTTCGGCGTCCCCGCGAGTTCCCCGGCCGGCATGATGTCGCGAAGCAACTCCGGCAGGCGGATGCGCTGCTCCTCCGCCGCGAGCATCAGGTCCACCGCCAGCATCCGCAGGATTCGCTCGGCGTTCTTGTTTTGACATTGATAGGCAAGCTGGATGCACCGTTCAGCCTGCTCTTCCAGAAGACGCACAAACACGCGCATCGCACTCCCCATTCCGCGCGGGAGAGTGCTGTTCTTTCCTGCGTTCGTCAATTCTGTCGTTGGCAAGGGTGTCGGATCGCCGACAGATCGATTGTCGGTTGCGAGTGCAACTTGCGCGTTTTGCAAATTGCCGAGCGGTGTCGGGCGCACTCTGAACGCTCATTCAGACGATTGCATTTTGGCTTTCGAGGAAAAATGGAACGAGCAGAAATGTTGCGCATTGAATTCTACGGAGGGTTTGAACTGTGATGGAGAGGACCATGCGTAAGATCGTGTTGGCATTGGCGGCATTTGCCGCGTTCGGTCTCGTGGTTCCTGCCGCAGCGCCCGCGCGGGCCCAGGATGCGAAGGTCGTCATCAAGACCGGCGACCGCGATCACGGCCCCCGCTTCCACCAGGAACGCCGCAAGGTGACGATCATCAAGCGCGACCATGACCACGGCGCCCGCAAGACGGTCATCATCAAGAAAAAGGGCCACGACTCCCGCGCGATGTCGACCAAGAAGGTCATCATCAAGCGCGACTGACGTTGGCTTGATTGAGCCGAAACAAAATGGCCCCTGCGACGGGGCCATTTCTCGTTGCGTGCCATCGCCGATGAGTGGCTGGCGTCTACGGAGTGCCTAGCCTCTTTTCCAGAATGTGCTAAGTGATTGCGAACGCGGGTGTAGTTCAATGGTAGAACGGCAGCTTCCCAAGCTGCATACGAGGGTTCGATTCCCTCCACCCGCTCCAACCTCATAGGCAATCGTGTCAGATGTTTCCCGCCCCAACGTCGCCATCATCGGAGCTGGCCCCGCCGGGCTGATGGCGGCTGACGTGCTCGCCGGCGAGGGCGCGGCGGTCACGGTCTACGACCGGATGCCATCGGCGGGACGAAAATTCCTGCTCGCGGGCCGTGGCGGCCTCAACCTGACGCACAGCGATGAGCTTGAGCGCTTCCTCACCCGCTATGGCGCAGCGACCCCCCATCTGCGCGCGGCGATCGAGGCGTTTCCGCCGGCGGCGACGCGGGCGTGGAGCGAAGGCCTGCACCAGCCGACGTTCATCGGCACCAGCGGACGCGTGTTTCCCAAGAGCTTCAAGGCTTCGCCGCTGCTGCGCTCGTGGCTGCGGCGGCTCGCGGCGGCGGGCGTCACGTTCAAGCTGCGTCACCATTGGACCGGATGGGACGACGGCGGCGCTTTGCTGTTTTCCGCGCCTGACGGACCGGTGACGATTGCGCCCGACGCCACGATTCTGGCGTTGGGCGGCGCGAGCTGGCCGCGGCTCGGCTCCGACGGCGCGTGGGCCGATGTGCTCGCCAACGCCGGTATCGCGGTCGCGCCGCTCAAGCCGGCGAACTGCGGTTTTACCGCCAATTGGTCGGAGGTGTTTCGCAATCGTTTCGAGGGCCAGCCGCTCAAGCGCATTGCGCTCACGTTCGGCGAACATTCGGTGCGCGGCGAAGCCATCATCACCCGGGCGGGCCTTGAAGGCGGCGGCATCTACGCGCTGTCGGCGCCGTTGCGCGATGCCATCGCCACCCAAGGCGAAGCGCTGCTGCACATTGCGCTGCGGCCCGACGCCTCCGCTTCCGAATTAAAGGCGCGGCTCGAAGCGCCGCGCGGCAAGCAGTCATTCTCGACCTTCCTGCGCAAGGTCCTAAACCTGTGGCCGCCGGCCATCGGCCTGCTGCATGAGGCGACGATGGCGTTGCCGGTGAAGCTTGCCGCCATGCCGCCGGGCGCGCTCGCCGAACTCATCAACGCGGTTCCGGTGCGGCTCACCGGCACGGCGCCGATCGCAACGGCGATCTCGACCGCGGGCGGCGTGACATTCGATGCGGTCGACGAACGCTTCATGCTGCGCCGCCGTCCCGGCGTGTTCGTGGCCGGCGAGATGCTGGACTGGGAAGCGCCGACCGGCGGCTATCTGCTGCAGGCGACGTTCGCGACCGGCGCTGCTGCGGGGCGTGGTGTTCTGGAATGGCTGCGCCCGCCGGCGTGAGGTTTTCCATGGCTTGCGGGCGCGGCCGGGCCGGGCCAACATCCATCGTGATCGTGCAACGAGACCGAGCGTCGTGAACGATAGGGTGCAACCTGCCGCGTTCCTGTCCGCCCAACTGGCGGATTGCGAGAATCATTGGAGCCTGGGGACGTTCGGCGCGCTCGCCGAATTCACCCGCGATGCTGGCGAGTCCGTCGCGCTGTCGCAAGCCGGACACTCGTTCTCCGCGGTGACCGAGCGCGGCGGCATCCGGATCGTGCCGTGTCCGGCGATGCGGCTGTTCGCCTCCGAAAGCGCGACCCGCGAAAGCTGGTATCACCGGGTGGCGTTTTGCCTGCCGCAGGACGCTTGTGCGATGGGACGCCGCTCCGTGCTCACCGAACTGGGGCCGGACGCTGACGCGTTGCGCGAACGGGATCGCGCGGCGGTGCTGTTCGATCTCGGTCTCGATGCGCCGCACGTGGATGCCTGTATCCGGGTGGCGGACGAAAGCGTCGCGGCGGCGTTGCGTGCGCATGCCGGGCGACCGGTGTTCGAGCATGGCAATCCGGCGATGGGCATTATCGTCAAAGCGAGCCCGCATCGTGTGTTCCTCAGCCGGGTCGGGCGGGTCGAAGTGTTCCAGCCGATCCCGCCGCCCGACGGCAAGAGTCCCGAAGGCCCGCACACCCACGTGCTCCCGAAGTTGCTGCGATCCGGCCGCACCCATGCCGCCACCGAGCCGATCCCGGAGGGCTGGGTGCCCTGCGCACATCTGTATCCCGCGCACCCGGTCAAGGATGCGACGGGCCTGCGCCGGCCGTTCGACCGCAGCCGGCACGGTGCGTTCCAGGAGATGCTGTTGCAGTTCGGCGATGCCGACGTTGTGGCGCTCAAGCGCCGCGTCGCCGCCGCCGTCGCGGCGGGACAGGACCCGTCGGCGCTCACCTTTGCCAACGGCCGCTTCGCGCGGGCCGCCGTCCGCGTCGCGCTCCGCCAGATGCAGGCTGTGGATGCAAGCCTTCCTGCGCTTGCCGCTTGGCTGCATGTCCATGACCGCGCCCAGCCGGTCAGCGACGACGACGACGGCGTCGCAGCCGACCATCACAGCCACAGTCACGCGCCGTCATGCGCCTGAAAGACAAAGTCGCCATCATCGTCGGCGCCGGTCAATCCTCCGGGGAAGGCATCGGCAACGGCCGCGCCACCGTGCTGCGCTTCGCGCAGGAAGGCGCCAGGATCATGGCGGTGGATCGTGATCTCGCCTCCGCCGAGGAAACCGTTGCGATGGCGCGCCAGCACGGCACCGAATGCGTGGCGTTCGAGGCCGACGTCACCAGGGAGGCGACGCTTGCAGCGATGGTCGCGTCCGCGAAGAAGACGTTCGGCCGGATCGACATCCTGCATTACAACGTGGGCCTGAGCATTGCCGGCGGCGATGCCGGTGTGCTTGACATCACCGAGGAGGCGTTCGACCGCGTCTGCGCCATCAATTTGCGCGGCTGCGTCATGACGGTGAAGCATGTGCTGCCGGTGATGCGCGAACAGCGCTCCGGCGTGATCCTGACGATCTCCTCACTCGCGGCCTGGGAGATGTATCCCTACGTAACCTACAAGGCGACCAAAGCCGCGATGATCGCCTTCACCCAGCAGATGGCAATTCAGAACGCCGAATACGGCATTCGCGCCAACGTCATTCTGCCGGGCCTGATGAACACGCCGATGGCGGTCGATACGCGGGTGCGCGCCACCGGCAAGAGCCGCGCCGAGGTCGAAGCCGGGCGCGACGCCAAAGTCCCTTTGCGCGGCAAGATGGGGACGGCTTGGGACGTGGCGAATGCGGCGCTATTCCTGGCTTCCGACGAGGCGAATTTCATATCCGGCGCGGCGTTGCCGGTGGATGGCGCGGCGCTGGTCAAGATCGGGTAGGGCGCCGCCTCGCAGCCGGTTGCCCCGGGTCATGATCGGCCTTATGTGAGGGGTCGCTGCCGACCGATCTACTCGATCGGATCGGCCGAGGAAATCCAGATGTCCGACACTGTCGACATACGCCGAAATCCGATACCGATGCTGATCGTCGCGGGAGTCGCCGGACTGATGATCGCCGGCACGGTGGCGCTTTGGGCGCATTATGGTACGGCGGTGTTCTTCGAGATGATCCGCGCCGGTTTCGTCGCGTGCTTCGGCTGAGCGCGGAGGGCCGATGACACCCCGGACCGCGCGCCTGCTGCTTGTGCTCGGCGCTTTCATCGCCGGGCTGGCGCTGTTCTCGGCGGTGATCTTCATCGTCACCGGCCGCAGCCCGGCGCCAATCGCCATGCAGTCGGCTATCGGCGGACCGTTCCGTCTGGTCGATCACAACAACCGGCCGATCACCGATCAGGACGTCAAGGGCAAGCCGCAATTGGTGTTCTTCGGCTTCACCCATTGCCCGGATGTCTGTCCGACGGCTTTGTTCGAGGTTTCGGAAATCCTGCGCGCCCTCGGACCCGATGGCGACCGCCTCGGCGCCATGTTCGTCACCGTCGATCCCGAACGCGATACGCCCGCCAAGTTGAAGGACTATCTTTCCAGCTTCGATCCGCGCCTGATCGGCGCGACCGGCGATGCCGACGCTATCAGGGCGATGGAGCGGGCCTACCGGGTCTATGCCAAGAAGGTCCCGCTCGATGGCGGCGGCTACACCATGGATCACACCGCGATCGTGTATCTGATGGACAAGGAGGGCCGCTTTGTCGCGCCCTTCAACATCAAACGGCGGCCGGAAGCTGCCGCCGCCGATCTGCGCCGGTATCTCTGAACGCTGCCTTCGCTCAAATAGAAAACCGCGCCGCCAGAAGGCGGCGCGGTTTTCGTTTTATTCACCCAGGTTTAGCGACGCGGTGCAGGAGTCGTCGCGTTGCCCGGCATAACCTTCTTGTTCACGTCGTCCTCGTCCGGGCTCTTGGTGCCCGAATTGGTGTTGGTCGCACCAGACCCCGACGTCCGCGCAGCACCCATCGGGGCGGCCGCCGGCACGTTGGAGCGGACGGCCTTGTCAACATCCGACCTGTCGGGGGACTTGGTGCCGCTATTGGTGTTGGTCGTGCCGCCCATGGCGCCTGACGGCCGAGCCTGCGGAACCGCCGGACGGACGGCCTTGTTTACATCGGTCTCATCCGGGCTCTTGGTGCCGGAACTGGTGGAAGTCTGCGCAAGCGACGGCGTGGTCGTTGTCACGACGCCGGTTGCCAGAGTTGCCGCAAGCAGCGCGGAACCCAACGTCGCTTTTCCAAATTTCATGATGGTTCTCCTGTGATGACTCTCGAAGCCCCACCCGTGCAGAAAGTAAATCCCCCAGGCCACACTCTTGTTCCGATGGAACTTCAATGATGCAGCAATTGCGCGATGCGGCGGCGACAAATGTGCGGTTGGAACCCGCTATCGCGCCACGCTCGCTTTGCGTTTCGCCAATCGCGATGTGCGGGCCACGCCATGCTCGGTCTTTTCCCAGCGGTAAGGGTCATGCACCAATTGGAACAAGGCACGCCATGCCGCCAGCGAGAGCAGGAGCCAATAGACCGGGATCAGCACCAGGATCCAGGCCGACGCCAGCAGTCGCCGGCGCGCAAGGCCCAGCAAACCGATGGTCGCAGAAACGCCGTAACCGACCACCAGCGCCACGCCATACAGATTGAAGAACGTCGTTACGTCTTCCGAACCGCTCCAGATTTGCCATACCAGCGCGCCGGCGAATATCGCGTGCACGATCGAGGCGAGCACGGTACCTCCGACGAGAAGGTGAAACGCGGCAAATCCAGGCAGGCCAAGCTCGCGCAACAGCTTGCGCGGCGAGCGCATGTGCACCAGCCACGTCTGTACCCAAAATTCCTAGATTCCTTCGCACGCGTTCGCGAACGTCCGCCAAAGGCCGAATAATCTTTTAATTCGAGCAGGCTAGTTTTGGTTTCGCGTTCGCAGCCATTCGCCGAAATTCCCGGCGAGCCGCCGCAAAAATTGCGATGGCGTTGCGACGACTGGAGAAAAGGGTTCATGACAAAAGTGGCTGGAGGTGCCGGAGGAACGCGGGGCAGAATTGCTCTCACCCACCGTGGCGTCGAGGGTCTTCGCCCGGACGTCGCACCATATCGGATCTGCGACTTGCGCTGCCCCGCACTGGCTGTGCGCGTGGCTCACAGCGGATTGAAGACCTGGGACGTAGCATTTCGCATTCGGGGGGCAGGGACGTTTCGTAGGCTGTCCCTGGGGCCTTTCCCGGCCATCTCACTAGACGCCGCACGAGAGCGGACGACCGCCCTTACTGACGCAGCCAAAGCGGGGCGCGACCTAATAGGTGAGGAAAAGGCGGCAAAGGCTGCCAACGAGGCTAGAACGACAGTTGGCCAACTCGTCGAGCTTTATCTGAGCCGAGAGGTCCGAGGCCGGCTTCGGACGGCGGCGGGAATGGAACTACGGCTAAACCGGACCTTCGTATCGCTGAAGGACCAGTACGCCGACGAAATCCGCCGACGAGACCTACGGCAGGTGCTGGAGGCTGTTGCAGATCGGGGTGCTCCACGGGAAGCCCAACAACAGCGGCAGATGATGCGGGTTCTGTTCCGATGGGCCCTGAGCCAGGACCTCGTAGAGAGCGACCCGTCCGCCGGTCTTGCCTCGTTTGGTACGAGCCCGCGGCGAGACCGAGTGTTGTCGGCCGACGAGATCAAAGCTCTGTGGGATTGGATCGCCAGTTCGGAAATTCCGGATGGCTACGCCGATGCGCTGAGGTTTCAGTTGGCCACCGGTGCTCGTATTGGCGAAGTGGGAGGGATTACCGTCGCGGAGATCAATCAGGAAACTTGGATATGGACATTGCCAGCCGAGCGCTCAAAAACGCGCGGCACCGCGTCACGCCGCTCGTCGGGTTTGCCCGGGAGACTGCTGAACGCCGCCTGAGAACCGTTAGTGAAGGTCCACTATTCCTTGCAGAGCACGGCGGCCTTTTGACTTCAAACTGCGTGGCATCATGGATCGTCAAACGTCGCAAGCAAATCCCGGTGGCGCATTTTACATCGCACGATCTGCGGCGAACTGTTGCGACGGGCTTGGTCGACTTGGGCTTTTCATTCGAAGTGGCCGCAACTGTCCTGGGCCACGAAACTGGAAGCAAGGAGGTTCGAACCCTCGTTCGCCACTACGTGCGGAGCGATTTCGTTGAGCGTAAAGTTATGGCGCTAGAGGCTTGGGATAAACGCCTGCGACAAATTCTTTGTGGCGCAACGCCGCCGGCGAACGTTACTTCGCTGATCTCACGCCGCTCAGTTGATGCGGCATGATGGTCCCGTGATTGATCGGCAGCTTTTTTTGTTGGAGCAAACTATGTCACAGCCGAAGTCGCGACTAGCGCATTGGCGGAGGAGACTTAAAAATGAGGCTAAAAATCTAATCCATAATTCGGCAATCGACGAATTATGTGAGACCGCAAAACAACAAGTTCAATTCTACTTTCGAACCCCGCGGCGACTAAGTCCCACAGCGTTATCGAGAGAGTTGGAGCAAATGTCGAAGGGATTGGCGCGGGCGGCGAAAGCCATTGAAGCAATAGGCGCTCAAGGGATGACTCATCTGTACGCCGCCTCTAGAGCCAACTCCGACCTTGACGAATTCGCACCACAAAGGCACGCCGCCTATATCTTAGAAATGTCGCGCTGGGCAAAGCGTGCGGCGATGACCGCACGTGACGAAAAACTCGCAGGTGGAGCGAAACGCGGTCCCACGGTCGATCTCAACCTCCGCAGTCTCGTTATAGTGTTAGCAGATCAGTATTGGAGAATACTTGCGCTTCGACCGACGCACACCGCGCACAAGAAGACAGGCGCCGGCACGAGCCTATTCGATGAGTTTGTAAAGGCTGCATTCTCAGATTTTTCTCCGACCCGTCCGGATATCAGTTGGAAGCAAATCGACGAAGCGATTGGCTACGCCATCGGTTTGTTCAAAGAGTTCACGACGTTCTCGATTTCGCCTGAGCAAAAAGCGCGAAACTCCGGTTTCCGCCGTTAACCGTTGGTGGTTCGTCCCGGTCGTATACGGACCTAACGCGGTCCGTAGCGGTCGGAGGTCACCATGAACGGCGTCTCGTCTTCCACGAAATTCGCATTCAGCCCTGCGCAGGCAGCGGAAGCTGCCGGAGTCGGCCGAACCTTCCTCTTTGAAGAAATTAGGTGCCGACGGTTGATTGCACGAAAGGCGGGGCGGCGCACCCTCATTGAAGCCGAGGAGTTGCAGCGCTGGATACGATCGCTGCCTACCCGTGAACAAACTGATCCGTTGTGATGGTGCCACCGCATCCCGCCGAGGCTTATAGGCACCCTCATGACTTCAGTTAGCGTTCGCAGACTACCTGCGTTCTTTACGATCTTATCGCTTGCTGAGCGATGGCAAGTTAGCCCGAAGACCATTCGTCGAATGGTGTCGCGTAAGGAAATCCTCATCCACCGAATTGGTAAGCAAATTCGGATCTCTGCGGACGAAGTTCTCAGGTGCTATTTCCCGAAAAGGGTGTCCTGACCCAGCGAGTCCTCCCGAGAGCAGGACTGCCCCAAGAGAGTGATCCCGATGCAACATGTGAGCCCAAATTTTCTCAATCGAAGCCGTCAGGCGTTCGGCAATTCGAAGCCAGTTACTATGGCTGCCATTAAGGAAATTGTCTCGGCTGATACGATGCTCACCCTAACACAACGAAGGGATTTGCTGTCCGCATTAAACCGAATACAGGATCTGTTTCGGGTTAGATTGGAGACCTTAGACGCCACCGCCGATCGAATGCGCCGGCTGTTTTCGAGCGCGACAGCCAACCAACTCCGGGTGTCTGAAAAGACGTTGGCAAACGTTCGTTCCCTTGTCGCAAAAGCGTTGAGACGATACTCGCAGGCGCTGCCGCCGATAACGAAGCGAGTACCCTTGGACACGTCTTGGACAAATCTTCTCGGCCTGATCCCCGTCAAATTCCAAAGATGCGCTCTTTCTCGGCTAGGCAGGTACTGTTCGGCGATGCAGATCGCGCCGGACCAAGTCACCCGCGAAACGTTGTTTGGGCTGCACGCAGCGCTGGAAGCCGAAGAAGTCATCAAAAATCCTCGAAGTCTCCTCCGCAATATAGTCAGCAACTGGAATCGCTCTCGGCGTAATATCTCTGGCTGGCCCCAGATCGGACTCTCGTCGCCATTTAGGACAGATCCTTTCACGCTGCCTTTGAGCGCGCTTCCGAGGGAGCTTCAGCAGGATATCGCTTGCTGGCAAGAACGTGCGCTGCGACCCGACCCGCTTGATGAGGAAGCTCCTGCGCAGCCCCTTCGCACAGTGACAGTCGAACACCGAATTGTAGAGTTTCGCCTATTCGCGTCAGCGCTGGTGCGCTCGGGCCGCGTACCCCTCGAAGAAATCACTAGCCTCAAAGTGCTCGTTGAACCAGAAAGCTTCAAAGCAGCGTTGCGCGTGTTCTTAGACCGGACTGGACGGACGCAGCGCGTTCATAACCTCGCTAGATCGATGCGGCTTGTCGGCAAGCACCACTGCCACTTGTCAATTGCGACCTTGGAGGTGCTCGACAAGGTCTGCCATCGTCTCGATCCGGGCAATAGGCGCCGATTAACGGAGAAAAATCGACAGCGCCTTGGTCAATTCGATGATCGACGTAATGTCATTCGCCTGCTCCAGCTACCGTCCCACGAGGCAGCACAGGCAAAGTTAGTAACAAATCCGCGTAGTCCCACGATCGAGGCCGGGGGGTGGCAGCCGATAGATCGGGCCGTGCCATACGCAACGCATCGGCGGCACGACGCTCGATTTCGCGGGCGCCATGACGACCGACGAACCGCTGCAACCGGGTGAGCGTGGTAATGCGAATCCGGCGGCCAAGGTCGGAACTAGATGTTACCAGGCGGACGAGACGCCGGCTGTCGACCAGGCGTGGAACAACGGCGACCTGAATGTCATCGCCGATCCGCAGCGGCAGCAGGCCGGTGGTTGCCGCCTCGATCAACTGTTGATCGGGCAACGGACATCGTTTTCGCGGTGCACGGTTCAGCGTCTCGAATGGAATGCCGAGCTGTGCGGCGAGCGCTGCCGCATAGGTCTCCTCGCTGATATGGCCCTGGGCAACCAGGACGCGATCGGCTCCGACGCCGATCTCGATGGCGCGTAACTCCGCCAGCGCGATCGCGCCCGGGGACAACAGGTGTCTGACGCAGTCGATTTCGGGACACCGCGGGATGAGGGGTCGAACCAGATGCGGCCTTGGCCCGGCCGGAACGATCGAGGGCGCCACATCTAGCGTGGCCCAATTCGTCCCCTCGGGGCGGTCGATAACCGCTCCGTCCTGCACTCGGTACATCACCCCGCCACATCCCCGGTGCGACAAACGACGCTGAATCATTCCGTCGTTTGGTCTATAAGCAGCCGAACCGATGGTCCCGACCACAAATACAACTTTTATTATGCACACCAAATACGGGCAAAACAACGCCCTGCGACTTGTTAGCGTAATAGCCGGTATCGGCTGCATGACTCTTGCGACGCTGCCGGCTCTATCGCCTGCTGCGGCGCAGCCGCAGATTGCGCCCGCCGCAACCGCGGTCCCGATGCCCGGCTTCTGGGATCCAAGGCGCAGGCCCGAACGGCCCGATCTGGCCCGGGTCACGCTGATCCGCTTCCTCACTGAAAATGACTATCCGCCGTTCAACTACGCGGGGCCCGATGGCAATCCCGCCGGCTTCAATGTCGATCTTGCGCGAATGATCTGTGAGGAGCTGAAGATCGCCTGCACCGTCCAGATGCGGCGCTTCGATACCCTGATGGATTCCCTTGCGGACAATCGCGGCGATGCCGTCATGGCGTCGATCGGGGTGACGCCGCAAACGCGCAAGCGGGTCGATTTCAGCGATCCCTATTATCGCACGCCGGCGCGCTTCGTGGCACGGCTCGACGACACCAGCACCGATGTGCGGCCCGAGCAGATCGAGGGCAAGAAGATCGCGGTGGTCGCGGGCACGGCGCACGAGGCTTATCTGAAGACGCTGTTCACCGAAGCGGACATCCGCCCTTATCCGACCGCGGAGGCGTCGCGCGAGGCGTTGCGCAATGGCGAAGTCAATCTCGTGTTCGACGACGGCATTTCGCTGGCCTTCTGGCTCAACGGCACAAACTCCGGGGGATGCTGCGCGTTCCGCGGCGGTCCGTTCACCGAAAGCCGGTATTTCGGCGAGGGAATTGGTATCGCGGTCCGGCGCGGCAATGACGCGTTGCGGCAGGCATTCAACTGGGCGCTGTTCCGGCTGTGGGAGAAAGGCCGCTTCAGCGATCTATGGCTGCGCTACTTTCCGATCAGCCCGTTCTGAAGGCTGTTTTTTGCAGCGTAGCTTTCGTAACGTTGCTGCGGCTTGAGCCAGGCCGAAGGAATTTTCGTCGATGATCCGTCAAGCCAATGCGGTCGACTTTTGGCGCGGCTTGGCGCTGGTGATGATCTTCGTCAACCACATTCCCGGCAATTATTACGGCCGCTTCACCCACGCCAGCTACTCGATCTCCGATTCCGCCGACCTGTTCGTGTTTCTCGCCGGATGGGCGCTCCGCCATCTGGTCGGCACGCCGGAGCGGCAGCCGCCGACCTGGTACTTGGTCTTGCGGCTGGGCGGGCGCGCGGTGACGCTTTATGCCGCGCAGATCATGATCACGATGATCGCGCTGGCCATGTTGGCGAGCGTTGCCATCCTGCGCGACAACCCGTTGCTGCTCGAGTGGCACAACGCGGCTGCGGTGTTCCACGATCCGATTCCGACCCACGTCGGGCTCGCCGCCATCACGCATCAACTCGGCTACTTCGACATCCTGCCGCTGTACGTGGTGCTGATGGTCATGGCACCCGGCATCGCCATCGTCGATCGCTTCGCTCCGAACCTGCTGCTGCCGCTGTCGCTGCTGATCTATGGGATTACGCTGGCGGTGCCGATCTCGATCCCGACCTGGCCGGTCGATGGGCAGTGGTTCTTCAATCCGTTGGCCTGGCAGCTCGTGTTCGTGCTGGGCTTCGTGATGGCGCGGCCGACCGGCATCGGAGGCGTCGTGCGTCAGCACATCGTCCCGATCCGCATCGTTGCGCTGCCGATCCTCATCGGCTTCGTGTTCGTGATGCGATACGGCTGGTGGCCCGATCCGACATGGTTTCCGCAGCCCCGGTTGTTTTTCCTGTTCGACAAGACCTTCGTCACGCCACCGCGCGTCATCCAGTTCCTGGCGCTGGTCGCGGTGATTTCGGTTGCCTATCCCACCATCCAACGCTACGGGCCGCGGCTGGTCGATTTCCTTTCGATGCTCGGCCGCAATTCGCTCTATGTGTTCTGCGTCGGCTCGGTTCTGAGTTTGGCAGGACAAATCCTCCGCTACCTCTATCGTGGCGATATTGTCATCGACACGGTCGTGGTAATCTTCGGCATCGCAATGATGGCGGTCACCGCATGGCTTCCGGAATGGCGCGAACGCGTGAAAGGACGACCGGCTCCAAAGTTGGCGCCATCGTCCTAAGCGCAATGATTCTGAGCTCGTGGGCGTCGGCGCAGAGCAATGGACCGGCGCCGGCGATGCCTGCGCCGTTCTCCCGCGACTGTCAGGTGGGGAGCACGGCGACCGCGAGCGAATCACCACTGCCGAACGTCGCGGCGGCGTTGCGGGACAAACGCAAGCTCAAGATTCTCGCCATTGGCGCCTCGCCCTCGGCTGGGCGTCGCTCGGCCCGTGGCGGACACACCGGCGAGACGAAGGACATTCTCCAGCAGGCGATCCGGGGCCTTGATGTCGAGATGATCAACCGCGGCGTATCAGGCGAGCTTGCCGCCCAGGCCGCAATCCGGATCAGGAACGAAGTGGCGTTGCACGAGCCCGAACTGGTGCTGTGGCAGGTCGGGACCAACGATGCGCTGATCTATGTCCCGTTGGGCGAACTCGAGCAAACTATCGTCGAGACCCTGCGGTGGCTGAAGGAGCGCAAGGTCGATGTCGTGTTGGTCGGCCTGCAGTATGTCGATCGCATGGCGCAGGACGACCATTATCGGTTGGTTCGCGAGTTGATCCGCAAGATCGCTGCGCAGGAAAATGTGATCGCGGTGCGCCGCTATGAAGCGCAGCGCCTGCTCGCGCAAGCGGCGGACAGCGGCGGCGGACTTGTGCCGGACGAATTCCAGCGCAGCGAGACGGGCTATGTCTGTCTTTCGCAATACCTGGCGCGCGCCATCACGCTGGGCGTGTTCGGCGGCAACCTCCGGCCCCGCGAGCTTCAGAACCTGCCCCCGCGGCCGCAGAACTGACCCTCGGTCATGAACGTGAACGATTGACGCGGCGGGGCGTGGTCTTCATAAGTTGCGCCGCCGGAGAATACGATGTCCGTTACCGAAGCCGCCGCGTCCTTGCGCGAGATCGCCGAGCAATCGAACGCCTGGCCGTTCGAGGAGGCGCGCAAGATCGTCGCCCGGCTCAAGCGCAAGCCCAAAGACGAGGTGATCTTCGAGACCGGTTACGGCCCGTCCGGCCTGCCGCACATCGGGACCTTCGGCGAGGTCGCCCGCACCACCATGGTGCGCCATGCCTTCCGGGTCCTGACCGACGACAAGGTGAAGACGCGGCTGATTGCGTTTTCCGACGACATGGACGGCCTGCGTAAGGTGCCGGACAACGTGCCGAGCAAGGACATGCTGGCGCAGCACCTCGGCAAGCCGCTGACCAAGGTGCCGGACCCGTTCGGCACTCATCCTTCGTTTGGGGAGCACAACAACGCGCGGCTGCGCGCGTTCCTCGACACATTCGCATTCGACTACGAATTCATGTCCTCGACGGAGTGCTACCGGTCCGGCCGGTTCGACGAAGCGTTGCTCAAGGTTCTCGCGCATTTCGACAAGGTGATGGCGATCATGCTGCCGTCGCTGCGCGAAGAACGCGCGCAGACCTATTCGCCGTTCCTGCCGATCGATCCGCGCACCGGGATCGTGCTGCAGGTGCCGGTCCTGGCGCACGACGCCAAGCGCGGCATGATCACTTACGAGGAGCCGGAGACCCAGGAGCGCTTCACGGTGCCGGTGACCGGCGGGCGCTGCAAGCTGCAATGGAAACCGGATTGGGCGATGCGCTGGGTCGCGCTCGGCATCGACTACGAGATGGCGGGTAAGGACCTGATCGACTCGGTGAAGCTCTCGGGCGAGATCGCCAAGGCTCTGGGTGCACAGCCGCCGGAGGGTTTCAACTACGAACTGTTCCTGGACGAAAAGGGCCAGAAGATTTCGAAGTCCAAGGGCAACGGCCTGACCATCGACGAATGGCTGCGCTACGCCAGCCCGGAAAGCCTGTCGCTGTTCATGTACCGCGAGCCGAAGGCGGCGAAGCGGCTGTACTTCGATGTCATCCCGCGTCAGGTCGACGACTACCAGCAGTTCCTTGAAGGCTATCCGCGGCAGGAGCCCAGGCATCAGCTCGGCAATCCGGTGTGGCACATTCATTCGGGCCAGCCGCCGCAGGCCGACATGCCGGTGACCTTCACCATGCTGCTGACGCTGGTGGCGTCGTCGAACGCGGAGAACGCCGAGACGCTGTGGGGCTTTATCGGCCGCTACCGGCCGGGCGTGACGCCGCAGACGCATCCCAAGCTGG
This sequence comes from Rhodoplanes serenus, assembly GCA_945897515.1. Taxonomy (GTDB): domain Bacteria; phylum Pseudomonadota; class Alphaproteobacteria; order Rhizobiales; family Xanthobacteraceae; genus Z2-YC6860. The sequence goes on along the minus strand of CAMDFO010000001.1, from coordinate 57,807 downwards.
ACGCGCAGGTCGGCTACGCCATCCAGTATTTCCGGGACTTCGTGCTGCCGACCAAGAAATTCCGTGAGCCGACCGAGATCGAGCGCAAGGCGCTGGCCGATCTGCGCGACGCGCTGTCCAACCTACCGACGGAGGCAAGCGCCGAGGATATCCAGAACGTGGTCTATGAGATCGGCCGGCGTCCGCCGTTCCTCGACGGGGCGAAGAAGGCCAAGGACGGACGGCCCGGCGTGTCGCTCGATTGGTTCAACATGCTCTACCAGGTGCTGCTCGGCCAGGAGAAAGGGCCGCGCTTCGGCTCGTTCGCGGCGGTCTATGGGCTGAAGAACACGGTCGACATGATCGACGGCGCGCTGGCGCGGTCGGCGTAAAGACATCGCATGACCGCCGCCTCGCTCGCGCTGATCGGCGCCACCATCGTCCTGTCGTCTTTCATTTCTTCGGTGTTCGGCATGGCCGGCGGCATGGTGCTGCTCGGCGTGCTGTTGATCTATTTCGACGTCGCCACCGGGATGATCTTGTTCTCGATCATCCAGCTATCGACCAACGGCTGGCGCACGCTGCACTGGCGGGCCTACGTGCGTTGGCCGATCTTCTGGTGGTACGCCGCCGGCGCAGTCCTGGCCTTTGTCATCATGCGCGCCATCGCTTTCGTCCCCGACAAGGCGATGGTCTACATCCTGCTCGGGCTGATGCCGTTCGCGGTGCAGGTGCTGCCAGCGCGGGCGCAGCCCAACATCGAATGGCGTGGCGTGCCGTTTCTCACCGGCATCTTCACCACCATCATCCAGTTCATGGCCGGGGTCGGCGGGCTGTTCTTCGATATCTTCTTCCAGAAGAGCAGCCTCGACCGCAGGACCACCAACGCCACCAAGGCGTCGGCGCAGAGTTTCAGCCATCTGCTGCGGGGAGCGTATTTTGGCTCGCTCGCCGGCTTTGGAGACCTGCAACCGGAGATCTGGGCGCCGGCGATTGGGCTTGCGATCCTCGGCGCAGTGGGCGCGCCTTATGTGCTCGAACGCATGACGGATACGAGCTTCCGGAAATGGACGCTCATGATCATCTACACCCTCGCCACGGTCTATCTGATCCGCGGCGGCTGGCTGCTCTGGCAGAACGGCGGACTTAGTTGAATGTCTGCACGCTGCCGTTGAGCGCCATCAGGCCGAGATCGACCGCGAGCTTGGGATGCTTCTCGCCCATCTGCTTGCGGAATTCGGTCAGCGCCTTGCGATGGGTTTCGGTCTCGGCCTCCTTGGTGGCCACCGCCGCTTCGCCATAGGCGATCTTGGCCGCGCCGCAGTCGCGGTGGTCGATCGCGATCACGCGCTTGATGCGGTGAAGCTGGATCGACGCTTCGAGATTATCCCAGAACGTTTTATGCCAGTCCTTAAAGGCCGGAGCGACCACACCGATTGCAGCGCCGGCCACGATGAACTGGCTGTACTTTCCGGTCAGCTTCCGCCGCGCCATATGCCGGTGCACGGGCGTCTGGACACGCGGATCGATGCACGCCAGCACCATCGCCTCGTAATTGCCTTCGGCCGCGATGGCGAAATAAGGCGCAAGCATCGCCGCCGCACCGCCGGCGGCCGCGGTCTGGATGAAGCGGCGGCGGCTGAACCGGCCGCTCAGCATGTCGCCGCAGCAGGTGCAGGAACTGGAATGAATTTGCAAATTGGACATCGGCCCCTCGCGTTGTGATGCCGACGTGTATACCAGTCCGCGCCGGCCGGCGAAAGGGGCCAGGTTACGCTACTGGCTGGCCCAAACGATGCGGGCGATCCACACCACGTCGTCGAGCGAGAGCGTGCGCTCAGGATGATCGGCGTTGAGCGATTTCAGCTCGACACTCTTGGCGGTCTGGCGCTTGAGCTCCTTCACCATGACCTCGCCGTTCTTGGTCTTGACCACAACGCGGTCGCCGCGGCGTACTGGAGAAGCCGGCGACACGATGATGACGTCGCCGTCGCGATAGGCCGGCAGCATCGACTCGCCGGAGATTTCCAGCGCGTAGGCGTTCTCGTCGTTGACCGCAGGGAAAGCGATCTCGTCCCATCCCTTGCCGACCGGGAAGCCGCCGTCGTCGAAAAAGCCGCCAGCGCCGGCTTCGGCGAAGCCGATCAGCGGCACGGCCTGCGCGCTGCTCGCGCTGTCGGTGATCAGCGATACGAAGGACTCCACGCTGCTGCCGGTTGCGGTCAGCGCCTTGGCGACCGACTCGGTGGAGGGCCAGCGCGCGCGGCCGTCCGGCGTGATGCGCTTCGATTTGTTGAAGGTGGTGGGATCGAGCCCGGAACGCTTGGCGAGCCCCGACGGAGAGAGTTTCGCACGCGCCGCGAGCCGGTCGAGAGCGGTCCAAATCTGGCTGTGTGTGAGCATAGAGCTAGCCATCCCTATCTCAGCCTTCCGCCCCTGTGACTATTTATGCAGGATAGGAATTATAGCCTTGGCGGAGGCGTGTCCAGTCCTACCTTGAAGAACGCAAATGTGGCCGATAGGGTCCACTCATCACCTGGGGTGCGCTGTGATTGGCTTTTTCGACCGTCTGGCCCGGCACTTGTTGCGGGCGATCGATGCGGAAAACGCTCACAGTTTGGCCCTGAAAGCCCTGAAAATCGTCCCCCAGACCCGTCCGGCCCCCCCTGATTCGCGGCTGGGGGTGCGAGCCTTCGGACTGAATTTTTCCAATCCGGTCGGGATCGCGGCGGGCTTCGACAAGCATGCCGAGGTCCCGGACCCGCTGCTCCGGCTCGGTTTCGGCTTCGTCGAGATCGGTACGGTGACCCCGCTGCCGCAACCGGGCAACCCGCGGCCGCGGCTGTTCCGGCTCCAATCCGATCAGGCGGTGATCAATCGCTTCGGCTTCAACAGCCATGGCGGAGACGCGGTCCTGGCACGGCTGGCGGCCCGCGCCGGGGAGGGCGGGATCGTCGGAGTGAACATCGGCGCCAACAAGGAATCGGCCGATCGCACCGCTGACTACGTCCGCCTGATGGAAGCGCTTGCACCGGTCGCGAGCTACGTCGCCGTCAACATCTCGTCGCCGAACACGCCCGGTCTGCGCGACCTGCAGCATGCCGCCGCGCTCGACGACCTGCTCGCGCGCGTGGTCGAGACTCGCGACCGTGTGGCGCCGCGCGCCGGACCGACGCCGGTGCTGTTGAAGATCGCGCCCGATCTTTCGCTCGACGGTCTCGACGACGTGGTCGGCATTGCGCGAGCGCGCGATATCGACGGCATGATCATCGGCAACACCACGATCGGCCGGCCGTCCTGGCTGCGCGATCGGGCCACGGCAAAAGAGGCGGGTGGGCTGTCCGGCCGGCCGCTGTTCGCGCTGTCGACCCGGATGCTGGCCGAGACCTACGTTCGTGTCGAAGGTGCGTTTCCGCTAATCGGCGCAGGCGGCATCGATTCTGGCAAGGCTGCGCTCGCCAAGATCCGGGCCGGCGCGGACCTGGTGCAGCTCTACAGCGCTTTGGTGTTCCACGGCCTCGGGCTGGTCGCCGAGATCAAGGCCGAGCTGCGAAACGCGCTCGATCGCGGCGAGGCGGAGAAGCTGTCCGATCTGGTGGGCGCTGATGCTGCGGCGATCACGGCCGAGGATTGGCCGGCGTCTTAGCTAACGGCCCCGCGGCGCGCGCACCAGCCGCAGGATCAGCCAGATCGGGATCACAATCACGGCGCCGAGCAGGAAGTAGCCCCACAGCCAGCGCACGCCATCGAAGCCCATGTCCCAGATCGTCTCGACCAGCCGCCGCAGGCTGGCGACGATGTTCCAGGGATCGAGGCCGAGCGCGGAGAGCACGACGCCGATCAGGATCGACAGCAGGATCAGCTTGCCGAGCACCGCCAGCGGCGGTCCGCCGAAAAAACGACTGACGTTGTTATTGGCCATGCGAATCTCCAAACCGCGATCACTCTACCACGGCGGCGGTTCCATCTTCCCTGGCAAGCGAGGGTGAACCGCCGTTGCGGCTCGCACCGCTCTCCAGCATCCGCTCCAGGGTTTCCAACCGATCCGCTTCCCGCGGCGGCTTGTCCCAGCGCAGCCGGCTGATGCGGGGAAACCGCATTGCGAGCCCGGACTTGTGGCGGGTCGAGCGCTGCAGCCCTTCGAACGCGACCTCGAACACCAGGCCTTCGTCCGGGTCGTGCGTCACCTCGCGCACCGGGCCGAAGCGCTCGATGGTGTGGTTGCGAACGAAGCGGTCGATCTTGTGCAGCTCCTCGTCGGTAAACCCGAAATAGGCCTTGCCGACCGGCACCAGCTCGTCGCCGCTCTCGCCTTTGGTCCAGACGCCAAATGTGTAGTCGGAATAATACGACGAGCGCTTGCCGTGGCCGCGCTGCGCGTACATCAGCACCGCGTCGACGATCAGCGGGTCGCGCTTCCATTTCCACCACGAGCCTTTCGGGCGGCCGGGCACGTAAGTCGCGTCGCGCCGCTTGAGCATGATGCCTTCGACCGCCTCGGCATCGGCGCCCGCCCCGGCCGACGCGGGATCGGCGCGCGCGGCGGCGAGCTCCTCCCAGCTTTCGAACGGCACCAGCGGCGAGATATCGATGCGCGGATCGCCTAGGCGGGCGATGAATGCTTCGAGTCGCTCGCGTCGCTCGGCGAACGGCCGGTCGCGCAAATCCTCCGCGCCATCCATCAGCAGGTCGTAGGCGCGGATATGCGCGGGAAACTCCTGCAGCAGCTTCCCCGTTACGGCTTTGCGATTCAGCCGCTGCTGCAGCACGTTGAACGTCTGCACCCGGCGCTCGCGCACGATCAGCAATTCGCCATCGATCGCGCCGGGCAGCCGCAGCGCCTCCAGCAGATCGGGAAAGCTTTTGGAAATGTCCTCGCCGGTGCGCGAGTAGAGCCGAGCGGCGGGCTGGCCGTCCTCGTCCACGCCGGCCACCGCCTGGACGCGGGTGCCGTCCCATTTCCACTCGGCCATGAAGGCTGCGGGATCGAGCGCGGCGAAATCGGTATCCTCGATGGCATGCGCCAGCATCGCCGGCCGGAATGGCACCGGATCGCGCGACACCGGTTTGTCGGCCCGGCTTTCGAGCCAGGCGAACAGCTCGGTGTAAGGCGGCGCGAGGCCGGGCCAGAGGATTTCGATCTCGTTCGGGTCCTTGTCGCCCAGCGCGGCCGCTGCGGTCTTGGCGAGCCGCGCCGATACGCCGATGCGCAGGCCGCCGGTGAGAAGCTTGAGCAGCGCCCAGCGCCCGGTCTCGTCGAGCGCATCGAGCCAGCGCGCAAGCTGCGCCGGCAACTGCGCCTTGCCGAGCGTGGACAGCGTCTCGATCACATCCGACAGCGATGGCGTCGCGTTCGGCCGATGATGCGGATCGGCCGGCCACATCAGCGCGACGGTTTCGGAGAGGTCGCCGACGTAGTCGTAGCTCAATTCAAACAGCACCGGATCGGTGCGTTCGGCGATCAAGGTCCGGATCATGCCCGGCTTGGCGTGCTGGAAGCTGAGTGCGCCGGTCAACGCCGCGAGCGCAAAGCCGCGCTCCGGGTCCGGCGTCGAATGGAAATGGTCCGTCATCAGCCGCAGTTTGTTGTTGCGGCTCGGCTCATAGGCCAGGCGGTCCAGCAGCTCGGCGAATCCGTTCATGACGGCTCGCCCGTGCCGCCGGGAATATCCACGCCGTCGCTCGTGCCGTCGCTCTCGTCCTCGTCGCCGTAGCCGACGATGGCGAGCGGCCGCGCCTTCAGGCCGCGCGCTTTGGCCCAGTGCACCAGTGCGTCCTCCTGGCCATGCGTCACCCAGATTTCGGAGGCGCCGGTGGCGGCAATCGTGGCCGTCAACCCGTTCCAATCGGCGTGATCGGAAATCACCAGCGGCAGCACGACGCCACCTTGCCGCGCTCGCGCACGCACCCGCATCCATCCCGACGCAAAAGCCGTGACCGGATCGGGGAAGCGGCGCGCCCACAAATCCTGCAGCGCCGACGGAGGGCACAGCGTAATCGTGCCGGCCATGTCCGCCTTCTTCGCGCCGCGCACCAGTTCCAGCTGTCCGAGATCGATGCCGCGGCTCTCGTAGTAGCGCGTGATCTTTTCCATCGCGCCATGCATGTAGACCGGCTTGTCGTATCCGGCCTGCCGGATCAGCTTGATGACGCGCTGCGCCTTGCCGAGCGAGTACGCGCCGACCAGATGCGCGCGCTCGGGAAACACCTCCACGGAATGCAGGAGCTTTGCGACCTCGTCCGCCGCGTCGCCGTGGCGGAACACCGGCAGGCCGAATGTCGCTTCGGTGATGAACACGTCGCAGGGAACAAGTTCGAACGGCGCACAGGTCGGATCGTCGGCGTCCTTGTAGTCGCCGGACGCCACGATGGTCATGTCCTTGCAGGACACCGCGACCTGCGCCGAACCCAGGACGTGGCCCGCCGGATGAAACGTCACCGTCGTTCCGCCGAGATTGAGCGTCTCGCCGTAGGCCACGGCCTGCGTCGTGCCGGCGAAATTCTCGCCATACCGCAGCCGCATCATGTCGAGCGTCTCTCGCGTGGCCAGCACGGCGCCGTGGCCGGCGCGGGCATGGTCGGAGTGGCCGTGCGTGATCACGGCCTTGTCGACCGGGCGGGTCGGGTCGATGAAAAATCCGCCGGGCTTGCAGCACACGCCCGACGGCGTCGGAACCAGGATGTCTTCAGGATGCATGGCGGTTAGATAGGAATTGAATTCGGCCGTGGGAGAGACGATAGCTGGGCCATGTCGACGCCGCTTTTCGTCTCCTCCGGCGACCTGGTCGCGGACCGCCGCTATCAATGGGCGCTGGATTTTGCCAAGCGCGGCGATTTCCCCGCCGCCGCGGATATTCTCCGCCAGGTGGTGGAAACCGCGCCCGGCTTCGCCACCGCCTGGTTCGCGCTCGCCAGCATCCATGAGCAGCTTGGCGAACGCGACGCCGCCGTCGCGGCATTCGCCAGGGCGCGCGACGCCGATCCCGAGGATTATCACGGCGCGCGGCTTCATCTGGCGCGACTCGGAGCGGGGGAGGCCACGCCCGCAATGACCGCCACCTATGTGCGCCGGCTGTTCGACCAGCACGCTCCGGATTTCGACGAGGCGCTGGTCGGGCGGCTGGAATATTGCGCGCCGGAGATTTTGCTTTCCGCGGTACGGACCATCGCGGCCCATCCGCTGCGGCTGGGTTCGGTGCTGGACCTCGGCTGCGGCACCGGACTGAGCGGCGCTGCGTTCCGTCCCTGTTGCGATTGGTTGGTTGGCGTCGATCTGTCGCCCGGCATGATCGAGCAGGCGCGCGCCAAAGGCCTTTACGACAAGCTCGCTGCCGCGGACCTGCTGGAATTTCTCGATAGCGACCCGGACGCACAGTATCACTTGGTGCTGGCGGCCGACGTGTTCGTCTATTGCAGCGACATCGCGCCGATCGCGGCGGCGACAGCACGGGTCCTGGCGCCCTCCGGGCTGTTCGTCTTTACGGTCGAGACGCATGACGGCCAAGGCGTGCAGCTCCGGCCGACCTTGCGTTACGCGCACAGCGCCGATCATGTGCGCGCAGCCGTCAAGGACGCAGGACTGAAACTGCTTCATCTTTCTTCTGCCGAAACGCGCCAAGAAAAAGGCCAGCCGGTTGCGGGGCTTGCGGTGGTTGCCGGTCGCTAGCGATACACGCATGTTCGGAAGTCGCCTGCGCCGTTCAGTCCGCTGGCGCCGCTTCGCGCTGCTGCGCTAGGCTTGGGGCAACCAGGGAGGACACAATGAAAACCGTCTCGGTTTTTGCGATCGCGGCAACGCTTGCATTCGCAGGTCCTGCAGCGGCGCAGGACTCGAAGCCCGAAATGCCGAAGCTGCGGCTCGCGGTCGGCGGCAAGTCGGCGGTGTTCTATCTGCCGCTGTCGGTGACCGAGCGGCTCGGCTACTTCAAGGACGCCGGCCTCGACGTGGAGATTGCCGACGTGCAGAGCGGCGCGCGCGCATTGCAGTCCATCGTCGGGGGTAGCGCGGAGCTCGGCGTCGGCACTTTCGACCACACCATCCAGATGCAGGCCAAGAACCAGCCGGTGGTGGCGGTCGTGCAGTACGGCCGTTATCCAGGGTTCGTGCTCAGCACCATCGCGGCGAAGCCGATCACGGTCAAAACCGGAGCCGATCTCAAGGGGCTGAAGGTCGGCGTGACATCGCCCGGTTCCAGCACGCATTTCATGGCCGCCTATATGCTGGTGCGCGCGGGGTTCAAGACCGACGACGCGTCCTGGATCGGCACCGGCGTGACCTCGACTGCGGTCGCGGCCGCCAAGCGCGGCGAGATCGACGCCATCGTCAGCTCCGATCCGATGGTCAGCCTGATGCAGGCCGACAATCTCATCAAGATCGTCGCCGACACGCGCACGCTCGAAGGCACGAAAGCGGTCTATGGCGGTCCGTACCCCGGCGGCGTGGTCTATGTCACGCCGGCGTTCATCGAGAAAAATCCCCGTACGGTGCAGGCGGTGGTCACGGCGTTCTCACGCGCGCTGAAATGGCTCGCAAGCGCCTCGGCGGAGGACATTGCGAAACTGATGCCGGAGGAATACGCGCTTGGAAATCGGCCGGTTTATATTCGCGCGTTGAATGCCAGCAAGCCGATGTATTCGCCCGACGGCCACTTCGAGCCCGGCGCGGTGGAGACAGCCCACGCGGTGCTGAAGGTGTTCGATCCGTCGGTGGCGGGCGCAACCATCGACCTGTCCAAGACCTACAACTCCACCTTCATCGCGCGAGCGCTGAAGAATTAGGGCAGGGCGGCCTCGACCGCGTCACGTTCGAGGCATACCTGTGTCGGCGTGACCGCCGTCGAACGCACCGAGCCGACCCCGATCCTGCCCGAGACCTTTGCGCGCTGGTTTGCGCAGCGGGGGTGGACGCCGCGCGCGCATCAGCTTGAGTTGCTCGCCCGTGCCCAGGCTGGCCGTTCGGCGCTGCTGATCGCTCCGACCGGCGGCGGCAAGACGCTGGCGGGGTTTTTGCCCAGCCTGGTGGAGCTATTCGAACGCGGCGCGAAACCGAGGCGTTTGCTGTCCACCGGCAAAGAGGTGCGCCGTTCCGAAGGTCTGCACACCCTCTACATCTCTCCGCTGAAAGCGCTTGCGGTCGACATCGCGCGCAACCTGGAAACTCCGGTCTCGGAGATGGGCCTGTCGATCCGGATCGAGACCCGCACCGGCGACACCCCGACTTCGAAGCGCCAGCGCCAGCGCCGCGATCCGCCCGATATTCTACTCACCACGCCCGAACAGCTCGCGCTGCTGCTGGCGACCGCCGACGCGCCCTATCTATTCGGCACGCTCAAGCGCGTCGTGCTCGACGAATTGCACGCGCTGGTCACCAGCAAGCGCGGCGATCTCCTGTCACTCGATCTTGCGCGCCTGTTCCGGATCGCGCCGGGGCTGCAAACCATCGGTCTGTCCGCGACCGTCGCTGATCCGGACGATCTGTGCCGCTATCTGGTGCCGCAAGCTGAAGATGGCGCGCGCTACGCCGACCTCCTGGTCGCCGCCGACGGCGCGGAGCCCAACGTCACCATGCTGGAGCCGGGTGGCGACCTGCCCTGGGCCGGGCACTCCGCGCGCCATGCGTTTCCGCAAATCTACGAGTTGATCAAGCAGCACAAGATGACGCTGGTGTTCGTCAACACCCGCAGCCAGGCGGAGATGATCTTTCACGCGCTCTGGCACATGAACGACGACGCGCTGGCGATCGCGTTGCATCATGGCTCGCTCGACGTGGCGCAGCGCCGCAAGGTCGAGGACGCGATGGCGGCCGGCAAGCTGCGCGCGGTGGTGTGCACGTCGTCGCTCGATCTCGGCATCGATTGGGGCGACATCGATCTCGTCATCAATGTCGGCGCGCCGAAAGGTTCGTCGCGGCTGTTGCAGCGCATCGGCCGCGCCAACCACCGGCTGGAGGAACCGTCGCGCGGCATTCTCATCCCGGCCAACCGTTTCGAGGTGCTGGAATGCCGCGCCGCCATCGGCGCGGTCGCCGATCACGCCCAGGACACGCCGCCGTTGCGCACCGGCGCGCTCGACGTGCTCGCGCAGCACATTCTCGGCACCGCCTGCGGCGAGCCGTTCCTCGCCGACGAGTTGTTCAGTGAGGTGAAAACCGCCGCGCCCTATGCCGGACTGACGCGCGCCGACTTCGATGCCGCCGTGGATTTCGTTGCCACCGGCGGCTACGCGCTCAAGGCCTACGAGCGCTTCGCCAAAATCCGGCAGAACAAGGGCGGCCGCTGGCGCGTCAGCCATCCAATGGTGGCGCAACGCTACCGCATGAACGTCGGCACCATCGTCGAGGCCGACATGCTGAAGGTGCGGCTGGTCCGGTCTCGCGTCGGCGGCGCGGGCCGCACGGGTCCTATCGCGCGCGGCGGCCGCATCCTTGGCGAGGTCGAGGAGTATTTCATCGAGACCATGGTGCCGGGGGATACGTTCGTGTTCGCCGGCGAGATCCTGAAATACGAGACTCTGGTCGAGGACGAGGTCTATGTCTCGCGCACCACCGCGACCGATCCGAAGGTGCCGGCCTACGACGGCGGCAAGTTCCCGCTCTCGACCTATCTCGCCGAACGGGTGCGCAAGCTGCTGGCCGAACCGGCGCAATGGCTGCCGCTGCCGGAGACCGTGCGCGAGTGGCTGCGCATCCAGCAATGGCGTTCGATGGTGCCGGGCCGCAGCGATCTCCTGGTCGAGACCTTCCCGCGCGGCGGCCGCTACTATCTGGTCTGCTATCCGTTCGAGGGCCGGCTCGCCCATGTGACGCTCGGCATGCTGCTGACGCGCCGGCTTGAACGCGCGGGACTTCGCCCTCTGGGGTTCGTGGCCAACGAATACGCGCTGGCGGTGTGGGGATTGGGCGACGTGGAGCTGCGCGTCAGGCGCGGCGAGTTGTCGCTGGCGGCGCTGTTCGACGAGGACATGCTGGGCGACGACCTGGAGGCGTGGCTCGCCGAATCCGCACTGATGAAGCGCACCTTCCGCACCTGCGCCATCATCGCGGGCCTGATCGAGCGGCGCTTCCAGGGCAACGAGAAATCGCGCCGGCAGGTGACGATCTCGACCGACCTCATCTACGACGTGCTGCGTAAACACCAGCCCGATCATGTGCTTTTGCGGGCGGCGCGCCTGGATGCGGCCACCGGATTGTTGGACATCCGCAGGTTGGGTGAAATGCTCTCGCGTATCAGGGGGCGAATCATTCATAAGTCGCTCGACCGGGTTTCCCCGCTGGCCGTGCCGGTGATGCTGGAGATTGGCCGCGAGACGGTCTATGGCGAAGCCTCGGAGGCCGTGATGGCCGAGGCGGCCGAAGAATTGATCAAGGAGGCGATGGGATGATGCGCATCGGCACAGCCGCTTTGCTCGTTGTCATGATCCTTGCGCCCGCGGCGGCGCAGGAAGTTCCACGCGGCTTTCCGGTGGACCAGACATTCAAGACCATTTCGATCAGCGGGTTCGACGTTCAGAAGTCGGGCCTGACGCTGACCGTGACGCGCGACCGTGCGGCCAACCAGGCGAAGGGCGCGGGGTCCGCCGGCTGCAACAACTGGACCGCCGTATTCATCTTCCGCGACGACACGCAGATGGACGTCAGCGACGTGGTGACGACCAAAAAAGCCTGCCCCAAGCCGCGCATGACCACCGAGGATGCGTTCCTGACCACGCTGCGCTCGCTGCATCGCTGGCGCACCGACGGCAACAAGCTGATCCTGGAGGGCGAGGCGGGACGCCTGTTGATGACGTCGGGAGCCGTGCTGGGCGACAAGAAACCGCAGAAGAAATCCGATAAGAAACCCGCCAGTCGTCCGCAAGCCAACAGGTAACCGGGGTTCCTTTGTCGGGGCTTATTGCATCGCAGATCGTCGTGCGCGAGCGCGCAGCGCCTTCGAGTGGCGCGATCACGGTCGCGGGGGTTGCGCTGGCCGCCGATCCGGCCGGCGCGATCTACTGGCCCGAGCAGGGCATGCTCGCGGTTGCGGACCTGCATCTCGAAAAGGGCTCGGCCTTTGCCGCGCGCGGTGTGCTGCTGCCGCCCTATGATACCGCCGCAACCTTGGCGCGGGTCGCCGACCTCATCGCCCGCTATGCTCCGCGCGTCGTGGTGGCGCTCGGTGACAGCTTTCACGACGGGCGCGGACCGGCGCGGCTCGCCGACACCGATCGCGCGGTGCTTAAGGCGCAGCAACGCGGCCGCGACTGGATCTGGATTGCTGGAAATCACGATCCTGACCCCGCCGACAATATCGGCGGACGCTTCCTTCCGGTGTTCAAGCTCGGCGCGCTCACCTTCCGCCACGAGCCGACCGCTGAATGCGAGGGCGAGATCGCCGGCCATTTGCATCCGGTGGCGCGCGTTGCCGGCGGCGGGCGCGCGATCAGCCGGCGCTGCTTCGCGGTCGACGGCAAGCGGATGGTGATGCCGGCGTTCGGCGCCTACGCCGGCGGGCTCAACGTGCGGGACCGCGCGTTTGCGCGGCTGTTCGCCACGCTGACATTCACGGCCCACATGCTTGGCCAGCGTCGGGTGTATGCCGTCGGCGCCAAGCGGTGCCTGCCGGATTAATCTCTTCGGAACACCACGCTGGCGAACCAGCCGGTGAACACCGCCATCATCGCTGCCGCCAAGCCATACAGCAGCCCGTGGTCGCGCGCCGCGGTGGCGACGAACTGCTCGAATCCGACCTTGACGATTTCAAACGCGGACGTTGCGCGCGTCAGCAGTGCGCCGTTGCCGAACAGCTTGACGTCGACGTCGTAGTTGCCGACCGGCGAGATCGCCGGCAGCACGATCCCGGCCCGGAAGACCGTTGGCGTGAGGAACGTCACGCCGTTGGGCTCCTGGAGATAGAGCCTGTGTTCGTTTTTCAGCCGGATGAAATTGACCCGGAACGGGTCGTCGCGTACCACGTCGGCGACGTCGGGGCCGATCTGCTGCGGCAGCAGGATGTAATCCATGCCGACCTGGTTTCGGCGCAGCGTCTCCGGATTGGCGATGGTGTTGAATGGCCGGTTTGCAAGCACGGCAAGGTAGGTCGGCACGTTGACGAAGGTCCGCCCCGCGACGTTGGCCCAGATGCCGAGCACCCGTTCCTTGCGGCGCGTGACCAGGGTCTGCCGGGGTCCAGTAATGGTGGTGACGAGGTCGTAGCTGACGCTCTGACGCCGCCCGCCGGGGCTGTCGGGCTCGACCGTGCCGAATAACACGATCGACGTGCCGTCGAAGCTCGAGTTCACCATGACCTGATGGCGCGAGATCGAGATCACCAGTTGCTCGGCCGCCGCGGGCGCGGCGGCGACCAGCGCGGGCAGAACAGCGGCAAGGGCTGCGAGGAGGCGCGTCATCGTCATCCGCCTCCGATCAGCCGGACCGAATAGAGGTCGTCAGGCTGCACCACGAGCTGGAATGCAAAACGCAAGCCGACCGCGAACACCAGCAGGCCGAGCAGCAGGCGCAGCCGCTCGCCACGCATGTTCTGCCCGGCGCGGGCGCCGAACTGCGCGCCGATCACGCCACCGACCATCAGGATCAGCGCCAGCACCGCATCCACCAGATGATTGGTGGCGGCGTGCATCACGGTTGCCGATGCCATGGTGATGAGCGTCAGCACCATCGAGGTGCCGAGCACGGTCGCGGTCGGCACGCGGAGGAAATAGATCAGCATTGGAACCAGGATGAATCCGCCGCCGATGCCGAGGATGGCGCCGATGAAGCCGATGAGGAAACCTATGCCCCACACCGGAATCGCCGACACGTAGATCTTCGAGCGCTTGAAGCGCATCTTGAGCGGCAGCCCGTGGACCCAGGTGTGCGCCCCGCCGCGCCGCGGCGTCGTCGGCTTGCCTTGCTGCTCACGGATAATCGCCCGGACGCTCTCGGTAATCATCAACACCCCGACGACGCCGAGCAGCACCACGTAGGAGAGGCCGATGGTCAGGTCGAGCTGATCGAGCGCACGCAGAACGGCAAACAGCCAGATGCCGACGGCCGTCCCCAATATGCCGCCCGCCAGCAGCATCAAGGCCAGCGCGAGATCGATGGCGTTTCGTCTCCAGTAGGAGATTGCGCCGGAGCACGACGAGGCGGCGATGTGGCTCGCCACGCTGGCGACCGCGACCGCTGGCGAAACGCCGATGAAGATGAGCAGCGGCGTCATCAGAAAGCCGCCGCCGATCCCGAACATTCCCGAGATGAAGCCGACCGCCAGCCCCATGCCAAGCACCAGGAAGATATTGACCGGCAGGTCGGCGATCGGGAGATAGATTTGCACGCGCGCTATCCGGCCGTTGTGCCTGAGCTCAAGTTCGATGTCTCAGGGGCCGCGGATCGCGGCGCTTGAGTCGCTCCGGTATAGGCTCGATCGAAAGGCTCTGCACCTGTTTGTAACGGTGAGCAGTGCGCCTTGTTCATTGCGCCGCGGGGGCGGACGTGCGGCCTTTCGACCGGGCGGGTGCAGCGGTGACTGCCGGCCGGTCCCAGCCGCCCGCAGGGGCCCGGACGCTCGTGGCCGCTTCGGGTTCGCGCTCGGGCACAAAGGTCTGGGCCGCGAGTTTCGCCGCCATCAGCGAGGATTGATCGAGCCGCGCTGCCACATCGTCGCGCTTACGGCCGGCGTCGCGGTCGCCGTTGCCAGCCGCAAGTGCAAACCATTTGTAGGATTCAGCCAGGTTCGGCTCCACGCCGATGCCGCGCGCGTAGAGGATGGCGAGATTGAACTGGCTGTCGGCGATGCCGTATGCCGCCGCCTTGCGGAACCATTGCGCCGCTACCTTGTAGTCCGGCTTGCCGTCGACGCCTTCGGCGTGAAGCACGGCCAGATTGTGCATGGCCTTGGCGTGGCCCTTGTCTGCGGCGGCGATATAGAGCCGTCGCGCGGCTTGAAGATCCTTCTTCAGCCCCTCGCCCTTTTCATTCAGGCTGGCGAGCCGGAATTGCGCCGGTGCGAAGCCTGCCCGGGCCGAGCGGTCGAGCCAGCGCGCCGCCTCGTCGAGGCTCGTCGGCACGCCGCGGCCCTCGGCATAGCGCAACGCGATCTCATATTCCGCGGCGGGATCGCCGTTCGCCACGGCGGTGCGCAGGACCGGGCCGACCGACGCCGGCAAGCCGGCGATGGCGGCCTGAGCCAGGGCCGGCGGCGCTGCGGCGGGCGCGACCGGTGCGGTGCCGCGCGCCGGCGCCTGCCGGGAAACCGACCCCGTGACGTCGGACGATGGAATTCTCGGCAGGTGTTGCAGGATGGTCGCCGGATCGAACATCGACGCCGGCCGGCCGATCTGCCCTGTGGTGCCGGGGTCCGATCCAGCCGGCGGAGGCAGCGATCCTTCCGGCGTCGGCATCGGCCGGCTCGGCACGGTGGCGGGCGGCAAGCTCGGCGCTGGCGCGGGCGCCATGTTTTCGTCCTGCGTGCTCGCAGGCTCATCGCCGGAAAAGAACATTTCCATGGCGACGTGCACGGTGCCGAGCACGATCACGATGACGCTTCCCGCAAGCAATATGGCTTTGACGGCTTTGCCGATGCTCATGCGGCGTGGGCCGGCCTCGACCGCCGCCATGTCATCTTCGGTCAGCTCGAACGATTTCTTTCGTTCCTTCGGCGCGACTGCCGGCGGGCCCTCCGCAACGGCGGATTTTGCGGCGCTGCGAGCTGCGGCCACGGCTGACGATTGGGTTTCGACGGCGGCGGGCTTGACGTTGCCAAGCGCCGCCTCGGAAGCGGCGATGCGCGCCGCCGCGGAGCCGGGCTTTACCTTCGGCGCACCGGTGCCGGGCTCGAGTGGCGTGTCTGGCGGCAGGTTTGGATTGATCGGCCGACGCGGCTCGGGCGGACGCGGTGGCGGCGCGGCCCTTTGAGCCTGCGGGGGGCTTGGCGGGATAGGAGCGACGGCGACCGGCGCCGGAGTCGGCGCCTGCAGCACCGGTGCCGGCGGAGGCGGCGGCTCCTGCGGTGCGGGAATGTACAATTGCGGCGCCGGCGGCGGAGACTCGTGTTGCGGTGGTTCGGTTGCGGGAGCGCGCAGACCTCGCGGTCCGCCTGCGGATCGCATTTCTTCGACCGCCACCAGCAGATCGGCGATGCCGCGCTCGATCGCGCCCAGGCTGCCAAGCCGCGCGTCGGAGGCATCGAGCTTTTCGTACAGCTTGACGATGCGGTCCTCGAGGCTGCCGAGTGCGAGCTGGTCACCGTGGGTGAGCGGCACGCGTTCCAACCGCTCGCTCAGTTCGCGGATCGATGCTTCGAGCTCGGGCGGGACGGCACGGCCGCTGTGGATCAAGGTCTCGATCCGCGAATCCAGCCGAGCGAGCGCGTCGCCACTGCTTTCGGTCGCGGCCCGTTCGAAATGGTTGGCGAGCGTTCGCACCTCGGCCGCAAGCTGGGCCAGCGCTCCGTCGGATGCGACGTTGGATACGAGGCTTCGCAGCGATCCGATCGCCTGTTCAAGCTGTTGGAACGCCGCGGGATCCTGACCGCCCGACGACATCGAAATCTGATCGATCTTGCGCGACAGGCCGCGCACCGCCTCGTCTACACCGGCCAGGCTCTCGGCTGGCGTGAGATGGCGCAGCGCGTCGCGCACCTCGGCCAGTCCTTGTTCGAGATTGTTCAGCGACGAACTGTCCGCACCGGCGCTCCGGCTGTAATCGACGCGCTCGGCAAGGGAGCGGACTTCGCCCTCCAATGCCTCGACGGCCCGGCGGGGCAGCGCTTCGGTGAGGGCGCGTCCGATCTCGGCGAGGTCGCCGCGCAGCGCGGTGAATCCATCTTCGTAAGGCCGGTGCAGCGACGCGATTTGTGTCGTGATGTGGCGCAATTGATGTTCGAGGCCCGACAGGTCCTGTCCGGGCGCCCGACCGCCGCCGATTGCGAGTTGTGGTTCGCCATCGAGCGCGCGTTGACGCTGCGAAATCTCCGTTGCCCAGTTCACCGGGCCGCTGGACGGTGGTGGCGGCGCCATTGGCATTTGCATCGGCATGGGCGACGGGGGCAACGGCATGCGGGCGACACGCCGCTCGGCCTCGCTCGCCGCGGACCGGCTCTCGGCGACGATCTGGTCGAGGCGACGGTCGAGACGCGCCACAGCCTCGGACACACGGTCGGCGCTGCGATCGGTTTCGCGCGTGGGCGCGTTCGAGCGCGCCATGCGTTCGAGCTGACGCGTCAGGTCGTCGAGACGATCATTGACGGCGGCGAGGTTCTCGCCGAGCGAGTCCTCGTCGTCCTCGTAGTCGTCTCGTTGTGGTCTGCGTTTGTGACGCACGCCTTGGTCAATCGCTCGATCGATGTGCCGGTAGTCCCCGCCCCCAGGACCCGGCTCTCGTTACGGAAGCGTGGCGACTGGCGCGGTCCGATGTCCGAGGACCGACTTTTCTTCATTAGGGTAAACAGCCGGTTAACTCGCTGGCGCGTCTGGCGGATTTCCTGGCATCCCGGGCCGGCTTACGGCCGCGGTCGGGCACCCCGGAACGGCTGTTTCAAGGCCAATGGGCTATTCCAGGGCCGAGGCGGCCTGCTGGCAGTCCGGGTAACCGTAATCTCCCGCCAGGTAACCCCAGGGTTTCTGCCGGATCGCGCCGCGCGGGCCTTATGTCGCATGTGGTGCTGCCGTCGGCGGCTGGCGTGGCGATCGGATGAACGACGATCGGGAACTCCTGTTCTCGCCTGCGGACCCGCGGTGGGAAGACCGCGACCTCGGCCTGTATCCAATTACCTCTGTCACCGAGGCGCGCACCATCTCCCAAATGGCCATCGAATTCGGCATCACGCCCCGGGCCCTGCGATTCTACGAGAACAAGGGTCTGCTCTCCCCAGGCCGGAGCGGTCCGGTCCGGCTCTATGGTCGGCAGGATCGCGACCGGCTGGCACTGATCCTCAAGGCCAAGACTCTTGGATTCACGCTGACCGAGATTCGCCGGATGATCGCCGCGGACGGGACCGAGCCCGGCGCGCTCGGCATGAGCCGGCGACAATGCGTCGAGCAGATCCGGCTGCTGGAGGCGCGAAAGCGCGAGATCGAGGCGGCGCTGGCCGAGCTTCGGCGGACCTATTCGTCGTCCTACGTCCGGCTGTGCGCCGCGCCGTAGGACGCCGCCAAGGCCCTGTTTTCCGCTTTAACTTGAACTAAATGCGGGTGTGCGAGTTTAAATCTCCCGAAACAGGGAATGCACACCATGCCGAGCTACAAGGCGCCCCTCGACGACGTGCAGTTCCTGTGGAACGACGTGTTCCGCGTCGATCGTTATTCGAATTTGCCGGGCTTTGCGGACGCCTCGCCCGATGTGGTTTCGGCGATCCTTACGGAAGCCGCCAAGTTCTGCGAGCAGGTGCTCACGCCGCTCAACCGCACCGGCGATCAGGAAGGCTGCACCCGGCATCCCGACGGCAGCGTGACCGCGCCCACCGGCTTTGCCGATGCCTTCCGGCAGATGCGCGAAGGCGGCTGGATCGGAATCTCCGCGCCGGAAGAATTCGGCGGCATGGGGCTTCCGGTCACGCTGACCGAGGTGGTCAACGAATTTCTCTGCTCGGCCAACATGGCGTTCGCGATGTATCCCGGCCTGACCCAGGGCGCGATCGCCGCGCTGCTGGCGCACGGCACGCCGGAGCAGAAGGCGCTTTACCTGCCGAAGATGGTGGCCGGCGAGTGGACCGGCACGATGAATCTCACCGAGCCGCATTGCGGTACGGACCTTGGGCTGCTTCGCGCCAAGGCGGTCAAGCAGGCCGACGGCAGCTACAAGATCACCGGCACCAAGATATTCATCTCCGCTGGCGAGCACGACCTGGCAGACAACATCGTCCATCTGGTGCTGGCGCGCATCGAAGGCGCGCCGC
This sequence comes from Rhodoplanes serenus, assembly GCA_945897515.1. Taxonomy (GTDB): domain Bacteria; phylum Pseudomonadota; class Alphaproteobacteria; order Rhizobiales; family Xanthobacteraceae; genus Z2-YC6860. The sequence goes on along the minus strand of CAMDFO010000001.1, from coordinate 38,959 downwards.
AGGGCACCAAGGGTATCTCGCTGTTCGTCGTGCCGAAGGTGGTGCCGAACGCGGACGGCTCGCTCGGTGCGCGCAACGTCGTCGCCTGCGGCTCGCTCGAAGAGAAGATGGGCATTCACGGCAATTCGACCTGCGTGATGAACTACGACGGCGCCACCGGCTGGTTGCTTGGCGAGGAGAACCGCGGCCTGCACGGCATGTTCACGATGATGAACGAGGCGCGACTCGCGGTCGGCATGCAGGGGCTGGCGCTATCGGAGGTCGCCTACCAGAACGCCGCGACCTACGCCAAGGAGCGGCTGCAAGGCCGCGCGCTGTCCGGCTCCAAGCACAAGGACAAGCCGGCCGATCCGATCATCGTGCATCCCGACGTGCGCCGCACGCTGATGACCATCAAGTCGTTCAACGAGGCAGCGCGCGCGCTGGTGATGTGGACCGCGCTGCAATCCGATCTTGCGCATCGCTCACAGGACGACAAGACCCGCCAGGCCGCCGACGATCACATGGGCCTCCTGACCCCCGTCATCAAAGGTGTGCTCACCGATACCGGCTTTGCCAATACCGTGATGGCGCAGCAGTTGTTCGGCGGCCACGGCTACATCGCCGAGCACGGCATGGAGCAGTTTGTGCGCGATGCGCGCATCACCATGCTGTACGAGGGCGCCAACGGAATCCAGGCGCTCGATCTCGTGGGACGCAAGCTGCCGAAGGACGGCGGCCGCGCGTTGCAGGCGTTCTTTGCCGAGGTGCAGGGGCTGATCAAGCAGCACAGCGGCGACGATGGGATGAAGCCCTACACCGAGCCGCTCGGTAAGGCGCTCAGCCATCTACAGGCCGCGACGATGTGGTTCATGCAGAACGCGCTGGCCAAACCCGACAACGCCGGCGCTGGCTCGCACGATTTCATGCACCTGTTCGGTCTGGTGGCGCTCGGCACCATGTGGTGCCGGATGGCGGCGGCGGCGCGCGAAAAGCTGAAAGCGGGCGCCAACGGCTCGACCGAACGCATGAACGCCAAGCTCGTGACCGGACGCTTCTTCATGGAGCGCATGCTGCCGGAGACCGGCGCGCATCTGTCGCGCATCCAGTCGGGCTCGGCGAGCATGATGGAATTGCCGGACGAGGCGTTCTAGCTCTCGGCCTTCTCAGTCTTCGCGACGTCTCGATCGATACCGCGCAACAGCGGCAGGCACGCCAAGCTGCACAGCCCGGCGGCGATGAAGGCGTAGTCGAAGCGCCCGGTCATCGCGACGAATGCGGCAAACGCCGCCGGCGCCGTCATGGTGCCGATGAAAACCAGGATGACCGATCCGGACGCAGCCTCGCCGATCAGCCCGGGCGGCGACCGGCGCGCGATCTCGGCGACCTGAACGCCGTTCCAGCCCGACACCGACGCTCCGGCGACCGCCGCCAGTAGCATCAGGCTCCACACCGGCCACGCCGGGCTGCTCAGCGCAAACAATATGGTCGTTGCGGCGGACAGGATCGCAGCGATCGTCAGCGTCGGCGTGGCGGAGCCGACGCGGTCGGTGATCCATCCCATCATGATACGGCCGATCACGCCGGCTGCCTGCATCACCGCAAAGATCAAACCCGCCACGCTCAGCGAATGGCCGAGACCGACGACAAGATAGGTCACGGAGAACGCCACCCAGCAGGCCTGGGCGACGATCAGCAACGCGCCGACGATCGCCATCCGCAACAGCCCCGGACTTTGTGTCAGACTTTGCAGGGGAGCGAGAAGATCCCACAGGTTCAAGCTGCGCAGGCTGAACGCGGCGGTGGTTTCACGCGGTCCGTCGATGCGCGCCCGCGCCGGCCAGGTCAGCGCCGTTACGGCCAGCACTCCACCGGCCGCGACGATCAAGGCGACGCGCCAGCCCATCGCGTCGACCAGCAGCGGAATGGTGAGGCCGGCGATCACGCCGCCCAGCGGGACGCCTGCCTGCTTGATCGAGAAAACGAAATTCCGGTGCGCCGGCGGCGTGAAGCGTTGCAGGACTTCGCTGCCGGCCGGGTTGGCGGTGCCGTTGCTCAGACCGACGAGGGAACTCGCGATCAGCGCCACCGCGATCGAAGGAAAATGGAACAGCGCAAGGCTTGCCGCGCCGATCAGCAGGCTGATCTGCAAGGCCAGGACAGCGCCGACCTGCCGGATCAGCGCGGCGCCGATCATCAGCACGATGAGAGCGCCGACCACGTTCGCAGACGTCAGATATCCGATCCAACTGCCGTTCCAGCCGAACTCGCCCATGAACGCCGGCGAGATAATCGGAACGAGCCTGGTCAGGAAGGCCGAAGCCGTTTGAAGAACGAGGATGACGGCAATCGCCAGAATCCAGGCTGGAATGTGGTTTCCCCTTCTGAATGTGCGTGGAGCATGCCTCAACGGCGCGCGCGGGCCAAGTCTCGCAACGTTACGGCAGGTCCGGTGGAATTGCCGCCGGAGACATTCTAGGCTGCAGGCTCCCGCATGCCGCAGCGAGTCTCCATGTCATCCCAACACCACTGGACCATCGGTGCATCGTCCCTGCATCGCGTCGTCGAATCCGAAGGCGCGATCATGCCGCCGTTCGAGATCTTCGGCGACTGCACGCAGGCCCATCTCGACGCCAACCGCGACTGGCTGGTGCCGCGCTTCCAGGACGCGGCGAGCGGGCTTCTGGTACTCACGATCCAGAGCTTCCTGATCCGGCAGGCCGGGCTCAACGTGCTGGTCGACTGCTGCGGCGGCAACGGCAAGGACCGCATGCGTCCGCATTTCCACCGCCAGAACGGCCCCTGGCTCGACACATTGCGTGCAACCGGCGTCGGTCCTGAAGATATCGACATCGTGCTCTGCACGCATCTACATGTCGATCACGTCGGCTGGAACACGCGACTGGAGAACGGCCGCTGGGTTCCGACGTTTCCAAACGCGCGCTACCTGATTGCGCAGCGCGAATGGGACTATTGGCGCAACGCCGGCCCCGCGGCGCTGCAACGCACCGGCGACTTCATCACCGACAGCGTGCTGCCGATCATCGAAAGCGGGCAGGCCGACATGATCGGCGACCATCACGCGCTCAAGAGCGATATTTCCATCGAGCCGGCGCACGGCCACACGCCCGGCCAGAAGATGCTCCGGCTCGGTTCGCCCGGGCACGAGGCGCTGCTCACCGCCGACCTCATGCATCACCCGTTGCAGGTTCGCTACCCGGAATGGAGCACGCGATTCTGCGTCGATCCGGACGAAGCGCGCCGGACCCGGCTGAATTTCCTGAAGGAGAACGCCAACAGCGGGCGGCTGGTTTTCCCGTGCCATTTCCCGGCGCCGACCGGCGGCCGGATCGAGCGTGATGGCAGCGCGTACCGCTTCGTGTACGACGGCGAGGGCGGTTGATCCCTTCCGTCATTCCGGGGCTCGCGCTTTCGCACGCCCCGGAATGACAACCAGAGAACCTGCTAAAACCGCTTCGCCCCCGCGAGCGAGCCGAGCGCCGCATTCGCGACCTGCTTGTCCTGCTCGCCGGTGCCCGAGCCGACGCCGATCGCTCCGATGACGTGGCCGTCGACGATCACCGGCAGGCCGCCGGGCAGGTTGATGCGCTTTCCTTGCGTCGCGATCGCCAGTTTGATGTCGATGCCGGCCGCGATGTCGCCGGTCGGCACGCCGTAGGACGCGGCCGTCATCGCCTTCATCAGAGCGGTGTCAATGGACAGCGCGAATGCCCCGTCCATCCGGCTGAAAGCGAGCAACTGTCCGCCCGCATCGACCACCGCGATGCACTGCGGCACGCCCATCTCTTTTGCCTTTGCCATCGCAGCGTGGAGCAGCTTCATCGCACCGTCGGACGTAAGCTTCAGCGATGCAACCGTATCGGCCATGATTGAACCCTTTGTTTGAGACCCTGTTGCTTTTCAGCATTATGGAGCCCGTCGCCGCGCCGTTCTAGGCCGCATTGGCCGATTGCGGTAAGCTTGTCGTTGTCGCCTTGTCCCAACCGATCGCATTCACATAGGCCCCGCACGCGATGTCGGTTTTGTCTGGCGATCTGGTCGCCCTGATCCTGAAGCTCATCCTGGGGACGCTTGCCTTCGTCTGGGTTCTCTGGGCGGTGCGCGCCGTGGATCAACGCGCCGTTGGCATCACGCTGACGTTCCCGGCGGTCAACGGCGTCGTGCTGCTGACCGTGACCGACAAGATCGTAAGCGAAATGGTGGTGGCGATCTTTCCGTTGATGTTCCTCAACGGTCTTCTGGCAACGATCTTCATTGCGTTGCGCCGCCGACTCGCGGATCGGCAAGGGCTCGCCATCGTTCTGTGCCTGGCGATATGGGCGAGCCTAGCGGTGCTGCTGGAATCGGACGCGGCGCGGCCGCATCGCTGGACCGTGGCTGCGGCGGTGGCGATCGTGATCGTCGTCGTGGCCGTCTGGGCGTTTCTGCGGTTGCGCGCCGCCGGCGTGGCTATGCCGGCGCTCCCCGAACGTCAGGTGACGGCGCTGAATTTCCTGCGGGATCGCCGCCAACGCATTTTCCTGTTCTTCGTCTCGCTGCTGATCGTGTCGTTGGCGGCCTATGTCTGGCGCGACGCGCATTCGCTGGTCGGGCGGCTCAGCGCGCTGCCGCTGGTTCCGCTGTTCGTTCTGCACTGGGCGGTGAACGAGCGCCGCGTCGATTTCGGCGAGTTTCGCCTCTCGGCGCTGATCGGACCCGTGGTGGCGATGGGATTCCTGCTGCTGTTCTCACTGACGCTCAGCTTCATCCGCACCGATGCCGGAGTGCTGCACGCGCTCTACTGGCCGATCGGATTGGCAGCGCTGTTGATCGAATGGGAGTTGGCGCGGCAGGCCATCCTCGGCCTGTCTCGTCTGACCTATCGGAAATGATGTGTGATGCAACTATGCGATCGAAAAGAAGCCCCGGCTGGTTGCCGGGGCTTCTTTATTGCCTGATGGCTCAATCAGTCCGGCAACTACCGTTGCGGTGACGGGGCGGAGGCGGGTGGAACATTGGAATCCGTGATGCGCGGCGGAGCAGGGGGCGAGTTCGATTGACCGCCACCGCCTGAACCGGTCGTAGCGCTTCCTTCGATTTTCGCGGTGTTGTCCATTTTCTCCGAGCCCTGGTAGCTGTAGAGGGCGACCGAGCCCGCAATCACTGCAAGCAGCAGTGTCAGCGCCACGACCTGTGTGCTGGTGATGCGCCGGCCTTGGCGCAAGCGCCTCGGTGGTTCGTCGAGCGGGTGACGGTCTTCAGGAAAGCGATCGGTCATCGGAACCTCCTGGTTTTGGAGGTAACGCGCGGTGGGGGATCGCGTTCCGCGATCATGCCGTATGGAGACCGATCAAGTGGTGGTGTCGACCGCGATGCGCTCGATGGTGGCACATATCGAATAGGCCGGGGCGACCGCCTGGGATCGGAGCAGTTCCCGGCTTTCGAAGCCGCCCTCGATGCTCACCCATTCAAGCGCGGACAGGATGCGATCGGTCTCCGCGCCGTCGCGGCTGAACGGCAGCAGAAGCCGCTCGAAATCGACCGGCTTGCCGGCACGATCCCGCGTCTGTGCCACGGTGTAGACCGGTTGCGCGGTGCCGGCCACATGGCGGTAAGCCGATAGCGTGGCGTCGCGCGAGATCGCCGGCAGCGTGTCGTCGAGATACTTGCCGTCGCACTCGCCGTAGGTTTCGAGGATGCGCTGGCCGCGATAGCGAATCAGGAAGCGCATGTCTTTGGCGTCGCCAATGACGTCGCAGAACATCAGGCTGTCGACCATTCGGGCCAGTTCTTCGACGTCCAGATCCTTCGACGCCGGCATGACCCGTGCTCCGCGCAGACGGTTCCATTGGCTCAGCAGCCAGCGCTGGCGGACCGAGCGGATGACGTCCGGCGGCGATTTCGTGAACCGCAATGACGGGTATGTTCCGCCGGACAGGCTGGTTTGTGGCGCGGTTGCCAAGGGCAGCGGTCTCGCGTGGCGGGCGGGGCGCGAGTATGGTGTAACACCGCGATTCCCCGCAAGAGCCCGCGAAGATTTGCCCAAGAGACCGCAATGAACGCCATCACCGTCCCGCGCCCCGCCTGGATGACCGAAGACCTCGTGATGCTCGAGGAGCAGGCGCGGCGTTTCATGCACGGTGAGTTCGTGCCGCACCTGGACAAGTGGCACGAGGATCACCTGTATCCGCGCGAGGTCTGGACCAAGGCCGGGCAGGCCGGCCTGCTTTGTGCCTCGATGCCGGAGGAATACGGCGGCGCGGGGGGCACGTTCGCGCATGAAGCGATCATCAACCGGGAATACAGTCTCGCCGGATTCGACACGTTCGGCGCGCCGCTGCACTCCGGGATCGTGGCGCCCTATATCCTGCGCTACGGCACCGAGGAGCAGAAGAAGCGCTGGCTGCCGAAGCTTGCGACCGGAGAACTGGTCGGCGCCATCGCCATGAGCGAGCCCGGCACCGGCTCCGACCTGCAGGGCGTGCGCACCACCGCCGTGAAGAAGGGCAACGGCTATGTCCTTAACGGCGCCAAGACCTTCATCACCAACGGCCAGCACGCCAATCTGATCATCGTCGTCGCCAAGACCGATCCCAAGGAGCGCGCCAAGGGCATCTCGCTCATGGTGGTCGAGACCGACGGCGCGCAGGGCTTCCGCCGCGGCCGCAAGCTTAAGAAACTCGGCATGGATTCCGCCGATACGTCGGAGCTGTTCTTCGAGGATGTGAAGCTGCCGGCGGAGAGTCTGCTCGGTACCGAGGAAGGCCAGGGCTTCGCCCAGCTCATGCAGGAGCTGCCGCAGGAGCGCCTGATCGTGGCGCTGCATGCCATCGCCATGTGCGAGCGCGCGCTGGCGCTGACCATCGACTACGTCAAGCAGCGCGACGCCTTCGGCAAGAAGATCATCGAGTTCCAGAACACCCAGTTCGAGCTCGCCGACTGCAAGACCGAGGTGACGGTAGGCCATGTGTTCATCGATCACTGCATCGAACGGCACGTCAAAGGTGAACTCGACACCGTCACGGCGTCGATGGCGAAGACCTGGGCCACCGACCTGCTCGGCAAGGTGGCCGATCGTTGCCTGCAATTGTTCGGCGGCTATGGCTATATGGACGAATATCCGATATCGCGGCTCTACCGCGATGCCCGCGTGATGCGTATTTACGCCGGAACCAACGAGATCATGAAGCTTGTGATCGCGCGGAGTTTGTAGCTTTCACGGTTGTCATCCCCGCGAAGGCGGGGATCCATGGTGCAATAACCTCGATTAGCGGTTACCGGGTCGCCGCCTTCGCGGGGACGACAGCGACGGGCGCGGCGAGAGCGGAACGTTTGGAGAGAGACCCATGACCGACGCCTTCATCTACGATCACGTGCGCACCCCGCGCGGCCGCGGCAAGGCCGACGGCTCGCTGCACGAGGTGACCGCGCTCAACCTCGCGGCCCAGGCGCTCGGCGCCATCAAGGACCGCAGCAAGCTCGATCCCAAGCTGGTCGACGACGTGGTGCTCGGCTGCGTCGATCCGGTCGGCGAGGCGGGCGGCGATATCGCGCGTGTCGCGGCAATCGTCGCGGGTTACGGCGATAGCGTTCCGGGGATACAGATCAACCGGTTCTGCGCCTCGGGGCTCGATGCGGTGAACTTCGCGGCCGCCCAGGTGATGTCCGGCCAGCACGACATGGCGATCGGCGGCGGCGTCGAATCCATGAGCCGCGTCGGCATCGGCGCGGCGGGCGGCGCCTGGCCGGTCGATCCGGCGATCGCGCTGCCGTCGTATTTCGTGCCGCAGGGCATTTCCGCCGATCTGATCGCCACCAAGTACGGCTTTTCCCGCGACGACGTCGACGCCTATGCGGTGGAAAGCCAGAAGCGCGCGGGCCAGAGCTGGGCGGAGGGCCGCTTCAAGAATTCGGTGATGGCGGTGAAGGATGTCAACGGCATCACGCTGCTCGACAAGGACGAGCACATGCGTCCGACGACGACCATGCAGACGCTGGCGCAGTTGAACCCGTCATTCGTGCAAATGGGCGAGATGGGCGGCTTCGACGCGGTGGCGATCCAGCGCTACCCGGAGGTCGAGGCGGTCAACCACGTGCACACGCCAGGCAATTCGTCGGGCATCGTGGACGGCGCGGCTGCCGTGCTGATCGGCAACAAGGACATCGGCAAGGCTGCCGGGTTGAAGCCGCGCGCGCGCATCCGGCAGTTCGCCAACATCGGCTCCGAGCCGTCGATCATGCTGACCGGGCCGGTGCCGGTGACGGAGAAAGTGCTCCGCAAGGCCGGCATGACGGTGAACGACATCGACCTGTTCGAGCTGAACGAAGCCTTCGCCTCGGTCGTGCTGCGCTACATGCAGGCGTTCGACATTCCGCACGACAAGATCAACGTCAACGGCGGCGCCATCGCGATGGGCCATCCGCTCGGCGCCACCGGCGCAATGATTCTCGGTATCGTGCTGGACGAGTTGGAACGGCGAAATCTCAACACGGCGCTGGTGACGCTGTGCATCGGCGTCGGTATGGGAACGGCGACGATCATCGAGCGGGTTTGATATCGCCATGCCTAAGATCGACATCGCCGGCCTGAAGGTCGAGACCGGCACCAACTATCCCGCACCATTCAACCAGGCTGTGGTCGGCCGCGAACGCAAGCGGCTCGGCAATGCCGTCGGGCTCAACCAGTTCGGCGTGAACCTCACCACCTTGAAACCGGGCGCATGGTCGGCGCAGCGCCATTGGCACGCCAACGAGGATGAATTCATTTTCGTGGTCGCGGGTGAACTGGTGCTGTGCGAGGACGACGGCGAGACCGTGCTCAAGCCGGGCGATGCCGCCGGCTGGAAGGCCGGCGCGACCAACGGCCATTGCCTGATCAACCGCACGAAAGCCGATGCTGTCTATCTCGAGGTCGGGACCCGCGATAAATCCGAACGCGTGGTCTATCCCGACATCGACATGATTTTCGAGCGCGACGAGCAAAACATGGTCTACCGGCGCAAGTCGGGCGAGCCGTATCCGAAATAGCCGGGGCAGGAGACATGCCGAAGATCGATATCGCCAAGCTGCCGTGGACCAACAACGCGTCCTATCCGAAGGAGTTCGCCTACGCGATCGCGGGCCGCGAGAAGCAGAAGCTCGGCGACGCCGTCGGGCTGACCCAGTTCGGCGTCAACATCGCGCGCATCAAGCCGCACTCGGCCTCGGCGCTGCGCCACTGGCACGAGACCGAGGACGAGTTCATCTACGTGCTTGAAGGCGAACTGGTGCTGCACGAGAACGATGGCGAGACCGTGCTCAAGCCCGGCGACGCCGCGGGCTGGCGGGCGAATGGCGGCATCGGTCATTGCCTGCTCAACCGCACCGACCGCGATGCGGTTTATCTCGAAGTCGGCACCCGTTCGAAAGCCGAGCGCGTGCACTATCCCGACGTCGATTTCTTCATGGAGCGCGACGACAAGGCACGGCGCTGGCTCCGCAAGAACGGCGATCCGATCAAGGAATGAGCTTCGAGCGATACCAAGGAGAGCGCGATGGCTGAAAATTTCAAGCTCGATATCGATGCCGACGGGATCGCGCTCGTCACCTGGGACATGCCCGACAAGTCGATGAACGTCATCAACCTGTCGGTGATCGAGGAACTGTCCAACATCGTCGAGCAGGTCGCGGCCGACGCCGCGATCAAGGGCGCGGTCATCGCCTCGGGCAAGGACACGTTCAGCGCCGGCGCCGATCTCACGCTGCTGGAGGGCCTGACCCGCGCCTTCGCCGACATGGCGAAGAAAGAGGGCGAAGAGGCCGCCGCGACGCTGCTGTTCTCGGAGAGCCGCAAGCTGTCGCAGCTCTACCGGCGGCTGGAAACCTCAGGCAAACCCTGGGTTGCGGCGATCAACGGCACCGCGCTTGGCGGCGGCTTCGAGCTGTGCCTGTCGTGCCATCACCGCGTTGCCGCCGAGAACGACAAGACCCGCCTCGGCTTGCCTGAGGTCAAGATCGGTCTGTTCCCGGGCGCCGGCGGCACCACGCGCGTCGCGCGCATGCTGGCGCCCGCCGACGCGCTGCAATTCCTGCTCAAAGGCGATCAGCTTCGGCTCGCTCGCGCCAAGGCAATGAAGCTTGTGGATGCGGTGGTGCCCGCGGGCGAACTGATCAAGGCGGCTAAGGATTGGATCAAGGCCGGCGGCAAGCCGAAGGCGCCGTGGGACGTCGAAGGCTTCCGGCTACCGGGCGGCCAAGTCTATTCCAAGGCCGGCATGATGACGTTCCCGGCGGCCAACGCGATCTACCGGCGCGAGACCTACGACAATTATCCGGCGGCGCGCGCTATCCTCAGCGTGGTCTATGAGGGTCTGCTGCTGCCGTTCGACCGCGCGCTCACGGTGGAGTCCCGCTACTTCGCCAAGGTCCTGCGCTCGCCGGAGGCGGCAGCGATGATCCGCTCGCTGTTCGTCTCGATGCAGGAACTCAACAAGGGCGCGCGGCGGCCGGCCGACGTGCCGCCGACGCAACTCAAGAAGATCGGCATCATCGGCGCCGGCTTCATGGGCGCCGGCATCGCCCATGTCAGCGCCCAGGCCGGCATCGACGTGGTGCTGATCGATCGCGATCAGGAGAGTGCCGACAAGGGTAAGGCGCACATCCACAAATCGCTGACCGACGCAGTCAACAAAGGGCGCTCGACTGCGGCGCAGCGCGATGCGCTGCTCGCGCGCGTCACGGCGACGCCTGACTATAGCGCGCTGGCTGGCTGCGACCTGATCGTCGAGGCGGTGTTCGAGGATCGCAAGGTGAAGGCCGAGGCCACCGCCAAGGCGCAGGCTGTCATGCCCGACGCCATCTTCGGCTCCAACACCTCGACGCTACCGATCACGTCGCTCGCCGAAACCGCGAAAGACCCGGCGAAATTCATCGGCATTCATTTTTTCTCGCCTGTCGATCGCATGATGCTGGTCGAGATCATCGTCGGCAAGAAGACCGGCGATGCCGCGCTTGCGACTGCGCTCGACTTCGTGCGCGCCATCCGCAAGACCCCGATTGTGGTCAACGATACGCGCGGCTTCTACGCCAACCGCTGCGTGCTGAATTACATCCAGGAAGGCCATCTGATGCTGCAGGAGGGTATCCCGGCGGCGATGATCGAAAACGCGTCGCGTATGGCCGGGATGCCGGTCGGGCCGCTCTCGCTCAACGACGAAACCGCGCTGGACCTCGGTCTGAAAATCGTGCGCGCCACCGAAACCGATCTCGGTCCGCAGGCCGTGAACCCCGGCATGAAGAAGCTGCTCGAGGACATGGTTGAGAAACACAGCCGGCTCGGCCGCAAGAACGGCAAGGGCTTCTACGACTACACGCCGGGCAAGCCGAAACGGCTGTGGCCGGGCCTTTCCGAACTGCTGCCGAAGACCCTCACCCGCGAGCAGGTCGAGGCGATCGATGTGCAGGAGCTAAAGGACCGCGTCCTTGTGGTGATGGCGGTGGAGGCGGCGCGCACTCTGGAGGAGGGCGTGGTCACCGATGTGCGCGAGGCCGATGTCGGATCGATTCTGGGCTTCGGTTTCGCGCCGTATTCGGGTGGGACGCTGAGCTACATCGACATGATGGGCAGCAAGCGCTTCGTCGAGCTGTGCCAGCGGCTGGAGAAGAAATACGGCGCGCGGTTTGCGCCCCCCAAGCTGCTGCTCGACATGGCAAAGACCGACGACCGGTTCTATCGCCGCTTCCCGCCGGGCAAGAAGGCGGCGTAGCCGCTTATCGAACTTCAGGAACCAGCAAATCGCATTGCCCTTTCACGGCGGCCATGTGTAAGGTCGCGACCTTTTTGCGCCGGAAGCTTGCATGGCCCGTGACCAGGTCGATATGACACCCGTCAACTCGCGCGACGAACTCGTCGCGTGGTTCGAGGCGGGCTGTAAGCCGAAGGAAAAATTCCGCGTCGGCACCGAGCACGAAAAGTTCGCCTTCACGGTCGACGGCCACAGGCCCGTGCCCTACGGCGGCCCGCGCGGCATCCGCGCGCTGCTCGACGGCATGCAGCACCTGCTCGGCTGGGAGCCGATCATGGAGGGCGAGAACATCATCGGTCTCGCTGACGTGACCGGTGGCGGCGCGATTTCGCTCGAGCCGGGTGGGCAGTTCGAACTGTCGGGTGCGCCGGTCGAAACCATCCATCAGACCTGCAACGAACTGATGGCGCATCTGGCGCAGATTCGCGAAATCGCCAAGCCCTTGGGGATCGGCTTCCTCGGCATCGGCATGACGCCGAGCTGGAGCCGGGCCGACATGCCGATGATGCCCAAGGGCCGCTACAAGATCATGACGAATTACATGCCGAAGGTCGGCACGCTCGGCCTCGACATGATGTACCGGACCTGCACGGTGCAATCGAACCACGACTTCTCCTCCGAACCCGACATGGTCAAGAAGCTGCGGGTAGCCCTCGCGCTTCAGCCGGTCGGCACCGCGCTGTTCGCCAACTCGCCGTTCACCGAAGGCAAGCCCAACGGCCTGGTGTCGTTCCGTTCGGAAATCTGGCGCGACACCGACAACGCGCGCGCCGGCATGCTGCCGTGGGCGTTCGAATCCGGCATGGGCTTCGAGCGCTATGCCGATTACGCGCTCGACGTGCCGATGTATTTCGTCAAGCGTGGCGACCAGTACATCGACGTTTCCGGAAAGTCGTTCCGCGATCATTTGGCTGGCAAGCTGCTGCCCGGCGAGCGCGCGACCATCTCGGACTGGGCGAACCACATCTCGACGATCTTCCCCGAGGTTCGGCTCAAGCGCTACATCGAGATGCGCGGTTCTGACGGCGGACCGTGGCGGCGGCTGCCGTCGCTGCCGGCGTTCTGGGTCGGGCTGATCTACGACGATGCCAACCTCGATGCGTGCTGGGAAATCGTGAAGGACTGGACGGCCAACGAGCGCCAGAAGCTGCGCGACGACGTACCCCGGCTCGGCTTCAAGGCGGAAATCCGCGGCCGCACGCTGCTCGAACTGACGCAGCAGACGCTCATCCTCGCGGAAAAGGGTCTGGTCCGACGCAAGCGGCTCGATCACAACGGCCGCGACGAGACGCGCTATCTGCGGCCACTGCAGGAAATCGTCGCGCGCGGCATCACGCCGGCCGAGGAGTTGCTCGGGTTCTATCACGGCAAGTGGAACGGCTCGGTCGACCCGGTGTACGACGAGTTCGCGTATTAGCGATGGCCAGGGGCACGCCTGCGACGGTGGCTTTGGAAAAGGCCGGCGTCGCATTCAAGCTGCATGAATACGACTACGATCCGAACGCCGCGCGCATCGGCATGCAGGCGGCCGAAGCGCTCGGCGTTTCTCCGGCGCGGCTGCTCAAGACCTTGATGGCGAAAGCGGGCGGCGCCGTGGTCTGCGTGCTGGTCGCGAGCGACAAAGAGGTCAGCCTGTAGAAGCTCGCTGCCGCGGCCGGCACAAAGGACGCCGCGATGCTGCCGGCGGCAGAAGCCGAACGCTTTACGGGTTACCATGTCGGCGGCATATCGGCGTTTGGGCAGCGCAAGCGCGCCCGGACTTTCCTCGAAATGGCGGCACTGGCGCATCCGACCGTCATTCTCAACGGCGGACGGCGCGGCCTGCAGATCGAAATCGCGCCGGGAGATTTGGTGCGATTGCTGGATGCAACACCCGCGGAACTCTAACCGCGTATCACTCCGCCGCTTGAGCCGCTTCCGAAAGATTATCCAGCGACGAGATGATGTGCTCGGCGAGCGCATCCGCGAGCGCGAGACTCTCATGCGGATTGCGGATCAGCCCGACGCGGCAGGTCGGCAATTCGGGGAAGCCATCGGCAGGGCTGAGCACGCGCATGCCCGGACGTAACGCCGACTCCGGGAACACCGAAACCGCAAGTCCGGAGAGCACGGCGGCCGAAATCGCGCCGACGTTGGCGCTGGTATAGAGCACGTGGTGCGGCCGCGCGATCGTCTCCAGACATTCGATCGCGGCGCGGCGCCATCCGCAGCTCGGCCGTCCGAGCGCGAGCGGCAATGGCTCCTCGGTGTGGGTCGAATGCCGGTTCGACGTCACCCACAGCAGGCGTTCGCGGCGGAAGATCTCGGACGCGCGAGTCGTGCCGCAGTCCGTGACGATGCACAGATCGAGTTCGTTGGCGTCGATACGCTCGACCAGATCGACCGACGGCTCGCACAGCACCGTGATCTCGACGCCGGGATACGCGCGCGAGAACCGCGCCATGATCTCCGGCAGATAGCGGTCGGCGTAGTCGTCTGGCAGACCGAGCCGCACCCGGCCGACGAGCTGCTTGTCGGAGAACGCCGCCAGCGCTTCGACGTTGAGCTTCACGATGCGGCGCGCGTAGTCGAGCAGACGCTCGCCGTCTTCGGTCAGCTTCGAGGCGCGGCCGTCGCGCGCGAAGATCGGCTTCGAGAGCCGCTCCTCCAGCCGCTTCATCTGCATCGACACCGCCGACTGAGTCTTGTGCACGACCTCGGCGGCCTTGGTGAAGCTGCCGGTCTCTACGATGGCGATGAAGGTGCGGAGTTGATCGATGTCGATAAGCGCGGTCATGGAACCCCCCGGATTGGCCGGATGCTGCCGGCGCCGATACATCACCATCTCTGATTGATTAGATTACAAACATTCGTTTCACTTATCAATCGTCAAGCCCCATAACATCCTGGTTCCCGACGAAATCGGGAGAACGGTCGAAGTGGTTCGCCTGGAGGCGGTCGCCGCAAGCCGCTTTCCCCTGGTTTTTCAAAGGATTGGAGGATCCCATGCCGCTTATAACCGGTCTCGCCGTCACCGCCGCTTCGCCCCTGACGCGGGCGATCCACATTCTGGGAGCCGGTGCGGTTCGCGGGCTCAAGCGGCTTGGCCGTGCAATCAAGAATCGCCACTCCGCCGCCATGCTGGCCCGCCTCGACGACCGCATGCTGGCAGATATCGGGATCACGCGCAGCGATCTGCGCGACGCCTATTCGGAGCCGCTGTGGCACGACCCGACCGACGTGCTGGCGCAGCGCGCCCGCGAGCATCGCCGCAGCCGGCGGCAGGCGGTCTTTGAATGCTCGACCGATACCTCAGGCATATCGCATCGCCCGTCGGCGGATCGGCCGGCGCAATATCTGATCTGAGTTTGCCCTCGGCCGAATCTCCCTTTCGGCCGTATCCGGACGCGATATCCCCTCTCGCGATCCGGACGCTGCGCCCGCTGGCCCCTCCGGCGGGCGCATTCGTTTTCAGCGTGCAAGATTCGGCTGCGTCAGGTGCCGCCGGTCCTTGATCACGCCGATCGGTACGCCCATGCGCTCGACCGTCACGATCACATTGCCGTCGATCGCGGTGTCGCAGCTCTGGTGGGTTGGTGCGATGAAGAAATCCGCCGGGTCGTCGTCGGTCGCCCATCGCAGGCGGCCACGCGCCTGCGCCTCCTTCTCGAACGGCAGACGCTCGCCGCAGACCGCCACAAAATAGCGTCGTGTTGGACGCGGGCTGTTCTCGCGATCGAGGAAGCTTTCGAGCTCGACCACGGCCGCGTGCATGACATTGACCCAGTAGTCGGTGTCGTAGGTGCGCGCCGCGCCTTGCAGGCCGCCGACGAGGGAGTTGAAAAACAGATACTCGTAAGGGTGTAGCCGGATCAGCACGCTCGCCGGCCAGAGAAAGCTCAGCGCTACTGCGACGAAGGCGGCCATCGTGAGCACGTGCCGCCGCGCCTGGAGCCACGCGAACATCGTATCGAACCCGATCCCGGCCAGCACCGCGAGCGGGGGCACTACGAAAATGAAATGCCGCATGCCGCTGAACGCCGGGCCGTGCGCGATCACCTCGGCCGCTACGGGGAACAGCGCGACGAATGCAATGAACGCGGTTTCGCGGGTGCGGTGACCCGGTGTGCGCATCAGCCCAGTGGAGAATACCAGCGCAATGGCCGCGCCGGTCAGCATCACCAGCGGCAGCTTGATCGCCAGATAGGCCGGAACGTACCAGCGCGGCACTTCCGCCATCATGTAAGTGTGACCGGCAAACAGTGTCTTGATGGGATACTGAAAGTCGCCGAACGCGAACAGACCACGGATCGGATTGAACAGATCCAGCGCCGACCATGGCCATGCCGCGATCATGATCGCATAGCCCAAGGCAAGGCCCGGCATCAGCCCAATGAGCGAGTGCGCCACGAACCGCGCGGCGGTGTCTCCTGCGAACGGCCGGGGAATGCGCGCTGCAATTGCGACCAGCGTATAGAACAAGAGCAACAGCCCCAACGCCCGCAGGCCGAGCGCGGCCCCCAGCATGAGGCCGAAGCCGAGCGTATGCCGCAGGCGCGGATGCGGCAGGTCGCGCGATGCACGAAGCAGAAAATACGTCGCTCCCATCATGGCGGCCGCGAACGGAATGTCCTTGGTGTGGTTGAACATCCCGCCGAACCACGGCCCGCAAACCGCCAACGCCAACGTGGCGAGCATGCCCGCGCGGGAGCCCGCGACCAGCCGCGCCGTCGCCCAGGTCGCGCCAATGCCGCCAATGCCGATCATGATGCAAAGCAGGTGGCGGATGACGTAGATGTCCGCCGGTGCCGCACGACCGATCAGGATCGCCACGACATCGAACAGCCCGCCGTAGAGATAGAGATTCTTGTAAGCGAAGACGCCACGGTCTTCGAACCCGCTGGCGTAGTAGCTCAGGATCAACTCGCCGTAGCGGTGCTGAACCTCTTCGTCGTTGGAGATGGCGTAGTCGCGAAACGTCAGCAGCGCGGTCGCGAACAGGCCCGCGATCAGCAGCACCGCGACGGCATCGAACGGATCGGTGCGCGACAGTCGCGACCGCGGAGTCGATGGGATAATGCCCGGCATGGCTTCACCGCGATCCGAGGTCATCCCAATCCCGCTGCCGCCCAAACCCGGTTCCGTCATTGTGCGCGAGCGCCGGCGGACTTGTCATGCGGGAAGTCGTCGCTGAACGGTTGTTCACCTCCGACTGAAAATCCGCGACCTCAAGCCGCACGCACGTGAACCGAACGAAAGTCGTGCCAAACTGCTTCGCCTGTTTGGTAACCGTTCGTTGCGCTAGCGATCGAAATCCAGCGGGCGCTCTCGCCTCCGCGGCTTGGATTCTCTACCATGTCATGCCGTATGGCGGGCGCATCAATCGGAAGGCGTCGGCATTGATCCGATTTTTCGCAGGTTTGGTCTTTTGCGCTGCGCTCATGCTGGGTGCAGCCGAGTCGGTGTACGCGCAAACGCGCTTTGACCGGCCGGGCGGTGACTATTCGCGGTTTGTCGTGCCCTCCGGCGATCCGGCAGTCTGCGCCGCCCGCTGCGATCGGGAAGGGCGCTGCCGCGCCTGGACCTTCTCCTATCCGGGGACCGGTGCGACCGGCGGCAGCAACAGCGCGATGTGCTACCTCAAAAGCGAGGTGACGCCGCGGGTCGAAAATCCGTGCTGCGTATCCAGCGTGAAAGGCGCGGGACTGATCGAGTCCCGCTCCGGGCCGGTGGAACAAGCCATTGACCGGTACGGCGGCGACTACCGCAATTTCGAGCTTGCGTCCGATCCCACCGGCGAAAGCTGCAAGAAGGCTTGCGAAGGCGAAAACCGCTGCCGGGCCTGGACCTACGTGCGGCCCGGATATGCTCACCCCTCCGCGCGGTGCTTTTTGAAGGAGCGAGTCACCAAACCGCGCCGCAAGCCCTGCTGCATGTCCGGCGTAGTGCGGTAATAGCGCGCGGCCTCAGCCCGTCCCGCCGACGGTGATCCGGTCCATCCGCAGCGTCGGCTGACCGACGCCGACCGGCACGCCCTGGCCGTTCTTGCCGCAGGTGCCGATGCCGGTGTCGAGCTGCAGGTCGTTGCCGATCATGCTGACGCGGTGCAGATCGCTCGGACCGTTGCCGATCATCATCGCGCCTTTCAGCGGCGCACCGACCTTGCCGTTCTCGACGCGGTAGGCCTCGGTACACTGGAACACGTATTTGCCCGAGGTGATGTCGACCTGTCCGCCGCCGAAGTTGACGGCGTAGATGCCGTTCTTCACCGAGGCGAGGATTTCCGCCGGGTCGCGGTCGCCGGCCAGCATGTATGTGTTGGTCATACGCGGCATTGGCACGTGGGCATAGCTTTCGCGGCGGCCATTGCCGGTCGGATTCATGCCCATGAGGCGCGCGTTCTGGCGATCCTGCATGTAGCCGACCAGGATGCCGTCATCGATCAGCACGGTGCGGTTGGTCGGCGTGCCTTCGTCGTCGATCGACAGCGAGCCGCGCCGGCTTTGGATCGTGCCATCGTCGACCACGGTGACGCCCTTGCTGGCGACGCGCTGGCCCATCAGGCCGGCGAACGCCGAGCTTTTCTTGCGATTGAAATCGCCTTCCAGGCCGTGGCCGACGGCTTCGTGCAGCATGACGCCGGGCCAGCCTGGGCCTAGCACCACGTCCATTTCACCGGCGGGGGCGGGAACCGACTCCAGATTGACCATTGCCTGGCGCACCGCCTCGTCGACGGCGTGGTGCCACATGTTGCCCTGGATGAATCGTGCATAGCCCTCGCGGCCGCCATAGCCGTGCGAGCCGACCTCCTGCCGTTCGCCCGAGCCGGCCACCACGGAAACGTTGAGCCGCACCAGCGGCCGGATGTCGCGATAGGTCTGGCCGTCCGGCCGCAGGATCTCGACCACCTGCCAGGTCGCTGCGACACTCGCCGTCACCTGGCGCACGCGCTCGTCCTTGCCGCGCGCATAGGCGTCGATCGATTCGAGCAGCTTCACCTTGGCGTCGAAGCCGGGAGCGGCGAGCGGATTGTCGTCGCTGTAGAGCTTCACGTTGCTGCGGGGCGGGGCCTCGGCATAGCTGCCGGTTCGGCCGCCCTTCACGGCGCTGACGGCGTCGGCCGCGCGCGTGATCGCCTGCTCGGAGATTTCGGAGGCATGAGCGTAGCCGACCGCTTCGTCCTTCACGGCGCGCAGGCCGAAGCCCTGGTTGGTGTCGTAGGTCGCCTGCTTGAGCCGGCCGTTATCGAACACCAGCACCTCGGACTGCTTGTATTCGAGGAACAACTCGCCGTCGTCGGCGCCTTCGAGACCGCGCTCGATCAGCTTGCCGACGCGGACGCGGTCGAGGCCCGAGCGGTCGAGGAGGGAAGCGTTGGGGTTCATGAGGGGCTCCGTGGCTGCCTTCAAGATAGGAAGCCTGATTTGCCGAAGTAAGGCCAGCGTCAGCAACTCATTGGAACACTGCAAGCCGGAGTGCATGAAAAGCCAACGCTCCGCCGCCCGTATTCTTTGTTTTCCGGGCGCCGGGTTCGCCCGTATCCCTTTTTCCTTTTCCCCTCGACACGAGGGGATGGAGCGCCGGGAGGCGCCAGGGAGCTTGCGAGGCTCCCCTTGACCAGCCTTGCGATCGGCCGGCCTTCACGCCGAGCTTCCGGGACCCAAGTGTTGAGGGGGGTGGGGGTCCCGTGGCGCGCGGGCCCTTGCGAGGAGCCCTGCGCCTCCCGGCGCTCCATCGCGATGTCGTTGTCGGACACCGCACCTTGCTCCGCCATCCGGTGTCGCGATCGACGACGCCCTCGACGAGCCAGGCTGCGATGAACATAAGTGCGGTTTGGAGGGCGGGGATAAGTATTTTTTGGCCGGAAACGTGAGCCGCGAAGAAAGCGGAAGCCGATGAAAGCGAAGAAGCGGTGGATAGCGCGTTCAGGTCAGTGCCGCTCGATAACGACTCGCTCGAGCTTTCTGCTCAGGACCCAGGAGACACCGAGGAATGCGACCAGCATGACGAGGCCGAGGCCCGACGAGGCATCGCTTACGATCTTTTCCGAAACCTGGCCGAAGGCATAACCGGCCGAAACGACAGCGCAGGACCACAGGCCGGCCGCAACGAAATTCATCGCCATGAATTTGGTCCAGGGCAGGCGTGACGTGCCGTAGGCAAAGCCTGCCAGACCGCGAATACCGTGCGGATAGCGGTGAAACAGAATCATCAGAACGTAGTGGCGGTCCGCCAGGAGAGCCACGCGCCGCACCGCGAGTTCAACTTTGGGAAACGACCCGAGCCAGCGGGTGCCGCAGCACCGTCCGATGTAGAAGCGGACTGCGTCGCCGGCGAAGCTGCCGAACCAGCACACCACGATCACGGTGCCTAAATTCAGCGCGCCCGAGTTCGCGGCATAGCCGGCAAACAGCGCCAACAGCAGGCTGTGCCCGGCCGCGTAGGCAAAGATGAAGGTGTAAGCAACCTCGCCATGCTGACGTATGAGGTCGAGGAACGAAGCGAGGTCGGTTGGAAAAAGCACCCGGGCCACCTCACGCCGTGAACCGCGCCGAGATCGGACCGCTCGTGCCGAGTGTGTAATCCAGTCCGGTTTCGCCGGGCTCCAGGAACATCGGTCCGGTGATCGCACCGCAGATGATGAACTGGCCCGCCCGCAGATGGTCGCCCAGCGCCGCCGTCACGTCCGCGACGTGGCGCACGATTTCAACGATCCTGCCGGTGCCCGATTCAAGGTCTGTCGGCACCTGGGCGTCCTTGCCGTTGCGGACGAGCTTGCCCGAGAGCCCGTCAAGCTTCGCGCCGGCGCGGGAAGCGTCCTTCGGTCCGAGGATGACATGGCGCTGCCAGACATCGCGGGCGAGCAGGCCTTCGACGTCGTCCATGGCGCTATCGAGGTCGGCGAGCTCGATGGCGGGGCCGATCGCACCGATCGCGGCGCGCACCGTGGCGTCGTCGGCATTGGCGGGCAGGTCGCGCGTGATGTAGGCCGCAATCTCGATCTCGGCGACAGGCTTGGTCCACCCCTTCAGCGATACCGAGGCGCCGGACTTAAGCTCCGCCCGGTCGAGCAGGAAGCCGACCACCGGCGCGGTCAGCTTGCAGCGCTCCATCGCGGCCTTCGCGCCGAGGCCGACCTTCCAGCCGATCTGCTTGGCGCCGCCCGCGAGCAGCTTGCCGCGCAATTCGCGTTGCGCGCGCATGCCCGCAGCGATGCGCGGATCGTTGAGTGTGGCGCTCATCGGTGACCCTCCGGCGGGACTTGATAGCCTGAAGCCTCGATCGAACCCGCGCCCATCCAGCCCCAGACCAGCACCACGTCCTCGTTCGACGTGTTGTTGAAGCCGTGCCAGCAGCCGCGCGGCGAATAGACCACGTCGCCTTCGCCTGACGGCTCCAGGCCCTTCTCGCTGATGATGTGGCCCTTGCCCTTGAGCACGACGAAGAACTCGTCGCAGTTGGTGTGCAGGTGCCGCTCGTGGCTGGCGCCCGGCTTGAGCACGGTCCAGCCGACGACGTGATCGGCGCCGGCCGATTTCTTGTCGATCAGGAACTGCACCTGCATGTCGATCCAGCCGTCCTTGCGCTTGAGGCCTTCGACCTTCGGCACGTCCTTGATGTTGGTGCGATACATCTCGCTCACTTCGATTGTCCTCCCAAACGGCGGTACACTTCGTGCGCCACGACAAAATCGTTGCCGTCGATCCCGAGCCCGCGGCAGGCGTTCATCATTTCGTTGGCGGCGGCCGCGAGCGGCACCGGGCTGCCGAGCTTGCGGCCGAGATCGAGCGCCAGGATCATGTCCTTTTGCTGCAGCGTGACGTCGGCGAGCGGCACTTCGGGCATCTTCCCTTCCAGGATGAACGGCCCGCGATAGCCGAGCACCGGCGAGGCCGCGACGCTTTTGAGGATTGCATCGACGGCTGCCTCGCGCGACACGCCGCCCTTTTCCGCCAGCGCCACCGCTTCGCCGAAGCAGATCACCTCGACCATCAGCAGCAGGTTGACCGCGATCTTCATCTGGCAGGCCAGCCCGTTGCCGCCGATCCGCGTGACCTTCGGCCCGATTGCCAGCAGCACCGGCTTGGCCCGCTCGAACGCCGCCTCGTCGCCGCCGATCATCACCGATGCCAGTCCAGCTTTGACCGTGACCGGACTGCCCGACAGCGGCCCGTCGAGCATGATCATGCCGGCCTTGGCGAACTCCGCCGCGATGGCGCGGCTCGCGTCCGGCTCGATCGTGCTCATGTCGATGTAGATGCCGCCCTTGCGCAGTCCCGAGATGACGCCGTCCGGCCCAAGCGCCACGGCTTTGACCGCGGCCGAATCGGTGACGATCGAGAACACGATCTCCGATTGCTCGGCAACCGCGCGCGGCGTTTCCGCGAACGCCATGCCGGCGTCGATCAGCGGCCTGGCTTTCTCGCGCGAGCGGTTCCAGCCGGTGACGGTGTGCCCGGCAGCCATGAGCCGGGGCACGATCAGTGCGCCCATGGCGCCCAGGCCGACAAATCCGATGTTCAAGTGCGATGCCTCCTCAACCGTCATGGCCGGGCTTGTCCCGGCCATCCACGTCGTTCTTGCCAAATGGCAACACTAAAGACGTGGATGCCCGGCACAAGAGTCTACACTTGGGCCGGCCGAAGGCCGGACCCGGGTGCCGGGCATGACGGCGAGGAAACGGAGACCGGCTGCTCAGGGCAGCTTGTCAAAGCCGTCGCCAAAGCCTTTCAGGCTCATCGGGAAGCCGATGCCCTCTTCCGGGGTCTGGAAGATGATGAAGGTCGCGGTCTGGCCGGCCCGCAACCGGCCCACCAGCGTGTCGTCCATGATGACTTCGGCGACGCAGCCGTTGGGCACGCAGCGCACGAAACCGGCGCGGCCGATCTCGGCGTTGTCGACCTTCAGCCCCAGGCCTGACGGCAGGAGCACGCCCGGCGGCGCGATGACGCGCATCAACCGGGTCTTCTTGTCGGCGGTCTTCAGGACGATGACGGTGAGACCGATATTGGGCCGATCCTCGGCCGTGACGCTCTGGATCAGCGCGCATTGCTCGCCCTGGGCGCCCGGCGGCGTATCGCAGCGGACCTGCCAGTCGTTGTGGACGGAGCGGACCGCGCCCTGGGCGGCAGCGTAGCGTGCGAGCCCGGTAGAGGCGGCAAGCAGGGCCAGGGCCGCCCAAAGCACCCCACGCCGCAGCCTCTGCCGGCCGAATTTGCCCATCATCCAGTCCTTTTGACCGGTGGAAACCCGCCGCCCACGCTCGAATCGCGGGCGCTCGACCGCGCCGCAACGTGCGCTTCACGACCATGACAGGCCAGGCATGTCAAGGACGCGAGGCTCCGGCTCAGCCGCCCGCCGGTATAAACAGATTGTCGCATCCTACAACTCTTCCAGGCACGTTGCGGGTGCCCCCGAATTATGGTTTGAGAGGCCCTGGGAAACCCCCTCCCGCCGCACCGACTGCCGAGGAGCGCGGCCCATAGCGGGCGCCTTACCGGAAGCGGGTATTGACCTGCCTCAACGCCCGCCGGTGCGAGAAGGACGCGTCACGACGATTTCGTCGAAGGAGCGAAGACGACGATGCTGGTGCACAAGCTGATGGCCGCGCTGGCGGCTATGATGATGCCCGTTCTGGTGGGCAGCGGAGCGGCGCTCGCCGGAACCGGACAGCCGTCGCCGTGGCAATTGGGACTTCAGGGAGCGGCCAGCCCGGTGATGGAAAACATCATCTGGTTCCACGACTTCCTGCTCTGGCTGATCGTCGCGATCACGCTGTTCGTCCTGGCGCTGCTGGTGATCGTGGTGGTGCGCTTCAATTCGAAGGCGAACCCGATCCCGTCCAAGACCACCCACCACACCCTGCTCGAAGTGATGTGGACCCTGGTCCCCGTGGTGATCCTGGTGGCGATCGCGGTGCCCTCGTTCAAGCTCCTGTTCCTTCAGACCACGATCCCGCAGGCCGATCTCACGATCAAAGCCACCGGCAAGCAGTGGTACTGGAGCTACACCTACCCGGACGCCAAGTTCGAGTTCGATTCGCTCATGGTCCAGGATAAAGACCGCAAGCCCGACCAGCCGCGGCTGCTCGCGGTCGACAACGACGTGGTGGTCCCGGTCAACAAGGTGGTTCGCGTCCAGGTCATCGGCGCCGACGTGATCCACGCCTTCGCGGTGCCGTCGTTCGGCATCAAAATCGATGCCATTCCGGGCCGGCTCAACGAGACCTGGTTCAAGGCGACGCGCGAGGGCGTGTACTACGGCCAGTGCTCCGAGCTGTGCGGCAAGGACCATGCCTATATGCCGATCGCGGTGCGGGTGGTGAGCGAGCAGGCCTATGCGGCCTGGCTCGAGGAAGCCAAGAAGAAATTCGCGAGCACCGACGGCGAGCGTGCGACGACGCTCGCGGCGGCTCAGTAACGGATATCTGCGGACGACAACGACAAGTCGAAGGGTCTGACGATGGCAACGGCACACGGCGCACACGCACACGACCATGCGCATGACGATCACGAGCACCACACCCCGACGGGCTGGCGCCGGTTCGTCTATTCGACCAACCACAAGGACATCGGCACGATGTACCTGGTGTTCGCCATGGTCGGCGGAGTGATCGGCGCGCTGCTGTCCATCGGTATCCGTCTGGAACTGCAGCAGCCCGGCCTGCAGATCTTCGGCGACGCCCACATGTTCAACGTGTTCACCACCGGCCACGGCCTGATCATGATCTTCTTCATGGTCATGCCGGCGCTGATCGGCGGTTTCGGCAACTGGATCGTGCCGCTGATGATCGGAGCGCCGGACATGGCGTTTCCGCGCATGAACAATATCTCGTTCTGGCTGCTGCCGTTCTCGTTCACGCTGCTGCTGATCTCGATGTTCGTGGAAGGCGAGCCGGGCGCGCCCGGCGTCGGTGCGGGCTGGACGATCTACGCGCCGCTGTCGACCAGCGGCCATCCGGGGCCGGCCGTCGACTTCGCAATTCTGTCGCTGCACATCGCGGGCGCGTCCTCGATCCTGGGCGCCATCAACTTCATCACCACCATCTTCAACATGCGCGCGCCGGGCATGACGCTGCACAAGATGCCGCTGTTCGTATGGTCGCAGCTCGTCACCGTCTTCCTGCTGCTGCTGTCGCTGCCGGTGCTGGCCGGCGCGATCACCATGCTGTTGACCGACCGCAACTTCGGCACCACGTTCTTCACGGCCGACGGCGGCGGCGATCCGATCCTGTTCCAGCACTTGTTCTGGTTCTTCGGCCACCCCGAGGTCTACATCCTGATCCTGCCGGGCTTCGGCATCGTCAGCCAAGTGGTGGCGACGTTCTCGCGCAAGCCGGTGTTCGGCTATCTCGGCATGGCCTACGCCATGGTCGCGATCGGCGGCATCGGCTTCGTGGTGTGGGCGCATCACATGTACACGGTCGGCATGTCGACCGGCGCACAGGCCTATTTCATCGCCGCCACCATGGTGATCGCGGTGCCGACAGGCGTGAAGATATTCTCCTGGATCGCGACCATGTGGGGCGGCTCGATCGAGTTCAAGACGCCCATGCTGTTCTCGGTGGGACTGATCTTCCTGTTCACCGTCGGCGGCGTCACTGGCGTGGTGCTGGCCAATGCCGGCGTCGACCGCGTGATGCAGGACACCTATTATGTGGTGGCGCACTTCCACTACGTGCTGTCGCTCGGCGCCGTGTTCGCGGTGTTCTCCGGCTGGTACTACTGGTTCCCGAAGATCACCGGCTACATGTACTCCGAGTTCTGGGGCAAGCTGCACTTCTGGCTGACGTTCGTCGGCGTCAACATCGTGTTCTTCCCGCAGCACTTCCTCGGCCTCGCCGGCATGCCGCGCCGCGTCGCCGATTATCCGGATGCTTTCGCAGGCTGGAACTACGTGTCGTCGGTTGGCATGTACATTTCCACGGCGGGTCTGGTGGTGTTCTTCATCGGGTTGGCGCTGGCGTTCTCGCGCAAGGAGAAGGCCGCCGACAATCCGTGGGGCGAGGGTGCGACCACCCTGGAGTGGACGCTGCCGTCGCCGCCGCCATTCCATCAGTTCAACGTGCTGCCGCGGATCAAGTGAGGTTTTCGTAGAGGCTCATGTCGCTGGTCACTGACAGCGCCAAGCTCGCCGGCCCGATCAGGGCTGACGCCGCGCGTGCCGAGCCGAGCATGGCCGGTGTGGGCGACTATCTAGCGCTGCTCAAGCCGCGCGTGATGTCGCTCGTGGTGTTCACCGCCCTGGTCGGCATGATGGTGGCTCCCGGGCAGGTGCATCCGGTGATCGGGTTCACCGCGCTGCTGTGCATCGCGGTCGGAGCGGGCGCGTCGGGCGCGCTCAACATGTGGTACGACGCCGACATCGACGCGATCATGGAGCGCACTGCAGACCGGCCGGTCCCGGCGGGCCGTATCGCGCCGGGCGAAGCGCTGGCTTTCGGCGTGACGCTTTCGGTCGGATCGGTTGCGATGCTCGGGTTGATGGTCAACCTGCTCGCAGCCGGGCTCCTGGCCTTCACGATCTTCTTCTATGCCGTGGTCTATACGATGTGGCTCAAGCGCTCGACGCCGCAGAATATCGTCATCGGCGGTGCGGCCGGCGCATTCCCTCCGATGATCGGCTGGGCCGCGGCGACCGGCGGCATCGGAATCGAGTCTATCGTTCTCTTTCTCATCATCTTCTTCTGGACGCCGCCGCATTTCTGGGCGCTGTCGCTCTACAAGTCCGAAGAATATGCGAGGGCCGGCGTGCCGATGCTTCCGGTGGTGGCCGGTGCAGCCGAAACCCGCCGCCAGATCCTGATCTATTCGCTGGTGCTCGCGCCGGTCGGCGCTGCGCCGTGGCTTCTCGGCTATGCCGGACTGGCTTACGGCGCGATCTCGGTGGTGGGCGGAGCGCTGATGATCGCGCTGGCGCTGCGCCTCAAGCGTACACCGTCGGAGCAGACCGCAAAGCATCTGTTCGCGTTTTCGATCCTCTATCTCTTCGTGCTGTTCGCGGTGCTCTTGGTCGAGCAGATCACATGAGGCTCGTCATGAGTGAGCAGGAGCCCGGGATCGTCCTGAGCGCGGAGCAGAAGCGCCGCCGTCGCGCCCGCTCGATCGCGCTCGGCGTTACGCTCGGCGCCCTGGTGCTGCTGGTTTACATCGTGACCATCGTGAAACTTGGCCCTGGTGTGCTGAACCGTCCTCTTTGAAACAAGCAGAGCTGATGACCGACCGCGCCCCATCCACCGTCCGCAGCCGCGACCTGATCGTCGCCGGAAGCGCTGGCGCGTTTGCGGCGTGCATGGTCGGCATGGCCTATGCCGCGGTGCCGCTGTACGACTGGTTCTGCCGCACCACCGGCTTCGGCGGTACGACGCAGGTTGCGACCGCGGCGCCTGCCACGATGCTCGATCGCAAGATCACCGTCCGGTTCGATGCCAACGTCGGCGGCGGACTGCCGTGGCATTTCGCGCCGGAGCGCACCTCGATCGAGGCCAGGCTCGGCGAGGTCGTCACGATGGATTATCGCGTCGTCAATCAGGCGGCGCGCGAGACCCACGGTATCGCCGCTTACAACGTTACGCCGCTCAACATGGGTGCGTTCTTCCAGAAGATCAATTGCTTCTGCTTCACCGACCAGACGCTCAAGGCCGGCGAGAAGCGCGACATGACCGTGGTTTTCTATATCGATCCGGCGTTGGCGCGGGACGCCGACGGCGCCGACGTCGACACCATCACGCTCTCCTACAGCTTCTATCCGCAGCGCGATGCGCCGCGGCCGGTTGCCGAGAAGGGCACGCCCGGCAAGGGCGGACGAATCTAGAGCACGGAGACTGCAATGGCCGACGGTCACGCCAAGCCGCAACACGACTACCACCTCGTCGATCCGAGCCCGTGGCCCATCATCGGCTCGATCTCGGCGTTCATCATGGCGGTCGGCGCGATCGGCTGGATGCACCATATGTTTCCGGGTGCCCCGCTGGTGTTCGCCGCCGGCGTGGTCGGCGTCCTCTATACGATGCTGAGTTGGTGGCGCGACGTGATCCGCGAGGCGGAGCACGGCGGCTACCACACCCGCGTGGTGCAGATTTCTCACCGCTACGGCATGATCCTGTTCATCGCCTCCGAGGTGATGTTCTTCGTTGCGTGGTTCTGGGCCTACTTCGGCACCGCGCTGTTCCCGAACGACATCCACCAGGTGATGCGCGGCGAACTGCTCGGTCAGGTCTGGCCGCCGGCCCCGAGCCCTGACGGCGTCAAGTTCCGCGGCACCTTCGATCCGTGGCATCTGCCGCTGCTGAACACGCTGATCCTGCTTACCTCGGGCACGACCGTCACCTGGGCGCATCACGCGCTGCTGCACGGCGACCGCAAGGGGCTGATCCAGGGGCTGTGGCTGACGATCATCCTCGGCGCGTTCTTCACCTGCGTGCAGGGCTACGAATACGCCCACGCCGCCTTCACCTACTCGGGTCACATCTACGGCGCGACGTTCTTCATGGCGACCGGGTTCCACGGCGCGCACGTGCTGATTGGAACGATCTTCCTGACGGTGTGCCTGATCCGGGCCTATGCCGGGCACTTTACGCCGACCCAGCATCTCGGTTTCGAGTTCGCCGCCTGGTACTGGCACTTCGTCGACGTGGTGTGGCTGTTCCTGTTCGCCTGCATCTACGTCTGGGGCGGGGGCACACCGCTGCCGCACTGAACGCAGCGAGGACCATAAACCAAAGGGGCGGCTTTAAGCCGCCCCTTCTGCTTTCACCACTCCTCCCATCTGGGAGTAGAATGATTGGGCCACCCGCTGCCATGAGCGCGGGGTCAGGAAGGACGCCCGGTGCAGACTCGAATTCATCCACCGCTCTCTCCGTTCGTGACCGGGCTGATGTGCCGCTGCCCACGTTGCGGCCGCGGCAGGCTGTTCCAGGGCTTCCTCGATCTGCGGCCGGGATGCGACGCCTGCGGGCTCGACTATGGCTTCGCGGATTCTGGAGACGGACCGGCGGTGTTCGTGGTGTTTCTCGCCGGCGCTATCGTGGTCGGAAGTGCGCTCGGCGTCGAGATCGCATTCGAGCCGCCGCTATGGGTTCACGCGCTGCTGTGGGGGCCGCTGATCCTCGCCACCACGCTGCTGCCGCTGCGGCCGATGAAAGGGCTGATGATCGCGCTGCAGTACCATCACAAGGCCGCCGAAAGCCAATCGCACGGAGGCGGCCCGTGAACGTGCAAAGATCCATCCAACCCGATCAGGTGTGGCCGATGGACCGGCGCATCGCGCTGGCCGGCTTGTTCGCGCTGGCAGGGCTGGCGATCCTGATCGGACTTGGGGCGTGGCAGCTTGAACGCAAGGCCTGGAAGGAAGCGCTGATCGTGACTCTGACGCAGCGCTCCGCGGCGGTGGCGGTGGCTTTGCCCGCACCCGATGACTGGCGGTTTCTCAATCCGGCCAACGATGAATTTCGCCGTGTGGTGTTTCGCGCGGAGTTCGTCAACAGCGGCGACCCGCACCGGGAGGAGGCGCGCGTTTACACCAGCGGCTCGGCGCTGCGCGACGACATCAAGACGCCGGGCTATTTCGCCTTTGCGTCGGCGCGGCTTCCCAATAGCCGCATCGTCGTCGTCAACCGCGGCTACGTCCCGGACCAGCAGCCGACCGCCGCGACCAGACAGCTCGGTCCGATCGACGGCATGGTCACCCTCATTGGCGTCATGCGCTGGCCGGAAACGCCGAGCTGGTTCGTCGGCGCGTACAATGCCAGTCAGAATCTATGGTTTGCACGCGACCATCAGGCGATGGCGGCGCAGAACGGCTGGGGCGCGGTCGCGCCGTTCTACATCGAACTCGAAGCGCCGGCGCCGCCCGGCGGCTTTCCGAAACCTGGACGGCTCAAGATCAATTTGACCAACAATCACCTGCAATACGCGCTGACCTGGTTCGGGCTCGCGATCGTGCTGGCCGCGGTGTTTTCGGCGTGGGTCTGGAGCCGGCGTCCGGCAGCATTCGCCGATCCGCGCTAAACGGCCCTCAGAGCTCGACAATGCCGATTTCTTCAGTTGAAATAATGACTTATCGTTTCCTTGTGAAAGCCCAAGCTTGCATCTAGTGTCGGCCCAACACTCAAGGACCGACCGTGCGCTATGTCTCCACCCGCGGCGAAGCCCCGCCGCTCGGCTTCATTGACGTCACGCTCGCAGGCCTCGCCCGCGACGGTGGGCTCTATGTGCCGGAAAGCTGGCCGCGCCTCGCGCCGGAAACCATCGCGTCGTTCGCCGGCCGGCCGTATGCCGAGGTCGCGGTCGAAGTGATCCGGCCGTTCGTCGGCGACACGCTGACCGAGGCCGAATTATCGCGCATGGCGCGCGAGGCCTACGGCATGTTCCGCCATCCGGCGATCGTGCCGCTCAATCAGCTCGACACCAGCACCTTCATGCTGGAGCTGTTTCACGGCCCCACGCTCGCGTTCAAGGACGTGGCGATGCAACTCCTGGCGCGGCTGATGGATCATGCGCTGACCAAGCGCAACGAACGCACGACGATCGTGGTTGCGACCTCCGGCGACACCGGCGGCGCCGCGGTCGAGGCGTTTCGCGGCCGCGCGCGGATGGATTTGTTCGTGCTGTTCCCGGCCGGCCGGGTTTCCGACGTGCAGCGTTTGATGATGACGACGGCCACCGACGACAACGTCCATGCCATCGCGGTCGAAGGTACGTTCGACGACTGCCAGGCCATCGTGAAGGGCCTGTTCAATCACCATGCTTTCCGCGACCGGGTGCGGCTGTCCGGCGTCAACTCGATCAACTGGGCGCGCATCGTCGCCCAGGTGGTCTACTATTTCACCGCCGCGGCCACGCTCGGCGCGCCGCATCGCAAGGTCGCGTTCACCGTGCCGACCGGAAACTTCGGCGACATCTTCGCCGGCTACGTCGCGCAACGCATGGGCTTAGGCGTCGACCGGCTGGTGATTGCCACCAATGTCAACGACATCCTCGCCCGAACGCTCGCGACCGGCACCTACGAGGTGCGCGAGGTGGTGCCGACGTCGTCGCCCTCGATGGATATCCAGGTGTCGTCGAACTTCGAGCGCCTGCTGTTCGAGGCCACCGGCCGCGACGGCGCTGCTGTGCGCGCGCTGATGGGCAGCTTGGCGCAGTCGGGGCGATTTTCGCTGTCGACGCGCGCTCTGTCGGAAATCCGGGCGTTGTTCAGCGCCGACCACGCCAGCGAGGACGAGGTGGCGGCCGTCATTCGCACCGTGCTGCGCGAGACCGGCCACTTCGTCGACCCGCATACCGCCGTCGGCCTCGCGGTCGCGGAAAAAGAAACCCGCGATCCGTCCATTCCCATGATCGTGCTCGGAACGGCCCATCCGGCGAAGTTCCCGGACGCGGTCGAGGCGGCTTGCGGCGTGCGGCCGCCCTTGCCGGACTGGCTGGCCGACTTACCTACACGTGCGGAACGGGTCACCACCATGCCTGTGGACCAGGGCGCAGTTGAGCGTTTTATCCTGGCGGCAAGCCGTGCCGCGCGCGAAGGAGCAGCGGCATGAGTGTTGAAGTCACACGCCTCCCGTCGGGGCTGACCGTCGTCACCGACAGCATGCCGCACCTGCAGACCTCCTCGCTCGGAGTCTGGATCGGGTCCGGCAGCCGCGACGAGCAGCCCAACGAGCACGGCATCTCGCACCTGCTCGAGCACATGGCGTTCAAGGGCACCAAGCGCCGCACCGCGCGCGAAATCGCCGAGGAGATTGAGTATGTCGGCGGCGACATCAACGCCGCGACCAGCTTCGAGACCACCGCCTATTTCGCCAGCGTGCTCAAGACCGACGTGCCGCTCGCGGTCGACGTCCTGTCCGACATTCTTTCCAATCCGACGTTCGACCCGGCTGAGCTGATCCGCGAGCAGAACGTGATCGTGCAGGAGATCGGAGCAACCGAAGACGCACCGGACGATCTGGTGTTCGACTACCTGCAATCGATCGCGTTTCCGAACCAGCCGATGGGGCGTTCGATCCTGGGCACGCCGGAGAGCGTGTGCTCGTTCAAGGACCAGAACCTGCGCGCATATCTGGCGCGTAACTACCGCGGTCCCGACATGGTGGTGGCCGCGACCGGTGCGGTCGACCATGCCATCGTGGTCGAAGAAGTGCAGCGGCGGTTCGGCAATTTCAACGGCCCGGCGGCGCCGGTCCCGCAAGGTGCGACATTCGGCGGCGGCTCGAAGCTCGAATCGCGCGATCTGGAGCAGGTTCATATAGCCGTGGCGCTCGAAGGCGTCGGGCAACGCGATCCGTCGCTCTACAGCCTGCAGGTTTTCGCCTCGACGCTCGGCGGCGGGATGTCGTCGCGGCTGTTCCAGGAGGTCCGCGAGACCCGCGGCCTCTGCTACACCATCCAGGCTTTTCATGCGCCCTATGCCGACATCGGCATGTTCGGCATCTACGCCGGCACCGACGCCGCCGACGTGAACGAATTGATGCGCGTGGTGGTCGACGAGACCGCTGAGGCTGCCGCCACGATCACCGAGGCGGAGGTGGCCAAGGCCAAGGCCCAGATGAAGGTCGGGCTGCTGATGGCTCTTGAAAGCTCCGGCGCCCGCGCCCGGCAGCTCGCCAACCAGATCCTGATCCACGGCCGGCCGATTCCGCTGGAAGAGATCGTCGGCAAGATCGAGGCGGTAACGGTCGAATCGTGCCGCGCAGCCGGACGTGCGCTGATTGTCCGCGGCCGGCCTGCCATCGCGGCGCTCGGTCCCGGAAAGGGGCTTGAAGGCGCTGCGACGATTGTGGACAGTTTGGTTAGCCGGGCAGCTTAAGCTTTTCATATGGCGTTGTTTCGTGCGCTGAACTCTCCAGAGCCGCTGCCTCCGATCGCCGGAGACGGCGTGCTGCTTCGCACGCCGCAAATGGCGGATTACGCCGCCTGGGCGGCGGTCCGCGAGGAGAGCCGCGCGTTCCTTACGCCGTGGGAGCCGACCTGGCCCACCGACGATCTGAGCCGATCCGCCTTCCGCCAGCGCATGAAGCGCTACGCCGAGGACCTGCGCACCGACCAGGCCTATCCGTTCTTCCTGTTTCGCAAGCAGGACAACACGCTGATCGGCGGTCTGGCGCTGGCCAACATCCGGCGCGGCGTCGCCCAGGCGGCCAGCCTCGGCTACTGGATCGGCCATTCGTACAGCCGGCAGGGCTACATGACGGCGGCGGTGCGCGCGCTGCTGCCGGCGGCGTTCGACGTGCTGCGGCTGCACCGCGTCGAGGCCGCTTGCATCCCGACCAATCTTGCTTCGGTGCGGCTGCTGGAGCGCAGCGGCTTCCGCCGCGAGGGCTATGCCCGCGCTTACCTTTGCATCAACGCGATGTGGCAGGATCATCTGCTTTACGCACGGCTGCGCAGCGATCCGTAGAGTGGAGCACGAAGATCGTTCCTTTTGCGACGGCGGGGGCGAGCCTCCTCGCTTTCCGGGGGTGAGAGGGTCGCGCCCCCGCCTTGGGCCTGCCACGGTCGGGCTGCTATAAAGCGTGGCGTTTACCCGGACTTAGCCATTGTGGACCTAAGGCTTTGAGCATGCGTGGAGTGTTGGAGTACCGGACGTTGGCGGCCCTGGCCGCTCTTGGGCTGGCGTTGGCGGGCTGTTCGATGTCCTCGATACCCGGCATGTCTCCGCTGTTCACCGGCGGCGCGACCGGAACCGATGCGTCTGCGGCTGCCATCCCGAGTTTTGAATGCCCAGGCGTCGATGTCCGGTCAGGGGCAGGGACCTTGGCCATATCGGCCAATGCGGCCGATCAATCGCCCATGAACATGCGCTACCAGGTCGGCATCGGACAGACCGCCCGCGAATGCAAGCTGGTGGGCAGCACCGTCACGATGAAGGTCGGGATTCAGGGCCGGGTGGTTCTGGGACCGGCCGGCATGCCGGGGCAGCTCGACGTGCCGATGCGTTTTGCGGTGGTTCATGAAGGTCCCGATCCGAAAACGATCGTAACCAAGCTGCACCGCATCCAGGTCGTGGTGCCGGAGGGCGCGCCCAATGTGGCGTTCACGCTGATCGAGGAAGAGCTGAGCTTCCCGATGCCCAGGGGCGGCGATATCGATTCCTACATCGTGTACATCGGCTTCGATCCCAACGCGGTGCGGGAACAGCCAAGGCGGCCGGAAAGACGGCCCCCGGCGCGGCGTAATCCGGCCTGATTTTCCAAATGCGAGATCGAGCTACCAGCCGCGCAGCGCGACCACGGTGCTCTTGAGCGCGCGCATGTCCGCGATCACCGCGCGGGCGCCGGCATTGGTCAGGTAGGCGCCGAGGTTCGGCCCGGTGTGCGTGCCGCCGATGAAGCCGATCGGCACCATGCCGGCTGCATGCGCGGCGGCGACACCAGCGGGAGAATCCTCGACCACCAGGCAGTCGGCGGGTTGAACCCGCATTTTGGCGGCGACGTCGAGAAACAGATCCGGCGCCGGTTTGCCGCGCGGCACGTCGTTGGCGGAGAACAGGTAAGGGTCGAAAAAGCGCAGCAGGCCGGTGGTTTCCAGGCTTACCCGGACGCGGTCGAGCGGCGAGGACGACGCCACGCATTTCGGCCCGCGCAACCAGGTCAGCGCATGCGCCACATGGGCCGTGGCCTGCACCTCGGCGCGCAGCCGCTTCATCGTGGCTGCGGCCAGCGTGGTGGCGAAGTTTTCAGGGAGCTTGCGCTTGGTGGCGGCCTCGACGTCGGCCATCATGTCGGTCGGTCGGCCGGCGGCCGGCAAAAAAGCGCGCGATCACCTCCGGCGACACGGAGAAGCCGGCGCGTCCCAATTTTTGCGCAGCAACGGTCGCAGCGATCGCCTCGCTGTCAACCAAGACGCCGTTGCAGTCGAAAATGATCACGGGTGGCCCCCGAATCCGGCCGCCGCACTTGGCGATCACCCTTTTGCGTAAAGTGATTCGCGTGGCCAGATTATGGACGGGGAGTCCCGGGAGCAAAGGCGCACGGCCTGGGGCGAGCCGTTGTGCACAGCTTCTCCACATGCGCGACGGCTAGCGGAGCCGGTGCAGGCCATGTGCCGATTATTCAGGCGTGGCGTGGATAATCGCCGAATAGCCGAAGCTAGTTCAGCTTGGTCTTCACGTCCTGAATGCCACGGGCGATCAGGTCCTGGGCGACGTTGCCCTTGGCGCTCTGCGTCAAGATGCGCTCGGCGGCTGCGACGGCCGCATCGGCGGCGGCGGCGCGCACCTCGGCGAGCGCCTGTACCTCGGCCTGGCCGATCTTGGCTTCGGCCTGCTTTGTGCGCCGCAAGACAAACTCTTCCATCTTGGCCCGCGCCTCGGCCGCGACCCGCTCGGCCTCCGCCCTGGCCTCGGTGACGATCGCCTCGGCCTCGCGTTCGGCCTCATGCTGCTTGCGCTGATATTCCGCGACCAGCCGGGCGGCCTCGTCGCGCAACCGGCGGGCTTCGTCGAGATCGGCCTTGATACCGGCGGCGCGCTTGTCGAGCGCGTCGATGATGGTCTTGTGCACGCCGACGTAGCCGAGAATGCCGAGAAAGATCAGGAACGCGACAGCGACCCAGAATTCCGGAGTTTGAAGGATGTCGGCCATTTCGCTCGGCTCCTTACCGCTTCAGCACATCGGCGACCGCGGCGTCGACCACGGCGGGAGCCGGGGTGCTGCCGATCAGCCGCTCGACGATGGCCGCAGTGGTTTCGGCCGCGATGGTCCGCACATTGGACATAGCGGCGAGCTTGGTCGCCGCGATGGTTTTCTCGGCGGCGAGCAGCTTCTCGGCCAGTTCGGCCTCGAGCTTCTTGCGCCTCACCTCGGCCTCGGCGTTGAGCCTTTCGCGGGTCTCGGCGGCGAGCGTCTGAGCCCGGCCGCGGGCATCGGCCAGAGCCTTCTCGTAGGCCGCGATCGCCGCGTCCGACTGCGCCTTGAGCCGGTTGGCCTCGGCGAGGTCGCCTTCGATCTGTCCGCTGCGGGCTGCCATGATCCCGCCGATGCGCGGGATCGCGAGCTTCGAGATGATGAGATAGAGCGCGACGAAAGCGATCGCGAACCAGACGAGCTGGGAGGCGAACGTCTCCTTGTTGAACGGCGGAAATTGGGGCTTGCCGCCCGGCACTTCCGTACGTGCGCTCGTGGCCATCGCTCTCTATTCCCTCGGTTCGGCTAGAGTGTGATCCGTGGAAATTGAATCACCCTCGGCCCGCCTTTTTGTTTGGGTATGATCTTTTCGGAAAACCGGTTTCCA
Organism: Rhodoplanes serenus; assembly: GCA_945897515.1. GTDB lineage: Bacteria > Pseudomonadota > Alphaproteobacteria > Rhizobiales > Xanthobacteraceae > Z2-YC6860. The sequence goes on along the minus strand of CAMDFO010000001.1, from coordinate 2,988 downwards.
CTTTTCCGGATCATGCCCTAGAGCGCGAACAGCAGCAGCAGCGCGATCAGCAGCGAGAAGATGCCGAGCGCCTCGGTCACGGCGAACCCGAAGATCAGGTTGCCGAACTGGCCCTGGGCAGCCGACGGATTGCGCAGCGCGGCGGCGAGATAGTTGCCGAAGATGATGCCCACGCCGGCGCCGGCGCCGCCCATTCCGATGCAGGCGATGCCGGCACCGATGTACTTCGCTGCAACTGGATCCATAACGAAACTCCTTCTCGAGGTTGGATAGGTTTTGGGTCAGTGACCCGGGTGAATGGCGTCGTTGAGATAGATGCAGGTCAGGATCGCGAACACGTAGGCCTGCAGGAAGGCGACCAGCACCTCCAGCGCGGTGATCGCCACGACCATGCCGAGCGGCAGCACCGCTCCAAGCCAGCCGACGATACCCAGGCTTCCGATCATCATCGTGATGAAGCCCGCCAGCACCTTCAGCGTGATGTGGCCGGCCAGCATGTTGGCGAACAGTCGGACGCTGTGCGAGATCGGCCGCGACAGGAACGACAGCACCTCGATGAACACGATCAGCGGCAGGATGTAGATCGGAATCCCGCTCGGCACGAACAGCCGGAAGAACTTCAGGCCGTTCCTGTAGAAGCCGTAGACGATGACCGTGAGGAACACCATGATCGCCAGCATGGCGGTGATGATGATGTGGCTCGTCACCGTGAACGTGTAGGGCACGATCCCGATCATGTTCGCCATCAGGATGAACATGAACAGCGTGAACACGAAGGGGAAGAACTTCATCCCCTCCTTGCCGGCGGTGCTTTGGATGGTGTTGGCGACGAACTCGTAGGATAGCTCCGCGATCGACTGCATCCGCCCCGGCACCAGCGCGCGCCTGGAGCTTCCGCCGACCAGCAGCGCCCAGATCCCGACCACGGTAATCGCCATGAACAGCGCGGAATTGGTGAACGCGATCTCATGCCCGCCGATATGGCCGAGCGTGGCGATCTTGTTGATCTCGAATTGATGAATCGGATCGGCCATCGCGCGCGAACTTCCCAAATCCTATCGACCAGAGCCCGGCTTGCCTGTTGGGGAGACCCCCGCCGCGCGGATCACGTTGATGACGCCGGCTGCGAAGCCGAGCAGGAGAAAAACCATCATCCCCCACGGCGAGGTTCCGAGCCACTTGTCGAGCGCCCAGCCGATGAAAGCACCGACCAGCACACCGGCGACCAGCTCGGTTGAGAGCCGGAAGCCACGGGCGAGAGCCGACGGATCGGTTCTCGGACCGGACGGCCCAGTTTCGACAGGCCGGCTCGTCCCTTTCTGGTCGAGCCGTTCGCCGAGACGTTGGAGCCTCGCGGAGAGAGCGGCCTCTTCGGCTGACCGGTTGTTGTCGTTTTTGCCTTCGTTTCGCGTGCCGTCAGCCATGGCCCTCGACCGCGAATTCTAGAGCAAAACCGGCGTATTCCTGCCGTCCTTGAAACCGCGCGGAACATACTGACGGGGTTTCAGCGAGTCAAGAAATCGCACCGGTTCCGGGCATTGTTTGAAAGTGCCCGATTATCAAGCGGTTGCGCGGATTCTCGGGGTGTGCGCGACACCGTTCGTCGGGCGGTTTCCGCTCGCACGTGAAGCCGCAGGCCGGGCTTATCAACCACATGCCGACCTTCGGCGTGCGCCCGGCCGCTGGGGCGCATAGAATGCGTCGCGACGGAGACCCGATTCGAGCATTCGCTGCGAGCGGGGAAAGCACGGAGAGGGAGGACACCATGAGGCGCGTTGCACTGGTCGCAGTCGTCTCCGGCCTGTCTCTGCTGTCGGGGGCCGGATTCGCGCAGGAGGCGGCGCCAACAATGCCGCCGGCGCCGGAACCCGGGCGCTACGCGTTCGAACGCGTGCCCGACGGCATCATGCGGCTCGACCGGCAGACCGGGCATGTGACGCTGTGCGGGCACGGCGGCTCCGGCTGGACCTGCAAGGCGGTTGCCGACGAGCGCGCGGCGCTCGAGAACGAGATCGGCCGCCTGCAGTCCGAGATCGGACGCCTGCAAATCGAGATCGCGACGCTGCGGAAAGACCTGCTGGCGCGAAGCCAGCCGCCGGCCGAGCCCAAGCAAGAGGCCAAGCCCGATTCCAAGACCGCCGATCCGGTGCCGCCGACCGCCAACGCGCCCGAGACCCCCCGGATGCCGACCGACGCCGATCTCGAACGGGTGCGAACATTCGTCGAGGGCATCTGGCGCCGGCTGGTCGAGATGATGGCCAACGTGCAGCGGGAAATGCAGCGCAAGAGCTAAGGTGCAGCCGTGGTTGGCCGCCTGTCGGCGATCGGAAGCGTGGCGCCGGACCTGATCGCGAGCGCGGAGCTTGCGGTCGAGACCCCCGGCATCGGCTTTTCCGACATCACGCGCGAGGCGGTGCGCTTCATCGAGCAGAGCGGGGCGGGCGACGGCGTGCTGCTGCTCTACCTGCGGCACACCTCGGCGTCGCTCACCATCCAGGAAAACGCCGATCCCGACGTCCAGACCGACCTGACCGCGGCGCTGCGGCTCCTCGCGCCCGACGACGGCCCCTGGGTCCACACCATCGAGGGGCCGGACGACATGCCGGGACACATCAAGGCCATGCTGACCGGCGTTTCGCTGCATGTCCCGGTGCGCGGCGGGGTCTTGGCGCTCGGCACCTGGCAGGGCATCTACCTGATCGAGCACCGCGCCGCCCCGCACCGGCGCGAGGTGATCCTTCAGTTCGTGGGCAGCCGCGCCTGACCAGCCCTCGGCCCAACCCTGCTGCTGCGAAAAGCCGGGCCGGCGCCGCACCGTTGCGTGATTGACCGGCGAAAGTGTTGTATACCCCGACTCACCGAGAATCCGAAGAACCTCCTTGCCAAACGGCGCGATCGGGATTCTACCGAACGGATGATACAGCCCGGTTTCCTGGACAGAGCATCGCGGCAAGACCTGATCGAGTTGGCTCGGAACGGATCGGCCGC